>NZ_JAWLID010000024.1:29309-33382 GCF_033042495.1 Vibrio sp. EA2 | reverse complement strand
GCTGGCATTCATGCTAATGTGGCTACCGATGTATTGCTGAAGATAAAATGTACAGCAAAGATCAACAGGCCCTAGTATGGATGGTTAAAACGAAGTAACCATCTGCATGGGACAATGAGAACGGGTGCATGCGTTGGCTAAAATGATCCAAAATTCTAAGGTCTGAGAAACCTCGATATTTTCTAGATTTTTTCAAAATAGTGGACCGAACAGCACCTCAAAGAGGCAGTAAGTTACTCTAGCGCCTTGGTGATGGTCTGTGATTTCATGGAAGTGTCCAAAAGTTAGCCGTTAGCACTTTACTTTAGGTATATCTAAACACTTGGTTATATATTTCGGGGTGAGCATTTCTCTTCGCATCTTCCACTTTTGTTCTATGCCTTGTGATCGATGTTATTACCCGATGACCTTCATGAAAATACGCGCTACGCAAGGCAAATGCCTTAGGCATGTTCTACTCTATCTTGGTCAAGTACTGAACAATAAGGATGTTTTTATGAGCAAATCGATTGTTTTGGTTGTACATGGAATTGGAGAGCACACTGAGGCAAACCTCAAAAAAACCGTTATAGATGCGGCCAATGAAGCGCTTGGTCGGTATGACGACCTGAAAGGGATGAAGTACGAAGACTATGTGGACGTTATCCCCGTTGTCTATGACGATATATTCGAAAAGGAACGTAAAAAGATCGCGGATAACAGCAACGCTATTCTGGACATTATCAAAGACAGTAATTTAGGTGGCACAGACCTGTTCGATAAGTTGGCCAAAGTATCTGAAGATAATACCTTCAACACCCACATCCTTGACATCCTCTTCTACGCTGGTGTGAGAACCACCGAAGTTCGAGCTCGAATTATCGGCAAATTGAGCGAAAAAATAGGCTTTAATCCCTCTAGAAAAATCCATGTAATAACCCACTCGATGGGTACCGCTGGCGCCCACGACACCCTTGCAAAAGCGTATGGCACAGGTATCAAAAACCAGTTCGATGCTGACAATAAAAATGCGGACAAGAAATCCTTTATCCAAACTAGACTCTTTCCTGATATCCATAAGTTGGACAGCATCTGGATGTTCGCCAACACCTCCCAACTCTTTTACGACTACAATCCACTAAAAACTAATGTTAACCCACACAAGTCCATTGTGAGACCAAAAGCTGATAACACAGGCTGCACACTCAAGTATTTCAACGTTTGCCACAAATATGACATCATCGGCAAAGCCGTCCCGTTCGAACCACCCAAAGCATGGAATCGCAACAAATCACATGCAGCCTATGTTGATGACATTGAAACTAAGGACTTCTACAAGACCATCAACCCACACAGCCTATACGAGTACATCATCAATCCATGTGTCAGCCATAAATTCCTCCGAATTACGATGCCAACAGGCTCGGGCATCCCGACCGAACCACCAACCGCAGAATTACCCAGCCTCAACAAAGAAGCTCAGAAGATCATAGACCTCGTTGATAATGCTGACTCTATCTCAGATTTCGTCGACCTCATCAAAGTAGGTTCGGAGTTCCTCGGAAGCATCCCTAAAAAGTGGAGGAAGTTCTCATGAAACGATCACTTTTACTCTCACTAGCGTTACTCCCTTGCCTAACATTTGCAAATGAGAAGCTCCCTAACTGCTCGCCTATCAAACATGATAAGTATTGGGCTGAAATGCAGGATGACCTTACAAAACTGTCTAAGCGGCTGTCCAATAATGGCGCATATAGCAAAGAACGATTCTTAGAGAACTATTCGATTTGGAGAGACAGTTTAATTACCTCTTCACGCGAACTTGATGAAATTCTAATGATAGAAAAGTCTGAGGAAAAACCTGAACCTACCTTAACCAATGAAGCTTCTACGTTCATAGCCATCACTCTCACCAAAGCCCGAGAGAACAAAATGGCGGTACCCAAAGCCTACTACACACCCAATGAAGAGGACGACTCTAAGGGAAGTATTACTTTTGCTGTCGCGGACTCTGCTGAAACTTCAGTTTTCACCCTTAAACCTGAAGCAGATGCCCAGTGCGCCAAACAACTTCAATGCACCTCTGTTAATAATAATGCGTGTGACATTTATCTCAATACCTGGACAACGGCCATTAATAGCTCGAGTCAACAGCTTAAGTCAGAGACGGCGTTAGCATTTTCAAAGGCCGCTATAGCTCTTGAGAAACGATGGGCGAAGTACCACAGTGATGCTCGTTATCAGTATTTCTGGGAACAAGCCTCCACTGCTTTTTTTCTTAGAAAGGAGCTGAGCAGTGATAGTTACACTGAGCCCCCATCTGTACAATTTTTCTGGCTACATCCTTGGGCAGCGATGGAGTATGTACCTGATGCAGACGATGGTAGTCAATTTAAAGCAGCACTGACTCTAGAGTGGGCCGGCATCAACTGGTGGGAGGAATGCTTTTGGGGCATAGCGTGTGGCATCTCTGCCATATCAACGTACAGCGATAGGGCAGGCACACAAGACTTTGGGCATGGAGTTATGGTTCATATCGAAAACCAATACTCATTAGGCGCTACGTGGCGCTCAGGAGGCGATGTAGGCTTCTTTGTCTCTGTTGACCTCCTCAAAGTCTTTGAAGATACGAAATCTTCCGTTGAAGGCTGGCAGGAGAAAGCTGACAAATACTTGGGAGAGTAGAAAACAAATCAACACCCAACATAATTACTATAAAAGTTATCCGTAGTTTTCTAATTTAAGTGATTACCCTAAGAAGGCTCTGTCCAGAAGCTTGCTAGAGATTGATCAGACTTTATTGTCATTTCCACAGTGATTCTGGTAGCAATGCTCCTTAAAAATGATCAAACTTTAGCTTTTTATAGCCTACGAATCGCTTGAAAAGGCACGTTTCCGATCAAAGTTTATTGTCCTCCGACAAACGTTGTTGGTCTGTTCCTGAATGGAACTGGTAGGAATTGCCTTGGATCACCAGAAACAATATGGATCTCGCAAGAAGTGGAAAGAGGCCGCCGATTATAGCTGCCTCATAGGCTACTGACTTCGTTGCCGAATTTAGTTTAAGAGTAATGGTATCTAAATAGCCTGTTTTTAAACAATATACTGAGTTTCGAGCATACCTAGCCTTGTAAGTTTTTTAACACGTTAATCGTGACGTCCCCACAACTTGTGCGTTGTAACTACGAAGAGTCAGCGGTGCTCCGAGTAGTTGCTTCAAACGACACTTGGCAGTTTCAGACAGTTAACCCTAGTGGTAACGATTACAATATTCGTGGCGATTTTTGGATGCTATGTAAGTTATATTTTGTCATTTGCGTGTGATTACTGTTGAATTCTCGTGAATTAGCCTGGTTGTGCCCATTTTTTTTACAAAAAACTTAAAATTTTTCTTTTTATTTTATGGTAACGTTTACACTAGTTTGAGTTTGATCACGGACCTGAATCGGTGTTGGTTGATAGACTTTTAACCATTGAAGAATTGGGCGTATCGACTTGGTGTGAATAACGCAGGCTCAGTGAGCATCAGGTCCGGTACCGAGCAGGAAGCAGCAACAGCGGAGAAGCAAAAGTGAGAGTACTTGTCACAGGTGGTATGGGTTACATCGGCAGTCACACATGCGTTCAGATGATTGAGGCGGGCATGGAGCCCATCATTGTCGATAACTTGTGTAACGCCAACACAGAAGTATTGAGCCGTATTGAAGCGCTAACTGGCAAACAGCCAACTTTTTATCAAGGCGATATTCGTGATGAAGCGTTTTTGAATTCGGTATTCGCTGAGCATGATATCCAAGCGGTCATTCACTTTGCAGGTCTGAAAGCGGTAGGTGAGTCAGTCGTCAAGCCATTGGAATATTACGATAACAATGTCAATGGCTCATTGGTGTTGGCGCGTAGTATGCGTAAAGCGGGTGTGAAGAGCATCGTATTCAGTTCCTCTGCAACCGTCTACGGCGATCCAGAAATCGTTCCGATCACAGAAGACTCACCAACAGGTGCAACCACTAACCCATACGGTCGTAGTAAATACATGGTGGAAGCGTGTTTGAGTGATTTATTCAATGCTGAAAGCGATTGGAGCATCACTTTAC
>NZ_JAWLID010000024.1:27983-29227 GCF_033042495.1 Vibrio sp. EA2 | reverse complement strand
GTTTATTGCACAAGTCGCGGTTGGTCGTCGTGAAAAGCTCTCCGTATTTGGTAACGACTACCCAACGCCGGACGGTACAGGTGTGCGTGATTACGTCCATGTAATGGATCTGGCTGATGGCCACATTGCGGCACTGAAAGCTGTGGGGCAGAAAGCGGGCTTGCACACATACAATCTAGGGACTGGTAAAGGTTCTAGCGTACTTGAAATGGTGGAAGCTTTCGGTGCCGCCTGCGGTAAACCTGTGCCTTACGAATTGTGCCCGCGTCGTCCAGGTGATATCGCCGAATGTTGGGCGAGCACAGACAAGGCAGAGCGTGAGCTTGGTTGGAAAGCAACACGCAGCGTTGCTGAAATGACGGCCGATACTTGGAATTGGCAATCTAACAACCCACAAGGTTACTAATTTTCATCCGGTGCAGTGCGTCGGACTAGTAAGAAGAATAAGTTGAGTAAGTAAAATGTCGAACGTTGAATTTAACCCAGTGGATCACCCACACCGCCGTTACAACCCACTAACGGGTCAATGGATTTTAGTGTCACCACACCGTGCAAAACGTCCTTGGAGTGGGGCGGATGAGAAAGCGGCGATTGATGAGCTACCAAGCTACGATGAGAAATGTTTCCTGTGTCCGACAAATGAGCGTATCTCTGGCGATGTTAACCCAGATTATCAGGGCACGTACGTGTTTAATAACGATTTCGCTGCTCTGATGGTGGACTCACCAGATGCGCCAGAATCAGACAACCCACTATTCAAAACCCAAGGTGTACGTGGTTTGAGCCGAGTGATTTGTTTCTCTCCTGACCACAGCAAAACCTTACCTGAACTACCGGTAGACAAAATCCGTGGCGTGATTGATACGTGGAACGAGCAAATTGAAGAGCTAGGTAAAGAGTATGTTTGGGTCCAAGCGTTTGAGAATAAGGGTGAAACCATGGGCTGTTCTCAGCCTCACCCACACGGTCAAATCTGGGCGAACAGTTTCTTACCAAATGAGATTGAACGCAAAGAGCAAAACCTAAAGGCTTACTACCAGGAACACGGTAGCAATCTGCTGGTGGATTACGTACAAGCTGAGCTAAAAGATGGCTCCCGTGTCGTCGTTGAAACCGAGTATTGGTTGGCGGTTGTCCCTTACTGGGCGGCGTGGCCATTCGAAACCATGCTGTTACCGAAAACACACATCCGCCGTATGAGTGAGTTAAACAATGAGCAGCGTGACGACTTGGCGGTAGCAATT
>NZ_JAWLID010000024.1:27526-27768 GCF_033042495.1 Vibrio sp. EA2 | reverse complement strand
GCAAGCTGCGCAGCGTCTACGTGATCTTAGTGACTTGCACTACAAAGAACAATAAGCCCTCAAATTTAGGCTGATAACGAACAACGGGATAGCGCGACGATATAGATAAAAAGTTAGGCTCAGCGCGTTATCCCAACATTAACTTTAAGTTTTAAGAGTACGTCCCTATGTCTGATTTAATCCAAAATGTGAAAGCGTCTTTTGAGAACGTGTTGGGCTATGCGCCAAGCCACATTATCCAA
>NZ_JAWLID010000024.1:27127-27464 GCF_033042495.1 Vibrio sp. EA2 | reverse complement strand
ATGTGCAATCAACTATCAAACAGTTGTTGCGGCAGCAAAGCGTGAAGACAACTTAGTACGCGTAATATCGGTTGATTACGCCAACGCGATTGATGAATTCGATATCACTCAAGAAATCACATTCCAGGAAGACAAAATGTGGGCGAACTACATTCGCGGTGTCGTGAAGTGTCTGTTGGCTCGTGGCTACCAGTTTACCGGTGCTGATATCTCTGTCAGCGGCAATGTTCCTCAAGGTGCGGGGTTGAGCTCATCAGCGGCACTGGAAGTCGTGATTGGTCAGACGTTCAAAGTGCTCTTCAACCTGGAAATAAGCCAGGCGGAAATCGCATTAAAT
>NZ_JAWLID010000024.1:22175-26575 GCF_033042495.1 Vibrio sp. EA2 | reverse complement strand
TCTCTCGTTCCACCTGCATTGGTGGATAAGGTGAAATCGACGGTAGAAGCTAAATATCAAGCTGCGACAGGTTTAAAAGCGTCGATTTATGTGTGCAAAGCCAAAGATGGAGCTGGTCTGGTTGAAGCGTTGTAAGGGCAGGCGATGAAAGCATATTTTGAACAATTAGAACAAGCGATGATGCAAACGCCATCGTTTGACGGTCAAGCGGCGAATCTGCTCCACCTTACTAATGCGAATGGTATGACGGCATCGTTTATGGATATTGGTGCGACTTGGTTGAGTTGCACGTTGCCGTTAGATGGTGAACACCGTGAAGTGCTATTGCGCTCGCCAAGTATGGCAGAACACATGAAGCAAGACGCCTATTTTGGTGCTATCGTCGGTCGTTTTGCCAACCGTATTGCAAACGGTCAATTTGCGATCGATGGAGAGCATTATCAACTTGGTGTTAATAATGGTGAAAACTCGCTCCACGGTGGCTTAGATGGGTTCGATAAACGCCGCTGGAAGATTGCGGAACAAAGTGATCGACAAGTTGTTTTTACGCTTCGATCGCCTGATGGTGACCAAGGTTATCCTGGCAATCTCGATGTCAAAGTCACATACACGTTAACCGATGAAAATGAACTCGTTATTGCCTATGAAGCGAATACCGATAAAACCTCTCCGGTGAATTTAACTAACCACGCTTACTTTAACTTGGCGGGCGAGGCGAGCTACGCGAAAAGTTTGGACCATACGTTGCAGCTTAGTGCAGAGCATTACTTGCCAACGGATGCGGGTTTAATTCCTACGGGTGAACAAAAACCTGTCTCTGGTACCAGTTTTGATTTCACTGAGCCAAAACTTATTGGCCAGGCATTTCTTAGCGAGCAGGATCAGAAAAACGCGGGTGGCTACGATCACGCCTTTGTGTTCAAGCCTGAAGTGACCGATTGTGTGTCTGTTGCCGCGGTTCTTATTGCACCGAAAGAAGATGTGGTGATGAAGGTCAAAACCACTAAACCAGCCATCCAGTTCTATTCAGGAAACTTTTTAGCAGGTGCGCCGGGCGCAAGCAAAACTTACGCGCTTTATGACGGCCTTGCATTGGAAACGCAATACTTTCCTGATGGACCAAATAAACCAGAATGGGGACTCAACATGGGGACGTTGAGCTCAGGGGATTGCTATCAGCATCGAACCGTGTATCAGTTTGAATTTTAGATAGCATTTTTGGTGGGCTCTATGCCCACCTTTTTTGATTCGTAGCTAATTAGATATAGACAATCAACAACGCTCAACAGAATTTCTGCGCACTAATGTTGGGCTGAAAATAATAGTTTCATCTTCAACCTGTTCATCACGTGACAGTGCTAAAGCTAAGCGAGCAGCACGTTCAGCCATCATCTCGATTGGATAGCGAACTGTGGTGAGGCGAGGATGAACAAAGCGTGCAATTAAGCCATCATCAAACCCCACCATCGATATCTTACTGGGTACTTCAATGCCGTTTTGATCTAATGCTGACAACGCACCCGCTGCCATATAGTCGTTGTAGGCGACAACGCCAGTCATCTCCAAAGATTTGGTTAACAGATTCGTCATCGCAACTTCACCGCCATCACTGTTTGGCTCACCGTACTCGATATAATTTTTTGATAGCTCAATGCCATGTTCTTTTAGTGCATCCAGATAACCTTGCAGGCGTTCATCTGTATCTTCAATATCCTGAGTTGAGGCGATACAAGCTATTTTTCGATGCCCGTGACGAATCAAATATTCCGTTGCTAAGAATGCGCCTTTGCGGTTATCAAGGGAAATACAACGATTGGCTAACTCGGGAATATTCCGATTGATCAGCACCATGCTTTTTACCTCTTTGGCGTAACCAATCAGTTCTTTATCAGACAGTCCTTTGGAGTGGATGACGATTGCATCACAACGACTATTGATTAGCAATTCCAGGGCTTGGCGCTCATCTTCAGGATTGTGGTAACCGTTACCAATAAGGATATGTTTGCCATTTTCACGCGCGACGTTATCGACTGATTTGACCAGTGTACCGAAGAATGGGTCGGACACATCACTGACTAACACACCCATCGTATCAGTGCTTTGGCTTACCAGTGCACGGGCTGCTGCATTGGGTCGGTAGCCTAACTTGCCCATCGCTTTGGTCACAGCATCGATTGATGATTGACTTGCTTTAGGTGACTTGTTTAACACACGTGAAACGGTTGCGACCGAAACTCGTGCTTCTTTCGCCACATCCTTAATCGTTGCCATATAGAACCTTTAGTGGTTAAAAATTTTAACTGGAAGTATGAAACCCCGTTATGTAACAACTTAAATTAACCAGTAGGTTTGGGTTGTAAGCTTTGGATTTTATCACTTATATTTTAAATAGCTAATGTTGTGGTAGCGTTTACATTATAGTGTCGGTGAAAAGTAAATCTTGATCACTTTTCAGGTATATGAGGTCATGTTAAGTAGAGATAAGTACGAAAAAGAGTGATCAACATTGATGAAATTGCTCGGTGATATTAGCTCTCTATGCAGCTTACAGAAGAGCGCTTCACTAATATTGGTATAAACAGTTTAAATTCTGTACTTTCTATGGATTCCTTGTTGATTAACTTCAGCGAAAGCTTTACAGCTTCGTTTGCCATAACCTGAATCGGGTAACGGATAGTCGTAAGGCGAGGATATATGTAACGTGCGATGTGACCATCATCGAAACCAATTACAGACATATCTTCGGGGATGCGAATGCCATTCTCTTGTAGCAGAGTCATACAGCCTGCAGCCATGTAATCGTTGTAGGTAGCGACGGCAGTGATTGGAAGGTTCTTCGCCACTAGATTCACCATGGCTTGTTCACCACCGGTTTCATCGGGTTCACCATATTCAATATATTCTTCACGGATTTCGAGGCCATTGTCACGCAGAGCGTCCAGATAACCTTCTCGTCTGTCGCGAGCATCTTCAATATCGTGACTGGAGCAAATGTAGCCGATATGCCTGTGACCATTACGAATCAAATGCTCGGTAGCGATGTAAGAGCCTTTACGGTTATCTAATGCAATACAGCGAGAGGCAATCTCCGGAACAATACGGTTGATTAACACCATACCCGGAATTTCCTTTGCTAACTTGCAGAGCTCTGAGTCGCTCATCCCTTTACTGTGAACGACTAAAGACTCACATTGGCTGTTAATCAGCAAGTTTATTGCGTTCCGCTCTTTGGTCGCATCGTGATAGCCACTGCCGATGAGAAGTTGTTTTTCTTGTTCACTAGCGATGGTATCGATGGCTTTAACCATCGTGCCAAAGAAAGGGGCGGAAACGTCGTTGACTAACACACCAATCGCATTCGAAGATTTACTGACCAAAGCTCGAGCATTGGCATTCGGACGATAACCCAGTTTTTCCATTGCTTCTTTCACTGCAACAATGGCAGCTTCACTGGTGTGAGGGGCGTTATTTATAACGCGTGATGCGGTAGCAATCGAAACACCGGCTTCTTTTGCGACGTCTTTAATGGTAGCCATAGGGAACTCAGAATCTTTAATTTCAGCTATTTAACTATGAAGGCAGTAGGAACTCAATTAGTGAGATAAGAATAGTGACGGTGTTTAAAGGTTTTGTACTGATTACGGGGTGATTTGAATAAAAAATCCCCAAACCAGAGTTTGGGGATTGACACGATAAAGGGTCTAGATCGGCTTATTAAGCGGGCTGAAACGATACTCGGTATGCATAGTGATTGTCTGTAAGCTGGAACTCCTTATGTACACTCGGGCTCCAAGAGTCATCACCACCTACACCCATATGTTTATGATCCAGGCGCAGATAAACCTGTTCTTCTTTGTCTATTTCATTGGTGTGCTTCGCTTCTGCCAAAGCGTGCTGTGCATATTGGCTAACGCTAAACTGAAAATCACCAGAAATGATCAGCTCGTTAATTTCTAAATTCCGGGTACCACAGCGCAAGCCACTGTCGGTAGGAAAAATATAAGGTGTGTGCATTTGGTCCAATGTTTGAGTATGAAGACCGAATCGCGCAGCAGCTAAACGATCCGGATAGTTCTCAAACGGACCTAAACCTTGCCACGTTACCGTGGTATTTTGCTCTTGTAGTGGCAATTGCATTTCCAAACCAATACGTGGCATAGGCGGTAAGTTATCCGCTAGTTTAACCTCCACGTCCAGTTGCATTTTGCCATCATTGTTTAGGGTATGAACCCAGGTTGTGATAGCCTGCACGTCTCCATTGAAGTGGTAGGCATAGATAGAGGTCACTTGTACGGCCTGCTCAAGTGTCTCGCTTTGGCAGGAGACACATTCACGTTCCCACTGACCAATACCAGCCATGTCCCATCGGCATATCCAAGCGTTAGGATCGACGTTGTCAA
>NZ_JAWLID010000024.1:20391-22137 GCF_033042495.1 Vibrio sp. EA2 | reverse complement strand
AAGAAGTTGTCTTGCGGCGCTGCCAGCATCTGCGCTTTGCCTTCTACTTGCCAATCAACCAGTAAGCCAGTGTGGCGATCCCAGCGCCATTGATACTTCTCGTCTAAGCTAACCACCAAAATTGCGTTATCTTGTTGAATCAAAGACGGAATTAGTTTGGGTTCCAGTTTAGGTATCACCAGACCCGCGTAGTTACGCACAGAAAATTGTTCTGTCGCGCAAACATGACCCGCAGGAGACCATGGTGTCTCTTTGATTAAGGTAATGTCCGTGTTTAAGTGATACACAGCGCCTGCTTTTGGTTCGAAGCTTAGTTCGATTTCCAACAGGGCTTGGCTATTGGCTTCGATATCAAGCTGTGCTGAGCCAGACTTAATCACTTTGCCGTCTTCCAATAGTGACCAGTTCAGCTGTTCATTATCTGTGGAGCGGAAAAGGTTTTCATTGTTGACTAGCAGATTACAACGCTCTTTTGTTTGCTCTTGGAGAGATACTGTGATCATGCGCTGGCAATATTTTGCTTCTTCTAATGTTGGATGCACGGTGCGATCAGGGAATATCAGCCCGTTAATACAAAACTGGCGGTCATTAATTTCATCGCCGAAGTCACCGCCGTATGCCCAGAAGTGCTTGCCATTTTCATCCCATTGACTCAAGCCTTGGTCTACCCAATCCCAGATGAAGCCGCCTTGTAGGCGAGGAAACTCGCGGAAAGCATCCCAGTATTCGTTAAAGCTACCTAAACTGTTGCCCATCGCATGAGCGTATTCACACAAGATAAGAGGACGTGTTTCATTTGGTAATGAAATCCATTTTTTGATCGGCCACTTAGGTACCGCTTCGTCTTCGATTACCGTATTAACACGTGCATACATTGGCGCAATGATGTCGGTAGCCGTAGTATTTGAGCCGCCACCTTCGTACTGGATAGGACGTGATGGGTCGTAGTGCTTAGACCAAGCGTACATGGCGTTATGGTTGCTGCCATGACCAGATTCATTACCCAAAGACCAGATAATGATAGATGCGTGGTTTTTATCGCGCATGACCATTTGCGTGTAGCGGCTCATGTAGGCGTTTGCCCACTGAGGATCGCTCGACAGACGGTTCATCGGCTGCATGCCATGAGTCTCAATGTTTGCTTCATCACATACATATAAGCCGTATTGGTCACACAACTCGTACCAACGAGGGTGGTTCGGGTAGTGGGAAGTACGTACCGCATTAAAGTTATGCTGTTTCATTAAACAGATGTCGCGAACCATGTCTTCCTCGGTCATCACATGTCCGAGCTCTGGGTGATGTTCATGGCGGTTCACGCCGCGAATCAACAGTGGTTGACCATTTAACTTCAGTTGCCCATCGGTGATCTCAACTTTACGGAAACCTACCTGATAGGCTTCGCTTTCCTGATGTGTGCCGTTTTCGTCCAGTAGAGAGACAACAAGGCGATATAGGTTTGGTGTTTCTGCTGTCCACTTTTGCGGATCATTAACGTGCAGGGTTTGAAACACAACGTCATTCCATGAACCGCGCTCGTCAATCCGGCGATTATTTGGCGTGTCGATACGAGGTTTCGTGACGGCTTGCTCGCCATCAAATAACTGAACCTGAACTTGGTATGTGTCTGGCGCTGAAATATGGGTCACGACAGACAAAGAACCATCGCGATAGCAGGCGTCCAGATCCGGAGTGATGAACACATCTTCAATACAGTGTTGTGGTTTAGATAATAAAGTCACATCG
>NZ_JAWLID010000024.1:0-20311 GCF_033042495.1 Vibrio sp. EA2 | reverse complement strand
AGCATTCTCTCCTGCGATCAGATGAGGTGTTAGGTCGAATTCAGCTGGAAGGCGGCTATCTTGGCTGTAGCCAACCCATTTACCGTTACACCATAAATGGAAAGCTGAGTTAACGCCGTCAAAAATGATGCGTTGTGTATTTGTAAGTTCTTCTTCAGTAACAGAAATCGTTGTGCGGTAACATCCGGTTGGGTTGTCTGCTGGTACAAACGGAGGGTTCACCTCAAATGGATATTTGACGTTGGCATAAATAGGCTTGTCGTAACCTTGCATCTGCCAGTTTGAAGGAACAGTAATTTCATCCCAGTGGGTATCATTGAAGTGCGCTTCAATAAACTCTCCGTCGACCTGCTCTGGCGCTTCGAACAGCTTAAACTTCCACTGACCATTGAGTGAATGTCGCTGAGCATGAATATCGTCACGGGCATGGTCAATATTGCGATAGCTAGAAAGCGGGCTATGTGCTTTCAGGCAGTGAATGTTCACTGATTGTGGGTTTTCCCAATCGCGTCGTTGAATAATATCTGAAAATGCCATCATGTTTCCTACTTAATTTTTTATTTCTAATCTTGTTTCACTACGTTAATTGAATTCGTAATGAATAAATCTTTGCTTTTATAATGAGCTATTTAGCTAACTGCTGTACGAGATAGTCTTTTGCTTGGCTCATGCCTTGTTCTTCGGCTTTATTGGCGATTTCTGCTGCTTGTTTTACGTTGTTCACTTCTAGAGCCGAATCAATTTGTTCCCGATAGTAGGACCATACCTGTGGTGACTCTGTTGATGTCGCTTGTGGTACTGACATTTGTGGTTGGGTATCAGGATTCTTCTTGCCGAGTTCTGCCAAGAGTGTCAGTACCGCATTGTTGTCTGACGCACTGGTGGTTACGTCAATCACGCCAAACGGTTGGTATTCCGCCGTGAGAGGCAATTGCTTATTGCCAATAATATTTTGTGAATCTGCGTAGACTTGTTCGGGATGAATGCGGGTTAATTCTTTACCAAACAGGGCATTATCTGACGCGATAACAATGTATTTCGCGCCATTAAGTTGTGGATTGATAGTGACGACTCTCTCAATACGTTCTAATCCACGCATTCCTGTCGTTCGGTAGTCGAAAGTTTCAGCTGAATAGCTGGAAATTAGCTGCCAATTACCATCATAAATGCGAATGTTCGCAGCAAAGAGTGCATTGTTATCAATATAAGATCGAACTAACAGCGAAAAAGGCGTATCCGCTGTAATTCGGTAGCTCGTTACAGGAAGTGCTTGTGATGAAGCGGTTTCTGAACCCGATAAAACCGCGATACTCAATGTTGGCAAATTGGCGTCCATAACCACTTGCTGGTGGAAAGGTGTCGACAATGCCGTCAGAGGTAACGTGTCTAGTGTTGAGCAGCACGCCTGCGTGTTCAAGTCAGTATTAAAGGCTTGCTCTGGTAAGCTACTGCATGCGCCAAGAGACAGTGCTATGAATAGAGTTGCCAACGGTTTTAGTTTCATCGGTTTTGTCCTTTTATGGGGTGAGTAAATCTCTCACCCCATTGCGTTCAAAAATAGTAGCTTTGGTGCATTACCACCATGTTTCGACGTTAAAGCCGAATGTCACTTCATCTACGTCGCTCTTGCTTATGCTTTGTGAGTCGCCATAAACGTCACCGCCGCGGCTCCATTCATCGGTTTTTTCTGAGTATGTTGCGAATAAACGCAGAGATGGACGAGCCCAAACCCCTTTGCCAGCCTGGAACATCTGCGCTAGCGTGACTTTGTACATATCGTTTGTGCCAGCACCGTTTTGTGCTTCTACTGACTCGTAACCCACTTCCAGTGCAGTCGCCATATATTCTGTCCAGCTGTATTGAGGTCGCGTACCTACGCTAAACCACTTTTCGCCTTCGCTGTTATCCAGGTTATTGTCTTGGTAGGCGATGGAATACATCACTTGGAAATCTTCGTTGACGTTCAGATCACCAGAGTTAAAAATGCGCCAGCTGTAACCATCATGTTCGACACCAGTGCTGTATTTACGATTAGAACCGCCTTCCGCACTCATTAAACCGCCCGCAAGCGCGTCAGTGCCGTATTGGAATGCAAATGTGTTTGAACCATAGTTCCAGGCTTGACGATAAAGGGCAGAGAGCATGGCGCCAGAGGTGGTGATGTCACTTACGTCGTAGCTTGAGTTTTGGGTGAAGACATAATTCAGACCAACGGTAAGATCCGCGCTGTTGCTTAATTCGATGCCACTCAAGCGTGCATCCAGATTGTGTAAACTACGTCCATCTGCACTCGAATTTGGCGCCATCCAGGCAAAATGGCCTTTGGCAAAACCGAGATCCCAGTTTTCAATACCGATACCAGTGCTTGAGGTATCCCAGTATTTAATGTCGATCATGTGCACTTCATGACGGCGGTAGAAACGTTCACCCGCCCAGATGGAAGCGTCAGCTTGGCCGTCAAACAGTCCGTAACCGGCTGACCACATTTGGATCACACTCACGTCACCCCAGCTTTCGCCACTGCCCAAGTAAAGAGTGGTATCAAAGTACGCATCACCTTGCTGCCATACGTCAGCTTTTACACCCGCTTCCCACCAATTCAGTTCGTTACCCAAACGGTAGTTACCATAACCTTGGCCTGCGCGAATCACGTCGTTACGTTCGCCTTTACCATCGTTGTGTTCGTCGTTATCGGTGTAGATATTGCCCCATTTGGCGTAGCCAAAGTAAGTCACGTTTTCCACTGCAGCCATACTAGCAAGCGGTGCTAAGGCAAGGGTTAACCCAAGCACTCTTACAAGCGTCTTTTGTTTCATGAAGTGTCTCCATTCTATTTTTATTTATGGATTTATTTTTTTTATTTGAGTCCTAACTCGCGAGCAGTGTAATGAAACTCTGGAAACGTTTTCATGATGAGGTTGGCATTTTTGTTCTGAACAGGGCTTGTTTGTGATTTTGTGTGATTTAGATCGCTTTATTGGCTTGGTTTAATGGGGTTTTGACGTGTTTTATGTGGAATCGTTTACGGGTTGAGGGCGTATTTTGCTTGGGTTGTCAGGAAGGGGGTTGGTGAGTGTAATAGGATGAAAGAGAGCCCAACTGAACTCAATTGGGCATGTGAGACAAGGAAGTATAAACAACAAGCGTTCGCGGGCACAATGCACGCAGTTACATGCTGAATCGTCAAGCTGGGATATAAAGTTAGGACCCAAGAGAGACACTTCATTATGAATCTCGAAGCATTAAGAATACGAGTGTCGCTTGATCACTGCAAGAGTTTGAAGGTTTAACTGCGTGGTCTTTAGGCTTATTTGCATATTTGTTTGTAAGTTTTATGGTTTTTTTTCTTTAATTACAATTAGTTATTGTATTTCCCTGTCCGATTTCACAACAATAAAATCTTATATTCTCTTTCTGATTTGAGTTAAATATAAGAGGGTATTAGGCCAAATGACGCTCGCATCAGTATGAAAAATTTATCTGTAAACGTTTCCATGATTTGGGGTTGGCTCACAGATTATTTTGTTCGTTTCATTATGATGCGACGTAAATTTCAGTTTCAAGGTAAGACAAGATGACGGACAAAACGCTGATTGAGCTAGCAGGTAAAGAGACTCAACTGATCGTAGAGTTGGGTGAGTATGCGGAGATCCTGCATTGGGGACAGAAAGTAAATGGTGACCTAGAAGGTTATCGTGTCACTTTACAACGTCCGGTGCCTTATGGGCGTTTAGACAAAGACGTATCCATGACTCTGAATCCTGAGCTTGGTCGCGGAGTGTTCAGTAGCCCTGGAGTGGAAGGCCATCGCGATGGGCAGGATTGGGCACCCGTATTTGTTATTACCCGAATCGAACAGGGTAAAAACTGCATTGCTATCGAGAGTGAAGACGCTATTGCTGGCCTGCGCTTAAAGACCATTTTGCAGATGGATGAGCATGATGTGGTCAAGACCCGTCACACGCTAACCAACATCAAAGCGGGGACGTATCATGTCAATCGTCTTGCTAATACACTTCCGTTGCCAGCGAGAGCAAATGAGTTGATGACGTATTATGGACGCTGGGTACATGAGTTCCAGACTGTCCGTCAACCTTTAACTCAAGGCGGTTACCAACAAGAAAACCGCCGCGGTCGTACCTCTCATGAGCATTACCCTGCACTTGTTGCTGGTACGGCTCACTTTGATGAAATGAATGGTGACGTATGGGGATTCCACTTTGCCTGGAGTGGAAACCACAGATTGCGCGCGGATGTGAAAGCTGATGGACGCCGCTACATGCAGGCAGAGGTGATTTATCTACCGGGTGAAGTAGCGCTGGAAGAAGGTGAAAGCGTGACTACGCCTTGGCTGTACGCAAGCCACAGCAGTGCAGGTTTGAATGGCATGAGCCATCACTTCCATTCTCACGTTCGCGATGCGATTTTGCCAAGCAACTTTAGCGACAAGCCTCGTCCGATTCACTTGAATACATGGGAAGGTATTTACTTCGACCATGATCCGCAATACATCATGTCGATGGCCACTCAATCGGCAGAAATGGGGGTAGAGCGATTCATTATTGATGACGGCTGGTTCAAAGGTCGCAATGGCGACAAAGCAGGGTTAGGGGATTGGTTCTTATGTGAATCCAAGTATCCAAATGGTTTGCAACCGATTGTTGACCACGTAAATGTACTGGGTATGGAGTTTGGTTTGTGGTTCGAGCCAGAAATGATCAACAAAGATTCTGACTTGTACCGCACGCATCCAGACTGGTTACTTGCAGTAGATGGATACGATCAGCCGACAGGTCGCAATCAGTATGTGATTAACCTGCAAAATGATGACGCCTTTAACTTCTTGTTCGAAAGATTGGATCACTTCCTGTCGACTTACAACATTGCTTACATTAAGTGGGATATGAACCGTGAAGTTGTTCAGCCTGGTCACCTTGGTCGAGCGGCAGCGCACAATCAAACTCGACGCTACTATGAGTTAGTGGATAAAGTACGTGAAAAACATCCACAAGTTGAGATCGAATCTTGTGCGGCTGGTGGCGGCCGTATTGATTATGAAGTACTAAAGCGTACCCATCGTTTCTGGGCTTCAGACAACAATGACGCGCTTGAACGTCAAAGCATTCAACGCGGTATGAGCTACTTCTTCCCACCTGAAGTGATGGGAAGCCATATCGGAGCCAGTCATTGTCACAGTACGCGTCGTCGTCACAGTATTGAATTTCGCGGGCTAACCGCTCTGTTTGGTCACATGGGTATCGAGCTCGATCCAGTGAAAGAAGAACAACAAGAAAAGCAGGGGTTTGAGCGTTACATCAGGCTACACAAAGTATTGCGTCCGTTGCTACACAGTGGCAGAACATGGCGTGTACCAACGGATGATAAAGCGCATCAAATCCATGCGGTTGTTTCAGAGGATCAATCCGAGGCCGTGGTAATGATCGCTCAGCTTGCTATGCCGACCAATTCACTCAGTGGCCATTTACGAGTTCCTGGGTTGGATCCTGTGGGGGTATATCGCGTCTCTGTGTTAGATAAGCCTTCGAATTACGATGATATCGTTAATTATCAGCCTCCATGGACAGAGTCTGATTGCGAACTCTCCGGTGATTGGTGTGCCGAAGTGGGATTAACCATGCCTATTTTAGATGCTGAAACGGCGATGTTGGTGAAATTTGAACGGGTCTGCGAATAGCACCATAAAACTAGATCTTAATTAATTCCAGCTTTGTTTATCCAAGCCGTACAGACGTAATGTTTGTGCGGTTTTTTGCGTGCTTTTTAAAACGTATTCAAGAAGTTGTTCGAATTGACTTATTTTTAAGTTGTTGAAAATTAATGAATGTTTATATGTTCTGGACGTACAAATAGACGAAAATATTGTCCGATGTCTCATTTTGAAAAACTGACTGTAAACGTTTCCATAAAGTGGTAATGGATCACAGTAAGGCGACAGGCGTGTGAGTAACATGACCATCGAAATATAAATAAAAGACGTCGACGTTATGAATTCTAGTTAGGGGAATGCATAGCTGTACGGCACTAAGGAACGATTATGTCTGATAAAATCACTCTACAAACCAAGGCCTCATACGGTCTTGGTGCACTTGGTAAAGACTTTGCCTGTGCGCCTATCTATATCTTCTTAATGTTTTACTTTACTGATGTCGCAGGTTTGTCTGCTGCATTTGTTGGTACCATCTTCCTGGCGGCTCGTATCATTGATGCCGTCACTGACCCGATGATGGGGGTGATCGTTGATAACACTCGTTCTCGATTCGGAAAATTCCGTCCATGGATTGTGATCGGCACGCTATTAAACGCGGTTGTGTTGGTTGGTCTTTTCAGTACTCACATGTTTGAAGGTACGGCACTGTATATCTATGCCGCGGCGGCTTACATCTTGTGGGGGCTAACCTACACCATCATGGACATTCCGTACTGGTCAATGATTCCAGCGCTATCTAGCTCTCGCGAGGAGCGTGAGAAGTTAGTCGTTTGGCCTCGTCTGTTCGCTAGCCTTGCATGGTTCATCACAGGTACTTATGGCTTGCACATTGTGGGTGAGTTAGGTAACGGTAACCAAGGCGATGGCTTCTTTAATGTGGCAATGCTGATTGCGGTACTGTTTGTTATGAGTGCATTCCTGATTGCGCGTAACGTAAAAGAGAAAGCAGCACCGACAAACGCAAATACTGTAGAAAAATTTAACTTCAAAGATGTGCTGGCAATTATTGGTAAAAACGACCAGTTAAAAGCACTTATCGGTACGGTTCTGTCGTTCCAAATCGCAAACCTGTTGGTTGGTGGCTTTGCCATTTACTACTTCTCTTACGCGTTGGGTGATGCTGAATTATTCCCTGTATACATGATGGTAGCAGGTGTGGCTGAAGTTGCTGGTGTATTCTTATTTCCTCGTATCGCAGCGGCTCTTCCTCGTAAAAACTTATGGCTAATCGCATGTGGTTTTCCTGTTGTTTCTTGTGTACTACTGCTCGTTATGGGTTTTGTTGCTCCAGCGAATGCGCTCATGATTGGTATGGCTGGTGCTGCGATTAAGTTTGGTGTGGGCATTGCAAACGCACTGCAAACGGTAATGCTGGCTGACGTCGTTGACTATGGTGAGCACAAAACAGGCCGTCGTAGTGAAAGTGTTATTTTCTCAGTACAAACCATGCTGGTGAAATTCGCGGGTGCAGCTGGTGGTTTCATTGTTGGTGTCGGTCTATCGATTGTTGGCTATGTACCAAACGTTGAACAATCAGAAAGCACGATTATGGGGCTTGAATTTATGATGATTGGTTTGCCTGCAATCATGATGATCATCAGCGGTATTATTTATCGACGTTACTACCGCTTACACGAAGGCTTTATTAAAGAAGAGCCTCACTCAAATGGACGCGTTGAAAGTGTTTCAGTAGAAGCTTAGTCTTTTCAAAGTACTGTTGACGAAAAGTTTATAGTTATAACGGGAGGCTATTTAGCCTTCCGTTTCTTTAGATGCGTTATGCCTTTGTTGTAATGACCCATTTGTTAAAATGGAATGAATTAGCAAATATCAAGGCCTGTAGTGGTACGGAGTAGCAATTTCTATATGGCCTCCATTTCTGTTGTTTAGTTTATCCTTGTCGATTAATTAAACTGATTCTAATTAACTGAACGGCAGTCTGCATATCAACCTACGAAGTCTTGGAATTTTCCGCTAAAGAGGATTGCTGGTAATTACGGTGCAGTCTAATCGTGCTCGAACGTAATTTGACTTACATTTTCCGATGTCTGCAAAGTCATCTTTGAATAGCCACCGACTTAATAGACACCTTTTAGTTAGACCTGGACCGCCACCGATCTCCTAGACAAATTTCGCCTATTCTTTTTGCATAGGAGAATTACTTATGAGTGGACAAAGATATACCCCAGAATTTAAAGATGAAGCAGTAAAATTGGTGTTAGAACGCGGCTATTCTGCTGCAGATGTATCTAATCGTTTAGGCGTATCGCAACACAGCATTTATAAATGGATCAAAGCAGCTCAACCACTATCTCGCCCTAAAGATGAAAATGAATTATTAGAAGCGAAAAAAGAAATACTCCGGCTTAAGGGGCTTTTAAAGCAGACTGAAGAAGAGCGAGATATTTTAAAAAAGGCCGCGAGATACTTTGCAAGCCTGCCAGAGTAAAGTATCAGTTTATTCTAGCGCACTCTGAGATGTTTAAAATCATGACGATGTGTCGTGTGTTGCGGCTAGCAAGAGCAGGCTATTATGCATGGCTGCATGAACCAGAATCACAAAGCGCTATTGAAGATCGGCGACTACTCGAGTTGATCCGTAGCTCTTACGATGCCAGCTACGGAATATACGGCTATCGGAGAATTACTCTAGATCTTAAAGAACTCGGCGAATGTTGTGGGCCTAATCGAGTGCTTAAGATTATGAAAAATAACGGTATAAGAGCGATACGTGGCTATAAGAAACACCGAAATTATGGTTATGGTCGTCCCTCAATCATTATGCCCAATCATTTAAACCGACAGTTTGAGGTCAGTGCTCCTGATAAATCGTGGGTAACTGATATTACCTACATTCGGACCTGGCAAGGCTGGCTTTATCTAGCCGTCGTCATCGATCTCTACTCACGAAAAGTTATCGGTTGGTCGATGAAGCCAACATTAGCTAAAGACATTGTTCTTGATGCCCTTCTTATGGCGGTATGGCGACGTCGGCCCGAGGGAAACGTCATCATACATTCAGATCAAGGCTCACAATACAGTAGTGGAGACTGGCAAAAATTTTGCCAGAAGCATCATTTAATTCCGAGTATGAGTCGCCGAGGAAATTGCTGGGATAATGCTGTTGCAGAATCGTTTTTTAGTAGCCTGAAGAAGGAAAAAATTAAGAAGAGGATCTACAAAACACGAGAAATGGCCCGTGCTGATGTGTTTGACTACATCGAATTATTCTACAATCGAACTAGGCGACATACTCACCTCGGAGGAGTCAGCCCAGAGGCGTTTGAA
Source organism: Vibrio sp. EA2 (assembly GCF_033042495.1). Taxonomy (NCBI): domain Bacteria; kingdom Pseudomonadati; phylum Pseudomonadota; class Gammaproteobacteria; order Vibrionales; family Vibrionaceae; genus Vibrio; species Vibrio sp. EA2. The sequence goes on along the minus strand of NZ_JAWLID010000024.1, from coordinate 11,295 downwards.
TCAGCCTCAAAATGAGGCTGAAAACTGTCAAGGATACTGGGGGCAGTCCACCGCATTAATTAACTCTATCGCTAGACTCACGTTATATCCCCTCGGCGAACGAGCATGCAGAAACGAGAATAATCATGACTATAAACGAATACCCTATGAGGAACGCTAGCTCCGCTCATAAATGTATCGAATGCAGAAAGAGTAGCTGGAGGTAAAGATGATGGGTCCACGACCTTCCAAGGAACGTCTGGTAGATCGAATTCCTTTAGAGTCGGTAAATTATGGGTCAATCATAGCAACTTATCTCTGTATATAGATTTAAATTACTCACCCATTGTTTATGAAAGTCAGTGGTGAACTTCGTAAAAACAGTATTCACAAAGGTAACTGATTCAACTTTAGGTGTTTATCATTGATTAGATAAGCCAGTTCTCTATTCCGTCCATCTTTAGATAGTAGCAACTCTGCTATCGTAAGTAACGCCAACGCTGGTTTGCCTATCGTTAAAGTTGCACCCCAAAATGGCTTCACCACTTTGAGCGGTGGTAATTCTCTATGCCCGATAGGGTACTTAATCGGTTGATGTCGACTAAATAGTAAAATCTCATAAGGACGGTTGTATTTTGTAAGTTGAGCGGCGGCAACCTCTCCGCCCCAGACATCTCCAGGTTGCAATGAGATATCTTTCCAGTCAGTAAGAGGGGGATAGGTCGTTATTTGATGATTTCGAGCTAGAATGTGACCATAATTGTTTAACCATTCATATTGCAGTACAGGCTCATTTAAAAATCTTCTTTGGCGTTTACTCTTTGCTATATGATTGTTTTCAACAAGATACTTCATAGCCTTTGCTACCATACCAACCGAAATATCAGCCTTAGGTGCAATATTCGCATAGGTCTCATTGATAAGTCCCTTTTCAGAAAAAAAAGCAAATAAGCACTTCATGATACCGATAGACATAAACTGGCTTGGTTTATCTTGTCCTCTCTGAGGTCTCCCTTCGATAGATATGTATATGCTATCAGTTGATATTCTGGCATTTCCAGAATCGTCGGCATAATTGATTCTTGATTCGTGGCATAACTGCCTTAGGTAGTCGGTAAGATGATTACAAAAAAGGATATCATTAGCTTTCGGACGTTTTTTTAAATAGCTTTCAATACTTTCTTTACGATGTATCTGAGCAAGGAAGACATTAAAAACTATCGGTTGGCCATTGACTGTTATATGTAGTTGTTGCTTCCCCTTGTCTCCAAACTCATAGACAGGGTTTAAATCTGGCTGAAAACCAGCAATATTGCTTATGCTATGGATTCTTTTCATCTTCAGTTCACTAAATTGAATTTTTCATGAATCATGAAAAAATAAAAATCGTAGTGTTTTCTAAATGTAGGATAGAAGATACTGAAAGTGAATAGAATATATTGTTAAAAAATTCATTTAAAACCAAATAACCCAAGTTATTATCAATAAAAACATGCTGTTAAGAAGAATCTCTTACTTTTTTAGCCTGCAAGCAAAGAAAGAAATCATACTTTCAGTACGTACTTTCAATACGCCTATTTGTCATGGTGACAACACAGGTTACAGGTCATGAGCATATAATATGCTTAGCCAGAGACTTTAAGTAATCCAATGCCATCGATCATCATTGTCCCAGACCAAACATACGCCCTTTGGTGATCACAGAAAGAAGCAGACACTGATAACACGCCTGTCCAAAGTGAGTTTGTGACCTCTTAAGCTTCATGTATACAAAGTCATAGTTTGGGTTGTTTTTCCTCTGGACTGCCACACTCTACTAGACAAATGTGTAGTGATTTCAAGGTAAATAATGAACCAGTTTAATAATACAATAACTGATTAAATAACATGACCTTATAATCGTATTTCTATAAATCCAAACTGTTTGGATGAACTCAAAATGCTAGTAGAAGTTATCCATTGTTAACTGCTGTTTGTTGACTGCTGTTTCTAAACCGAAAATGTCCAGAGACGTGCCAGAACGATCACTGCTAGATTACCTAAACAGCAAATAACTCTTAATCTGCAAACAGAGCCGGTGTTACCATTGGAACCGCTTAACGAGCTTTCGAACTGCTATCTTCACTCGATTCATCAATCAATCGAGCTGTCATCTCAAGAACCTTCTGCTTATCCGTTTCAGAGAGCTTATTCAGGTTCATAGCTAGCTCAGCAGAAATCTCATCTTCACAAAAAAAGTAGCTCAAAGGCACACCCAGTTCATCTGCTAATGCCTTAAGTGTCCCTATATCGGGTGTATGCTTGCCCTTTTCGTACTGATTCATTCTTGGGCTTGCAGAGCTTTCATCCATACCTATACGCACTCCCAAGGCTTTTTGGGAGAGCTTTGCTTTTTTACGCGCTTCTTTGAGGCGCTCTGGGATTGGGCTAATGAACGACACTGACTATTCATACATACGATCTCAAGGTAACTAAGATTTTCTTAGTTTTACCAATTTCTGTATACTAAGCAATCCTTAGTTTTTGGTGAGTATGATTTTAGAAAATGAGACGTTCTCGAAGAATCAGTGCGATCATGCACAAGTTATTGATTGAACATGGGTTAGATGGGTTCACCGTGCTAGAAGCTAGAGATCTGTGGTTAGCACTCGAAGATAGTGGTTCTGACTCTACTGAAGCTCGAAAAAAGGTGTATCGAGCAATTTTTAACTTTGAACAGAAAAACTGGTTACGATATGAGGGCACAGGGCGAAACAAACGTTACTTTCAAACGGAACAATTTAAAGAACAATCTGACTATAGAGTGTTAAATCATCAATCAGGAATAAACCACGAAACTACTGACCAAGATTATTCCATTCTGCTCAACGAGCGTAATGAGTATAAAGGCGAACTTGAAATCGTACTTGGAGAGATGGATGAGTACCAGTCGATAGTATCTCGATTCCCTAACCTAGAAAAAAGACTCGCTCCGATTCATCAGCAAGCTAAGGAACGGGCTGCTTTATTGCTCGGTAAAATAAATGCTTTGACAACCGTTCTGAATACTCTGAGTACAGGTAGTGGGCCATGCTAAGAAAATGGCAAAGTGAATGCTCAGACAAAGCTTTAGAAAAATACACAATGAATCACTCCCACTTCTTTTGCCAAGCCACTCCTGGCGCTGGTAAAACAGTTCTTGCCGCGAATATCGCATCAAGGCTACTGCAAAACGATATGGTAGATCTTATATTATGTTTCTCGCCATCTTTGACGGTGTCTGATGGCATTAAAAAAACATTTTCTTCAATCCTTGGTTGTACGTTTAACGGTGGTATGGGAGCAATTGGGCAATCCCTAACTTACCAGTCTATCCAGTTCCTTAATGTAGAGTTTTGGCAAACATTGAGAAGCCATAGGGTCTTTGTCGTATTTGATGAGATTCATCACTGCTCTGGTTCTGAGGTTGAAAATGCGAACATCTGGGGTCAACAAGTTCTCACAAAGATACAAGGGCTTGCTACTTATACACTCGCGCTTTCAGGAACACCGTGGCGCTCAGACTCTTTACCGATTGTATTGGGTGAATACAGCGATCCAGACGGGCAACTCCTTGTTGACTATCAATACACTCTAAAACAAGCTATCGATGATGGTGTTTGTAGAGCACCTAAAATCGTATTGATCGATAATGAACACTTGTCTGTTAGTAGCAGTGAGAAGATGGAATCCTTTTCATCAATCTTAGAGATGCTGAAGCAAACGAAAGTGTCTTACCAGAGTGTTATACATAACCAAGAGGCCATGGAGTATCTACTTGGTTTAGGGTGTGAACGGTTAGCCCAAATACGACTTGACTCACCTAGTGCCGGTGGATTAGTTGTTGCAGCTTCAGTTCAACACGCGCAAGCAATTAAAGAAATTCTCTCTCAAAAATTCGGTCAAACCGTTTCAATTGTTACCTATCGACATGAAGAGCCTTTAGCTGAAATAGAACGTTATCGACAAAGTGATGCCCAATGGATTGTAAGTGTTGGTATGATCAGCGAAGGGACTGATATTCCGCGCCTTCAAGTATGTTGCCACATGAGTTCGGTCAAAACTGAGCTGTACTTCCGGCAGGTGTTAGGACGTATTCTTCGGATCAACTCTTCAACGCCTCAGCAAGCTTGGCTATTTACGTTTGCAGAGCAAAGCCTCATCCAGTTTGCAGAGAGAATTGAGGATGATATTCCTGAGTCTTGTCTGTACGCGCATATGGGGAAACCAATAGAGTCTGAGCTATCATATCAACGAAATCATTTGAATGATGAGAGGTTGTTGCTTGAATCGCAAAGCACCCAAAGTACAAATGTATCTTGGGGAAGTGGCACAGGCGGTATAAGCAATCAATACGCGGCTTTAGCGGCGTTTGATGAGCTGCGACTTGGAGCGTTTAAGCAGAGAGTGATTTCAGCATTTTCATCAATGTAGTTGAATAAGATCAAAAAATTTTTAGGTCTGTGTAGGTTTTTCTTGCACCGCTACCAGCAGTTTCAATTGGTTGTCCTTTGCTGATGTTGAAAGTGTTTCAGGTGATTTCATGACAAACCGAGGCTCTAGAACGGATGCTGAACCTGAACCTTTGGATACGGAGCCTGTAAGCTGCCACACAACTAGTAGGGCAGCGCAACTCAAAGCTGCCCCAAAACGTGTTTGGGACGTGCAGTTGCTCAAAAAACTAAGGTACGATTTGCCCCTATTTTTCTATTCATGTGTTAAAGGGAGCTAGAAAATCGGAGTATTACCAAGTTAAAGTACACGGACGCAGACAAGCTGCGCCGGTGTTTGGGGTGTTAAGCATCACAAGAGAGTAATGAATATGAATCAAGCTCTATCATATGAAGAAATAAAGGACAGCGAGTGTTTTTGGTTGCAACTAACACCAGTTATTGCAGGCATGAATGAGACCTTAGATGGTAGTATTGAAGACGAACCTATATCGTCATTTCTTTACTACGAGTCGAATATAAGCGAAGTTGAAGATGGTTTTGACTTTCCGTATCAAGAAATGCGGATAAATATTTCGGAAAGGAGTAGTGAGGCAATACGTTCATTGTCGGGGAAGTACCCCGTCGGTTTTGTTCGATTCTATGAAGATAGTGCTTCAGTTACGTTAATGTGTCGGAGTGAACTTGTTTCTCGAATGGTCTCAACTTTGGGAATGGTTAAAGACAATGAAATTGAGTTTTTCTTAACGATCCCAGCATTACCAAGCACTCTCCCCAATGTTTACCCAGTGCTAAATTTTCAGTATAGGGTTCGTTCATCGTCTCGAAAGACAAGTGCTTAAAAAGCAATTAAGGTGACCGTTACACTCGGCGATTTAGGTGTGAAGTTCGGTGTGTTTTGCTAGTTAAGTGCGGGTCACCTTAGTGCAGGCGTTAACCACAGGATAAGAGGCTCAACACTTGCCTTTTGCACTACCTGATTTTATCCGAACGTCCGAAACTCACTAGGGCGTCGTAACTCACAATTGTCCAAAAACGAGTTACAGAGCCACTTTCGCTTGTGTGATCACCAAGCGATTCTGTCGTACCTTAATTACCAAGCGACTTTTTCGACTTGCACATTACTAGGGGCAGTGATGGCACTATTTTCTTGTAAGAAAGTTTCTTACTGCGCTTTGATACCTTGAATATTACTGTCACAAAAAAATCAATGTATGGCTGTATTAGGCAACATCGACGTATGGTTGTATTTAATATAACGAATTGATTTATCGAGGCTAATAGGAATTAAGGTATGACTGTATTAACAGAGTTGTTGATACAACCATAAAATGATAATTACAACCATAAATTGATATTTTGTACAACCATAAATTGATATTCCCCTTTTATGGCCTAAACTTATGTAAGTTTACGACAATTTCATAAGAAGGTGATTTCTATGCTCTGTCAAGATAGTTTCTCTGAAAATGTGGTATTAGCATTAGAGCAAGCCTTTCATAATCCTGCTCGTAAGTTGACTAAGTCTAGAGGTAAGAACATACACCGCTTTGCTAGTGCCAAAATGGGTAAAAGAGTTACCGTTGAGTCTGCTTTAGAGTGTGATGCTTGTTATTGCTTCGATTTTGAAAAAGATATTATCCGATTTTGTGCTCAGCCAATTAGATATTCATATTATTACAATGGTAAGTGGCGAACGTATGTGCCTGATTTCCTTGTTCAATTTGATACGGGTGAATACGTTTTGTACGAAGTAAAGCCCGATAATATAGCATCTTCATCCGATTTCCTTGATGAGTGGAATGCAAAGCAACAAGCCGCCCAGACAAGGGGGCTGGAACTGGAGCTGGTTGAAGAGAAGCAGATAAGAGTCAAGAACTTGTTGAAGAATCTCAAGTTGATGCATAGGTATGCCTCAAGAGATTGCTTATCTGATAAACACAATTTGGTATTAAATATTCTTAGGAAAAATGGTTCACAGTCGGCACAATATTTGAGCGACAAGACTGGATTATCAAGGCGAGCAATTATGCCAGTCCTTTGCAATTTGTTGTCACGAAATTTATTGGAAACTGATTTGGACACTACAATATCCTTTCAATCTGAATTTGAACTAGTCTCTTATGGCTAAGAAATCATTTAGTAATTTTAATCGGAAGGCAAAACGAGATGACGTAAGTCATCAAGAAGAGATTCTTTATATTGATAGGGCTTTAAATGATACTTTAGACGAAGATGCCACATATACTGATTTGACAGCATTTCCAGATAAGGTTGCGATTGAAATTTCCTTTCGGCTTAAGATTCTTCGATATCTAGGTAGAGTCAATGACAAGATTGTTCCTAAGACCATTGAGCCACATCGAGTCGCATTACAACGATGCAATGACAAAAATATTCCTAGTGCTATTACAATTTATCGGTGGTGGTTGAATTTTAGTCAATCTGGCTACAATCCTACATCTCTAGCGCCAAAATTCAAAGGTAGAGGTAATAGAGCCCCCAAAGTGTCAGAAATTGTAGATGCGTTGATGGCTCAAGCTGTAGAAGCGGTTATTTCTGGTAGAAAAATCAATGTTAGCTCAGCTCATCGCCGTGTTCGTAGGAAAGTTCGGCAGTATAATCTCAAACACGGAACGAAATATAAGTATCCGAGGTATGAGTCTGTGCGGAAAAGAGTCAAAAAAAAGACTCCGTTCGAAGTGTTGGTTGCAAAAAAAGGAGAGCGTGTAGCCAAAAGAGAATTTCGCAGGATGGGCAAAAAAATTCTTACCTCTTATGCTCTTGAAAGGGTTGAGGTAGATCATACAGTTGTGGATTTGTTCGCCGTACATAAAGAATATCGCCTCCCACTTGGGAGGCCCTACCTTACACAGTTAGTAGATTGTTATAGTAAAGCTGTAGTTGGTTTTTACCTAGGATTTGAGCCTCCGAGTTATGTTTCAGTTGCATTGGCTTTAAAAAATGCAATACAGCGGAAAGACTCATTACTGTCATCATACCCCACAGTCAAGAACGAATGGTTGTGCTACGGGATTCCTGACTTATTGGTGACGGATAACGGCAAAGAATTTTTGTCAAAAGCGTTTGATGCTGCGTGCGAGACTCTACTAATAACCGTCCATCAAAATAAAGTGGATACCCCGGATAACAAACCAGATGTCGAACGTAAGTATGGGACAGTTAATACGACCTTATTAGATGACTTACCTGGGAAAGCGTTTAGTCAGTATTTGCACAGAGAAGGGTATGATTCAATTGATGAAGCGACATTGACCCTTGATGAAATCAAAGAGATATATCTCATTTGGTTAGTAGACATATACCATAAACATCCAAACCAAAGAGGTACCAATTGCCCAAATGTGGCATGGAAGAGAGGGTGTGAGGAATGGGAGCCTGAAGAGTTTACCGGTACGACAGCGGAGCTAGATTTCAAGTTCGCAGTTTTAGATGAAAAGAAGCTTAGTAAGTCCGGAATAACAGCCTATGTTGACTTGACGTACAGTAGTGACCGTTTAGCTGAGTATCGAGGAACACATGGAAACCATATGGTGACATTTAAATACAACCCTGAGTGTATGGGCGTTATTTGGGTGTTAGATGAAGATGTAGATGAGTATTTTACAGTTCCTGCTATCGATTATGACTATGCAAGTGGTGTTTCTTTATGGCAGCACAAATACAATATTAAATATCAAAGAAGTTTAAATTTGTCCGAATATGATGAAGATTTTGAGGTCGATGCTGAAATACGAATAGAAGACATAGCAGAAGAGTCTATTGTTAAAACCAAGAAACTCAGAAATAGACGTCGCGGTGCTAGGTATCAAGAAAATGCTGAAAGGGCAAAAGCTCAGAATCAAAATGCGATTATAAAAACGGAGCAGGAAGATCCACAAGAAGAGGAAGTTGATGACGAAAATGCCTGGGGTATAGATTACTTATAAGAGGGGAGGGTATGGATGATAGTAGGGATATTCGAGTTGCAAAAGCAAAAAAAGCATTTGTTATAACACCAAGTGTAGCTAAAGTTCTAAGGTATATGGATAGGTGTCGGGACCTTTCAGATATGGATTCAGAGCCTACCTGTATGATGGTATATGGATCTCACGGGGTAGGTAAAACAGCGATAATTAAAAAATATTTGAAACAAAATGAGGGGGATTCTGATACGGAGGGAGATACCATTCCAGTCATTCATATTGAAATGCCGGATAATGCAAAACCCGTCGATGCTGCGAGAGAGCTATTGTTGCAAATGGAGGACCCACTTGCCCTTTACGATACTGATCTAGCTAGGTTAACAAAACGAATCGTCGAACTTATTCCGTTACTAGGTGTTAAGCTGATTATTATCGATGAGTTTCAGCATTTAGTTGATGAATCTTCAAATAAAATTCTTACGCAAGTTGGAAATTGGCTGAAAGGAATACTAAACAAGTCGAAGTGCCCCATCGTACTTTTTGGAATGCCATACTCTAAACTTGTATTGCAAGCAAACTCCCAGCTTCATAGCCGGTTCTCAATTCAATTCAATTTGCGCCCCTTCAATTATCAAGAAGGTGAAGGAACATTCAAGACATTTTTACAACACCTTGATGAAGCATTACCATTTGAAAAACAAACTGGTTTGGCTAAAGAGGGACTACAGGAAAAACTATATGCGTTTTCACAAGGCAATATGCGCTCTCTTAGGGACCTTATTTATCAAGCATCGATTGAAGCTATCGATAACCATCATGAGTCAATAACTAAGGATGATTTTCTTTTCGCGTCTCAGCTAACTTCCGGGAACAAGCCAACCTTTTGGAAGAATCCATTCATAGAAGGCGTCAAAGTCACCAAAGAGATGTTACGGTCGCCACCAAGGAGTATTGGGTGGGAAGACTACTATCAGCAAAATAACAGTCGTAAAAAGAAAGGTAAAGGTCGACCGGATTTTTTTGATAAATAATCGTTATCTATCTGCTCTTCTATGAACGGGTTTCCGACTGCTACGCTAAATTGTGTGATTCATAGACATCCTTTCAACTATACTGGGTGTCTATGGACAGAGAAATCCAACAACGACTACAGTGGGTAAAAATGTATGAGGAATGTGGTGATGCAGGCTTCGTATGTCGACGCTGTGGTATTTCCAGACCAACATTACGCAAGTGGGCTAAGCGATATAAGCAGTGTGGAAATCGCTGGTCTAGAAAGCCAGAGCCCACGCCCTCATTCATCTCCAGATACCAAACTCACTGATTAGCTAAGAGCATTGATCCTTACGATGCGTGAGAAACGCAATTTAGGGGCGCGACGTTTACAAACGGAATTAATCCGACTTCACCAAATACACCTAAGCACAGCGACACTCCATAAAGTTTTATCCGAAGCATCAGTCAAACCCATCGTAACCTACCGACGCAGAAAAGATTTCCAAAGATATGAGCGCCCAATTCCTGGTGATAGAGTCCAGATGGACACGTGTAAAATAGCGCTTGGAATTTACCAGTATACAGCTATTGATGATTGCTCTCGCTATCGGGTTCTCAGGTGCTACTCTCGGCTCACAGCAGCAAACACAGTCGACTTTATCTATTGTGTCGTGGAAGAGATGCCATTTCCTATCCAGCGTATTCAGACGGACAGAGAGCGTGAATTCTTTGCCGAGAAAGTCCAGAAACAACTCATGATTTATGGGATCAAGTTTCGTCCAAATAAGCCTGGCTCACCTCACTTGAATGGCAAAGTGGAACGCTCGCAGAAAACAGGTAAAAGTGAGTTCTATCCGACCACAAATGTCTTTGTGGGGCTGGAAGAACTGGATCTGCTATTCGCGGAATGGCAACACTACTACAACTGGGAACGGCCCCACAGATCGTTAAATGGGCCAACCCCGATAGACAGGATTACTGGGGTATCTTATCAAACTCCTTTATCTGAAGAGGTATCTCAGAACTACCAGATCAAGAAAGAGCGGTTTCAAGAGCAAAATTACAGGCTCGATCTTCGGCTAAAAAATTGAAACCATCTCTATGAATCACACATCTAAATCCCAACAAACGCCTCAATCACCCGTTCTCTAAAACGCCCCAGAGTGAACGACCCATAAGGAACAGAATTTTCGTTACCAACTTGCACACTTGTATCACTGTTATTCCATTTGAAATCCCCTAGTTTCGAAAAGGTTCGAACAGTATGTGATGAGCTTGTTTCAAGTGAATGTACGTCTTCTTCCTCTTTGTCCTCAGGCTGTTTTATATAAAGACAAAAATCAGGAATATCTTGCTCGATTTCTTCAGCAAATTTAACAAGATTTTCTTCAGCAAGCGTGTACAGCCAAGCTTCTTGGTTGTTGCTATCTGTGATCCTGAGAATGCGCCCTAATACCTGACGGAAATACAACTCCGTGCGAACATTACTCAAATGGCAACAGACTTGAAGTCTTGGAATGTCAGTTCCCTCACTGATCATTCCAATGCTGATAATCCAAGGGGAGTGATCATTTTTGAATTGTTCAATTATCTTTTGAGCATCTGGGTCATGATAAGAAACCATCACGCTGGGTTGCTTTAGCTGTTCATTCAGGATTGTTTGAATTTGTCTCGCATGTGCAACGGACGAGGCGACGATAAGTCCGCCCGCATCTTGGTTGGATGCTCTAATGGAAAGTAGCTTACTCGCAGATAGTTTGAGAATATGAACTAAAGCATCTGTATCCTGTAAGATACTAGAATAACTTATTTTTTGTTCTTTAAATAATGCTTGAATCGATGAATAATATTTACTTTCTTCTGGGCTGACATATTGCAACTGCTCGTTATCAACTAACACGAGTTTCGGCTTTCGACATACTCTG
>NZ_JAWLID010000023.1:0-34423 GCF_033042495.1 Vibrio sp. EA2 | reverse complement strand
GTAGAAGCTTTTTACCTCTCCGACCCTGCTGAAGCCTTATCGCGTCTGCCGTGTCGGTGGATGCGCATTATAGGGAGTTACGATTGGAGCGCAACCCTTTTTTTTGAAAAAAACTAAAAAATCGAACACTCGATGGTTATTTAATCAAAAACGTAAAAAAGAGGGTAAAAAACCCTCTTTTTCATCGCATAAAAGCCGTATTTAAATGAAAGCGTACGCGTCGGCGTACATACGTTCGCTTTTGGCTTTCTTATTTTGAGTAAACTGTTCTCGAGCTGCGCCCGCCATTTCAAAGCGACCAGCAATATAGATATCATAGTCTTCCAGACTTTCGAAATCGTCACTGACGGCCTGTAGCACGTTTCCAACTTTACCTTGCCACTCAGCGGGAGCGTCTTCTACTACAGGAATAAAGTGCACGTTAGAAAACTTCTCTGAAATATCGATAAGTTCATCTTTTGCGTATAACTGGTTGTCATCGCGAGCACCCCAGTACAAATAGATTTGGTTGGTCTTATTCTGTGCTACGCAATGATCTAAAATCGAGCGTACATAACTGAACCCGGTGCCACCAGCTATTAGTAATAGTGGACGCTCACTATCTTCTTGAATCCACGCATCTCCGTGTGGTGCATCAATTTCAATATCACCACCTGTTTCTAGAGCCGTTTTCATTGCTTCAACGACTTCAATTGCGTAAGCATTATGTTCTGCGGCACCAATGTGCAGTTCCAACTCACCCTCATGTCGACAAGGACTGCTCGCAATAGAGAATGGGCGCTTATCTTTTTCTCCCATCACAACCATAAGATATTGACCTGCTTTGAAAGTTACAGGTGATTCTGGGTGAAGTAGAATTTGGTAAGTATTACAAGCTAACGGCTGAATAGACTTTACTTTACATTGGATGGTCATGATGTCCCTCTCGCTTACTCATCAAAAGTAAGCACTAAATTACTTTCTGTATAGGCTTGGCAAGGAAATATCCAACCTTGCTGCTGTTCTTTATCGGTTAGCATTGGGGCCAGGTGATAACTCACCTCTCCCGATACCTTCTTACACATGCACATGGCACACGCGCCAACTCGGCAACGGTGGGGGAAGCGAATATTATTGTTGAGCGCAGCCTCCAACACCGTCTCCCCAGCTTCAACCTTAAATGATACGTTTATAGGAAGAAGGTGGACTGTATGACTCATAGAATACCTAACTGATTCCAAATCTCATCAACTTTAGCCACAAGTTTAGGATCTTTCTTAATTGGAATACCCCAATCGCGCGTCACTTCAGTTGCAAACTTATTAGTTGCATCCAACCCTAATTTCGAACTGCTCGTCATACTTCCTCGAAGTTGGATGGTATCTCTATCAGGATCCATACGAGTCGTTACGGCCCAGATGATATCATTCCAATCACTGGCATTGACGTCTTCATCGCACAAGATAATGAACTTGATGTCTGTATAATCAGCAAAGTATTCCCATAATTTTTCAAGCAATGCTTGAGACTGGCCGGCTTGCTCTTTCTTCATTGTTACCACAGCGAACTGATTATTTGCCGTCGGTGGTAAATAGATGTCGATAATTTCACGACGTTGATCTTTTAAGGAGTCCAAGTCAGCTTGTGTAATAGCCTTACTGTCTGGAGCGGTCACTTCTGGGCGAGTCGCCAGTTCCGCTTCCCATTTAGTGGTCGCATCCAGTCCCATCTTGGAACCCAGACCAACCACTGGAGAAGCAAAGTCCAGTGAGTCTATCGGCGTATTATCAATCATTACGGTATCACGAACCGGGTCCATATTCACAGTCATCGCGTTGACCACATCATCCCAGTCACGTGCATTGACCGACTCGTCACACACGATCACATACTTGGTATACATGAACTGACGTAAGAAAGACCATACGCCCATCATGACGCGTTTCGCATGTCCCGGATATTGCTTCTTCAACGTCACGACCGCCATACGGTACGAACAACCTTCTGGAGGCAGATAGAAATCTTCTATCTCTGGAAATTGCTTTTGCAGAATAGGTACAAAGACTTCATTTAGTGCCACACCCAGAACGGCAGGCTCATCAGGTGGACGACCAGTATAAGTACTGTGGTAAATCGGATCTTTACGCATGGTGATATGAGTAATGGTAAAGACGTGATGCTTTTCTTTTTCGTTGTAATAGCCCGTGTGATCGCCATAAGGGCCTTCATCAGCGAACTCTGTCGGGTCAATGTAACCTTCCATCACAATTTCCGCACTCGCGGGGACTTCCAGCTCGTTACTGATGGATTTGACGACTTCGGTCTTACTGCCGCGCAACAAGCCAGCAAAAGCATACTCTGACAACGTATCTGGTACTGGCGTTACCGCACCAAGAATAGTCGCAGGATCAGCCCCGAACGCGACAGAGACTGGGAATGGCTTACCTGGGTTAGTCTCCATCCAATCACGAAGGTCAAGCGCGCCACCTCGGTGTGCCAACCAGCGCATGATGATTTTGTTTTTAGCAATTTTTTGCTGGCGATAGATACCTAGGTTCTGGCGTTTTTTATTCGGTCCCTTGGTGACAGTTAGTCCCCAAGTTAAGAGCGGTGCAACATCTTCAGCCCAGCAACTCATTACGGGAATTTTATCTAGGTCGACTTCGTCACCCTGCCAGACGATTTCCTGGCAAGGCGCTTTACGAAGGCGCTTGGCCGGCATGTTCAAGACTTGCTTAAATACAGGTAGCTTTTCTAACGCATCTTTGAAGCCTTTCGGCGGTTCAGGCTCTTTGAGGTAAGCCAGGAGTTTACCGACTTCACGTAGTTCTTTTACGTCTTCACGCCCCATACCAATCGCAACCCTTTCCGGGGTACCAAACAAGTTGGTCAGTACTGGAACCTCATAACCAACTGGGTTTTCGAATAATAATGCAGGACCACCAGCGCGCAGGGTGCGATCACTGATTTCTGTCATTTCATAAGCGGGATCGACTGGGTGAGTAATGCGCTTGAGTCGACCATTCTTCTCTAAATGGTCAATATATTCGCGTAAATCCTTAAAACTCATAGGCCTTCATGACTGCTGACTGATTAAACTTTTCGCAGTATAACAAATAGCAGGACACTAAGGTCCTCCTATTTTGTGTGGGTTTAAGCGTTGTATTACTTCAGAACTTGTTCGATTTGACGCACTTTAACCTGATGGTTCCCCGATACTAACTCTTTTAGCCAATTTTGATGCCCCTGTTGCGCTAACTCTCTCGCCACCAGCGTCGCTTCTCCAGACAGCGCCATTTTAGCAATTAAGAACTGCTTCACCTCAGGGCTTAACGGAGAGGTTTTGGTTAAAAGGCCAATAGCATAAGGTTTGAGCGTTGGATTTACCGTTGAGTTCATCAACTGTCGTAATGAGAAGGCGTCACCCATTTTGGCTAACCGCTCCAGTTCTGCATGACTATTGTAGTCAGCACGCATCCGCCACAGCAGGTCGTACATGGCTTCATCCTGACTTACCTCTGCCAAGCGAGCAACCACTGCTGTAGACGGCAGCCAGCTGGTCACATCTATTTGAGTCAACTGTACGGTTAATGCATTTAATGCACCTGGAGACAAACTATCTAATTCACGAATCAATAATGCTTCACGAGCCTGGGTTTGCTGTGAGGTACCTGCCGATAACCATCGGCTGAGATCGAGCTCTTTGCGCTCAGCTTGAAGCACAAATTCTAATGTGGTCTGGTCTTGCTTCCAGCGCTTAATCAAACGGCTCGCAACGGCAGGAAAGTTAAAGGCTGGAACGGTAAATTCGTAGCCATCACCACGCTCGAGTACTTGATAGGTGGGGGTAATACGACTCTGCGATTCAACAAAAAGCGCCATTCGTGGCGTCAAGATCACATCTTGCTGTTCTAGTTTTTCGAGCAAAAGGAATCGCACCACCTCTTGTTGAGGTAACGCCAGTCGATTGAGGGAAAATTTAAGCGAGTCAACTTCATCCCTGACAACATATTCTAGAAGTTCAGAGACTTTGGCTTGTATTTGGGTATCCTGAAGCCACTGCTCTACCACTGACTCCTGCATTTCCTTCGCAGGCGCGGTCATAGGTATGGTCACAAGTGACAAACTCAGGAGTAATGACGACAACATTCCTTGTTGCATGTTAACCTCCCGATAACATTAGTCCTCATTCTGAGGCTTCTATCGGTAGAAAGCAATAAAAAAGCCACCATAAATTATGGTGGCTTTTTCAAAATAAGAACTCAGTTATTACTGACGACGCATCGCATCGAAGAACTCATCGTTCGTCTTCGTCATTGCGAGCTTATCGATTAGGAATTCCATTGCGTCGATTTCACCCATTGGATGAACAATCTTACGCAGAATCCACATTTTCTGCAGTTCGTCAGTCTTCGTCAGTAGTTCTTCACGACGAGTACCTGAGCGGTTGAAGTCAATCGCAGGGAAAACGCGCTTCTCGGCAATCTTACGGTTCAGGTGCAATTCCATGTTACCTGTACCTTTAAATTCTTCGTAGATAACTTCATCCATCTTAGAACCAGTATCAACTAGTGCAGTTGCGATGATTGTTAAGCTACCGCCTTCTTCTACATTACGTGCCGCACCGAAGAAACGCTTAGGACGGTGCAGTGCGTTCGCATCCACACCACCAGTTAGCACTTTACCTGATGAAGGTACAACCGTGTTGTATGCACGTGCCAAGCGAGTAATCGAATCCAGTAGGATAACCACATCTTTCTTGTGCTCTACTAAACGCTTCGCTTTCTCGATAACCATTTCCGCGACTTGAACGTGACGAGATGCTGGCTCATCAAAGGTAGACGCAACCACTTCACCCTTAACCAAGCGTTGCATCTCTGTTACTTCTTCCGGACGTTCGTCGATAAGAAGTACCATCAGTTCACACTCTGGGTGGTTGTAAGCGATACTTTGTGCGATGTTTTGCAGAAGCATTGTCTTACCCGCTTTTGGCGGAGCAACAATCAAACCACGTTGACCTTTACCGATTGGCGATGCCAAATCTAGAACACGTGCCGTGATATCTTCTGTAGAACCGTTACCGCGCTCCATTACCATGCGCTCATTGGCATGCAGAGGCGTTAAGTTTTCAAATAGGATCTTGTTACGCGCGTTGTCTGGCTTGTCATCGTTAACCGTGTTGACTTTCAGAAGGGCAAAGTAACGCTCGCCATCTTTTGGTGGGCGAATTTTACCTGCAATTGAGTCACCTGTACGTAGGTTAAAACGACGAATCTGACTTGGCGATACATAAATATCGTCCGGACCAGCAAGGTAGGAACTATCGGCACTGCGTAGGAAACCAAAGCCGTCTTGCAGAATTTCCAGAACCCCATCGCCAAAGATGTCTTCGCCGCCTTTCGCATGCGCTTTCAAAATCGCGAAGATGATGTCTTGTTTTCTTAAGCGTGCTAGGTTCTCTAATCCTAAGCTTTCGCCCAGTTTTACAAGGTCAGACACAGGTCTGTTCTTCAGTTCGGTAAGGTTCATGGTAGTGGATTCTTGTTTAGTCAAAATAAGATCTGTTTTCTAGTTAAGATGGATTTGGTCACAGGATCGACCAAGAAGAGAAATTTGTTCAATTAACGCGCGATAAGTTAGCACTAATTAATATTCTAGTCCAGAGTTAGAAAAACAAAACCGCGCATTGTTGGTTGCACGGTTTTATCTGTAATCACTTGGTGATTATATGTTTGCGTCCAAAAACTCTTTCAGTTGAGTTTTAGACAGAGCACCAACTTTCGTTGCCGCTACGTTGCCGTCTTTGAATAGCAGTAGCGTTGGAATGCCACGAATACCAAACTTAGGTGGTGTGCCTGCGTTATGGTCAATGTTTAGTTTACCGATAGTGAGCTTGCCTTCGTACTCTTCAGCGACTTCGTCCAGGATAGGAGCAATCATCTTACAAGGACCACACCATTCTGCCCAAAAATCTACTAATACAGGGCCTGCAGCGTTGATCACATCGTTTTCAAAACCGTCATCAGTTAGCTGCAAAATCTTATCACTCATCTTCCACTCCAATGTATTTTTCGAAACTGGTTGGATGATAACCAGTAATTTGATGCCCTATTGGAATGTATTTACTTTCGTAATGCAAGCTTTAGCTGATATTCTATAGCGATGAAAAAGACGCATATCACAGAGCAAAAGTTCGCCGATTTGGGGTTAGAGCCCCAAGTTATTGATGGATTGGATAAAAAAGGGTTTGAATTTTGTACCCCTATCCAAGCCTTGGCGTTGCCGGTACTGCTCACCGGCCAAGACATCGCAGGCCAGGCCCAAACGGGCACTGGTAAGACACTCGCGTTTCTTACTGCAACGTTCAACCACCTTTTGACGACTCCGGCACACGAGGGTCGCAAACCAACACAACCACGCGCTATTATTATGGCCCCTACGCGTGAATTGGCGATTCAGATCTATAATGATGCTGAAAGTCTGATTGCAAGCACGGGGTTAAAAGCGGCACTGGCTTACGGTGGCGAAAGCTACGATAAGCAACTGACTAAGCTACAGGACGGTGTCGATATCCTGATTGGAACTACAGGCCGTATCATCGACTTCTACAAGCAAAAAGTCTTTAACCTAAATAACATTCAAGCGGTTGTGTTAGATGAAGCAGACCGTATGTTCGATCTGGGTTTTATTAAAGACATCCGTTTCTTGTTCCGTCGTATGCCAGAGCCAAAAGAGCGTCTGAACATGCTGTTCTCAGCGACGCTGTCTTACCGCGTACAAGAACTTGCTTTTGAACACATGAACACCCCAGAACATGTCGTGGTAGAACCGGAGCAAAAAACTGGCCACCGCATTCAGGAAGAGCTTTTCTACCCATCTAACGAAGACAAAATGAAGCTTCTTCAAACACTGATTGAAGAAGAATGGCCAGATCGTGCCATTGTATTCGCTAACACCAAGCACAAATGTGAATCTGTGTGGGGCCACCTGGCAGCCGATGGTCATCGTGTTGGTCTGTTGACTGGCGATGTGCCGCAGAAGAAACGTGAAAAAATTCTTGAGCAGTTCACGAAAGGTGATGTTGATATCTTGGTAGCAACAGATGTAGCAGCACGTGGCCTGCACATTCCTCAAGTAACACACGTATTCAACTACGATCTACCAGACGATTGCGAAGACTATGTACACCGCATTGGGCGTACCGGTCGTGCAGGTGCCAGCGGCCACTCTATTAGCTTTGCTTGTGAAGAGTACGCCATCAACCTGCCAGCGATTGAAGAATACATCGAACACACTATCCCTGTATCGGAATACGATGCGTCAGCTCTGATTCAAGACCTGCCAGCTCCTATCCGTATGCGTGCACCTCGTACTCAACAGCGTCGCACAAATACAGGCGGTACTCGCTCTGGTAACCGTAAGCAACAAGGACGCCGTCCTCGTCAGCAACGTCAGTCAACGCCTAAACAATCTTAAAGGAATCTGAAGCTGTATATGAGTCAAGCAGGATCATCACCGCTATACGCCGCCATCGACCTCGGGTCGAACAGTTTTCACATGCTCGTTGTGCGTCACATCGATGGCAGCGTTCAAACAATGGCTAAAATTAAGCGCAAAGTTCGTCTAGCGGCGGGCTTAGATGAACATAATTCTCTTAGTATGGAAGCTATGCAGCGAGGATGGGACTGCTTAAGTCTATTTGCGGAACGCTTGCAAGATATTCCTAAACAGAACATTCGTATCGTCGGTACTGCGACATTACGTACTGCGACGAATGTGGATGAGTTTCTCGAGAAGGCACGTGACATTCTCGGTCATCCGATCGAAGTTATCTCCGGTGAAGAGGAAGCCGCGACTATCTATAAAGGCGTCGCTCACACTTCTGGAGGCAGTGGTCGCCGCCTTGTGGTCGATATTGGCGGGGCGAGCACTGAGCTTATCATCGGGGAAGGGTTCGAAGCTAAAGCACTCACCAGCTTAAAAATGGGCTGTGTGACCTGGTTGGAGAACTTCTTTAAAGACCGTCAGCTGACGGCTCGAAACTTTGATGCCGCTATTGAAGGCGCAAAACAGACCATCAAGCCGATTTTAGAGCAGTATATCGACTTGGGTTGGGATGTTTGTGTTGGGGCATCTGGTACGGTTCAGGCACTGCAAGAGATAATGCTGGCGCAGGGAATGGACGAAGTAATTACTCACTCCAAACTCAAACGCCTGCAAAAGCAAGCCATGCTGGCCGATCACTTAGAAGAGCTCGACATCGAAGGCTTAACGCTTGAACGTGCACTGGTCTTCCCTAGTGGTCTGTCTATTTTGATCGCTGTGTTTGAGTTACTCGAGATCGATGCGATGACACTGGCTGGCGGCGCACTGCGTGAAGGTCTGGTGTACGAAATGGTCGAAGAATTACGCCAGAACGACATTCGCTCACGCACTATCTGCAGTGTTCAAAGTCGTTATCAGCTGGATTGCGAGTACGGTGAACAAGTAGCAAACCTTGCCAGCAAGCTATTGCAACAAGTCGGTGGTGACAAGTGGATTGAAGAGCCTCAGGGTGAAGTTCTACTGGAAACCGCAGCCAAGTTACATGAAATTGGCTTGACCATCGACTTTAAGAAAGGTGGTGAGCACAGTGCCTACTTGCTTCAGAACTTAGATCTCCCGGGATTCACACGCGCGCAAAAATTCTTTATCGGTGAGATAGCCCGTCGTTACCGTGAGCAGCTCACGTCTTTACCTGAGCAACATGCCCTATCTGGTAATAGCGCAAAACGTGTATTACGTTTATTGCGACTTGCGGTATTGCTTACCCATCGTCGTAATCCTAAATTAGAGCCTCAAGTAACACTTTCGGCAGAAGGTGATAACCTGACGTTAGGTATCGACGCAACATGGTTAGAGCAAAACCCGCTCACAGCAGCGGAGTTGGAAATTGAATCGAACCGCCAGACTGATATTGGCTGGCCATTAACGATTTCTGCGTTATAACAAGTAGCTAGCGATAGACAAAAGGCTCCATTGGAGCCTTTTTTATTGACTTAATGATGCTTCTGTACAGCTCAAATAGCTTTTGGACACCCATGATCCAAATACTCCCTATGCTGTACATCTCGCCTCAAGGCACAAAAAAGCCGCTGTTAAAAACAAGCGGCTTTCATTCGCATTCACGGAAAACTCGCAGACTAAGAGACAGTTGTCACTTTGAAGTCCGGGTTCACTGCGGTCAGCTTTTTGATCAGGTAATTCAGTAAGACACCGTACATAGGGACGAACAAGCCAAGACTGATCACCAGCTTAAAGCCGTAGTCCACCAGCGCAATTTCAGTCCAGTGCTCGGCCATAAATGGATCTGGACTTTGGTAAAATGCGATAGCAAAGAACGCGATGGTATCCAGCGCATTACCAAACAGCGTGGAACACGTTGGTGCCACCCACCACTGTTTCATCTGGCGTAGGCGATTGAAGACATGCACATCCAGAATTTGACCTAGCAAGTACGCCATAAAACTCGCCACCGCGATACGCGCCACAAACAGGTTAAACTCTCCTAGATGTCCAAAGCCCTGGAACTGACCTTCAAAGAACACCACTGATAGAAAGTAAGACACGGCCAGCGCAGGTAGCATGACTAAGAAAATGATTTTACGAGCCAAGGCTGCCCCAAAAATACGTACGGTCAAATCCGTTGCCAAAAAGATAAATGGAAAGGTAAATGCGCCCCATGTGGTATGGAGACCAAAAATCGTAAAGGGTAGCTGAACCAGGTAATTGCTGGATGCAATAATGATCAGATGGAATAAAACCAGATAGATAAGGGCGTTGCGCTGCTGCGCAGGGGTAAAGTTACTCATGCGATACCTTTTTAGTTTGGTTTGGGGGCGAGGGAACCCAAATCGAGCGTTTTCAATACAAAAAAACGACTCTTACCAACAATGTAAAATAAAAATTAAACTGATTTTGCCCATAAAGAGCAAAGCGGTGGGCGATTATACATTAACCAATCCCGCTAGCAAGTAGTGGTTTTTACGCAAACGTTTGTGCATAAAAAAGGGGGTTTCACATGAAACACCCTTAACAAGATTATAATCCTCGCATCAGAATCCGCGTTGAAATAATCCGGCAAGATAATCGAGCTCTTCCCTGCTCTCTTCAACGGCTAGCGCTTCAAACCATATCGCCTCGCTGTAGTGTTCTGCCTTCATAAATAGTCGACAACCTTCAAAGTCAATCAACCAGGAATGAATATCTGCATCCCACTGCTTTTCTACCACGGTAGCCGATAACAGCCCTACCAATCGCTCACCCAACACTGGAAATGTATCTAAATCAAAGCGTGGTGCGGTAATAAGCAGGCGACCTTCTTCGGCAATGTATTCAGCGAGGCCAAATTCCTTGTGCATGTAATGTCCTTAACCGTGTTGGGTAATGTGTTCTTGAATGAGATCTAAGAATGGGTCGGCGTATTTCTCAAGTTTACGTTGGCCCACCCCGCTGACTGCAAGCATTTCGCCGTAAGAGGTTGGCAGCATCTCCGCCATATCAATCAATGTAGCATCGCTGAACACCACATATGGTGGTAAGCCATCTTCGTCAGCAATCGACTTACGCAGCTTGCGCAGTTTGGCAAACAGCTTCTTGTCGTAGTTTTTGCTGGTTAATTTATCGGACTTAGCAGCACGTGCCGTGGTATCCAGACGTGGCACTGCTAATTCGAGTGCGATATCTCCGCGCAGTAATGGGCGTGCTTCTTCTGTAAGCTGCAAGGTTGAGTTACGGGTGATGTTCTGGAACAACAAGCCTTTGTGAATCAACTGGCGGAAAATACTCACCCAATAATCATGGCTGTGGTCGCGCCCTAACCCGTAGGTTGAAATTTTATCGTGGCCATTTTCACGCACACGGATATTTTGCATACCGCGCAACACTTCGACCACATAGCCCATACCAAAGCTCTGATTCACGCGGTACACACAAGATAACGCCTTACGCGCCTCTTCGGTTGCGTCGAAATGTTTGGGCGGATCGAGACAAATATCGCAGTTACCACATGGCTTGTCGCGATATTCACCAAAATAGTTGAGCAGAACCTGACGGCGACAAGTCTGCGCTTCGGCAAACGCGCTCATCGCATTCAGCTTATGGCTTTCTACCTGTTTCTGCGGACCTTCGTCTTTTTCATCCAGCATGCGGCGAAGCCAACTGATATCGGCCGGATCGTAAAGCATCATCGCTTCTGCGGGTAAGCCGTCTCGTCCAGCACGACCGGTTTCCTGATAGTAAGACTCGATATTACGCGGAATATCAAAATGCACCACAAAGCGCACATTGGGTTTATTGATACCCATACCAAAGGCGACTGTCGCCACTACGATCTGGATATCATCTCGCTGAAATGCTTCCTGAACATAAGCGCGTTCATCGGTATCCATGCCCGCATGGTAACCTGCCGCTCGAATATGATTGTTGCACAGCTTCTCCGTCACCATTTCCACTTTCTTACGGCTACCACAATAGATAATGCCGCAGTTCCCTTTCTGGGTTTCTAAATAGCGAATGATCTGAGAAACCGGCTTGTGTTTTTCCACTAGGTTATAGCGAATGTTTGGTCGGTCAAAGCTGCCGAGATAAACCTGAGGCTGGTTGAGACGCAAACGTTCTAAAATATCTCGACGCGTGGCATCATCAGCCGTCGCGGTTAACGCCATAAAAGGGACATGAGAGAAATGTTGCTTAAGCTGGCCCAGTGACGCGTACTCAGGACGAAAATCATGACCCCACTGCGAGATACAATGTGCCTCATCAACCGCAATCATGCTCAGAGGCAGGCTCTCCAGGCGTTCGATAAAATCGCGCATCAAAACACGCTCTGGCGAGACATAAATCAGCTTTAGCTGCCCATTGTGCATACGGTTATACACACTCAACAGCTCTTCTCGACTCATGGTCGAGTTAACACATTCAGCAGCAACACCATTGGCTTTTAGCTGGTCCACCTGATCTTTCATCAGTGAAATCAGCGGAGATATGACCAGAGTAATCCCTCTTCGTACCAGTGCCGGAATTTGATAACAGAGAGATTTACCACCGCCAGTCGGCATGATGACTAAGCTATCTTGTCCATCAATCGCCGCATCGATCACTTGTTGCTGACCATCGCGGAATTTTTGATAACCGAAGACATCCTCCAACACACGTTGAGGCGTAACAGCAGAGTCTGAAGGTTCGGCTAACAAGGTCGAGGTCATGAATAGTCTCAGATTGGGTAAACATAGGAATGCTTCTGTATGCCACCAGCACACAAAATGAGGCAACATTGTAATGGGGTTTCATGGCGAATAAAACCGCAAATTGCTAGGTGTTTACCAACACGGCTCGTATACTGCGGCTCTGCTCTTTAAATACAATTAGGTGACACGTCATGACACTAGAAGAACAACAACGTGCCCGGCAAGGTGTCCTGCTTGCAGTTGGGGCTTACACAATGTGGGGCATCGCTCCAATGTATTTCAAATCCATTATGCAGGTCTCTCCTTTAGAGATCTTAAGTCATCGAGTCATTTGGTCATTCTTTTTGCTCGCGGCGTTGCTCCATTTTAGTCGAGCCTGGCGCTCAGTTTACGAAATAGCAAAAAACAAAAGTAAAGCCACTTACCTGCTCGCAAGCTCGGTACTCATCGGTGGCAACTGGCTGATCTTTATTTGGGCGGTCAACGCCAATCATATGCTTGATGCGAGCCTGGGGTATTACATTAATCCGCTAATCAATGTGCTTCTCGGAATGCTTTTCCTCGGTGAAAGGCTGCGTAAATTGCAATGGTTTGCTGTCACACTTGCCGTTTGTGGTGTCTTAGTGCAGCTGTTTGTGTTTGGTTCTGTACCTGTGGTCGCCATGGCACTTGCCATGAGTTTTGGATTCTATGGCCTGCTGCGTAAGAAAGTCGCGGTTGACGCGCAGACCGGTCTGTTTGTCGAAACTCTCATTCTGCTGCCAGCAGCGGCAGTCTATCTGCTGTTCATTGCAGACTCGGCGACCTCAAATATGCTTGACAACACAATGCACCTGAATGGATTGCTTATTGCCGCAGGCGTGATCACAACATTACCCCTGCTCTGTTTTACGGGTGCAGCTACACGCCTGAAACTGTCTACATTAGGTTTCTTCCAGTATATCGGACCGAGTCTGATGTTCTTACTCGCGGTGCTGATGTACGGTGAGGTCTTTACTATGGATAAAGCGATCACCTTTGCTTTTATCTGGGGCGCACTCGTCATCTTTAGCTTTGATGGATTGCGTAACAACCGCCAAGCACGCCGGGCAATCCAACCACAGTGATCGTTTTTTACAAGACAATGCCGTCATAGATAGATAAGCTTGGTCACATAATGACCAAGCTTTCTTTATAGGTAATGGAACAGATTCAATACTACGCGACCGACCATCAACAACTGAGTCTGATTGAGGCGAAATACCAGAAATTTGCTTTTCAAAAGCACTACCATCTGGATTTTCACCTTGGTCTGATCACGCATGGCGAGCAAAAGTTCCATTACCAGGGAAGTCACCACCAAGTCGGCCACGGGCAGATCGTTATTATGCCGCCAGATGAGCTGCATGATGGCCAATCCAAGCTCGCTGAGGGCTACCAAGTGAATGTGTTTTCGATCGAACCACACTTGCTCAGCGATCTGGCCGATCTTAGCCAAAACGGTCAAATAATCAGCTTTAATGAGTTGATCATCTCCGATCCACAGATATTTTCACAACTTAGTCACTTACACAGTCACCTTAGACATAAAAACCTCAGCCAATTGGCTAAAGATTGTTTGCCATTTGAAGGGTTTAACCAGCTTTTTGATCGCTATGGATCACTGGCTCGAAAAAAGGTCGTGCCGCTAGGAAAACAGTCGCTCAATACCCTGAAAGATTACCTGATGGCCAACCTCGATCAGTCTGTTCGTCTCGATTCACTCTCTCAACTCTGCCAGCTGAGTCCGACCCAGTTTCATCGCCACTTTAAAGCACAAACGGGAATGACGCCTTACGCCTGGTTTGCACGGCTTCGACTTGAGCAAGGTATGAAGTTACTTCAGGCAGGATACTGCGGAACAGACGTCGCGCATCAAATAGGTTTTTACGATCAGGCGCATTTCAGTAAAGCGTTTAAGCAGACTTATGGCGTGTCCCCATCGCAAGTCACCCCCTGAAGCCCTTTCAGCGTAATACTGTCAGTTTTTTACAAGCGCGCCACGTCATCCACGGCGACAATAAGCGCTATTCATTCTGTTTTGAGATGTGTTTATGAACGAATCCACCATACTAATAACGCTGGCCAGCATTCACTTTATTGCTTTAATGAGTCCTGGGCCCGACTTCGCCTTAGTTGTGCAAAACGCCACGCGTCATGGCCGTCAAACTGGTCTGTACATTGCGTTAGGTTTATCAGTTGGCATTTTGCTACATTCACT
Source organism: Vibrio sp. EA2 (assembly GCF_033042495.1). Taxonomy (NCBI): domain Bacteria; kingdom Pseudomonadati; phylum Pseudomonadota; class Gammaproteobacteria; order Vibrionales; family Vibrionaceae; genus Vibrio; species Vibrio sp. EA2. The sequence goes on along the minus strand of NZ_JAWLID010000023.1, from coordinate 19,978 downwards.
GTTTAGCCTGACAGGCGTAAGTTACATCGTTCATCAACATCCTATGCTGTACTCTGTCCTGCAACTACTCGGCGGCAGCTACTTATTCTATTTGGGTATCGGGGCATTGCGAGCCGTGATCGCCATGATCAGACAACCAGCGTCGGATCAACCGAACCAAACGAATAATCTCGTCATCAATAATAAGTGTCAGGCCTTCACCAAAGGTTTTGCGACCAATATTCTTAACCCAAAAGCGTTGGTGTTTTTCATCAGTTTGATGTCGAGCCTGGTGCCGGCAGGTATGTCTGTCAGCGGTAAAGGCATCGCCTTGGTGATTCTGTTTGGCCTCTCGCTGTTGTGGTTTTCCAGCTTGGCCTGGATGCTCTCTACACAGAGGCTGCAGCGCCGCTTGCAGCAAGTAGGAATTTATATCGATGGCTTATGCGGCGTGGTATTCACGCTGGTCGGCGGAAGTATCTTATTACAAACCATCCGCACGTTTATCGTGTAACTGACTGATTTAAAAGCGTCGCACAACCGACATTTCTAAGACCACTCACTCGACGATACTCTCCATGGCTGCCAAGCTGAATATTCAAAAACAGGCAACATGGAGAGTTATCATGCAATGGACGTTCAACCGGCTCGTCACTGCGGGGCTTGTGCTTACTTCCCCTTTGACCCTGACGAGCCAAGTTTTCGCTAACCAAGCCACGGACGCAGTAGCCCCAGAGCAAAGCACGGGCGTAGAACAAAAGCAGCTGGTAAAAGCCAAAAACTACATGGTGACAGCGGCAAACCCGATAGCGACTCAAGCCGGTGCCAGCGTACTTGAACAAGGTGGAAATGCGATAGATGCTATGGTGGCTGTTCAGCTGATGCTTGGCTTAGTAGAGCCGCAATCTTCTGGGATAGGCGGCGGCGCATTCTTGGTATATTGGGATAACGACAAGCAAAAACTCACCACCTTTGACGGCCGAGAAACCGCACCGCTCGCTGCCACACCGCTGTTGTTTCAGGATGACAAAGGCCAACCTCTTCAATTCTATGATGCGGTGGTTGGTGGGCGCTCCGTCGGGACACCGGGTACAGTAAAACTGTTGTGGGATACTCACCAAGAGTACGGCAAACTGGACTGGAAAAAGATCATTCAACCCGTCATCAAGCTCGCTGAACAGGGCTTTACCATCAGCCCCCGACTTGCCAGTCTGATAGAAAATGACTCTGAGCGTTTATCACGCTTCCCTGCGACCAAAGCCTATTTCTTCAATCAAGATGGCTCACCGAAAACCGCCGGAACGGTCCTCAAAAACCCACAATATGCGCAAACCTTAACGGCAATTGCTGAAAAAGGCGCTTTGGCCTTTTACCAAGGTGACATCGCTAAGGACATTATCCAAACAGTACAAAATGCACCGGGGAATCCGGGTGTACTCGCACAACCAGACTTTGATACCTACCAAATAAAACAGCGTGAGCCAGTCTGTGCGGCTTATCAGAACTATGATGTCTGCGGTATGGGCCCACCTAGCTCTGGCGCATTAACAGTGGGACAAATTCTGGCGATAAGCGCGAATTACGATCTTAAGGGCTGGGGCGCAGAAAGTGAAAAATCATGGCAAGTCATTGCGGATGCCTCGCGTCTCGCCTTTGCTGATCGCGGTAAATACATGGCTGACCAAGACTATGTACCCATGCCAACCGCGGGACTATTGGATGCCGACTACCTCAAAGAGCGAGCTAGCTTGATAGAAGTGGGTAAAGCACTGCCAGAAGCCTCTGCTGGAAACCCTCCCTGGTCTCATGCAATGAATCTCAGTATGGATGAGTCGATTGAACTGCCTTCCACCAGTCATTTCAATATTGTTGATAAACAAGGCAATGTGGTATCCATGACAACGACGATTGAGAATGCTTTTGGCTCACGCTTAATGGTCCGTGGATTCTTACTCAATAACGAGTTAACTGACTTTTCTTTCCGTACTCATCAAGACGGTACCCCTATCGCTAATCGCCTTGAACCAGGCAAACGCCCACGTTCCTCTATGGCTCCGACAATCATGCTCAAAGATGGCAAACCTTACCTGGCGATTGGTTCTCCGGGAGGCAGCCGTATTATTGGTTACGTGGCCCAAACCATTATTGCCCACACTCAATGGAATATGGACATTCAGCAAGCGATCAATCAACCCAGGTTATTAAACCGCTTTGGCACGTTGGATATCGAGCAAGGTACTGAAGCAACTCGCTTACAGCCAGCGTTAGAAAAAGTCGGCTTTACCACAGAAATCCGCGATTTGAACTCAGGCCTACATGCCATTCGCCTTACTGAAGATGGCTTAGAAGGTGCTGCCGATCCACGCCGTGAAGGTGTCGCGATCGGAAACTAGTAGCATTTACCCCACCCCTTTGTGCGAGATCTCGCACAAAGGGTTAGGTAAAACACGCTTTTTTAGTAGTAAAAGCCCCCTTTAAAATATTTAACCTATTGAATAATAAATAAATTTATATTTTAGACTGCATTTAAACAACAAAAATGTGAATTTCCACCATTGCCGTCAGGCGTGAAAACCGTAATATTAAACCTGTCGGAAGGATGCTGACACGGAACAGGAATTACCAAGGATTTGGTAGACTTCAGGAAGAAGAAACGGTTATTCAGGATGAATAGTCGGGCATGGAATGCAAAACTGGACATTGAACGGAATCAATAGTGACTAGGATGGTTGCTACTAAGGACGGGAAATGGACACCTCTGGACGAGGCAAGGATTGAACATCAGGATGATGTCAGGGACACCGCTCAGGGAACAAGTGATGAGAGCTAACGAGGATTGTTAGCAGACCAGGATCAGGTCAAGGACACCGCTAGGAAGGCGACGAAAGGAATAAGCTGAAGGAATCAGCACACTATCATGGATTAGATGCATGGAGCACTTTTAGTAGCTGGATTGCTGCGAGTAAGACTATAACCCCGACGGGCGCAAGCCCCTCGGGGTTTTTCTTTTTAAAAGCGCCAGATACAACAAGAGCCGCCGAAGCAGCTCTAACTTTTGCTGTTTATTGGGAGTCCTTAAAGCTTCTCAAGCTTGGCGTAAGCAGTCACTAACCACTTAATACCTTCGCCATTAAAGGCAATTTGCACACGGCTTTGTGGGCCACTGCCTTCAAAGTTAATGATGGTGCCCTCCCCAAACTTAGGATGCATCACGCGAGCTCCTAGCGAAAAACCAGTTTCGTTAAAATTCTCTTTGACGGCAGTCTGACTAAAACGACCGCTCGTCGACGGGCGACTAACTTGCGCTTTCATGCGCACTTCATCCAGACAAGTTTCAGGCAGTTCGCGAATAAAACGCGATGGCTTGTGATACTTGTCCTGACCATACAAACGACGCATTTCGGCATAAGTGATGTAGAGTTTCTGCATTGCACGTGTCATACCGACATAGCACAGGCGACGCTCTTCTTCTAAACGCCCCGCTTCTTCGGCGGACATCTGGCTTGGGAACATGCCTTCTTCCACACCCACCATGAAGACTAATGGGAACTCCAGACCTTTTGCACTGTGCAAAGTCATCAATTGCACCGCATCTTCGAATTCATCCGCCTGCCCTTCGCCAGCTTCAAGCGCAGCATGAGTCAGGAATGCCGTCAGCAGAGACATCTCTTCCGCTTCTTCCGGTTTTTCAAACTGACGGGTCGCTGTCACCAATTCTTCCAAGTTCTCAATACGTGCTTTGGATTTTTCGCCTTTTTCTTGCTCATACATGGCAAACAACCCAGAGTATTTGATCACATGGTCAGTTTGCTCGTGCAGAGGCATCTCCAGCGTATCATCTTCCAACGCAGTGATAAGTTCGATAAAACGACTCAATGCACCTGCTGCTCGACCAGATAACACTTTCTCATCCAGCATCGCAACACTGGCTTCCCACATGGTGCAGCCACGATCGCGGGCCGCACGGCGAATCGTCTCAAGAGTCTTATCTCCTAATCCACGCGTCGGTGTGTTCACGACACGCTCAAATGCAGCATCATCATTGCGGTTAGCCATCAAACGCAGGTAGCTCAATGCATCCCTGATTTCCTGACGCTCGAAGAATCGCATACCACCATAAATACGGTATGGAAGCCCGGCTTGAATTAACGCTTCTTCCAGTACACGAGATTGGGCGTTATTCCGGTAAAGCATTGCGGCATCATTGAGGACACCGCCCTTATCTTGCCACTCTTTGATTTTAGTGACGGCAAAACGGGCTTCGTCCAGCTCGTTGTAAGCACTGTAGATCGAGATTGGCTCGCCAACGACACCATCTGTCCAAAGCTCTTTACCCATACGCTCGGTATTATTAGTAATCAGAGCATTCGACGCTTCCAGAATTGTCTTCGTTGAACGGTAATTTTGTTCAAGACGAATAGTGCTGACACTTGGGAACTCAAGCGTAAACTTCTCAATGTTCTCTACTTTCGCACCACGCCAGCCATAAATTGACTGGTCATCATCGCCCACTATCATCACATGGCAATCCGGTCCCGCCATCATTCTTAACCATGCGTACTGGATGTTGTTGGTATCCTGAAACTCGTCGACCAGAATGTGTTTAAAGCGCGCCTGGTAATGTTCGCGGACAAACTTGTTATCGCGCAGTAGCTCATGAGCGCGAAGCAAGATTTCTGCAAAATCGACCAGTCCAGCACGATCACACGCTTCCTGATAAGCGGTATACAACTGCAGATACGTTTTGGTCACGGGATCATGGTAAGCATCGATATGAGCCGGACGTAAACCCTCGTCTTTCTTGCCGTTGATCCACCAACCCACCTGACGTGCAGGCCACTGCTTTTCATCCAGGTTTTGTGCTTTGATCAAGCGCTTAATCAGACGCTGCTGGTCGTCACTGTCGATGATCTGAAAATCTTCCGGTAACTTGGCATCAAGATAGTGCGCTCGCAGGATACGATGACAGATACCGTGGAACGTACCATTCCACATGCCTGACGCACTGCCCATCATCAATTCTTCAATGCGGCCACGCATCTCTGCTGCAGCTTTGTTAGTAAAGGTTACTGACATGATTGAAAATGGAGAAGCTTGTTCTACAGACATCAACCAAGCGATTCGGTGAACAAGAACGCGGGTCTTACCACTCCCTGCACCAGCAAGGACGAGTAAGTTTTCTAGAGGTGCTGCAACGGCTTCACGCTGTTTATCGTTCAAACCGTCGAGTAATAGAGATGGATCCATCATGATGAGCTACTGGTTATTTATACATAAAAACCGATTATAACCTAAACAACTGGGCGCTGTTTAGACATAACTCGATAAAAAATTCGTTGTTTTTTTACTCACCCCTTCAGTCAGTTATAAGAAAAGAGCAGCTAAAAGAGAGGCTAACCACCAATTTCACTGAAAGTTTTTGTCTCTCCTTCCTATCTCATAAGTTAAGCAAGCGAACAAATACTGACCAACATAGTGTCTTGTCTTCTTGTTCACTGGAAGTAAAGGAAATTACTCAGAGGAAATTATTATGAAAAATGCGAATCTTGCTGTTGCTGCTGCGGTTACGGGTCTTATCGCTCTAGGAGGCACTATGCTGACTGCAACTTCTGCCGTCGCAGCCGAACAGGAGAAATGCTATGGCGTAGCGAAAGCGGGCAAAAATGACTGTGCAACCAAAAACAGCTCTTGTGCTGGTACCGCCAAGCAAGACAGCCAGAAAGACGCCTTCGTTGTGGTACCAAAAGGTTTGTGTGACAAATTGGCTGGCGGTAGCACTAGCTCTTCTTAAGTTGCCCTACGGCAATGACCAGGGTGTGTGAATGCTCAACCCACACCCTTCTCTTTTTGCCTCGTCTTGTTTGGAAAAGGAGTTTCACGTGAAACATCAAACTTTTCATGATCTCGTTGGTATCGGGTTGCGAATGCCTCACATGGAATACATCAGCCAGCATCACCCTGATTTATCCTGGCTGGAGATTCACAGTGAGAACTACTTTCAGCCGAACTCAGCCGAGCGTGTTCAGCTTCAGTCCCTACGTGAGATTTATCAAATCAGTTGTCATGGTATTGGTTTATCCCTTGGCTCGGTAAACCGAGTCAGTCGCAAACATTTGGCCCAGCTCAAAGCGCTTATCGATGTCATTAACCCGCTGTTTGTTTCTGACCATCTAAGCTGGAGTGAGAATGGCGGCCACTACTTTAATGATCTTCTACCCCTGCCATATACCGAAGAAGCGTTAAGTGTATTCTCGCGCAATGTAGCGGAAGTACAGGACTATCTGCAGCGTGAAATCTTAATCGAGAACCCTTCGAGTTATGTGAAGTTTCACCATTCGACCATCAGTGAGTGGGAATTTCTGACTGAGGTACAAAAACTCACGGATTGCCGTTTACTGCTCGATTTAAACAATGTGTACGTTTCTGCGTTCAACCACGGCTTTGATTGCGACGCATACCTAAACGCGATTCCAGCTGACAAGGTCGATGAAATTCACCTCGCCGGGTTTACCATCAAGAAATTGGAAAAAGGTGAGATTTGGATTGATACCCACAGTCGCCCGGTCAGTGATGAGGTATGGCAACTGTATCACCAATGGACTCAGCAGCATGGTCCTAGACATACTTTAATTGAGTGGGATTTAGATATACCTGCACCTGAAGTGTTATTAGCTGAAGCAGACAAAGCCTCGCTGGTACTTTCAGCATTCAATACCACCTCGGTTGAACATGGCGAGAGGAAAGCATCATGAACCTTGCTACCTTACAGAGCCAGTTTGCCAAAGCTCTGTACTATCAGGCGTCAGGTGAAGAGTGCGGTATCACTGGTGATCTCTTCAGTGCAGACGAACGAATACAGATTTATCGCAACAACTTTATTATCAGTCTGAGTGAGGTACTGTCGACAACCTACCCTATGCTTGAAGCATTACTCGGCAAAGAATGCTTTGCTCAAATTGCCCGACAACATGTTCTGACTCACCCATTGGAGGAAGGACAGGTCGCTTATTACGGTGAAGGCTTTTATGACACCATAAGGTTATTTGAGAATGTCACATCTCAAGTGCCTTATAGCATGGAGGTCGCTCGGTTTGAGTGGGCGATGGATCTCGCCCGCCAAGCTCAACGTGAGCGATTACCGACAGCAGAATTAACCCCATTAAACAGACTGGCTGAGGTCAACACAGATCAGCAGCCTTTGCTGATTTTCCATCTGCACAACGGAGTCCGCAGTTTTGAGTCCCGTTATGCGGTGTTTGATCTCTTTGCCGCAATTCAGAGCCAGCACTTCGAAGCACTCGATATCAATCTATCGCAATGCGGTGCTATCTCACTGAAGAGGAGTGGTGACGTATTGTGCCATGCGCTAGAGATGGAAGCCTACCAATTACTGGATTGTTTAGAGAAGAAGTTAAGTCTCGGAGACATAGCTCAACCGCTGCTTCCCTATCTCAATACGCTTATGCTGCTGGATTTAATTGAAGGTTTTACGTTGCAACAACGTTAGGGGGGAAGTCATGGTAGAAACGATTAAACGCTTAATCACTCATTACGATGAATACACCAGCACCTTTCAGAGCCGTATCACCCCGTTACTGTTGCTCACTTGTCGCTTTTGGGTCGCATGGGTGTTCTTTAACTCAGGTCTGGTAAAAATAGCCTCTTGGCAAAGCACGCTATATCTATTTGAGTTTGAGTATCAGGTACCGTTGTTGCCTTGGGAATTAGCGGCTTACCTGGGAACAGCAACAGAGCTGATTGTGCCAATCTTTATCGCATTGGGCGCGTTTACGCGACCGATGGCCTTGCTGCTGTTTGTTTTTAACATCATCGCCGTCCTATCCTACCCGCTGCTTTGGGAGAACGGTTTTCATGATCACCAGCTATGGGGACTCATGTTACTGGTTGTGCTCGTATGGGGCCCTGGCCCTTATTCATGCGACCAATTTCTGAAAAGCAAGCTGGTTAAATAAAGAAATCCCCACAACAGTGGGGATTGCCTTATTGCTTGTTCAGGTAAGCGATCAACTCATCCGCAGAGATGCCCTGTTGAGCGATGTCTTTCGCCAGTAGCTCAACTTGCTCACCTTTACGTGATTCAATCACTTGTTGAAATTGGTACACAATATCACGCAAGATTGGCAGTGGTACTTGTTTTGCCGCACTACGAATGCGCTCGGAGCTTTGATTGCCCAGCTCATTAAGCAACTTACCAAACATCACCTTTTCTGGTGATTCTTCCATTTGCTCTAAAATACGAGCCATTTCATACGTGGTTAACGACATTACTTTTTGAATTCCATTATGGTGTCTGAAAAAGTGTGAATGACAAATATACACTCGTTCCGCATATTGGAAAATACTAATTTACACACAATTACGCTTTCGCAAAGCTTGAATGCCAATTCTTACCTGCTTTGGTAAACAATATGATAAGTGCAGGAAGCATAATCCACATTTGAAGTGCAATCAGTGTTTGTGGGTCTAGTGATAAACGCTGAAGCGTACCAACCAATAAACCAGAGCCACTCATTTGGAACAAGCCAAGTAACGCAGCGGCCGTCCCCGCTTTATCACCGAACGGTTCCAGCGCCTTACCCGCAGCTCCACCAAGAATAAGTGCGAAGCCCACTGAAGACATAAAGATTGGCAGCATAAAAGAAAAAGCGGTGTTTTGGCCGTTCAGTGCCATCATGACGACACCTGCAAGACCTAATGTCGAAATGCCAACAACAAGGGTATTGTGCGTACCAAATCGCTCCATAAACTTAGGTGCCAACATACACGCAGCGATATTTATCACCGCATTAACTCCAAACCAGAAGGTAAACTCATTCATCGATAAGCCCATGCCGGTCATTAATACAGAAGGTGCGTTGGTAACATACGCCAGGATAACCGCCATCGCCATCAAACACAGTGATGCGTGGAAGATAAACGACGGCGTACTCAGCACTGCCCAGTAACGACTGAGTTTGAAGACCGCTTGTTTCTCTGTCACTGGGTTAGTTTCCTTCATCATCAGAAACATCAACGTCCCCGACACCACCGCGAAGCCAGCCATAAAACTGAAGTTTGCACGCCAGTCAAATTGCTGCGTTAACCAACTACCCAATATTGGCGCCAATGCCGGAATAAAGCAGATCGCACCATTGAGGTAGCTAATCATCTTACCGCTTTTTTCTGGGCCAAAGATATCGCGAACTGTTGCAAAGGCTGCCACCGATGTCGCACATGCGCCTAAGCCTTGTAGCAATCGTGACATCAACATCCACTCAATATTCTGAGCACTCCACGCCAATAAAGCGCTCAATGCGTAAATGGCGATGCCACCCAATGCAACAGTTCGACGTCCGAGTTTATCTGCTAACGGGCCGGCAAAAAGCTGACCAACACCCATAGCAAACAAAAACCAAGTGATCGTGTCTTGTGCTAACGCATTATCTACCTGAAACGTGGAAGCGATAAGAGGTAACGCAGGAAGATAAATATCTATCGCAAGAGGGCTGAAAAGAACCAACAGGGTCAATAACACCATTTGCATTTTACTGTTAGACATGTGGCTAGACACCAATACACTCCAAATTGAACAAGAACTTTTTCGGAAAGCTTAAACATCCATTGATATGAATGGAAATGATGTATACTCATGACCATTATTCCTTAATGGAAAATCACAATGAATATAGAGAAATTGGCGCGTATCGACCTTAATTTGCTGGTTTGTTTCAAGGTTCTGATGGAAGAGTTAAATGTCACTCGAGCGGCCCATCGACTCTGCCTGAGCCAGTCTGCGGTAAGTAAATCATTAGCCAAACTACGCGTTCAATTTGACGATCCTCTGTTCACACGAAATTCGCATGGATTGACGCCAACGCCCCGCTCCCTGTTCTTAAAACCGAAACTCGATCTGTTGATCAATCAGCTCGAAGTTCTGACTCAACCCGAAGAGTTTTCTCCGCAAAGCAGTGAGTACCGTTTTCAGATTGCTGCAGTAGAAAGCGTCTACCCTCTGATTCTTCCGCATTTTTTACCTGCCATTTTTCAACAGGCTCCGGGCGTAACCATCAGTACGCATCCATGGTCGGATAATACCTTTAAGATGCTACAGCGTGGGGAGTTAGATTTAGGCTTAACAGGGAAAGATATCGACATAAACGATGCCAAACTGACCCTGCTACCACCGGATGATATTTGCGAACAGGAAATTTATCGTGACCATCAAATGTGCATTATCCGTAAGAACCACCCGGCACTCAGCCAAAAGTGGAATCTTGAGGCTTACTTAGCATTACGTCATGTTCAGGTGCGATGTGACGGGAACGATCGCTGGCTGCTGGATTATCGTCTTGCCGACGTTGGTGCTGAACGCGATATCGCGGTTACGGTTCCGGACTTCAATAGTGCCGCAAGTTTATGTTCATATACCGACTTTATTTTTACTGCGCCAAGTCACTTTGTACAGCTCGCAGCGAAACAACTCGACCTCGTAGTCGTGCCATTACCACTCGAATTTCCACCAATGGCATACACTTTATTCTGGCACAGAGACAGAGAAAACGACCCGGCACTGAATTGGTTACGCACGATGATCACGCAAAAAACCGATCACCTTAGATAAAAATTCGGTCTCAATTTGCGCTTAACGCCTAAAATGAGTAGCTTAACTAGCGATACTTCTTTTTGGCTCAAAGATGGCCTGTTATACCCAGACTTAACACGACAACGTTTAAGTCCACCACTGCATGAAGCAGAAGGAAACAGCTCCGAAACTGAGCATGAAGGAGCGGTAATTTGAAGGAATAAAACAGATGCATAACGATACACAAAGCCGCGTGAACGCTGTTCGCGAATGGCTGACTCAACACAATATTGATGCCCTACTGGTCCCACATGAAGACGAGTACTTGGGCGAATACGTTCCTGCTCATAACGAACGCCTACATTGGCTAACCGGATTTACGGGTTCAGCCGGTGCCGCCGTGATCACCAAAGATAAAGCAGCGATGTTCGTTGATGGTCGCTACACCGTTCAGGTCACCAAACAAGTTCCAGCCGATCTATTTGAATACCGTCACCTGATTGAAGAACCCGCACTCGAGTGGGTCAAAGAAAATCTACCAGTGGGTGCTTCAGTAGCGATAGACCCACGTATGCACAGTTCTGCCTGGTTAGATATGGCTCAGTCCAAGCTAGCGGGAAAACTTAAGCTGACCATCCTAAGCAGTAACCCGATTGATGAATTATGGCATGATCGTCCAACGCCATTGGTTTCCGATGTTCGTCTGATGTCAACAGAAGCGGTCGGCCAGTCAAGCGAAAGCAAACGTCAGGAGATTGCTCAGCTGGTAACAAAATCCGGTGCTGACAGCGCTGTCATTACCGCGCTTGATTCTATCTGTTGGCTACTCAACATTCGCGGCCTGGATGTATCTCGTCTGCCCGTGCTACTGTCGCATGCCATTCTTCATGCCGATTCCAGCGTTGAATACTTCCTTGACCCTGCCCGACTACCTGCTGAATTTGAAGCACACGTAGGTACCGGCGTGACAGTGCATCATCCAGAAGCGCTTCAATCTCGCCTTGAAGCAATGAAAGGCAAAAAGGTTTTAGTTGATCCAGCGATCAGTAATGCCTGGTTTAAACTGGTTCTGCAGAATTCCGGCGCAGTGGTTATCGCGTCAGCTGATCCATGTTTAATGCCGAAAGCCGCGAAGAACCCAGTGGAAATTGCAGGGATGAAAGCGTGTCATGTGCGCGATGGCGTTGCGATGTGTAAGTTCCTATGTTGGTTAGATGCGGAAGTAAACGCAGGTAACCTCCATGATGAAGCAACCCTTTCGGATCGACTAGAAGCATTCCGCCAGGAAGACCCAACATTGATGGATCTTAGCTTCGATACGATCTCTGCTGCCGGCGGCAATGCAGCGATGTGTCACTACAACCACGAGAACCAGCCGGAGCCAGGCAAGCTAGAACTGAACACGCTTTATCTGGTTGACTCGGGCGGTCAGTATCTGGATGGCACCACTGACATCACACGCACGATTGCCATTGGTCAGCCATCAGCAGAAATGATTAAGCAGTTTACTCTGGCGCTAAAAGGTCATATCGGTTTGGCGCGCGCTCGCTTCCCAAAAGGCACTCGTGGTTACCAAATCGATACGTTGGCACGCCAGCATCTTTGGGCCGAAGGTTATGATTACGATCACGGCACTGGCCACGGTGTCGGTCACTTCCTAAATGTGCATGAAGGGCCAGCGAGCATCTCTAAAAGACAAATCGACGTACCGCTAACCGAAGGTATGGTGCTATCAAATGAGCCAGGTTATTACCGTGCTGATGCATTCGGTATCCGTATCGAAAACCTGGAGCTAGTCGTAGAAACACCAACCAAAGGAGACTTCCCAGTACTGTCATTTGAGTCTTTGACCCGTTGCCCTATCGACAAACGTAACATCAATGTCGATATGCTAACTCGTCCAGAACTTGCATGGCTGAATGATTACCACCAAAAAGTCTGGGACCAAATCAGTCCTCTCGTTGAGGGTGACGTTAAAGAGTGGCTACGCGAAGCAACCTTGCCGTTAGCACACGCGTAAACATTACCTTTAATAGTTCTTGAATATAAAATAAAAAAGGCTTTCCACATGGAGAGCCTTTTTGTTTTTCAATCGCCTTGAGTGACATTCAAAAATCTCGCCTTGCTACCAGCGATTGCGTCACTATGTTTCTAAATATCGAGTTTTCCAAATATCGGTTTTTAAGTATCGATGTTTCACGTGAAACACTCTCCTTTTACCAACATCTGAATTAACCAGAATAAACAGAATGCCAATCTCGCCACACCGGATCGAAACCTTTTGCTCTTATCATATCTTCTACTGAAGAAGCACTTCTTTCATCGCTGATTTCAAACTGCTCAAGTTCGACTTCTTCTGTCGCGTAGCCGCCTGGCTGAGTTTTGGATGCCGCAGACATACTGGTAATCCCAAGAGGCAAAACATTGTCACGGAACTGTGGTGATTCTCGAGTCGAGAGTGACAACTCCACTTCCGGGTTTAACAATCGGTAGGCACAAATTAATTGCACCAATTGCTTATCCGTCATCACCGATTTTGGCTGCAAGCTTGTTTCTGCCCCATTGCTGGCACAAGGACGCAGACGCGGGAACGAAATCGAGTAACGCGATTGCCAATAGGTACGCTCAAGATAGTCCAAATGCGCTGCAGCGAAAAAACAGTCGGTTCGCCACTCATCCAAACCAATCAGAGCACCGATACCAATCTTATCGATTCCCGCCCTGGCTAACCGATCAGGTGTCTCAAGTCGGTAACGAAAGTCCATTTTATTACCACGTAGGTGATGCTCAGCATAAGTCGATGGATGATAGGTTTCCTGATAAACCATTACTGCATCTAACCCCAGTGATTTTAGTTCGGCATATTCTTCCTGATCCAACGGTTGTACTTCCATTGCCAAATAGTTAAAGCGCTGCTTTATCATCGGCACCATTTCGCGAAAGTAATTCATCCCGACTTTGGTTTCATGTTCTCCCGTCACCAACAGAACACTGTCGAACTTCATGCGCTTGATGGCTTCGATTTCCGCGGCGACTTCTTCTTTATTCAGCGTCCTGCGCTTAATGCGGTTTTCCATTGAGAAGCCACAATAAGTACAGGCATTGGCACAAAGATTAGATAGGTACAACGGAATATAAAGCGACATGGTATTACCAAAGCGCTTGCGAGTTGATGAATAAGAAAGCTTCGCCATCTGCTCTAAGTAAGGTTCTGCAGCAGGAGAAATAAGGGCTTTGAAATCTTCCAAATCCCGTTTGGGTTTTCCTAACGCCCTCTCCACGTCCTTCGCCGTTTTGGCATATATCGACATGGAAATATCATCCCAATTGAGCTGCTTAAAGCGGTCGTAAAAACTCATTTTGAGACCTCTCTTTTACAGTTCATCAAGAAAAGCGGTCAGCGGACTTGAGGCAACGGCGTGAGAAACCTGCCCTGCAAGACCGGCTTCATACGCCATACGACCTGCCTCTACTGCCATCCTGAACGCTTTCGCCATTGCAATTGGATCGCTTGCTGCGGCAATTGCCGTGTTGACCAATACCGCATCCGCCCCCATTTCCATTGCTCGCGCGGCATGCGAAGGAGCACCGATACCTGCATCAACGACAACGGGCACATTGGCTTGATCGATAATAATTTCAAGAAAGTCATGTGAAGCGATGCCCTTGTTCGAACCGATAGGCGCCCCCAAAGGCATAACGGCTGCACAACCCACCTCTTCTAATCGCTTACACAAAACCGGATCGGCATGGCAGTATGGTAAAACGATAAAGCCTTCTCGAACCAGTTGCTCTGCAGCCGCTAAGGTTTCAATCGGGTCTGGCATCAAGTATTTCGGATCAGGATGAATCTCAAGTTTGACCCAGTTCGTACCCAAAGCTTCACGCGCAAGCTGAGCTGCAAAAACCGCATCCTTGGCATTTTTCGCACCAGAAGTGTTCGGTAACAGATTTACGCCAGCATGAATAAGAGGCTGCAAAATGTCATCCTGCTGATCATTTACGTCAACGCGTTTAAGTGCCATCGTTGCTAGCTGGGAGCCAGAAACCTGAATGGCTTCGGCCATTAAACGGCTATTGGAAAATTTGCCTGTTCCTGTGAACAAGCGAGATTGAAATTCTTTATCACCAATTTTCAGCATCGACTTTATCCCCCTGCGATGGCTTGAAACAGAGAGATGCTATCTCCCTCAGAAAGTATCGTGCTTGCCCACTCGCTGCGCGGCACAACTTGATTATTTATCGCAAAAACACAGCCGACCTCCGGTAGAGAAAACTGTGTGATAATTTGCTGCAGATTAGCGTTGGACTCGACCTGTTGTGGTTGGTCATTAATAGCGATGGCGACCAATTTTCCTTTTCCACATGAAGCGTCCAGTTCTGTGACTGAATCATGTTTTGATGATGTCATAACTAGCTTGTCTCCTAACTCAGTGCTGTGGTTCGTCCGTTCTGCTACAAACCTGACAATCCCGGTCCTTATTGATGATCATGGTTTGCCAGCTCATACGAGCTCCATCAAATAGGTGCAACTGACTGCAAGCTACATGAAACTTATCTGTCGCCAGTTTTTGAATTGCCGCTAAAGCTTGGTAGTTTCCTAGCGTTCCAACCACCGGACCAACGACACCATTTTCACTGCACTTCATCCCCTGTTTTAATTCGTCAAATGGATACAAACATCGGTAACACCCCGAACTGTGTTTTTCATCTGAGTAATCAAATACAGCGAACTGCCCCTGCCAGCCAATGGCAGCCGCAGATATCAACGGCGTATTTTGTTCAAAACAGACTTGATTGATCAGCTGCCTGGTTGGCATGTTGTCACTACAATCAAGCACAACATCGGCAAGCATCACTTCCAACTGCAACTGAGATTTATCCAGACGCTTTGCTAAAGTGCGGACTTGGACCTGAGAATTAAGCCCATTTAATTGTTGTGCAGTGGCCTCTGTTTTCATCAGGTTGATATCGCGTTCCCGATAAATAACCTGTCTTTGTAAATTACTGCTATCGACATGGTCATCATCAACGACAACCAACTTACCTACCCCTGCTGCAGCTAAATACAAACTTGCAGCACTGCCTAGTCCGCCACAACCAATGATCAAAACATGTGATTTGCCAAGTTTGGCTTGTCCTGATTCGCCAACTTCAGGTAGCGATATTTGGCGTTGATAGCGAATGAATTCTTGATCACTAAGCACTTTCGCTCTCCACAAACTGGGGTGACAGCGAGTTGGCCATCAACTGATCGAAAAACTCAATCACCGATTTCGGAGACTCAGATAAAGTAATCGCCCTAACGACCGCTAAGCTGGATACACCGCATCGCCAAACCAGCTCTGCATTTGATTGATCAATACCGCCAATTGCTACGGTTGGGTAACCGACTTGCTCTCCATAAGGAATGCTGTCTATCAGCTTTTGATACAAGGCTAAGCGAACCAAACCTTGTGGTTTGGATGGCATTTGCTTAGTCGTTGTCTGAAATATATGGCCGAGTGCGATGTAGCTTGGATTGATTTGCACGATACGCAGTAGTTCATAATAACCATGTGTTGATAGTCCTAAATGAATCCCAGCGTCACTCAACTGAATCAAGTTAGATTGTTCGATATCTTCCTGACCCAGGTGAACACCAAATGCACCGTGCTGGATCGCAAGCTGCCAGTAATCATTAATGAAGACCTGCGCATCATATCGACGGCCCAGTTCAATAGCGTGAATAATCTGTTGTTCGAGATCGGACTGGTCAGGATCTTTGATGCGGAGTTGGATGGTATTAATACCTAGCGGAAGGAGCCGTTCTATCCAACTGACATCATCGACAACGGGATAAAGCCCTAAGCTGTTTTTACTAAGGCAAGGAAAGCTAACCGGTTCGCTTTTCGACGCCCAGCCGACTTGAATGCCCAAGCGAGAGTCTTCTAGAACTGGGGTTGGAAAATCAGCAAAGTCAGATGCCCACTCATGTAGAGCACATGTTTCACCATTAAAGAGTGTTTCACGTGAAACATTGGTCATTGCACGAGCTAATGTCAAAGCGTCTTCAATTGGAAATTCCAGCGCTAGTAACGTCACTACCCACGCTAAATGTTGCTCTGATTGGAAGTTATTTGATGCCAATGCATTCGCCGATAGCGCTCTTACTTCGTCATTAATAGGATGATGCCAGACATCAAACACAGCGGTATTTGGAGCAGATGGATTATCCTTAATACCAATAAAAATAGCGGAAGAACTTTGCTGGCTAACCTCCTGTAATAAGAGCTTCGATTGGTAGTAAAGCGTAAAATTACTAGCCAACTCTCCGGCGAACTCCCCAACAAGGTCAGTGCTGATACTCACCATGTCATTTTGCTCGAGAACAAGTTGAATCAGATGAGTTGGGCTAACGCCCAACTCAACTTCTTCAATACTAAAGCCCTGCTCTTTCGCCAATAATAAACATTGCTGAACAAAACCTGTTAGCTCAATCAATGACGACGGAATAAGGATTTTAGTCATTACTCATCCACCTCGGCATGTACCGCTGGGTGATAAAGCTCTGAACCTGTCGAACGAAATTCTTCTGACTTTTTACGCATACCTTCCAGCGGGTCATCCAACATCTTGATAGAAATTGCCTGATCTGCGGCAACTTGATCTGTGTCTTTTGCGTACTCTCTGACTTCCTGAGAAATCTTCATCGAACAGAATTTAGGACCGCACATCGAACAGAAGTGAGCCACTTTACCAGATTCTTGTGGCAGTGTTTCGTCGTGGAAAGCACGCGCGGTATCAGGGTCTAATGAAAGGTTGAATTGGTCTTCCCAACGGAATTCAAAACGTGCTTTAGACAGTGCATTATCACGTACTTGTGCACCAGGATGCCCTTTTGCTAAGTCAGCGGCATGTGCAGCCAGCTTGTAGGTGATCATGCCGGTTTTTACGTCTTCCTTGTTTGGTAGCCCCAAATGCTCTTTAGGTGTGACATAACACAGCATTGCACAGCCATACCAGCCAATCATCGCCGCACCAATGCCTGAAGTGATGTGGTCATAGCCCGGTGCAATATCTGTCGTTAGCGGGCCAAGCGTGTAGAAAGGCGCTTCGTGACAATGCTCCAGTTGTTGATCCATGTTCTCTTTGATCATGTGCATTGGTATATGACCAGGGCCTTCGATAATCACCTGAACATCATATTCCCAAGCGATTTTAGTCAGTTCACCGAGGGTACGTAATTCAGCAAACTGTGCTTCGTCATTAGCATCTGCAACAGAGCCAGGACGTAAACCATCCCCCAAAGAAAGTGCCACATCATACTTAGCACAGATTTCACAGATTTCACGGAAGTGAGTGTATAAGAAGCTCTCTTGATGATGAGCCAGACACCACTTAGCGATGATTGAACCACCACGAGAAACAATGCCGGTAACACGCTTAGCCGTCATTGGAACATAGCGCAGTAGCAAACCCGCATGGATAGTAAAGTAGTCAACCCCCTGCTCTGCTTGCTCTATTAAGGTATCACGCATCACTTCCCAGTTTAGGTTTTCTGCAATACCATTCACTTTTTCTAGCGCCTGATACATGGGTACCGTACCAATCGGCACCGGGCTATTACGCAAAATCCATTCACGTGTTTCGTGGATATTACGTCCGGTAGAAAGGTCCATTACAGTATCCCCGCCCCAACGCGTAGCCCATACCAGTTTTTCAACTTCTTCTTCAATAGAAGAGGTCACCGACGAGTTGCCAATGTTCGCGTTCACTTTCACTAAGAAGTTACGACCGATAATCATTGGTTCAGATTCTGGGTGGTTGATATTTGATGGAATGATGGCACGGCCTTCTGCCACTTCTTTACGCACAAACTCAGCAGTAATGTCTTTTGGCAAATTAGCACCAAAACTCTGACCAGGATGTTGTTGGGTTAACACCTCATCACGATACTGAGCGCGTCCCATGTTCTCACGCAGTGCGATATATTCCATTTCTGGAGTGATAATGCCTTTACGTGCATAGTGAAGCTGAGTGACACATTGTCCATCTTTAGCGCGTCGAATATGAGGAAGGTTGCCATAACGCAGCTCGTCCAACGTTTCATCTTCTAAACGCTCTTTTGCGTATACAGAACTGACATCTTGAAGAACTTCTGTGTCATTTCGTTCTTCAATCCAACCCTCTCTAAGCTTCGGTAAGCCACTGTAGAGGTCGATAGAGTAATCGGGGTCAGTGTATACACCAGAGGTGTCATAAACACGTACTGATTCGTTTGGCTCGAAAACAGGAGCCTCTTTGGTACCACCAATAAGGCTGTCAGCTAAAGAGATCTCACGCATCGGGACACGGATATCTGGGCGTGAACCTTCTACATAGACTTTGTTTGAATTTGGGTACGGCTGTACCGAGAGAGTTTCAATAAACTGTTTTGCTTCCAGTCTCGCTTGTTTGCGATTCGACATAGCATTTTTCCTTGCTTGTTATTTTAAATAAAAAGTATTGGGATAAAAATGCTTGGCGGATAGATGCGACAAGAGGGGTCGAATTAAGAACGGATAGAGGCCTAACGATCTACAACAACATTCGACGGTTTGATAGGTTAGCCAGATTAGATCTGGTGTAAGTATCTTCTCCTGTTCCCTTCGCTGGTACTAACCAGATCAGGTTCAACGGATCCCGAATTAACGGTCTCAGCCTTATGGCACTCCGACAAGTGAAATCAGTATATTAAAATGGCTTGGTGAAACCAAGCCGAACAAATTAGATTTTATAGATTTTTCTAGTTACGCATCATTAATTGGAAGCCAATCCACGCAGCAGAAATACTCAGCGTCACATTCAAGAGGATGTTCAAACCCATTTTGAAAAACGCACCTTGCTGCATAAGTAGAACATTATCCATCGAGAATGTAGAAAACGTGGTCAGAGCCCCCAAGAAGCCTAAACCAACGATTTGTCGCCAAGGATCGGTTGCCAACATCTCGTTCTCAAAAGCAGCAATCAATAATCCCATAATAAAAGAACCGACGACGTTAACAGTTAACGTACCATAAGGGAAACCACGGCCTAAAAGAGTTACACACAGCTCAGAAATAAGGTAACGAGAACACGCACCAAATGCCCCACCTACGGCGATAAAACCTAAAATATAAAGTTGTCCCATAATCCCCCCAAAATTTTTATGGCGACATTGTAATCAAAATCGTCTTAAGAACGTTAATACAATCTTAGAATTCAACCAATAAGTACCTATCAACAATAAAACATTTTAAAAGTTACAGGAGTCACTTTTTGGGTATTTAATGAGATGAAAATGCAAAAAGGCCTCAGTCTTTCGACTGAGGCCTTAAATATGGCAGGGGTGGAGAGATTCGAACTCCCAACACGCGGATTTGGAATCCGCTGCTCTGCCAATTGGAGCTACACCCC
>NZ_JAWLID010000022.1:3381-45947 GCF_033042495.1 Vibrio sp. EA2 | reverse complement strand
GCGACACTAGCTCAGTTGGTAGAGCGCAACCTTGCCAAGGTTGAGGTCACGAGTTCGAACCTCGTGTGTCGCTCCAATTTGATAGCCTTCATCGTGCTTAACGGTGACGAAATGCGACACTAGCTCAGTTTATAGAGCACTACCTTACCAAGGTTGAGGTCACGCCTTTTTGTTTATGAATAGGGAACCTCGTGTGTCGCTCCACTTTCTTTCTGAGTGGACAGTATAAGCGCTCATCATGCTTTGAATGATGATTACGGACGCGGGGTGGAGCAGCTTGGTAGCTCGTCGGGCTCATAACCCGAAGGTCGTCGGTTCAAATCCGGCCCCCGCAACCAATTTTAAGACAGTCTGGTTATGGTTTTATCGCGTAACTCTCAGGCCGTCGACGGATGCGCCGCTCGGTTCAAATCCCAGGCTTCCGCAACCAATCCACATCGCTCTTTTCATCATGCTGTGAAGCATAACTCCCCTAAAATAAATTTTAATCCGCATTATATGATGTCGGACGTTTTCGTTTGTGTTGAAAACATAATATGAATCTGCAGACACAAGAGTACTCTGGTGTGCAGAGGGTTGTGCTACCTTTCATTAACAGACTTATCCACATACAGCGTTCTGTGGATAACTTGGTTGATAAAGTGTTTTTAGCTTGAAATTATTTGTTAGTAAACGAAGATCTTTTCTTTTTCAATTGTTTGAATCGTGGCTTGTTTTTAATTTAACTTGCTGTTAAGTAAAGAAAAAGTGGGTAATTGCATAGATCTTGGTTGTTAAAATACGATCATTACATTGTGTTTTTTTGATCCTAGTCATTTACTGGGATTGTGTTTAACTTTTTTTTTCAACCTCTTTTTTATCGAATCTCAAATTTTTTTCCACATTACAAAATTGAGAACGAGGTCATGGATTGTTTATATAAAAAGTATTTCAATCTTTTGCATATAGGCTACGCCTTACGCATCTCTCGGTAGGCCTTTCTCTACAACCCTGATTAAACGCTTCCTCTTCGTTTCAATTGACTCAGCGCCACTGACCGGAGTTTGGTTTAGATGCTGCTCCAATGCCCAGTTGATATGTTCATCGAGTAAGTCACTCTCTCCCTGACGTGAGGTAAGCGCATCTATGACGCGTTTACTGTAGTCTGCATTGCCCAGTGCGACAGCAATATTACGCAACCATTGTAGGTGACCAATTCGGCGAATCGCGGAGCCTTCCATATTCTTTAAGAAAGTGGCTTCATCCCAGTTAAACATATCGACTAAATCTGGGGATTGAAAACTATCACGGCGGTGAAAATCTTCTTGTTCGGTTATATCGGCATATCGATTCCATGGACACACCAGCTGGCAATCATCACAGCCGTAAATTCGGTTCCCCATTGGTTTTCGAAATTCTTCTGGAATGATGCCATCGAATTCGATGGTCAGGTAGGAGATACAACGTCGTGCATCCACCACTTTGTCGTCTACAATCGCTTGCGTCGGACATGAGGTAATACACGCTTTGCATTTTCCACACTGATCGACACTTGGCTGATCAGTCGGCAGCGGTAAATCAACCAACAGTTCACCAAGAAAGAACCAAGACCCACAGTCTTTATCTAAAATCAGTGAGTGTTTCCCTGTCCAGCCTAACCCGGCTTTCTGTGCGAGTGGGCGTTCTAATATAGGGGCAGAATCAACAAAAGGGCGGTAACCAAACTTCCCGACTTCTTCTTCGATTAATTTTCCAAGCTTATTGAGCTGCTTTCTTACTAGTTTGTGATAATCACGTCCCAGGGCATAGCGACTGATATAGGCGTGGTTTTTATTGGCTAGGCTCGAAGCAAATTGTGCTTCTGGTGGTAGGTAATCCATACGTGCACTGATAACACGTACAGTGCCTGGGAGTAATTCTTGTGGTCTCGCCCGCATCATTCCGTGGCGAGCCATCCAGTCCATAGAACCGTGATACCCGGCATCAAGCCATTGTTGCAGTGCTGCTTCATGTTCACTTAGGTCAACGTCGCAGATCCCCACTTTCTGAAAGCCGAGTTCTTTTCCCCAAATTTTGATTTGCTGTGCGAGTTGTTCGTAGTTCATGATTACCACCGAGATAAATGGGGGGCGGATCTTAACGGATCTATCGTATTGGTTCTAGCGTAAAGTCAAACTTATAAAAGTATGGTAAATAGTGGTATTTATAATGGAACCTTTTGCAATCTGCTGCTTTCTTATATTGGAGAGCGAAACGCTTATTGCTTGAAGTTGAACGCTGACAAACTAAGATACCGTTTTGTGGCTACTTTTTTCGCACATATGACATTTGAAAGCTTGTCTCTCAAAACCAACACAGTTTACTATTCCTGTTCTTTTGATTTTTATATAGTCAACGATCATTAGTAAGAGAAGCATTAATGAGCACGAAACAATTTAATTTAAAAGATGAGCACGAAACGGTCGCACTGGGCACCGCTCTGGCTCAGCTTTGTTCTCAACAAACGACAATTTATCTGCATGGTGATTTGGGCGCAGGTAAAACAACCTTTAGTCGTGGTTTTGTCCGTGCTCTTGGGCATCAAGGAAATGTAAAAAGCCCAACGTATACTTTGGTTGAGCCTTATCAGCTGGATAAGTGGCAGGTTTACCATTTCGATCTTTATCGTCTTGCGGATCCTGAAGAGTTAGAGTTCATGGGAATTCGTGACTATTTCACTGATGATGCGATCTGTTTGGTGGAATGGCCGGAAAAAGGGCAAGGCTTACTGCCTGAGCCAGACCTTGATGTGAATATTCGCTACCAAGGCGAAGCGCGTATCGCCGATCTAACCGCGAATAATGATTATGGTGTGCAGTTACTCAGTCGATTGGAGCTATGTTGAGTTTTTCAAATTTTAGAGTAGTGGCGACGTTTGTCGCCACTTTTCTCCTTATCATCCCCAGTTTAGCGTTTGCTAACGTCGTTAAAAGCTTTCGAGTTTGGCCTTCACCAGATGAGACTCGTGTTGTCATCGATTTAGGCTCGGAAGCGGATTACTCCTATTTCTCACTGTCCGAACCGGATCGACTGGTTGTGGATTTGAAAGACGCCACCATGCAAGCAAAATTGCCAGTGACGGTATCTGATAGTCCTGTATTGAAGCGGGTAAGAAAAAGCTCACCTCCGGAAACGGGCACTTATCGCCTGGTCTTTGAGCTGAAAAAAAGCGTTCCAGCTGAGCTATTTAAATTGAGTCCAACTCCAGGCGGACAATATGGTCATCGTTTGGTTATCGATCTTCCCCATGGTAATAAAACGGCGACAGCCGCACCTAAGTCAGAACAGGAAACCACAACCAGTAAAGACATGAGCTCAGTACAGCGTGCTCAAGAGGTGTTGATTGTTATCGATCCTGGTCATGGTGGTGAGGATCCTGGTTCTATTGGCCCGTCTCGTCGTAAATATGAAAAAGACGCGGTATTAAGTATTTCACGTAAAATTGCGGCCCAGCTAAATGCCACTCCGGGTATCAAGACTCGATTGACGCGTACCGGGGACTACTTTGTAAACTTAAACCGACGTGTTGCGATAGCCCGAGAGAATGACGCTCACTTGCTGATTTCAATTCACGCCGATGCGTTTACGTCTCCAAAACCACGTGGTGGTTCGGTATTCGTACTCAATACACGTCGTGCCAATACAGAAATTGCCCGTTGGGTAGAGAACCACGAAAGGCAGTCTGAGCTTTTAGGTGGCTCTGGCAACGCGTTTGTCAGCAACACCAAAGATCGTAACGTCAACCAAACGTTGTTGGATCTGCAGTTTAGTCACTCTCAGAAGGAAGGTTACAGGCTGGCGACAGAGATCCTTGGTGAAATGGGGCGTGTGGCTCACTTACACAACAAGAAGCCTATTAATACCAGTTTGGCCGTGTTGCGCTCGCCGCAAATTCCATCGGTATTAGTCGAAACGGGTTTTATCTCAAACCCAACCGAAGAGAGACTGTTGTTCCAGCGTGCACATCAAGACAAGTTAGCACAGTCGATATCTAAGGCGGTGGTCAAATATCTGAAGGATAACCCGCCAGAAGGTACCGTATTCTCACCTTCATCGAAGCCGATGGTACATACTGTTAAGCGCGGTGAATCTTTATCGGTGATTGCGAATAAGTACGGGACAAGTTCGAAAGCGTTGATGTCTGCAAATAACTTGAAATCGACTGGCATAGCGATAGGTCAGAAACTGCGAATTCCGTCTGCAGGTAGCATTCAAGTACCAAGCAAGCCGATCACGGTTGAGACAGAAACAATCACTCACACCGTTAAATCAGGTGAATTCTTAGGTAAGATTGCCAATCATTACAAAGTGAAAGTTTCTGATATCCGCCGCGAAAATAATCTCAAATCGGATACGTTGTGGGTCGGTCAGAAGCTGAAGGTGACGGTTGCGGTAAAAGATAAGCCAATCCGTAAACATAAAGTCTCACGTGGTGAGTACCTTGGTAAGATCGCATCGAAGTACGACGTGAGCGTGCAAAGTATTCGTGAAGCGAATAACTTACGTTCAGATGAACTTGCCGTAGGACAAGTGTTGATAATTCCAAATAAGTAAGTGAGCTTTAACGCATTATGACGATTAAAATTCTGCCAGCCAGACTCGCTAACCAAATAGCGGCAGGGGAGGTGGTTGAAAGACCTGCCTCTGTCATCAAAGAGTTGGTGGAGAACAGTCTCGACTCTGGCGCCACCCGTATTGATATCGATATTGAGAAAGGTGGTGCTAAGCTCATCCGTGTTCGTGATAACGGTAAAGGGATCGCGAAAGATGAGCTAGGCTTGGCTTTAAGTCGTCATGCAACGTCCAAGATTCATAGTTTGGATGATTTAGAAGCCATCATGAGCCTGGGATTCCGTGGTGAGGCTTTAGCGAGTATTAGCTCGGTCTCACGTCTGACTTTAACGTCTCGTCCTGCGGCACAAGAAGAGGCGTGGAGTGCGTATTCCGAAGGCCGTGAGATGCAGGTCAAACTGCAACCTGCCGCACACCCTATTGGCACCACAGTAGAAGTGCTGGATCTTTTCTTCAATACCCCTGCACGTCGTAAGTTTCTCCGTACCGAGAAAACGGAATTCTCCCACATTGATGAGCTATTAAAGCGTATCGCACTGAGCCGTTTTGATGTGTCTATTAACGTTCGTCATAATGGGAAAATTATTCGCCAATATCGAGCGGCAAAAAACCAACTGCAAACTGAAAAACGTATTGCTGCGGTATGTGGCAATACTTTTGTCCGCAATATGCTGCGTATCGAGTTGGAGCATCAAGGTTTAAAACTGCATGGCTGGATAACGACACCTGATGGTGCAAGGCAGCAAAGTGACTTGCAATATTGCTATGTGAATGGGCGCATGATGCGTGACAAGCTGATAAATCATGCGATTCGTCAGAGTTACGAAATGAGCTTGAAGCCCGATCAATTTGCGGCATACGTGTTGTTTATTGAACTCGATCCTCATCAGGTCGATGTGAATGTTCATCCCGCTAAACATGAAGTACGTTTCCATCAGTCACGATTGGTGCATGACTTTATCTATCAGGCATTAGCGGATGCACTGGTACAAAGTGCAGTGATCGAAAAGCCACACGTTAATGAATCTGCTTTTCATCACGCAGAGCCCTCTCAACCTAGTCAGGAATACGACGCTGCCCCAGAGTCTTCAATAGAAGAAGACAAGGTGTCGTCCCCGGTCCCTGAGCAAGTCTATCAAGCGATCGAAAAAACACCGGCTTATCCTGGCCGAAGTGACTACGAGGCGAAATCACGTGAGCGGTCCTCTTCAGAGTCTTCTGTGCGAGAAGCCCGACAACCCGATTCTTACCATCGCTCAGACTGGGTTGAATCTAAGCCGACGCCGAAACCGACGCCGAACAAAGAGCGTCATGCCGAGCCGGCTCCGACGAAACAAGAAGTTCGTGCTTATCATGAACTATTGAAAACGCCAGACTTTGAGCCTCAAACGACAGCGAGCGCAGCTACCACTGTATCGGCCGAGCCGGCAAATTTTCCTCAAGTGACGGCATTGGGGAAAGCCCTGGCAGTGGTGGATGAGCAGTTTGCTTTAATGAACAGTGACAGTGGTGCAGCATTAGTTTCATTGCCTCGAGCGGAATTCTACCGAGTCAAAGGGCAGTTAACGCCAAGTGAAGGCGCATTAAAAGCACAGCCTTTACTTGTACCTCTGTCAATAAAGTTAGACGTAGAGCTGGTCAAGCTGGCGATGGATTATCAACAAGATGTTGCTCAACTTGGTATCCAATTGAAAGCCAGAAATGACAAGACATTAATGGTCATGGGCGTACCAGCACCATTACGCCAACAAAACTTACAAAATTTGCTACCAGATCTGTTATCGTACGCGCAAACGTGGGTTAGGGGGGAGAAGGCTACTACGCAAATGCTTCCTGCGCTGATCGATTGGCTTGCTTTGCAGGTAACGACAGTAAAAAGCCATTATACTCTCTCCGAAGCCATTCAAATTATTGCGGAACTTGAACAGCTAAGACACGGCCAATTGCCACTAGACGATACCCAGTTTGTATCTGCTGTTGATTTCTCTGCCACGATAGCCAAATTAACACCATGACAGAAAAACTACCCTTGGCTCTATTTTTAATGGGGCCAACTGCATCAGGTAAAACAGAACTCGCGATTAGACTTCGCCAGAAGTTTCCGGTTGAGATCATCAGCGTCGATTCCGCTTTAATATACAAAGGAATGGATGTCGGGACTGCCAAGCCTGATGAGCGTGAGTTGGCCTTAGCGCCTCACCGACTAATTGATATTTTGGATCCGAGCGAGTCATACTCCGCAGCGGACTTCCGTCGTGACGCGTTACAGGCAATGGATGACATTGTTGCAGAAGGAAAAATTCCGTTACTTGTTGGCGGTACAATGCTCTATTACAAGGCATTACTTGAAGGCTTATCACCTCTTCCTGCTGCAAATCCTGAAATTCGTCAGCAAATTGAACAAGAAGCATTGACTAAAGGTTGGTCGGTGTTGCACGATGAACTCAAAGTCGTTGATCCTGTCTCTGCCGAAAGAATTCACCCTAATGATCCTCAGCGTTTATCTAGGGCATTGGAAGTTTTTCGAATTTCAGGTAAAACTTTAACTGAGTTGACTCAAACCAAAGGTGACAGCCTGCCGTACCGAGTCAAGCAGTTTGCAATAGCTCCCAAGGATAGGGCAGAACTTCACCGTCGCATTGAACTGCGCTTCGAAAAAATGATGGAAGCGGGCTTTGAAGATGAAATGAAAGCGCTATATTCGCGCAAAGATCTTCACCCAGATCTTCCCTCTATACGTTGCGTTGGTTACAGACAGATGTGGGAGTATTTAGACGGGCACTGTACGCGCGAAGACGCCGTTTTTCGTGGTGTATGTGCGACTCGTCAATTGGCCAAGCGTCAAATCACCTGGTTACGCAGCTGGGATGACTTAACTTGGTTGGATAGTGAGAACATTGAACAGGCTCTCGAAACCATTTCGGAAGCAATAGCATCTGATTGAGATAGCTGTGTATAATGTGATCGTTTTTGCGTGAAAGCGCTCTCGAAGGAACGGTAGTTGGCGGTTTTTAGACTATGCTGCTAATTACTTAGAGTGCATTTTTACTCGTTTAGCTCAGATGCAAAAGCAGTACTTTTTGCATTGCACCACTAGCTAAATAATTACAACTACAAATTAAATAAGGAAAATAAAAATGGCTAAGGGGCAATCTCTACAAGACCCATTTCTAAACGCGTTACGCCGCGAGCGTATCCCAGTATCTATCTACCTTGTAAACGGTATTAAACTACAAGGTCAGATCGAGTCATTCGATCAGTTCGTGATCCTTTTGAAAAATACGGTTAACCAAATGGTTTACAAGCACGCGATCTCAACAGTTGTGCCGGCTCGTCCAGTGAGCCACCACAGCGGTGAACGTAGCCAAGGTGATCGTCCACAAGAGAAATCTGAAGATTAATTCTTCATCAAATAGTTATAAAGTAAGGAGTTGATTGCTTGTTTGACCGTTATGAATCCGGTGAGCGAGCCGTACTTGTTCATATCAACTTCACGCAAGAAGGTGAATGGGAAGATCTGGCTGAGTTCGAAATGCTGGTTTCTTCTGCTGGGGTAGAGACGCTACAAGTGGTAACTGGTAGTCGTCAATCCCCACACCCGAAGTATTATGTCGGAGAGGGCAAGGCCCAGGAAATTGCTGCTGCGGTACAATTAACTGGTGCTGAAATTGTGATTTTTAATCACTCCCTCTCTCCTGCCCAAGAACGTAACCTCGAAACACTGTGCAAATGTCGAGTTCTCGACCGCACTGGTCTCATCCTCGATATTTTTGCTCAACGAGCACGAACACATGAAGGTAAGCTACAGGTAGAGCTGGCTCAACTTCGTCATATCTCTACTCGTTTGATTCGTGGTTGGACGCACCTTGAAAGGCAGAAAGGGGGTATCGGTTTACGTGGTCCTGGTGAAACCCAGCTGGAAACCGACCGTCGATTATTGCGTGATAGAATTAAAGCCATCTTGCGCCGCTTAGAAAAAGTGGCCAAGCAACGTGAACAAGGGCGTCGCGCCCGAAGTCGAGCTGAAATACCAACTATTTCACTCGTGGGCTACACCAACGCGGGAAAGTCGACACTGTTTAACCGCATTACCGAAGCCGGCGTGTATGCCGCAGACCAGTTATTTGCTACTTTGGATCCTACATTACGTAAGATTGAGTTAGCGGATGTTGGGTCGGCCATACTTGCTGACACGGTTGGTTTTATTCGACATTTGCCTCACGATTTAGTTGCAGCCTTCAAAGCTACCTTGCAAGAAACGCAAGAAGCTGACATTTTGTTACATGTTGTTGATGCCAGTGATGAGCGTTTTCGTGAGAATATTCAAGCTGTTCATGAAGTACTAGAAGAGATCGACGCGCACGAGGTGCCAAGTCTCGTCGTCATGAACAAAATCGACAATCTAGAATCGCAGAAACCACGTATAGAGCGTGATGAGGAAGGCGTACCTCGTTCGGTCTGGGTATCTGCAATGGAAGGAGTGGGCATCGAGCTCCTGTTTGAAGCGCTGACGGAACGTCTGGCGTCACAAATGGTTGAGCATCAGTTGTGTATTCCTCCACAGTATCAAGGACGGTTCCGTAGTACATTCTTCCAAATGAATTGTATTCAGCGTGAAGAATACGACCAGGATGGTAACTTGTTGATCGATATTCGAATGCAGCAAGTAGATTGGTCTAGACTTGAAAAAAGAGAAGGGGCAGTTTTGACTGGCTTTATAGTCACTTAAAGGACTGCTACAGTATAACGTCATATCAAATGATGGAGCTTTCTAATGGCGTGGAATGAGCCTGGAAATAACAACGGCAATGATGGCCGCGATAAAGACCCTTGGGGTAATAATAATCGTGGTGACCAGCGTCCTGGTGGCCGAGATCAAGGTCCGCCAGATTTAGATGAAGTGTTCAATAAACTGAGTCAGAAGCTGGGCGGAAAGTTTGGTAAAAAAGGCGGCGGTGGTTCTCCACTCGGCGGTGGTGGTAGTGCAATTGGTTTTGGTGTGATTGCGCTTATTGCTGTTGCGGTTTGGTTCTTCGCTGGTTTTTACACTATCGGTGAAGCAGAGCGTGGTGTTGTGCTGCGTTTAGGTAAATACGATCGTATCGTAGAGCCTGGCCTTAACTGGCGCCCTCGCTTTATTGATGAGTATGAAGCGGTTAACGTACAGGCGATTCGTTCACTTCGTGCATCTGGTCTTATGCTGACTAAAGATGAAAACGTAGTAACGGTAGCGATGGACGTTCAGTACCGTGTTACTGACCCGTACAAATACTTGTACCGCGTAACCAATGCAGACGATAGCTTACGTCAAGCAACGGATTCTGCACTACGTGCAGTCATTGGTGACTCATTGATGGATAGTATTCTAACCAGTGGTCGTCAGCAAATTCGTCAAACTACGCAAGAAACACTGAACCAAATCATTGATAGCTATGATATGGGCCTAGTGCTTGTCGACGTGAACTTCCAGTCTGCACGTCCACCAGAGCAAGTCAAAGATGCGTTTGATGATGCTATAGCAGCACGAGAGGATGAAGAGCGTTTCATTCGTGAAGCTGAAGCATACAAGAACGAAATCTTACCGAAAGCAACCGGTCGTGCAGAGCGTTTGAAGAAAGAAGCGCAAGGTTACAACGAACGTGTAACCAACGAAGCGCTTGGTCAGGTAGCACAGTTTGAAAAACTACTACCAGAATACCAAGCTGCACCAGGTGTAACCCGTGACCGTCTGTACATTGACGCAATGGAAGAGGTTTATACCAGCACTTCTAAAGTGTTGATTGACTCTGAATCAAGCGGCAACCTACTTTACCTACCAATTGATAAGTTGGCAGGCCAAGAAGGTCAAACAGACACTAAACGTAAATCGAAGTCATCTTCAACCTACGATCAAATTCAACTAGAGTCTGAGCGTACACAAGAAGATACATCGAGCTCGCAGTCTCGTTCAACAGGTTCACGTCAAGGGAGATACTAAGAATGCGTAAGTTAATGATCCCTGTATTGGTAATCGCACTGGCATTGATGCTGATGTCTCTGTTTGTGATTCCTGAAGGTGAGCGCGGTATCGTAGTTCGATTTGGTCGTGTTCTGAAAGACAACAACGACATCACTCGAATTTACGAGCCTGGTTTGCATTTCAAAATGCCTTTGTTTGACCGTGTGAAACAACTTGATGCACGTATTCAGACAATGGATGGTCGTGCGGACCGTTTCGTAACGTCTGAGAAAAAAGACGTTATCATTGATACCTACGTGAAGTGGCGTATCGAAGATTTCGGTCGCTACTATCTTGCAACGGGTGGTGGTAACGCTCTGACAGCAGAGGCACTACTTGAGCGTAAAGTCACTGACGTTCTTCGTTCTGAAATCGGTGCGCGCGAAATCAAACAGATCGTTTCTGGTCCACGTAATAACGATGTGCTACCAGAAGACGCAAGCGCTGATGTTGTCGCTACTGAAGCAGCACGTAAAGCACTTGAAATTGATGGTGAACGTGACCTCATTATGTCTAACGTACTGAGAGACACGCGTGACAGTGCGATGAACGACTTGGGTGTTCGCGTGGTTGATTTCCGTATGAAGAAAATCAACCTTCCTGATGAGATCAGTGAGTCTATCTACCGTCGTATGCGCGCTGAGCGTGAGTCGGTAGCGCGTAAGCACCGCTCTCAAGGTCGTGAGAAAGCCGAAGTTATTCGTGCACAAGCTGAACTTGAAGTTGCAACGATTCTGGCTGAAGCAGACAAAACAGCTCGTGTAACACGAGGTGAAGCGGATGCAGAAGCGGCGAATATTTATGCGCAAGCTTACAATAAGGATCCTGAATTCTTCAGCTTCCTACGTTCTCTAAGAGCGTACGAGAAGTCGTTTAGCTCTAAGAACGATATTCTTGTTCTGGATCCGAAGAGCGACTTCTTCCAGTACATGAATAACGCGAAAGGTGTAAAAGCTGAGTAAGGTTATACGCTAGTATTAAAAAGGCTCCGTTGGGAGCCTTTTTTGTACCTATCACTTTTTGGTCTTATCAAAAGCGAATCCGCCAGCGATTAACTCATCATGATAGCGATGACTGCTCCGGCAACGACCAGACAGCCACCAATCCGGCGCAGCTGATTATTGGGCTGTTCACTCAGTTGGGCAACCATGTTTCGCCAGCCATTAGGTGCCACCAGCGGGCCAATCCCTTCAACAATCAATACTAGCCCTATAGCCAGCCATATCGACTCAGACATAAAGCTTCCTAATCCAATTTATAAAGCTAAATATTATCAGCGATGTATTGCTTCTGAAATGCTTGATTGCGCTGGGCCTCGCAACCTGTGAGCAAAAAATGACTGCAAGAAGTCCGATTCGGTGCTAGAATCCATTTTTAACTAGCAATCAGACTTGGAAAGATGGGAAATAACGTAGTCGTTCTAGGCACCCAATGGGGTGACGAAGGTAAAGGTAAAATCGTAGACCTTTTAACTGAAGATGCAAAGTACGTGGTACGCTACCAAGGCGGTCACAATGCAGGCCACACTCTCGTAATTGACGGTGAAAAAACCGTTCTTCACTTAATTCCATCAGGTATCCTTCGCGATAACGTAAAATGTGTTATCGGTAACGGTGTAGTACTGTCACCTGAAGCTCTACTTAAAGAAATGAAACCTCTTGAAGAGCGTGGTATTCCAGTACGCGAGCGTCTTTTCATTTCTGAAGCATGTCCTCTAATTCTTCCATACCACATTGCAATGGACCAAGCTCGCGAAGTCGCACGCGGTAAAAAAGCTATCGGTACAACAGGCCGTGGTATCGGTCCAGCATACGAAGATAAAGTGGCTCGTCGCGGTCTGCGCGTTGGCGATCTATTCGATATGGAAGCATTTGCAGAGAAGCTAAAAGAAGTCATGGAATTCCATAACTTCCAGCTAGTGAACTTCTACAAAGCGGAACCAGTAAGCTACGAAGCCGTACTGGAAGAAGCAAAAGGCTACGCTGAGCTGCTAACTTCAATGGTGATCGACGTGACTGATGAGCTAGATTCTGCTCGTAAGCGTGGCGACAAGATCATGTTTGAAGGGGCACAAGGTACGCTACTTGATATCGACCATGGTACTTACCCATACGTAACTTCTTCTAACACGACTGCTGGTGGTGTTGCTGCAGGTTCTGGTTTTGGCCCACGTCATATCGGTTACATCCTAGGTATCGCGAAAGCTTACTGTACTCGTGTTGGTTCTGGTCCATTCCCAACAGAACTTTACGATGGTCTAGGCAAGCAAGATCCAATTGGTAAGCACCTGGGCACAGTTGGTCATGAGTTTGGTGCAACGACTGGTCGTTTGCGTCGTACTGGCTGGTTTGATGCTGTTGCAATGCGTCGAGCTATCCAAATCAACTCTATCTCTGGCTTCTGTCTGACTAAACTAGACGTACTAGATGGTCTGGAAGAGCTAAAAATCTGTACTGGTTACAAGATGGAAGATGGCTCTGTACTAGAAGTTTCTCCAATGGCGGCTGAAGCATTTGAACAAGCAACGCCAATCTACGAAACAATGCCAGGTTGGTCTGAAAACACATTTGGTGCTAAAGCACTAGAAGACCTGCCAAAAGCCGCTCTAGACTACATCAAGCGTATTGAAGAACTAACGGGCGTACCTGTAGACATCATCTCTACTGGTCCAGACCGTAACGAAACTATCATTAAGGTTCATCCATTCGAATCTTAATCTGTACTCGTTAGAGATTATGAAAGCCGACCTTTTAGGTCGGTTTTTTTGTGTCTGATACTTTGGTGAATTGGAATGCTGCGGTTGTGGAATTAACGTCTCAATGTGGCAATTTGTTGCCGTTACTCTGCCGTAAGAGGCAAAAATTGTCTAAAGCTCAGGGCTGGTTTGCCGATAATCTTATCAAGCAGAGCAGATCCTTCGGCGATCTTTTGTTTCTCAGACACCTTGAAGAGTACGTTTATGAAGTTACGAACAGTGGCTGCTTCACTGTTACTGATGCTGGCGACGGCTGCATCACGGGCAAGTGCCTCTGATGTCGGAGTCGGAGCGCCTGTTCCTATTTATAGCGAAGCAGAACTGATAAATCTTATTGAGCAGAATAAGCACTTACAGCGTGTACGCGCTGACAACTGCCAGTTGGTAGAAGACATCGTTGCTCGTGCGACTCGAATCAGCCTGCCTTCGTATGAGTTTCTGTATGGCGACATGTTGGCTTGGGGGGTCTGTGTGGAGCAAGATGTGGAACTCGGGCTCTACTATATGGAGAACGCGGCTCATCAGGGATTGCCAGCTGCGCTAGAGCAAATTGGGCGCTATTACTCTCTGGGCACTTTGGTCCAGCAAGATAAAGAGCGCGCAATACCCTACCTGCGCGAAGCCGCATCCATGGGGAACCTTAATGCGCGCATTCAACTGGCTGAGTTACTCTTGCGTGATTACGGCAGTCCACTGGACTACGAAGATGCTTATCGCTGGCTATATAACTCAGTCACGGCTGATAAAAGGCAGCATAAACGCATCGCTATTTTGAGAGATGGTCTGGAACAGCGTATGCCGCAGAATATTATCGCCCGAGCTAAGCGTAGAGACACCTTTTGGTAAAACCACTTAACAAATGATTTCATACAACAAAGCCCACCGATGTGGGCTTTGTTGTTTTTATATGGTTTGGCTTTTGGTCTTAAATGACTTTGTGTGGACCGAAGCACTCGTAATGGAACTGTTCTTGCGGAACGCCAAGGTCGATCAGCTGCTTGGCGACATATTGCATAAACCCAACAGGACCACAGAAGTAAACCTGAACATTGGTTTGCTTCAGTGCCATTTCAATTTCTTTCAGATTAACGAAGCCGGTGAAATGGTAGTCTTCACCAAGCTTATCTTTGGCTGTTGGTTGGTTATACCAGACGAGCGCATTCATGTTGTCTTTGGAACTAACAAGCTGGCTCACATGCTGCTTGAAGGCGTGTTGCTGACCATTTTCCGTCGCGTGTACCCAAGTTACTGGCGCCTGGTGCGCAGACAAGCTCTCCAGCATAGAAAGTGTCGGCGTTAAGCCTACGCCAGCTGAGAGCAGTACGACAGGAGTGTCCGATTCTACGTCCATAAAAAAGTCACCCGCCGGAGCGACCAGTTTTACTTTATCGCCAACGTTAAACTCATCGTGCAGATAGTTGGATACCTTACCGTCTTGTTCACGTTTAACCGAGATGCGGTACGTGTTCTCTTGTGCCGCAGAAGAGAGGCTGTATTGGCGGATCTCTTGGTTATCAAACTTATCGCTGTTGATGTAGATACCTACATATTGCCCTGGCTTATAGCCCGCGACATTGTGACCATCTGTTGGTTTAAACACAAAACTGCAGATGTGCTCACTCTCCGGTTGTTTCTCAACGAGTTCGAATTCACGTAAGCCGCGCCATCCGCCTTCCCGGGCTTCATTAGCCTGATAAATCTGCTCTTCTCGTTGAATAAATACGTTGGCCAGGACGCCATAAGCTTCTGCCCAGGCATCCAACACTTCCTGACCCGGGTTGAACAATTCGTCAATGGTTGCCAACAGATGCTGGCCAACGATTTGATATTGGTCTGCAGTGATCAAAAAGCTGGTGTGCTTGTGTGCGATCTTCTCTACTGCACCAAGCAGCGCCGGTAAGTTCTCAATATTCGCAGCATAGGCGCAGATAGCGTTAAATAGCGCTTCACGCTGGTCACCGTTGCGCTGATTGCTCATATTGAAAATGTCTTTCAATTCTGGGTTATGGGTAAACATGCGGTCATAAAAGTGCGCAGTCAGTTTTGGTCCTGTTTCGGCGATAAGCGGTGCGGTTGCTTTTACGATTTCAATGGTTTGATTGCTGAGCATGGGGTCTTCCTAAATTAAGTTGTATTTATAATGCATGTTTAAAGTTGTATCTCAAATGTATCTTTCAATCAAGAAAAGATTTACACTTTTGCTATTAAAGAGGATAGCAATATGCAGTTAACCAGCTTCACCGATTACGCGTTGAGAACCCTTATCTACCTGGCTTCATTGCCAAAAGATGAGTTAACAAACATTACCGAAGTGACTGATTTATTTGGTGTATCACGTAACCATATGGTGAAGGTGATTAACCGACTTGGGCAGTTAGGTTATGTGCAGACCGTGCGTGGTAAAAACGGTGGTATTCGTTTAATGAAGCCTGCTGCTGAGATCACGGTTGGTGGTGTTGTCCGCGATCTGGAACCGTTAGATTTGGTCAACTGCAGCGCAGACTTTTGCCATATCACACCAGCTTGCCGGCTAAAAGATAAGTTGGCGAAAGCCAAAAGCGCCTTCTTGGCGGAGTTGGATTACTGCACAATTGAAGAGTTACTCACAGATAATTCTGAACTTTTGATCTTATTAGAGCGTCCATAAACTATCTTGTCTGCTTAGTGCCGATCTCGATCATTCTTTTTTCAAAGCATTTCTGTAGCTTATCAAGAGACTCGGATATACTAGCTCTATACCTTCCTTGCTAGATAGGCGTGCCTATGTCAGACAATATTCCAAACGATCCATTCGCAGATCGTGAATCTCAGAACTACGAAAATCCAATTCCAAGCCGAGAGTTCATCACCGAGTTCCTAAAGCAAGCGGGCGTTCCGATGAATCGCAATGACTTGTTTGAAGCGCTAAAGCTAGAGGGCGAAGAGCAATACGAAGGGTTGCGTCGTCGTTTACGTGCGATGGAGCGAGATGGTCAATTAGTGTTTACCCGCCGTCAGTGCTACGCATTGCCAGAAAAGCTGGAAATGATTAAAGGTTACGTGATTGGCCACAAAGATGGTCACGGTTGGGTGCGTCCAGAAGGCAGCGTCGGCAAGGATAATGATATTGTACTTCCGCACCATCAGATGAAGAACATTATTCATGGCGACTATGTCCTGGTTCAGCCGACTGACAACAGTAAACGTGGTCGCCGTGAAGGCCGTTTAGTGCGTGTGCTTGAAGAGCGCAATGACCAAATCGTTGGACGCTTTTTCCTTGAATACGGTTACTCCTATGTTGTGCCTGATGATTCACGCATCAGCCAGGATATTCTGATTCCGAATGAACATAAAGCGGGCGCCCGTATGGGTAATGTCGTGGTGATTGAAATCACCGACCGTGGTTCTCGTTCGCGCGGCATGATGGGTAAAGTCGTTGAAGTACTTGGCGAAAACATGGCGCCGGGCATGGAAACCCAAATTGCGATTCGTACTCACCAAATTCCGCATGAATGGCCGGAAGGTGTTGATCAGCAAGTCGCTAACCTGACGGAAGAAGTTCCGGAAGAAGCCAAAGAGGGTCGTGTCGATCTGCGTGAATTACCATTGGTTACGATTGATGGTGAAGACGCACGCGACTTTGATGATGCGGTTTTCTGTGAGAAGAAGAAAAGCGGAGGCTGGCGCCTTTGGGTTGCGATTGCTGACGTCAGTTACTACGTGCGTCCGGATTCAGCGCTCGACAAAGAAGCGATCAACCGTGGTAACTCAGTGTACTTCCCATCTCAGGTGGTTCCGATGTTGCCGGAAGTGCTTTCTAATGGTCTCTGTTCGCTGAACCCACAAGTAGACCGTCTGTGTATGGTGTGTGAAATGACCATCTCAGAAACGGGTAAGCTGTCGGGTTACAAGCACTATGAAGCCGTGATGAACTCACATGCCCGTCTGACTTACACCAAAGTGCATCATATTCTGGAAGGGGACGAAGAGCTGCGTGAGCGCTACAAAGCGCTGGTTCCTCATCTGGAAGAACTGCACAGCATGTATAAAGTACTAAAAAGTGCGCGAGAGCAGCGTGGTGCGATTGAATTCGAAACCGTTGAAACCAAATTCATCTTCAATGCAGAGCGCAAGATCGAGAGCATTGAACCGGTGGAACGTAACGATGCCCACAAACTGATCGAAGAGTGTATGATCATGGCGAACATTGCGTCGGCATCGCTGGTGGAAAAAGCCAAAGAGCCTGCGTTATACCGTATCCATGAAACACCAGGTGAAGAGCGTCTGATGGGGTTCCGTGACTTCCTTGCAGAGCTGGGTCTGGAATTAGGCGGTGGTCTTGAACCGTCACCAACCGATTACGCACACCTGATGAGTCAGGTCGGCGATCGTCCGGATCAGGAACTGATTCAAACTATGTTGCTGCGTTCGATGAAACAAGCGGTTTACAACGCCGACAATGCTGGCCACTTTGGTTTGGCTTTGCAGCGATACGCTCACTTCACCTCGCCAATTCGTCGTTACCCGGATTTGTTGCTGCACCGAGCTATCAAGTATCTGATTGCTAAACATGAAGGCCGAAATCAAGATCGCTGGACACCAACCGGTGGTTATCATTACTCGTTTGATGACATGGATTTCTATGGCGAACAATGTTCCATGACTGAACGTCGGGCGGATGATGCAACTCGAGACGTCGCCGACTGGCTGAAATGTGAGTACATGCAAGACCATGTTGGGGATGAGTTAGACGGTGTGATCGCTAACGTGACCAGTTTTGGTTTCTTTGTTCGTTTAACCGATCTGCATATTGATGGTTTAGTGCATATTTCGACTTTGGCAAATGACTACTACCAGTTTGATCCGATTGGTCAAAGACTTATCGGTGAAAGCTTCGGTAATATCTATCGCTTAGGTGACGCGGTAAAAGTCAAAGTGTTAGCCGTAAACTTAAATGACAAACAAATTGACTTTGAATTGGTCGAAACAAGTCGTAAGCTACGCGGCGAAGGTAAGACCGCTAAGAAGCGTGCGGCAGAAGCAAAACGTAAAGCCAAAGAGAAAAAACGCGTGGCGACACGTTCTTCATCGAAAGAAGGTGGAGCAGCGCGCGCCGTTCCTGCTATTGAACCGACCAAGCGTCCGGAAGAAACGGCAGCAGGAGGTCAACGTAATGGCCCTAAGCGCGGTGCCAGGAATGGTGATGCTGAAGGCAAGAAGAAGCCTAAAGTAACCAAAGCCAGCAAGAAAAAGCCACACAGTAAGCCAAAGAAAACTAAGCGACCTAAAAGAGACGCTCAGTAGGCTGAATAGCCAGTCTGTAGTGGGCTGGCTGAGGCACAGATACCAACGGATGAGATGACTCCAATAGGTATCACCAGAATAACAGGTTAAAAAATGAGTAACGAATTTATTTACGGTATTCATGCCGTGAAAGCGGTATTGGAACGTGAACCAGAGCGATTTATTGAAGCGTACGTGCTAAAAGGACGCCAGGATGATCGTTTGATGCCAATCCTGAACGATTTACAGGTGTGTGGCGTATCTATTCAGCAAATGACACGCAAAACCCTCGATGATAAAGCGCAAGGCGCGAACCATCAGGGCATTATTGCCCGCGTGAAAGCGGCGAAGCAGTTGAATGAAAACGATATTGACGCGATTCTGGCGCAACATGAATCACCGCTTTTATTAGTGTTGGACGGTGTGACTGATCCGCACAACCTCGGCGCGTGTCTGCGTAATGCAGATGCGGCTGGCGCGGCGGCGATCATTGTACCAAAAGATCGCTCTGCACCAATGAACGCCACCGTTAGTAAGGTCGCATGTGGGGCTGCTGAAGTTGTGCCATTGATCCGAGTGACCAACCTGGCGCGTACGATGCGTACACTGCAAGAGCAAGGTATCTGGTTTGTTGGTACCGCTGGTGAAGCAACACACGATATTTACCAAGCGAAACTGACCGGACCACTGGCCATTGTTATGGGGGCAGAAGGGGATGGAATGCGCCGCTTGACGCGAGAGACCTGTGATGATTTGATTAAAATCCCAATGGCAGGTAGTGTATCAAGCCTGAATGTATCGGTAGCGTCAGGTATCTGTTTGTTTGAAGCGGTTCGTCAACGATTAGCGGCAAAATAAACGTAGAACAATAACAATGACCAATACAATACTCAGGATGGGCAACCATCCTTTGTTATTTTTAGCGCATGCGTAGGGAAGTTATGACTCAACAATCTATAAAATTCATTGCCTTTGATCTGGATGGCACTTTGCTTGATAGCGTACCAGACTTGGCCATTGCGGCTGACCAAGCCGTGCAGGCACTTGGTTATCCGCCAGTATCATTTGAACAAGTTCGTGACTACGTGGGAAATGGCGCCGATGTGCTGATTGGTCGCTCACTGAGTCAAAGCCTGACCATCAACCCTGAACTGAGTGACGAGCTACGTGCAGAAGCGCGAGAACTGTTTGATGAGTTTTACGAGCAGAGCGGTCACAAACTGAGTCACCTTTACCCGACAGTAAAAGAGACTCTGGAAGAGTTACACCAAGCGGGTTTTACTCTTGCTGTGGTAACGAATAAACCTTCTAAGTTTGTACCGCATATCCTGGAACAACACGGTATTGCCCACTACTTTGTCGATGTGTTAGGCGGTGATGCTTTTCCTGAGAAAAAACCAAACCCAGTGGCACTAAACTGGCTAATGGAAAAACATCAGGTTCAACCAGGTGAAATGCTGATGGTCGGGGACTCGAAAAACGACATCCTGGCCGCGAAAAACGCAGGCTGTACCTCATTTGGTTTAACTTACGGTTATAACCATGGTGAGCCAATTTCGGCATCAAATCCGGACTTTGTCGCCGACAAAATGTCGGAATTATTGGAAGTTGTCGCCGTTTCTGCATAAGCGTGACAAAAAATCTTCCAAAATACTTGTTAATGAGTACACTGAGCTAACCGTGCATCAAAAAGTGCGCGGTTTTTCATTTAATTAGATTAAGAAGTCAAAGGAATCATTCTAATGAGCAAACCCATTGTATTGAGTGGTGTTCAACCTTCAGGTGAACTAAGTATCGGTAACTACTTGGGTGCTCTACGTCAATGGCACCAGATGCAAGACGATTATGATTGCCAATATTGTGTGGTAGACCTTCATGCGATTACGGTTCGTCAAGACCCGCAAGAACTGCATGAAGCAACTCTGGACGCATTGGCGATCTGTCTGGCAGTGGGTGTTGACCCTAAGAAGAGCACGCTATTCGTTCAGTCACACGTACCAGAGCACGCTCAACTTGGTTGGCTTCTTAACTGTTACACTCAGATGGGTGAGCTGAGCCGTATGACTCAGTTTAAAGACAAATCGGCTCGTTATGCGAATGACGTTAACGTTGGCCTGTTTGATTACCCAGTTCTGATGGCAGCAGACATCCTGCTTTACGGGGCGCATCAGGTGCCTGTAGGTAGCGATCAGAAGCAACACCTGGAACTTGCACGTGATATTGCAACGCGTTTCAACAACATTTACTCGCCAGAGAGCCCGATCTTCACCGTTCCTGAGCCGTACATTCCAACCGTTAATGCGCGTGTAATGAGTCTGCAGGATGCAACGAAGAAGATGTCCAAGTCAGATGATAACCGTAAGAACGTTATCACGCTGCTTGAAGAGCCTAAGTCGATTCTTAAGAAGATAAACAAAGCGCAAACAGACACTGAAACGCCACCGAGCATCCGCCATGACCTTGAGAATAAAGCCGGTATCGCGAACCTAATGGGGCTGTACTCAGCGGCGACGGGCATGAGCTTTGAAGAAATCGAAGCGAAGTACAAAGGCGTAGAAATGTACGGCCCATTCAAGAAAGACGTCGGTGAAGCGGTTGTTGCTATGCTTGAGCCAATTCAGGCTGAATACCACCGTATTCGTGCTGATCGCGCTTATATGGATGAAGTGATGAAGCAAGGTGCAGAAAAAGCATCGGCTCGCGCGGCAGAAACGCTGAAAAAAGCTTACGCAGCGGTAGGTTTTGTGACTCGCCCATAGTCATAGAGATAAGCCCCCCAGTTGTTCAAAAGCTCCGTAATGCGGAGCTTTTTTCT
This sequence comes from Vibrio sp. EA2, assembly GCF_033042495.1. Classification (NCBI taxonomy): domain Bacteria; kingdom Pseudomonadati; phylum Pseudomonadota; class Gammaproteobacteria; order Vibrionales; family Vibrionaceae; genus Vibrio; species Vibrio sp. EA2. Next base: position 24,527 of record NZ_JAWLID010000022.1, on the reverse strand, counting down.
ATCTGCTAGCCATGATTAGTCTTCGAGTGCCGTATTACAGAGGCTTTTTATTCAGTAAAAACTTGCCTTTCTGGTTTGGTGTTGCAAAATACCGCCCTCAATTATCACAAATATGTGGTTGAGACAGTATCACCAAACGGACTGGGAGCAAGCGACACCTTATGTTGTTGATCATTGATAACTACGACTCTTTTACCTACAACCTTTATCAGTATTTTTGCGAACTTGGCGCAGAGGTAAAGGTGGTGCGCAATGATGAAATCGACCTTAAGGGAATCGAAGCTCTGAATCCGACTCACTTGGTGATCTCTCCAGGCCCTTGTACGCCAAACGAAGCGGGCATTTCGTTGCAGGCGATTACACACTTTGCGGGTAAGCTACCTATTCTGGGTGTGTGTCTAGGACACCAAGCCATTGCTCAGGCATTTGGTGGTCGTGTAGTACGCGCACGACAAGTCATGCATGGTAAAACCTCGCCAATTCGCCACAATGGGCGCAGTGTATTTAAAAATCTCAATAATCCTCTTACCGTGACACGCTACCACTCTCTCGTGGTGGAAAATGGCACACTACCAGATGTGTTTGAACTCACTGCTTGGACCGAATTGGCGGATGGCAGTATGGATGAAATCATGGGTTACCAACACAAGACATTGCCGATTGATGCGGTGCAGTTTCACCCGGAATCTATCAAAACAGAACAGGGTCATGAGCTGTTAGCTAACTTTCTGGCGCGTGAAATGATCTGATCTTGATCACTTTTCTTAACAAATAATTCATTTTTCAGGCGCTGTGAGAGTATTGCAAAACTATGCGTTTCGCTATTCTCTCCCAATCTATTCATTTCTTTTTTTATCTTCTAGCGCTTGTATTACCTACCTTTAATAAAAAAAATCTTCGCTATTTTTGTTTCTTCATGCATAAATAATCATGAGTAGTGATTATTGGAAGTTTTGTGTCAGCATAAAAAGCATAAATCACTATTGAAATGGTTAATTGAATGTAAATACAATGCCGCAATAGCTTAAATGCAAAACATTATTTGCTGGTAAAGGGAACCGATTAAGTTCGCTTATCTGCTAAGCATGCGGTATTAAGAAGGAATGTGCGATGACAACGGAAATTAAAGTAGAGCGCGGTTTATTCGATGAGGTGATGGTACCTTGTTATAACCCAATGGAAATGATCCCAGTGAAAGGTAAAGGTTCACGTATCTGGGACCAGGAAGGTAATGAATACATCGACTTTGCTGGTGGTATTGCGGTGAGCTGTCTGGGTCATTGTCACCCTGCGATGGTGGAAGCGTTGACTGAACAAGGCAACAAGCTTTGGCACCTAAGTAACGTGATGACTAACGAGCCTGCTCTTCGTCTGGCGAAGACGCTGACAGAATTGAGCTTTGCTGAGCGCGTTTTCTTTGCTAACTCTGGTGCAGAAGCGAACGAAGCGGCACTAAAGCTAGCTCGTCGTTATGCTGCCGATGTACATGGTCCAGAAAAATCAGAAATCATCGCATTTAAACAAGGCTTCCACGGCCGTACGTTCTTTACGGTAACTGTGGGTGGTCAAGAAGCGTACTCTGATGGTTTTGGTCCTAAGCCTGGTGACGTAACACACCTACCATATAACGACATTGAAGCGCTGCAAGCACACATTTCAGACCGTACTTGTGCTGTGATGATGGAGCCACTGCAAGGTGAAGGCGGTATCGTGCCACCAACGCCTGAGTTTGCTCAAGCTGTACGTGAGCTGTGTGACAAACACAACGCACTGCTTATCTTCGATGAAGTTCAAACGGGTAACGGCCGTACTGGTCACTTCTATGCATACCAAGGTCTTGGTATTACTCCTGATATCCTAAGTACAGCGAAATCGCTGGGTGGTGGCTTCCCTATCGGTGCGATGTTAACGACAGCGAAACTGGCTGAACATCTAAAAGTGGGTACTCATGGTTCGACATACGGCGGTAACCCGCTGGCATGTGCGGTAGCTGAAGCAGTTGTTAACGAAGTCACTAAGCCAGAAACGTTAGCTGGCGTTCTTGAGCGTGAAGCAATGTTCCGTAAAGGCTTGGAAGCGATCAACGCAAAATACAACATCTTCTCAGAAGTGCGTGGTAAGGGTCTATTACTCGGTGCGGCACTGAATGATGAGTGGAAAGGTCGTGCACGTGATGTATTGGTTGCAGCGGGTAAAGAAGGCCTGATGGTACTGATTGCAGGTGCAAACGTAGTTCGTTTCACACCATCACTGGTTATCACACCAGAAGAAATTGAAGAAGGTCTGGCGAAGCTGGATAAAGCGATCGCTACGTTAGTGTAAGCGATACAACAGAATAATCTTCAACATATTTACCCCCGTTAAGGATCTCTGACGGGGGAATCTTTCCTAAAATATACATAACCTCAACTCGGGATATTTTAAGCCAGTCAGCTAAACGCTTTTAGCGCCTAACAGCGTTAAAATCACCACAATAGACTCGCATCGACTGGTGATTTTGCCTTGTTGTGCATTTAATTTACAGCACTGACTCATAGGTTGGAGTAACGACAAGAAAGTTGCAGTGTTTTCGACTTTCTCATCCCTGGTTAAGGCTAGTTAGGATTTTCTTGCATCTGGAGGGAGTATTGATGCTAGTAGTTCGCCCTATCGCGATGTCGGATTATGATTCGCTACACACTTGTGCAGTTGAATCTGGTCACGGATTTACATCTCTACCGGTTAATGAAGAACTGTTAACCAATCGAATTAAACATTCAGAGTACAGCTTTGGCAAACCGGACGTTAATGAACCGGGTGATGAAGGCTACCTCATGGTCGGCTTTGACTCTGAAACGGGTGAAGTTGCAGGTACGACGGGAATCGAAGCATCTATTGGCTGGGATGTACCTTTCTACTCTTACCACATCAGTAAAGTGGTTCACTCCTCGCCTAAGTTAGGCGTGAACAATGTAGTGAAGTTATTGACGTTTGGTAATAACTACACGGGTAACAGCGAAATCTGTACTCTTTTCTTGCGTGAGAAATTCCGCCAGGGACTGAATGGCCGTCTGATGTCAAAATGTCGTTTCTTGATGATGGCGGAGCATCCAGAGCGTTTCTCTGAAACCGTTTTTGCTGAGATGCGTGGTGTCTCTGATGCAAATGGCAATTCTCCATTCTGGCAATGGTTGCAAGAGCACTTCTTCTCGATTGACTTCACTCTTGCAGATTACCTGACTGGTATTGGTAAGAAAGGATTTATCGCAGACTTAATGCCGAAGCTACCTATCTATATCAACCTACTTAGCCCAGAAGCTCAAGCGGTGATTGGTAAGGTGCACGACAATACCCGTCCGGCACTCAAACTTCTGGAGCGTGAAGGTTTTACCAACCGTGGCTACGTCGATATTTTCGATGCAGGCCCAACGGTAGAGTGTGATTTACGTAATGTTGAATCAGTGCGTCACTCGTTCCGTGCGCGTGTAAAAGTTGCAACACATAACAGCACGCGGAGCTTCCTGATGTGTAACGCATCGTTCGAGAACTTCCGGGCTGCAGCAGCGAAAGCCGCTTATGACGCTGAAACGCAAAGCGTTGTGCTAGCACCAGAACTTGCCGATGCACTTTTAGTCGAGGAAGGGGACTTCGTTCGCCTTCTACCGCAGTAACAGACGACAGAATTTAAGGATAGTAACAATGACACATTGGATTGCAGGTGAATGGGTACAGGGTCAGGGTGAAGAGTTTACATCACTGTCTCCGTACAACCAGGAAGTGATTTGGCATGGCAAAGGTGCGACGGCTGAGCAAGTAAATCAAGCCGTAGCGGCGGCTCGTGCTGCTTTTGTTGACTGGAAAAATCGTCCATTTGCAGAACGTGAAGCTATCGTGCTGGCGTTTGCAGAAAAAGTAAAACAAAACAGCGAAAAGATCGCTGAAGTGATCGCAAAAGAAACGGGCAAACCAATTTGGGAAACCCGAACAGAAGCGGCTGCCATGGCAGGTAAAATCGCCATTTCAATCCGCGCTTACCATGAGCGTACTGGTGAAGCTACGCGTGAAGCGGCGGGTAACCAAATCGTTCTGCGTCACCGTCCTTTGGGCGTGATGGCGGTATTTGGCCCTTACAACTTCCCAGGTCACCTGCCAAATGGCCACATTGTTCCTGCTCTTTTAGCGGGTAATACTGTGGTATTTAAACCATCAGAGCAAACACCTTGGACTGGCGAGCTAGCGATGAAACTGTGGGAAGAAGCAGGTCTGCCAAAAGGTGTGATTAACCTGGTTCAGGGCGCGAAAGAGACCGGTATTGCTCTTGCGGATGCGAAAGGTATAGACGGTGTCCTATTTACCGGTAGTGCAAACACTGGCCACATTCTGCACCGCCAATTTGCAGGTCAACCTGGAAAAATGCTGGCGCTCGAAATGGGTGGCAACAACCCAATGGTTATCTCTGAAAACTACGGTGAGCTAGACGCTACGGTGTACACCATTATTCAGTCTGCTTTCATCAGTGCTGGCCAACGTTGTACCTGTGCACGTCGCCTATACGTACCGTTTGGTGAAAAAGGTGATGCATTGATTACTAAATTGGTTGAAGCGACGAATAAGATTCGCGTAGACCAACCATTTGCAGAACCAGCACCGTTTATGGGACCACAAATTTCTGTTGCGGCGGCGAAGTTCATTCTTGATGCGCAAGCTAACCTACAGTCACTCGGTGGAGAGAGCTTAATCGAAGCGAAAGCGGGTGAAGCGGCGTTTGTTTCTCCGGGCATCATTGATGTGACAAATATCGCTGAGTTGCCGGATGAAGAATACTTCGGCCCATTGCTGCAAGTTGTACGTTACCAAGGCTTGGAAAAAGCAGTGGAACTGGCGAATGATACTCGCTTTGGTCTGTCTGCGGGCTTAGTTTCTACTGATGACCAAGAGTGGGAATACTTCGTTGACCATATCCGCGCAGGTATCGTAAACCGCAACCGTCAATTGACTGGTGCAAGTGGTGACGCGCCGTTTGGTGGTCCAGGTGCTTCTGGTAACCTTCGTCCAAGCGCGTACTACGCGGCTGACTACTGTGCTTACCCAATGGCATCAATGGAAGGTGGCGAAACACTACTGCCTGCGACATTGAGCCCAGGTGTAGAACTTTAAGTTTCAACAACAAACAACAGAGCCACGACGGTACTTCGTGGCTCGGATTGCCGATGCATCATTAAAGTATGGAGTCTTAATGAGATCGGCATGAAAATAATTAAAAATGAGTGTGCGACTGACTGACATTCCGCCACAGGTTAGGCTGCTCGTTCATTATTCTGGACAGTGTTATAGCTGTGAACGAGCCGCCAACATTCTTAGCCTACATCTCGTAACAAGGAGCCGTTATGACCCCTGATGTGTTATTTGAATCGTTATGGCAAGACTATATCCAGCGTCTTTGCCCCTCTGCTGCAAAAGTTCATCAACTTCTTCAGGAAGATGAGCCTCTGATTAATGACCATATTGCACTGCGCACATTCAATGTTGAGCCGCTTGGTATTGAGACGCTGGCTAAGCCGTTCTTAGCCATTGGCTATAAGGCATGCGGTGATTATGTGTTTGAGAGTAAAAAACTCGTTGCGAAGCACTACGAGCATCCTGATCCTAAACAACCAAAAGTGTTCATCAGTGAGCTTAAAGTTGAAGAGTGTTCACCTGAGCTACAAGCGGTTGTGGCGAAGCTGGTCGCGCAAGTGGATGCAGAAAAACTGTCTGATAGCGCATTTTTACATGGCGGCCGCTTATGGGATCTCAGTTTTTCGGATTACCAGACTCTGGCTAAAGAAAGTGAATACGCATCCTGGCTGGCGGCACATGGGTATGGCGCTAACCATTTCACAGTCAGTGTGAATCAACTCAATCAATACGATGAAGTGAAGCAAGTGAACGATTACTTACGTCAGTCTGGATTTGTGATTAACGAGTCAGGCGGTGAAGTTAAAGGTTCTCCAGAAGTGTTGCTTGAGCAGTCTTCAACCATGGCGGATAAAGTAGCAGTAAGCTTTACTGGCGGCTCTGAGATCATTCCGGGTGGATTCTACGAATTCGCCAAACGCTACCCAATGGAAAACGGGGAACTTTACCCGGGTTTTGTAGCCGCATCCGCTGATAAAATCTTTGAGAGCACGAATGGCTAGTCGCTGTAGTTAATACCAATCCAAGTAAGAAAGTGGTTATAGAGAACCAGAAAACAGGCATCGAAAACAAACACGCACCGTATGTTTATAAGAACGCATCTATGGGGCTTCGATTTGCCATCCATGGCAAATAGAGTTTGTTTATCGAACCCTGTTCCCTGACCAGTTAATTTTCCGGATTGGTATAACTCGGTTCCTGATAGCATAGCGCTCACTAGGGAATTGAAAGCTTACCTGAATAGAAAAAGCCACCAATGTTGCCATTGGTGGCTTTATTATTTTATTTACACTACTCGAATCTTAGATTAACGAGTACCGTAAACGACGATAGTTTTACCGTGCGCAGAGATCAGGTTCTGCTCTTCTAGCATCTTCAAGATACGACCAACTGTCTCACGAGAACAGCCAACGATTTGACCGATTTCTTGGCGAGTGATCTTGATTTGCATGCCGTCTGGGTGAGTCATCGCGTCTGGTTGTTTTGCAAGGTTCAGAAGCGTCTGAGCGATACGACCAGTTACGTCTAGGAACGCTAGGTCACCCACTTTTTGGCTGGTTACCTGAAGGCGACTTGCCATCTGCGCAGAAAGACGCATTAGGATGTCTGGGTTTACTTGGATAAGCTGACGGAATTTCTTGAAAGAAATCTCAGCAACTTCACAAGGAGATTTAGCTCGAACCCAAGCTGTACGCTCTTGGTCTTCCTCGAATAGACCAAGTTCACCAATAAAGTCTCCTTGGTTTAGGTAAGAAAGGATCATTTCCTTACCTTCTTCGTCTTTGATAAGAACCGCAACAGAACCTTTAACGATGTAGTACAAGGTTTCAGCTTTTTCACCAGCGTGAATCAGCGTGCTCTTTGAAGGGTACTTATGAATGTGACAGTGTGAAAGAAACCACTCTAATGTCGGGTCGGTTTGAGGTTTACCTAGAACCATAATATCTCACTTCCTCTGCAGGGTACGCTTGCGCTATCCATATTTTAGCTAAGCCTGAATCAGACTTACTAGAATAAGAGCACTTTTTATATGCTGCAAGCTATCTTGTGTTTCGGTAAGAAATAGTATCCTTTTTCTAGGATGATTTCTTGATTTTAATCGTGCCATGGTTGCTATTTTGTACGCAAAACTGTGCACATGATCACGGTATGAAAAGTAAACACTCCGAAAGCGAGATTTTTAGCCAATTTTTCCTGTTTCTATCAGTTGTTGTAGGATAGGCCTCACGATCAGCTCCATTGCAAAACTCATCTTACCGCCCGGCACGACTATCGTGTTGTGACGTGACATAAACGAGCCGTCAATCATGGCCAACAGGTAAGGGAAGTCGACATTCTTGATCCCACGTAGGCGAATTACCACAAAGCTTTCATCCAGACTCGGGATGCCTTTGGCGTTAAGTGGGTTTGATGTGTCTACGGTTGGTACACGCTGAAAGTTAATGTGGGTACGTGAAAACTGCGGAGTAATGTAATTCAGGTAGTCGTCCATTGAGCGCACGATAGAGTCCATAACGGCCTCTCTTGAGTGGCCGCGGTCGCGCGTATCTCGGACGAATTTTTGGATCCACTCCAAGTTCACAATCGGTACCATGCCAATCAGAAAATCAACATGTTGCGACACATTCACTTCACCATCGACCACGCCACCGTGCAGCCCTTCATAGAAGAGTACATCGCTGTTGTCTGGTAGGTCTTGCCACGGTGTGAAAGTGCCTGGCATCTGGTTATACGGTACTGCTTCATCAAAGGTGTGCAGATAGCGACGTATGCTGCCAGTCCCTTCTTCGCCATATTGGCGGAAAAACTTTTCCAAACCAGGAAAGTCATTGGCCTGTGGACCAAAGTAGCTGATGTGTCTGCCTTGCTCGCGCGCTTTACGAATTTCGATATCCATTTCCGGGCGGGTAAAGCGATGGAAGCTGTCACCTTCAACCCAAGCTGGTTTGACGTTCATCATATTGAACATCTTGCGGAAGGCTTCAGATGTAGTGGTCGTGCCGGCACCGGAAGAGCCGGTTACTGCAATGATTGGGTGTTTAGCTGACATGACAAACCTTGTCGAAAATTACTTTCCTTTAAGATGCAGTAGGTATCTACTGCATGCGAGATAACCCACTATAGCACGTAACAACGGCTTGTCATCGAGTGGGATACGGTAAAATGTGAGGGGGTTAGGTAAAAGGTATTAATACTTTGCTTTTAATTGAATATCCACGGTTTCATGCAGTTCGGAGAACACGATAACCGCTTCGCCTTTCTCTAGCTGCAACTTAACCTGATCGATTTTATCTTGCAGGGAGACTTCAACGCTGCCGTAATCTGTCCCTTCACGCAGAACAAATTCACGAATCAGGTTTTCCAGTGTCTCTGGTGCAATGTCTTGCCAAGGAATGACCATAAATACCTCAGAATTTGATGATAGATGGATTGGTTGCGTTGACCTTGTGGTAATCACTCGTCCTAAAGGTCAACAACGGCAAGTTTACTGTGTCTTGAGTTTCGATACAGCAGAAAGGTGATCCGCAGCGATGCTTTCGTAATAGGAAGGCAATGCCTCTTCCAGCCAAAACTTCGGTTTTAAGGCCGAGCCAGAGATAAAACCGACATGCCCACCATGCTCATACAGGCGATAATCGATGTTAGCCGGCAGGACAAATTTAGGGATAACCTCATCGGTCATAAATGGGTCATCCTTAGCGTGAATGATCAGCGTCGGCAGTTTGATTTGTTGTAACTTACTCAATCCTGAGCATTGGGTGTAATAGTCCTGAGCATCTTTAAATCCATGCAGTGGTGCTGTGATCAAATCGTCGAACTCTTGTAAGCGAGTGACACGCTTGATTGAACTGTAAGAGAGCGCCAGCTCACCATGGAGCAAATCATGCTTTTGTAAGGCGTTACGTTTGAGTGATGACAGCAAATAGCGGCGGTAGACCTTGGAAAAGCCCTGCTCAATACGGTTAGCGCAAGCGGCTAAGTCGAGAGGAGCAGACACAATCGTTGCCGCTTTCAGTATCGGGTTATCCTGATATTGAGCTAAGTAGTTTGCCAGCATGTTCCCCCCCAAGGAAATACCAATGGCTACCTTGGGGTTGTCCGGGAACTGTCTCTCAAGATGTTCAAGGAAATAGCGAGCGTCAGTTACCTCTCCTGAATGATAAGCGCGGGCTTGTTTGTTGGGTTTTCCGCTACAGCCACGAAAATGCATCATCACCGAAAGCCAGCCAGACTGCGAAAATGCATTCATCAGGCCGTTGGCATAAGGGCTGTAGAAACAGCCTTCCAAGCCGTGAAACAGGATAAAAATAGGCTTATGTTGAGCGGGTTCTTTATTTGGATCTTCACTCCAGGCGAGATCAAGAAAATCATCATCCATGGTATCCAGCGTTTGCCAGACAGGGGTAAACAGCGCTTTTTTACGAATAAAACGCGGTAGAAGGGTCTGAAGGTGCGGGTTTCTCATCCCAGCGGCTGCTAAAAATTGTGTCATACCTAACTGCTCTTATGCGTCCTCCAACATCCTTGGGAGAACTTATTAATATCATCCTTTATAAATATTATAGGTACTTTATACCTAAATGACTTCAAGATGCAGGATTCAGCGTGTTGTCACCGGAGCCAGTTCAAGGAACCAGCAATCCACATTGTTTATTGCAATTTATGGATGCTTTGGCGGGTGAATATTTGGCACTGGGAGAGCAAAAGCCTGTTGTAGATGTTCACCGCCTAACTGGCGGCAATATCTGAGCGTGAGAGGATCGCCGTCGTTTTTTATCAGGCTAAGCGAGTTGATGCAGTCGACTAAATCGGATTGTTGTTGCTTCTCTAGTTGCAGCTCAAACTGCAGAGTTTCACGATATAACGCGTCGTTTACCTGGGATTTGAGGTGGCGTCGCAAGTCACGAAAGGAGTGCAGCAAGGTTTCGCTTCGACCAAGACAACTTTGAACCAAATGCCAGTCTTTCTCCTGGAAAATGAGCTGCTGCTCGTCAAGCCATCGAAGCAGTAGTAGCAGATTCACGTTGCCGTGATAGTTGTTTTGTAATGACAAGCACGCTTCTTTTACTTCCCGCACACCATAAAACTGCAAACTGAATTGCCATAGGTGTTCTAAGGTCAGGGTGTATTCTGCGTGCTTATTGGTCATTGATTAAACTCTAGCTCCATCTGCTCTAATTCTTCTTGAGCAGACATCCATTCCATCTCTACTTCTTCGAGCTCGGACTTGCTCGATGATTGAAGCGCTAACACTTCGTTTAGTTTAGCTTTATTTTCGGCTTCATACAGCGTGTTATCCGCCAATTGCTCTTCTGCTTTTGCTAGTGCTGCCCCCAACTTATCCATTTTATTTTCTAATTGTGTCAGGGTTTTGCGAATTGGCGCGGTTTGCTTTCGAAATTCTGCTTCGCGGCGTTTCTGGTCTTTTTTCGCTGCGGCACTGTTGACGGTGTCTTTCGCCGGTTGTGATGCCTGCGCCTCTTTGCGCTCAACTTTTTGTTGCTCTGTTAACCATTTATAGTAGTCATTTAAGTCGCCATCAAATGGAGCGACCTGACGGTCGTGAACAAGATATAAGTCATCCGTGGTGGCACGTAGCAGGTAACGGTCGTGCGAGACAATTACCATGGCGCCTTCAAACGTTTGCAGAGCCATCGTTAAGGCCTGACGCATGTCTAAGTCCAGGTGGTTGGTTGGCTCATCGAGTAGTAATAGGTTGGGTTTCTGCCACACAATCAACGCCAAAACCAAACGTGCTTTTTCGCCACCAGAGAATGGTGCCACTTTCTCCAACGCTTTATCACCCTGGAAGCCAAAACTACCTAAGTAATCACGCAATTGTTGCTCGGTTTGATTCGGTGCGATTTGCATCAAGTGCTGCAGCGGCGTTTCTTCCGGGTGCAGCGTTTCAAGCTGGTGCTGAGCGAAGTAGCCTATCTTAACGCCTTGTGAGTAGGTCAGATCGCCACCTTGGGCTTTGAGCTCGCCAGAAAGCAGTTTGATCAGCGTTGATTTACCTGCACCATTGCGACCAAGCAGACCGATACGGCTACCCGGAACGAGGTTAAAGCGGATTTTCTCCAGAATTAAGTTGTCATCGTAGCCAGCTGAGACGTCATCCATCATCATGATTGGATTTGGCAAGGCTGCCGGTTGACGGAATTCAAAACTGAATGGGTTATCAAACTGTGCCGGTAAAACTTTCTCCATGCGTTCCAGTGCTTTAATACGGCTTTGTGCCTGACGTGCTTTAGAGGCTTTGTAGCGGAAGCGGTCGATGTAGCTTTGCATGTGCGACATCTGCTTTTGCTGCTTCTCGAACATCGCTTGCTGCAGGATCATTTGTTGCGCACGCTGGTTTTCGAATGAGGTATAGTTCCCCGTGTATTCATTCAGCTGCTGGTTTTCGATGTGAATGATGCGGCCAACGATAGGATCGAGAAAATCACGGTCGTGCGAGATCAGGATCAGTGTGCCCGGGTAACTCTGCAGCCAGCGCTCCAGCCACATTACCGCGTCCAAGTCTAAGTGGTTGGTTGGCTCATCGAGCAATAGTAAGTCAGAGCGGCAAAGTAGCGCTTGAGCCAGGTTAAGGCGCATACGCCAGCCCCCGGAAAACTGAGTCAGGCTCCAGCTCATCTGGTCCTGACTGAAACCTAAACCGTCAAGTAATTCTGCTGCACGGGCGCGAATACTGTATCCACCAATGGTTTCAATTTTGCCGTGGATTTCCGCGACCAAAGTGCCGTTGTCTTGCTCTTCAGCGGTGGCAAGTTGCTTTTCAAGGTTACGGAACTCACGATCGCCATCAATGACATACTCTAATGCACTGCGCTCAAGGGCAGGCGTTTCCTGTGCCACCCAGGCCAGTTCCCAGTGCTGGGGTTGGCTGAACGAACCCGCATCAATGGACAGTTCATCTTTTAGCAGGGCGAACAGGGTGGATTTACCACAACCATTTTTGCCAACTAAGCCGACTTTATCTCCGGGATGGATAGTCGCAGAAGCTTGATCTAAAAGAGGTTTACCGCCACGCAGTAACTGGATATCAGAAAAGGTAATCATAGAGTCGTCATTCACTTTGCGCCGTGCGCGTTGCTTTGTCACTAAGGGAGTTATCTAGCGGTGAATAGTAGGGCTATTGAGGCTAAAAGTCGATCTCTGCGCGCGAATTGCATTATGCTGCACAAAAAAGTATAACAATTTGATAACGGATAAAAATTACGACAAGGACGACCCTTTGGCTGTTGCACCGTCTATTCTCCCAAGAGTTTTGGTTATATATGCTCACCCAGAGCCAGATAAATCCATTGCCAATCAAGTGATGATTAAAAGAATCGGATCACTTGACCATGTAACGGTGCACGATCTTTATGGTGCTTATCCGGACTTTTTTATCGATATTAACCACGAGCATGAGCTCTTAAACGATCATGATGTGATCGTATTTCACCATCCGCTTTATATGTATTCGTGTCCCGCGCTGTTAAAAGAATGGATGGATCGAGTGTTAGGTAAAGGTTTTGCCTTCGGTGAAGGTTGTGCCTTAAAAGGAAAATATTGGCGTAGTGTTATCACCACTGGTGGTAAAGAGGAAGCGTTCAGCACTAAGGGGTACAACAAATATCCATTAGAGCAGATTCTGCAACCATTTGAGCTGACGGCGGCGCTATGTCAAATGCATTGGTTAGAGCCATTGGTTCTGTATTGGTCGCGAAATGTCTCTGATATCGAGCGTTATGAGCACGCAGAGCAGTACCGTCGATGGTTGGGGGATCCGCTAAAAGACTGGAACGCAGCAAACGAACAGGGAGTTCAGCATGGCAGTAACCAGTGAGTTTCTTCAAAGCAGTGTGGTTTTCCTTTCTGCTGCCGTTGTCGCTGTGCCACTCGCCCAGCGATTTGGGTTAGGCTCGGTATTAGGCTACCTATTAGCTGGCGTTTTGATTGGTCCATGGGGGTTGGGGCTGATAAGTGACGTGGATGCCATTTTACACTTTGCAGAGCTTGGGGTTGTACTCTTACTTTTCTTGATTGGCCTCGAGTTGAATCCCAAAAAACTATGGCAGATGCGAGGGCCGATTTTAGGTCTGGGTGGCGCTCAGGTTGTGGTGAGCACGTTCGTGATTGGCAGTATAGTCAGTTTGTTCGGCCTTAGTATGCAAGTGAGTCTGGTCATTGGTATGGGGCTGGCGTTGTCCTCGACAGCGATCGCTTTGAGAGTGATTGAAGAACAGGGCCTGAACGGCACCGAAACGGGCCAATCTGGTTTTGCGGTGCTGCTATTTCAGGATATTGCGGTGATCCCGATGTTGGCAGTATTACCCCTGCTGGCCGGGGGACAAACCGGAGGTGACTGGCTGGATGTATTGACGGTTCTCGCCAGTGTCGTTGGGTTACTGATAGGCGGTCACTTCTTGCTTCGACCGCTGTTTCGTTTTGTTATCATGAGCGGGGTGCGTGAGCTATTTACTGTCGCGTCTCTGTTGGTGGTGCTGGGTATTTCTGTGGTGATGCAAAAGCTTGGATTATCCATGGCGTTGGGAACCTTCTTAGCTGGCGTACTATTAGCGGAAAGTGAATACCGTCATGAACTAGAAATCGCTATCGAGCCGTTTAAAGGATTGCTGTTAGGGCTGTTTTTTATCGCTGTAGGCATGTCGGTTAACCTTGGTTTGCTGGCTCTGCAACCACTGGAAATTCTTGCTGCTGTAGTGGCCTTGGTTACGGCCAAAGGGTTGGTACTGTATGCATTAGCGCGAGCTGCCCGTGTTCGGCCAAAAGCGCGCAGTCGTATGGCAGCAATCCTAAGCCAAGGTGGTGAGTTTGCATTCGTCATTTTCACGGCAGCGAGCCAAGAAGGCATCTTGACCCAAGAGCAGGTTGCTTTTTTGTTGGTCGTGGTCAGTTTATCAATGGTGACAACGCCGCTGTTGTTGATGGGGCAAAAGAAGTGGTTTGCGCATACGCTTAATCAGGAAGAGGAGAGCGTCACTAGCAACGTGGTCGATCGCCGCCCACGGGTTATCATTGCTGGGTTTGGCCGTTTTGGTCAGGTGGTTGGACGCTTAATGTACGCAAACAAAATCAAAGTGACCGTCTTAGAAAGTGATGCGAGCCAAATTCACCTGCTACGTAAATATGGCTACAAAGTGTTTTATGGCGATGCAACCCAGATCGATTTGTTGCGTGCCGCAGGCGCGGATAAAGCAGAAGCCTTGGTGATTTGTACTGACTCTCCGGACGAAGTGATGGCAATCGTTGATATTTGCCGTGTACATTTTCCGAAACTCAAATTGCTTGCTCGTGCCCGAAGCCGGGTTGAAGCCTATCAACTAATGAGTCATGGCGTGGAGAATTATTCGCGCGAAACGTTCTTGGGGGCGCTGGACCTTGGTCGCCAGGCACTCGTAGAACTTGGCATGCATCCATATCAAGCAAAGCGGGCAGAAGCACATTTTCGTAAGTTAGATAATGCTATGCTTAAAGACTTACTGCCTCAGCACAGTGAAGATAAAAAACTCGCTCAAAGAGCGAAAGAGGCTCGCAAAGAGCTGGAAGAAATTTTTGGTCGTGAAATGGAAAGCGATCATCAGTCGCCGAATCATTGGAAGTAGTACTTGAACTTAGGTTCAAGATAAGGAAATAACGTGAAAATTAAAAAACGTTTTATTGCTGGTGCAAGTTGTCCACAGTGCAACCAGCAAGATACCCTACGCTGGTGGATAGAGAATAATATTGAGTTGGTGGAGTGCGTTGAATGTGACTATACAGAGCAGCGCAAACCGCAATCTGTAGAGAAAAATAAACACTCAGAGCAAGAAATGATCGGGATTTTTAAGCCGGAATAATTGAACTTCAATAATTGATCCCCATAATACACTCTATCAACTCAGTACTTAACCCCGTTCAGGTTAAGTCAATTAATCTCTCTGGAGTTAGTATGAAAATCGAAAAGAACGTTGTTGCAAGCCTTGCATACAAAGTAATGTTGGAAGACGGTGTTGTTGTTGATCAATCAACGACTGAAGCACCTCTTGATTACCTTCACGGTCACAACAACCTAATCACAGGCCTTGAAAAAGAACTTGAAGGCAAAGTGGCAGGCGACAAGTTCTCTGCAACTGTAACTCCTGAAGAAGCGTACGGCGAGCACAACGACGCGCTTGTTCAGCGCGTTCCTGCAGAAGTGTTCCAGGGTGTTGACCAAATCGAAGTAGGTATGCGTTTCCTAGCGGATACAGACCAAGGTCCAATCCCTGTAGAAGTAACAGAAGTTGACGGCGAAGAAGTGGTTGTTGATGGTAACCACATGCTTGCTGGTCAAACACTGACGTTTGAAGTTGAAGTCGTAGCAACTCGTGAAGCAACAGCTGATGAGATCGAACACGGTCACATCCACCAAGGTGGTGAGAGCTGTGGCCATGACCACGGTCACGACCACGAAGGTGGCTGTTGTGGTGGCGGTAACTGCGACTCTCACTAATTCGCAGCTAGATAACCTTATCTAAAAGCCGAAAATTAAAAAGCGCAAGTTGATCGCCAACTTGCGCTTTTTGTCTATCTGGGGTTTAGTACAGGGCCGTTAATTCAGTCATTGGTAACGTTATGAACAAACCATTTTCCATCGCCATTCATGGTGGTGCGGGCACGATATTGCGTGAACAAATGAATGATTCACTGCAACACGCTATTTTGACGGATCTGGAAACGGCGGCAAAAGCGGGTTATCAGATTCTAGCCACTGGAGGCGACTCACTTGATGCGGTCGTGGCAGCAGTAAAAGTGCTGGAAGACTCACCTCACTTCAATGCAGGTAAAGGATCTGTGCTGACGCACAATGAAATGGTTGAGATGGATGCTTCGATCATGGATGGCAGCAATCAGGCAGCTGGCGCGGTAGCGGGTGTCAGACATATTAAAAACCCTATTGAGCTGGCGCGTGATGTGATGCAAAAAAGTGATCATGTCTTGCTGGTTGGCGAAGGAGCAGAAACCTTTGCCTTTGAACATGAACACCAATATACCGAGCAAGATTACTTCTTTACCGACCGGCGCTACGAACAATTGCTCTCAATGCGAGAGAAAGGAGAATTCGCGCTGTCTGAGTCTCGTTATCCGGATGATCGTAAACACGGAACGGTAGGTGCGGTGGCTTTGGATCAGTATGGCAACTTAGCCGCAGCGACCAGTACTGGCGGAGTGACAAATAAAAAATACGGACGGATTGGTGATTCCGCTTTGATAGGTTGTGGAACCGTGGCCGAAAACGGTGTGGTTGCGGTTTCTGCTACCGGTATGGGCGAGCTTTTTATTCGTAAACGTGTTGCAGAGGATGTTGCGGCGAGAATCCGATACCTCAAAGAAGACGTGCATACCGCTTGTGAGGCAGTGATTCAGGGCGATCTGAAAACCATGGGCGGAGAAGGTGGTTTGATTGCTATCGATGCTCAGGGGGAACTTCACTTTGCGATGAACAGTTCCGGCATGTACCGAGCGGGCATCAACACTCAAGGCGAGTTGAGTGTAAAAATTTATGCGGATGAGTAGGTATTTACTAGAAAGAATGCATCCAAGACAAGGGATTAATGTCCGCTATTTGGTCATTCCAGCGAGCCTTAGCGAGACTAGGAATCTAATATCAGCGCGCTGAAAAGAGATAGAAATATCTGGCGACAAAGAACTCGGATAAAAGATCCTGAATCACACTCCTTCGTCGTTGTTCAGGAAGACGGTAGGCTGATAATACCACTCGTTCTTAAACGAGTGGTATTAAGCAAGCGCTGGGCTTGTGTAATATGGCTAAACATCAATAGTGTGGTGGTGGTGGCTCATTGGCTGGATCTTCCATATTCGATGAATCCATATTTTTCACTTTGCCCACTACGTATTTCATCTGATCTTGCATCTTAGTAATCAGCAATTGCTGCTGAGATAATGCGGCGTTCAGATCTTCAATCGTCTGTTCTTGGAACGCTGCCTGACACTCAAGGTCATTAACGCGCGCTTCCAGTTGCTGAATAAGTTTTTCTGTCATGAACCGTTCTCTAGCTGCCAAGCTTGGGCGATACCTGCTGAAGTGGCAGTAATTACACGTTGTTTGGAATCAAAGGCTGCATCATACACGACCGCACGAGGAGGGCGAGTATCTTTTTTAGGCTCCACTTCAAATCCATCGATACGTTTTCCGGTTCGAGTATCCCACACGGACACGCGACCGGATGGGCTGCCAGTAACCAGTTGAGAGCCATCATCAGAAAATCTTGCGGTGGAGAATATCAACTGGCGTGACCAACTACTCAGCCGGGATACTTCTGTACCCGTTTCTAAGTTCCAGATAACCGCCTGGTTACCGCCATCAGAGCTCATCGCCAGTTTCCCATCACGCTGCATGGCAACCCGAACCACTCGTTGTTCGTGTTCAAAAGTTCGCAGAACCTGACCTGATTCGGTATCCCAGAGAAAGGCTCTGTAGTCATTGCCACCTGTCAGCGCAAAACGGCCATTGGGAGATATGGCTACGCTGTTGACTTTTTCTTGATGGGCAAGGAACTCCAGACGACGCCCGGTGACTAAGTTGACATAAATTGCTTTACCGTTTGAAAGGCCAAGCAGCACTTGTTCGCCGTTACTGGTGATATCAACGTCACGAATTAAAGCATCAGAAATCGACCAAAGGCCTTTGGCTTGTGTCCAGCCGAGATCCCAGACAGCAAAGTTCATCTGGCCTGCGGTTACTGCATAGCGACCGTTGTCCGATATGCGAATATGGGACACCACATTGGCCTCAGTATCGAGCTCACCCAGCTTTGCTAATGGTTCATTTTGCTCAAGGTCCCATAATACTAAGTGATCGACTTGGGAGTAGAGTAGGGCAAATCGGCCATCTCTGCTAAGTGCAAAACTGGTTGAGCCTTGTGGTTCCAAGGGCCAACGTTGCACTTCTGGCGCGGTAAAAAAGCAACCATTTAACGTGGTGATGACAATTAAATATAGGAATAAATGAGAAATTCTTTGCATCACATCTAATAATCCGGTTTGTGTCTTAAGACATATAGCTAGTATATTGGTATAACGATTGTCTTCACTAGTCTCATAGAAGAATTGTGCACAACAACCAATGGCGAAGCCATTATTGGGAGAATTTAATGAAATCAGTTTTAAAAGTGTCGCTACTTGCTGCAACAGTAATGCTAGCGGTAGGTTGTCAGAAAGAAGAAACAAAAGCAGAAGAAGCTGCACCTCAAGCTGAGCAAGTTCAAGCAGAAACCGGCAAAGCCGTTCACTTTGAAACCGACGATGATAAAGCGGCATACGCAATTGGCGTTTCATTTGCTAACTACCTAAGCACTAGCATTGAAAAACCAAGCGAAATTGGCATCGATCTAAACAAAGACCTTGTTCTTAAAGGCATTGAAGATGTCTTTAACGATAGCGCAGAGCTAAATGAAGAAGAAACTCGCGCAGCACTTGAATCACTAGACAAGCGTGTTGCTGATAAGATGGAAGCACAAGCGGCAGAAAAAGCAGCAGCAGCGAAGAAAGCGGGCGATGACTTCCGCGCAGAGTTTGAGAAACAAGAAGGTGTTGTGAAAACCGAATCTGGTCTTCTTTACCAAGTGATCACTCCTGCAGAAGGCGAGAAGCCAAAAGAGACTGACACCGTACAGGTGCACTACAAAGGTACACTAACGGATGGTACTCAGTTCGATAGCTCTTACGATCGTGGCGAGCCAGCAACGTTCCCGCTAAATCGTGTTATCCCGGGTTGGACCGAAGGTGTTCAGCTAATGCCAGTGGGTTCTAAATTCAAGTTCGTTATCCCGCCAGAGCTAGCTTACGGTGACCAAGACACGCCAAGTATCCCTGCTAACTCAACGCTGGTCTTCGAGGTTGAGCTACTTAAAGTAGAGAATGATAAAGCAGAGTAGTCAGAATAACTTGAGCTAAGTTATTGAAAAAGGTCCGTTTAACGGGCCTTTTTTGTTCTAGGTCACTTGTTGGCGAGTTTGCTAGGTTGCTTTTCAAATTTTCTGATAAACTTACACCAATTTGTTGATTTTTCGCTCGAAGGCTTATGACAACTACAGAAACAATAAATGCGGAAATGCTGCTCGAAATGGAATCCGTTAACGTGATGCCATTCACTGAGCACGATAAAATCATCCTGAGATCTTATGAAGCGGTCGTGGATGGTATTGCCAGTCTGATTGGTCCGTTCTGTGAGATTGTTCTTCACTCTCTAGAAGACTTGAATACTTCTGCGATTAAAATAGCCAATGGTGAAAATACCGGTCGTCAGGTCGGTTCACCGATCACAGATTTAGCACTGAAAATGCTTAAAGACATCGAAGGCTCTGAGCGCAACTTCTCTCGTTCGTACTTTACCCGTGCGAAAGGCGGTGTGTTGATGAAGTCGATCACGGTGGCTATCCGTAATGGGGAAAACCGTGTAATTGGCTTGCTATGTATTAACGTCAATCTGGACGCTCCTTTCTCTCAGGTATTGCAATCTTTTATGCCTACGCAAGAGGCAAAAGAAGCCGCGTCATCGGTGAACTTCGCCAGTGATGTTGAAGAGCTGGTGGACCAGACAGTTGAGCGTACGATAGAAGAGATCAATGCGGATAAATCCGTATCGAACAATACCAAGAACCGTCAGATCGTAATGGAACTGTACGACAAAGGTATTTTTGATATCAAAGACGCCATTAACCGCGTGGCTGATCGCCTGAATATCTCTAAACACACGGTCTATTTATACATTCGTCAGCGTAAAACTGAGGACGAATCAGAGTGAGTGGATTAACTTACACTTTGCTTGTAAATGGCCCGGTTTACGGTAGCCAGTCTGCCCGCAGCGCCTATCAGTTTGCTGAGGCTGTGATTGAGCAGGGGAATACCTTAGTGAGTGTGTTCTTTTACCAAGACGGCGTCAGTAATGGTACTGCGCTTAGCGTACCGGCTAACGATGAATTCGACTTGAGTCAAGCGTGGCAAACTTTGGCGAAAGAAAATGGTGTGCGCCTTGAAACTTGCGTGGCTGCGGCCTTGCGCCGTGGTGTTGTCAGTGACGAGGAAGCCAACCAGCATGGTTTAACTCAAAATAATTTGGCGGACGGTTTTGTTCAGGCAGGGTTAGGTAGCCTAGCCGAAGCGATGCTAACCCAAGATAGAGTGGTGCAGTTTTGAGTCAGTTAACTTATGTATTTCGTAGCGCACCTCATGGCCAGTCTTCTGGACGCGAGGGAGTCGATGCCCTGCTTGCTGCTTCCGCCTATTGCGAAGACATCAGCGTGATATTTATCGGAGATGGCGTTTACCAGCTGTTGCTAGGACAAGATCCAAGTGCCATTTTAAGCAAAGATTATGCACCCATGCTTAAGTTGTTCGATCTTTATGATATCGAGCAAGTGTTCGTTTGCTCTGACTCACTTGCGCAGCGAGGTTTAGCACAAGCTGACTTAGTTATCGATGCACAGGCGTTAACGCTTGAGCAAGTCAAAGAGAAACTGCAACAAGCAGGTAAACTGCTGTCATTCTGAGAACGCCATGTTACATATCATCAAAACCGTCTCTGCCTTAGAAAGTGCTGTGGCAATGTTTAGTGAGCAAGATGACATTCTGCTCATGGAAGACGCAGTGTACGCTGCAAACCCGCAGCACCCAGCATTCCATCATGTCAAAAATGCCACTGTCTTTGCGCTTGAGAGCGATATTCAAGCCCGTGGTATGGGGAATCGCATTAGTCCTTCCGTGACCATAGTGAGCTATACTGGCTTTGTTAATCTGACAGTAAAACAAGAGAAATCCCTCACTTGGGATTAAACGTGAATTACTGTCGATAAAGCTTTACGGACGAATTACCCCAATTGAACAAAAAAGATCCGTATATTTCTTGACACACCTCTCACTGCTGCATAGAATTTTGCGTCCCTAAATGCCAATGGTAATTAGGGCTAGATTTTTCACAAAGCTTACTTTCAAGT
>NZ_JAWLID010000022.1:0-2830 GCF_033042495.1 Vibrio sp. EA2 | reverse complement strand
TAAGTTCAAATCTGAATTGCTGGCAAAATTCGTTAACATCCTAATGGTTGACGGTAAAAAATCTACTGCAGAAAAAATTGTTTACACTGCACTAGATTCTATGGCTGAAAAGTCTGGTAAAGACCACTTAGCTATTTTTGAAGAAGCTCTTGAAAACGTACGCCCTGCGGTAGAGGTTAAATCTCGCCGTGTTGGTGGTTCAACTTACCAAGTACCTGTAGAAGTACGTCCGGTTCGCCGTAACGCACTTGCTATGCGTTGGTTGGTTGAAGCTGCGCGCAAGCGTGGTGAAAAATCTATGGCTCAACGCCTAGCTGCTGAAATGCTAGACGCGTCTGAGAACAAAGGTACTGCTGTTAAGAAACGTGAAGACGTTCACCGTATGGCAGACGCGAACAAAGCGTTCGCTCATTACCGCTGGTAATACCTTCTGTGCTGCGAGGTTCTCTCGCAGCACTTTTCTATACTCTAAGGTACACCTTAGTAAGAGGATACAATCGTGGCTCGTAAAACTCCTATTGAGCGCTACCGTAATATCGGTATCTGTGCTCACGTAGATGCAGGAAAAACAACCACAACTGAGCGTATTCTGTTCTACACTGGCCTTTCTCACAAAATCGGCGAAGTTCACGATGGTGCTGCAACCATGGACTGGATGGAGCAGGAGCAGGAACGTGGTATTACTATCACTTCAGCTGCGACTACGACATTCTGGCGTGGTATGGAAGCACAATTCCCTGAGCATCGCGTAAACATCATTGATACCCCTGGACACGTTGACTTTACTATCGAAGTAGAGCGTTCTCTTCGTGTACTTGATGGTGCTGTGGTCGTGTTCTGTGGCTCATCTGGTGTTGAACCTCAGTCTGAAACTGTATGGCGTCAAGCGGACAAGTACCACGTTCCACGTATGGTGTTTGTGAACAAGATGGACCGTGCAGGCGCAGACTTCCTACGCGTTGTGGACCAAATCAAAAATCGTCTTGGTGCGAACCCTGTTCCAATCCAGCTTAACGTTGGTGCGGAAGAGGACTTCAGAGGTGTCATCGACCTTATCAAGATG
This sequence comes from Vibrio sp. EA2, assembly GCF_033042495.1. Lineage (NCBI taxonomy): Bacteria > Pseudomonadati > Pseudomonadota > Gammaproteobacteria > Vibrionales > Vibrionaceae > Vibrio > Vibrio sp. EA2. The sequence goes on along the minus strand of NZ_JAWLID010000022.1, from coordinate 1,767 downwards.
AAAATGATCAACTGGAATGAAGCCGATCAAGGCACTTCGTTTACTTACGAAGACATCCCAGCTGACATGATCGAGCTTGCTGAAGAGTGGCGCAACCATATGGTTGAATCTGCTGCAGAAGCTAGCGAAGAGCTGATGGACAAGTACCTTGAAGAAGGTGAGCTGACTGAAGCTGAGATCAAACAAGCATTACGTACTCGTACACTAAACAACGAAATCGTACTGGCCACTTGTGGTAGTGCGTTTAAGAACAAAGGTGTTCAAGCGGTACTTGATGCAGTGATCGAATTCTTGCCATCGCCGATCGATGTACCTGCAATTAAAGGTGTCGATGACAGAGAAAATCCCGTTGAGCGTCACGCTGACGACAACGAACCATTCTCTGCGCTAGCATTTAAGATCGCGACTGACCCGTTTGTGGGTACGCTTACTTTCATGCGTGTTTACTCTGGTGTTGTAAACTCAGGTGATGCTGTTTACAACTCTGTAAAAGAGAAGAAAGAGCGTTTTGGTCGTATCGTGCAGATGCATGCCAATAAGCGTGAAGAAGTTAAAGAAGTTCGCGCTGGTGATATCGCCGCTGCTATCGGTCTGAAAGACGTAACGACAGGTGACACCCTGTGTGACCAGAACCACAAAGTGATTCTGGAACGCATGGAGTTCCCTCAGCCAGTTATTCAGATTGCTGTAGAACCTCGTTCTAAGGCAGACCAAGAGAAGATGGCTATCGCGCTAGGTAAACTAGCTGCGGAAGACCCATCATTCCGCGTGGAAACGGACGACGAAACGGGTCAGACTCTGATCTCAGGTATGGGTGAACTTCACCTGGATATCATCGTAGACCGTATGAAGCGTGAATTCAGCGTTGATTGTAACGTTGGTAAACCTCAGGTTGCTTACCGTGAAACCATTCGTGGTAAATCGGAAGTAGAAGGTAAGTTTGTTCGTCAATCAGGTGGTCGTGGTCAATACGGTCATGTGTGGATCAAACTTGAACCTTCAGAGCCTGGTGAAGGTTTCGTATTCGTAGACGAAATCGTGGGTGGTGTGGTTCCTAAGGAATTCATCAGCTCGGTAGCGAAAGGTATCGAAGAACAAATGAATAGTGGTGTTCTAGCGGGTTACCCTGTACTAGATATTAAAGCTACACTATTTGATGGTTCTTACCACGATGTAGACTCAAGTGAGATGGCGTTTAAGATCGCTGGCTCAATGGCATTCAAGAAAGGTTCTCTAGAAGCGCAACCTGTGATTCTTGAACCAATGATGAATGTCGAAGTAACCACTCCGGAAGACTGGATGGGTGACGTTGTTGGTGACCTAAACCGTCGACGCGGTATCATCGAAGGTATGGACGAAGGTGTGGCTGGTCTGAAGATCATCCGTGCTCAAGTGCCACTATCTGAGATGTTTGGTTACGCAACTGACTTACGTTCTGCAACTCAAGGCCGTGCGTCTTACTCTATGGAGTTTCACGAGTACGCTGAAGTGCCGAAAAACTTCGCAGATAAAATTATTGCAGAGCGTGGTTACTAATTGACGACTGAACGGCAAAAAGTTTACGACTTTTTGCCAGATCAAGCCGTCCAAATATTGCGCTAACGGGCGTTGGCGCATAAAATAACAATTTCTGGCGCGTCGTCGATCAATAATGATCACGGCGAATCATAACTAGGAAGGAACACGATCGTGTCTAAAGAAAAATTTGAACGTACGAAACCGCACGTTAACGTTGGTACTATCGGCCACGTTGACCACGGTAAAACA
>NZ_JAWLID010000021.1:0-50144 GCF_033042495.1 Vibrio sp. EA2 | reverse complement strand
AAGGTCTACGTTTCGCGATCCGTGAAGGTGGCCGTACAGTAGGTGCTGGTGTTGTTGCTAAGATCTTCGACTAATTCTTAACGAATTAAACGAAATCTCGCACGTTTCTTCATTTTGAAGAAAACGCAGCAGAAAAAGGGAGGCTTTGGCTTCCCTTTTTCATATCTGCCACTCTATTTAGTTATAAGCAGATAAAAACTGATCGTACTTTTTCTTATCTTAAAACAGAGTGTTACCTTACTCTGTCCATCCCTATTTTTTTACTTAGCTCTAAGTGCTTGATCCTGTCCAGTTCCTCATCGATTCATATAACCAAATGTTCTGAAGTGACCGCTCAATACGACTGGTAACAAGAACCATTCTTGTTTATATTATTTTCTCGATAGTTACTGTTTACGGGTTTTGAGTATGTTTGTATGTCTTTGTCATGGTGTTTCTGACAAGAAAATTAAGAAGTTGGCTGTGGATGAAGGCATAACGGATATCAGGGGGATAAAGCGATGTACAGCGCTGGGAAGCCAATGCGGTAAGTGCATCAGACAAGCCAAAGAAATTTTAGCTGAACACTACATAGAAATAAAACAAGCCAGCTAATCACTGTTATGCTTCGGTGAAATCGCTGAGCCTTTTGACACCTTCTCATTTGCTTCTACATTTATATGAAGCCTAAAAAGAGGAGGGGCTAGTCAATGAAAGGCGATCCAATCATTATCCAACATCTCAACAAAGTGCTCGGTAACGAGCTCGTCGCTATTAATCAATACTTCCTTCATGCCCGTATGTACAAAGATTGGGGGTTAAAACACCTAGCCGATAAGGAGTATCACGAGTCGATTGATGAAATGAAACATGCCGATCATCTCATCGAACGCATTTTATTCTTAGAAGGTCTGCCTAATCTGCAAGATCTCGGCAAGTTAATGATCGGTGAAGATACCAAAGAGATGCTCGAATGCGATCTTAAACTGGAAATGGCCGCTATTCCCGATCTAAAAGATGCGATCGCTTACGCAGAAGATATCCGAGATTATGTTTCGCGCGATTTGTTTCAGGATATTCTCGAAGATGAAGAAGAGCACGTCGACTGGCTTGAGACTCAGCTTGGCTTAATTGAGATGTCTGGCATCGAAAATTATCTGCAAGCACAGTATGTCGATGAGGATTAATCTCGGCTATCCCATCGTTATGTTAAAAATCTGACGTTTACACTAGTGCACCTGACTTAAAAGTTAGGTGCTTTTCCTGACTATCTGGTCTAATCTCTTTTAATATCGTTTTTTTTAAGGATATTGCTCGCAATCTTACCTATGAAGATCGACCACTATCCATTAGAATTTATTCCCCCCTTACCTAAAAATAAAAAGAGAAACGCCCTCATGTCTGAAGACAAAGCAGTAACTCCAGAAGAAGAACAACGCCAACGAGCTCTTGACTATCATGCATACCCAACCCCAGGGAAGATTGCCGTCGAGCTAACCACACCTGCCGAAACCGCTGGTGATCTTGCTTTAGCCTACAGCCCTGGTGTCGCTGAGCCTGTACGTGAAATCGCACAAAATCCTGACAATATCTATAAGTACACCGCGAAAGGTAACATGGTTGCCGTTATTTCTAACGGTACCGCGATTCTTGGCTTGGGTAACTTAGGTCCGCTTGCTTCTAAACCTGTAATGGAAGGTAAAGCGCTACTGTTTAAGCGTTTCGCTGGACTTGATTCTATTGATATCGAAGTAAAACACCGCACGATCGACGAGTTCGTTAATACCGTAGCAAGCATTGCTGATACCTTCGGTGGTATTAACCTGGAAGATATTAAGGCTCCAGACTGTTTTGAAATTGAAAAGCGTCTTATCGAACGTTGTGACGTTCCTGTCTTCCATGATGATCAACATGGTACAGCAATCGTAACGGCAGCAGGCATGCTGAACGCCATTGAGCTGCAAGGTAAGAAGCTTGAAGATTCTACGATTGTTTGTCTTGGTGCCGGTGCGGCTGCAGTAGCGTGTATGGAACTACTGATAAAATGTGGTGCGATGCGTGAAAAGATTTACATGTTGGATCGTAAAGGCGTGATTCATACTCGCCGTGATGATCTTAACGAGTACAAAGAGCTATTCGCAAATAACACCGATAAGCGTACTTTAGAAGATGTGATTGAAGGTGCTGATCTGTTCCTTGGCGTATCAGGTCCAAATCTGCTTCCACCTGAAGCATTAAAACTGATGGCGGATAAGCCAATTGTTTTCGCATGTTCAAACCCAGATCCTGAAATTAAGCCAGAGCTCGCGCACGAAGTTCGTAATGATTTAATCATGGGTACAGGGCGTAGTGATTATCCGAACCAGGTAAACAATGTACTTTGTTTCCCATTCATCTTCCGTGGTGCGCTTGATGTACGTGCAAGCGAAATTAACGATGAGATGAAACTTGCAGCGGTTGATGCTATTCGTCAGTTGGCGAAAGAGCCAGTACCAGAAGCAGTATTGGCAGCGGCGGGTGTCGATAAGCTTGAGTTCGGCTCAGATTACATTATTCCAAAGCCAATGGATGCTCGCTTACTGCCTCGCGTTGCAAAAGCCGTTGCTCAAGCGGCAGTTGACTCGGGTGTTGCCCGTATTGAAATGCCAGAAAACTATATGGCAGAGTAAAGCTCAGCATTGAATGATGTACAAAAAATGGGACGCGATAGCGTCCCATTTTTTATGTTATTTCTTAGCTTTCAAGATTGAATAACCATTTGGTGTATTCGACACGCTTTAGGTTACTCTTCGTCAAACGACTCGAATTCGATGCCCATTTCCGTCATCAGAGCTTTCGCTTCCGTCGGAATATCGTCTGGGCGATCTTTACGAAGGTCTTCATCCGTTGGAAGCGGTTGACCCGTATACGCATGTAGAAATGCCTCACATAGGAGTTCGCTATTGGTTGCGTGGCGTAAGTTGTTGATCTGACGACGAGTACGTTCATCAGTTAGCACTTTTAAAACTTTCAGCGGGATAGAGACAGTGATTTTTTTTACTTGTTCGCTTTTCTTTCCATGCTCAGCATAAGGGCTAATGTATTCGCCATTCCAGTCAGCCATTGCGTACCTTCATCTATGTAATAGGTTAAAAAATAATATAGGAGCTGATTTTAGCTGCATTTACTGCCATAAGCAAAGACATATGGACGTCTAGAAGTGTTGACGTCTTAATTTTTGACGAGTAAAGTGACAGGAACAGTAAGGAGTGTGCAATTCATTGAATCTCACCATTTAGATATAGCGCATTCCCATTTAGAAGTCATCACCTGTGAAAGGATACACCCATGAGCACCCGTAAGCCTGCAACTATTGCCGTACGTACCGGTATTGAATCTGACACTCAATACCATGCTGTCGTTCCACCAATCTACCTTTCGACAAACTACGGCTTTCCTGCATTTGGGGAAGTGCCTAAGTACGACTACACGCGCTCAGGTAATCCAAATCGTGGATTATTAGAAAGTGCATTGTCTGAGCTGGAATCTGGCAAAGGAGCCGTGATCACTAACTGTGGTACGTCTGCACTGAACTTATGGGTATCGGCTTTTATTGGTCCTGATGATGTTATTGTTGCTCCAAACGACTGTTATGGTGGCACTTACCGCCTGTTTAATACTCGTGCGAATAAAGGCGACTTCAAGGTGCTGTTTGTCGATCAAACTGACGAGAAAGCGCTGGATGAGGCATTAGCACAAAAGCCAAAACTGGTTCTGCTAGAAACACCGTCTAACCCTCTGGTTCGCGTTGTCGATATTGCTGTGGTCTGTGAAAAAGCAAAGCAAGCCGGTGCTTTAGTCGCAGTAGACAATACGTTTTTGACACCGGTATACCAGAAACCTCTAGAGTTGGGGGCTGACTTTGTTATTCACTCGACAACCAAATACATCAATGGTCACTCGGACGTGATTGGTGGCGTGATTATCGCTAAAACGGAAGAACATGCAGAAGAGTTAGCCTGGTGGGGCAATTGTATTGGTGCGACAGGTACACCATTTGATAGCTACATGACTTTGAGAGGTCTTCGTACTTTGGGGGCACGTATGCGAGTGCATGAAGAAAGTTCACAGCAGGTGCTGGCTTACCTACAGAAGCAGTCGTTGGTGGCGAAAATTTATCATCCAAGTCTGCCACATCACCCTGGCCACGAGATTGCTAAAAAGCAGCAATCGGGCTTTGGGTCCATGCTGAGTTTTGAGTTCGCGGGTTCATTTGAGCAACTCAAAGCCTTCGTCAAGGAACTGAAATTGTTTTCACTCGCTGAGTCTCTCGGTGGAGTAGAAAGCCTGATTTGCCACCCGGCATCCATGACGCACCGTGCTATGGGTGAGGAAGCATTGGCTGAAGCTGGCGTATCACAGCAGCTACTACGCCTTTCAGTCGGTCTGGAAGATGCGCAAGATCTCATTGCTGACTTAGAACAAGCTTTCACCAAATCTGCACAGCAATAGGAGATCATAATGACTGTACAACGTCAGCTACACAAGTTTGGTGGTAGCAGCCTGGCAGACCCAGAGTGCTATTTACGTGTAGCGGGTATTCTCAAAGAGTACTCTGCAGAAAATGATTTGGTGGTGGTATCAGCCGCGGGTAAAACAACCAACCGTCTGATTGAGTTTCTTGAAGGCTTAGAGAAAGATGGTCGAATCGCTCACGAAGCACTACAAAGCTTAAGACAGTTTCAAAGCAATCTTGTTGAAGTATTGTTAGAGGGGGAAGCTCAAGAGCAGCTGCTTGCTTCTTTACAAGATGAATTCAGCACATTGGCGGAGCTGACCTCTCCGCTCACTGAAGCGCAAAAGGCGGCAGTATTAGGCCATGGTGAAGTGTGGTCATCACGCTTACTTGCGGCATTATTAAGTCAGCAGGATTTACCTGCCGTGGCGCAAGATGCACGAGCGTTTTTACGTGCAGAAGCTGGCACTCAACCAGAAGTTGATCGTGCTCGTTCATACCCGCTTATCAAAGAAGCACTGGCACAGCATAGTCATAAACGTGTGATCATTACCGGCTTCATGGCGCAAAATGATAATGGTGAAACCGTTCTGCTCGGTCGTAATGGCTCAGACTATTCGGCAACGGTGATTGGTGCACTTGCTGAAGTCAGTACAACGACGATTTGGAGTGACGTGGCTGGTGTTTATAGTGCTGACCCTCGTTTGGTCTCCGATGCATGCTTGTTACCATTATTACGACTGGATGAAGCCAGTGAGCTAGCTCGTTTAGCTGCTCCTGTGTTGCACAGCCGCACACTGCAGCCTGTGGCGCAAAGCACCATGGATTTGAGCCTTAAGTGCAGTTACCTTCCTGAGTCTGGTTCGACGCGTATTGAGCGTGTTCTGGCGTCTGGCCGTGGGGCGAAAATCATCACATCGCTGGACGACGTGCTATTGGTTCAGCTTTCGTTTGCTCACGGACATGACTTTGAAAAAACACAGAGCGATGTACTCGAATCGCTCAAACGTGCTCAGTTGGAGCCGCTAGCGTTTGAAGCTCAGCCTGAACAGCAGGTATTACGACTGGCATACACAGCAGAAATTGCTGGTGGTGCACTCAAGTATCTGCAGGAATCTGACCTGGATGCGGAGATTAACCTCACTGAGGGTTACTCTCTGATTGCGGCTGTCGGTGCAGGTGTGACAACTAATGCCAACCACTGTTTTGGTTTTCAGCAAAAGCTAAAACATTCTCCGGTGGAATTTATCGCTGAGACGGAGTCTGGGTTAAGTCTGGTGGCAGTATTGCGTCGCACCAATACCGAAGAGTTGGTACAGACAGTTCACAGCCAGTTGTTTCAGGCGCAGAAGCGAGTTGCTGTCGCATTGTGCGGTAAAGGCAATATTGGTTCGAGCTGGTTAAACTTATTCGCTTCTCAAAAAGGTGAACTCGAGAAACTCCATGGCATGAGCTTTGACTTAGTCGCTGTGGTTGATAGTCAAATGTATTGGTTTGATAGTCAGGGTATTGATGCGTCTGGTGTTTCGGCACGCTTCAATGATGAAAGTATTGAAAACGATGGCTCATGGTTACCGCGTCTTGGTGCCTTACAGAACTACGATGAAGCCGTTGTCCTTGATGTCACCGCCAGCCAGGACCTTGCCAAATGCTACGTTGATATCGCTCAGCAGGGGATCCACCTTATCTCTGCGAACAAGGTAGCGGGCTCGGCTGATAGTCAGTACTACCATCAGGTTCAGGATGCATTTGCTAAGATTGGACGCCACTGGCTGTACAATGCAACAGTAGGGGCAGGGTTACCAATCAACCATACGGTGCGTGATCTTCGCGAGAGTGGCGATGAGATTGTGGCGATATCTGGTATTTTCTCCGGAACGCTTTCATGGTTATTCCAGCAGTTTGATGGCTCTGTTCCATTCAGTGAGTTGGTCGATTTAGCCTGGCAGCAAGGACTCACTGAGCCTGACCCTCGTTCTGACTTAGATGGCTCCGATGTGATGCGTAAGCTGGTTATTCTGGCGCGTGAGTCTGGTCTGGATATCGAACCGGGAAGCGTAAAGGTGGAGTCGTTAGTGCCTGAAGAACTGCGTACGCTGAGCTTAGATGAGTTCTTTGATAATGCCGCGCTGTTGAGCGAGACTCTGCAAGAGCGTTTAACCAAAGCGCAGAAGAACGATCAGGTACTGCGTTACGTTGCTCGTTTAGAAAAAGATGGCAAAGCGACGGTCGGTATCGAAGCTTTGTCCCGTGAACATGCGCTGGCAAACTTACTGCCGTGTGACAATATCTTTGCGATTGAAAGCAAGTGGTACAAAGATAATCCGCTGGTTATCCGTGGCCCTGGCGCTGGACGCGAAGTGACAGCAGGGGCAATTCAGTCCGACCTCAACCGTCTGGCTGGACTATTTTAAACTCGTAAAAACCTCGGACGCCATCCGGGGTTTTTTATTCCCTTCTTGGTGCCATACTTAAATGCAGAATCGTTGTTGGCCATATGTTTATCCTGGATAAACATTAGTCAGTATTGAACTTGAACTATCCTCATTATTAACATGAAAAAAATTCATAATTACAAGGTTGACATTAAATCGTATTCAATACATTCTGTAGACATATAGACGTCTAAACGTCGATTTGATAATTTGATTTCGTGGCGGGTTGCCACAGGGAGAGTAAGATGGGTTACACGCACGCAGGCCATATCGATGCCTTAAACCAGAATATCGCTGAGTTATCAGACAATATTAATGTTTCGTTTGAGTTTTTTCCGCCAAGCAACGAAAAAATGGAAGAAACGCTATGGAACTCTGTGCACCGTCTAAAAGCACTTAAACCTAAGTTTGTCTCGGTGACTTACGGGGCGAACTCTGGTGAGCGTGACAGAACTCATTCCATCATTAAAGAAATCAAATCAGAAACTGGTTTAGTCGCAGCTCCGCACTTGACTTGTATCGATGCGACTCGCGAAGAGCTGATTAATATTGCTGATGACTACTGGAACAACGGTATCGAAAATATCGTTGCACTGCGTGGTGATATTCCACCAGGTGGCGGCGCACCTGAGATGTACGCTTCTGATCTTGTTGAGCTGTTGAAATCTCGTCACGATTTCGATATCTCAGTCGCGGCTTTCCCTGAAGTACACCCTGAAGCAAAAAGCGCACAGGCTGATCTGCTGAACCTTAAGCGTAAAGTCGATGCTGGTGCAAATCGTGCAATCACTCAGTTCTTCTTTGATGTCGAGTCTTACCTGCGTTTTCGTGACCGCTGTGTCGCCGCTGGTATCGATGTAGAAATCGTACCGGGTATTTTGCCAGTATCTAACTTTAAACAGGCGTCTCGCTTTGCTGCGCAGAATAACGTAAAAGTCCCTGGCTGGATGAGCCGACAGTTTGAAGGTCTGGATGATGATCCAGTGACACGCCAGTTAGTAGGAGCAAGTCAGGCAATTGATATGGTGCGTGTATTGAGCCGAGAAGGTGTGAAAGACTTCCACTTTTACACACTAAACCGAGCTGAGATGACTTACGCGTTGTGCCACACCTTGGGTGTACGCCCTCAGACTGCAGTTTAGTTGTTGATAAATAAAAGAAAGGCTTGCCATCGGCAAGCCTTTTTATTGTTAAGTCATGGGCGGTTTATTGTGGATTAGCCGATAACTTCAAGTTCAGTTAGCACTTCCTCTGCCCAAGTGATCCACGTTTCGCGCAACAGCAGATTGCGGCGTAGTGTCAGGCGCTCCAGACGTGCTTGTTTGTCCAGGGTAGACGGCGTCGCGTAGTATGCCGCTTCAATTTCTTTGTAGTGAGAAACCAGTTTGCGTGACTCTTCAACCAGTTCAGACAGTTGCTCACGGAAAGGTGCAGCAGGTTGAACTGCACAAGCCATCAGTTTCGCTGAGAACTCGTCACGAACGGTTGGGTGTGCCGTTGGTTGGTCAAACCATTCACCTAGTGCGCTACGTCCTGCGTCAGTGATGGAGTAAACTTTACGATCCGGCTTTCCTTCTTGAGGCTCTAATACGCAAGTAACCAGCTCTTTCTCAGCCATTTTATTGAGCTCACGGTAAACTTGCTGGTGGCTTGCTTTCCAGAAGTAACCAATGCTAGCTGAGAATTCTTTTGTGATATCGTAACCGGTTGCATCGCGGGTGCTAAGCACAGTTAAGATTACGTGTGGTAATGACATGTCTTCAATCCAAATGGTCAATAAACTTGTAAACAAGCTACTTATACTTTCAGCTGCGCTCTTCATGACGCTTGAGTTTTTTATGTATAAGTAGCACCAACAATTGTTGGTCCTGTCACCTTAAAGCCGTTTATCACCTAGAGAGATGGGAGATTCCCATCGAGGCTGGAGCTGATATGATTGGATTTATGCGCTCACAGCAAGGCGAGTAGTATATAAATAATAAGCATGAAGTGGAATACTAGGAAAGAATAACCCCAAAAAACTAATATAATACTCAGTAATGTATTTGAGTAGTCATTTATTCTGAATTCCTGGTTCTTTTTGGGGGTTGTTTGGGGGATTTATCTGGTTAATTGCTGTTCAATTTGATGGATATAAGAAAGGCTGAGCAATTGCTCAGCCTTTTATATCATATTCTGTTACTTTCAACAGGTTATTTTAGCCTGTGTTACGCATACCTGCTGCGATACCCGCAATCGTCACCATCAGGGCTTCTTCAAGCTCTGCTGAAGCTTCCTCATTTTGACGCGTACGATACAGCAACTCTGCTTGAAGCATGTTCAATGGCTCAACGTAGATGTTACGTAGGCGGATGGACTCCAGTCCCCACGGGTCATGTTGCATCAGGTTCTCGTTATTCTCTACATTCAGAACCGCTTTGATGTCTTTCTGTAGTTGAGCTCGTAACCTTTCACCAAGTGGACGAAGTGATTCATCAACCAAGCGCAGGTCATAGTAGCGAGAGATATCGATGTTACATTTCGAGTACACCATTTCTAGCATGCCAAGGCGTGTTGAGAAGAATGGCCACTCACGACACATCTCTTCCAGTAACGCTTGATGACCTTTGTCTACTGAGTACTGAATCGCTTCGCCTGCCCCCAGCCATGCTGGTAGCACCAAGCGGTTTTGGCTCCATGAGAAGATCCATGGAATGGCACGTAAACTCTCTACGCCGCCTTTAGGGTTACGCTTAGCAGGACGTGAGCCTAGTGGTAGTTTGCCTAACTCCAGCTCTGGTGTCGCCTGGCGGAAGTAAGGTACAAAGTCAGGCTCGCCGCGTACAACGCTACGATAAGCTTCACAGCTCACTTCAGAGAGCACTTCCATCAGATCGCGCCACTCTTGTTTTGGCTCTGGTGGCGGTAGTAGGTTCGCTTCCAGAATGGCACTGGCGTATAGGTTGAAGCTGTTTACCGCAACGTCAGGAAGACCTAGCTTAAAGCGAATCATCTCACCCTGCTCGGTCACACGAAGGCCACCTTTAAGGCTCTTTGGTGGCTGAGACAGTAGAGCAGCATGTGCAGGTGCACCGCCACGACCGACTGTACCACCACGGCCGTGGAACAATGTCAGTTCAACGCCTTCCTCTTCCGTGACTTTAACTAAAGATTCCATCGCATGGTATTGCGCCCAGCCAGCAGACATAACACCAGCATCTTTTGCTGAGTCAGAGTAGCCGATCATGACCATTTGGTGGTTTTGGATAAAGCCACGGTACAGATCGATGTCCATCAACTGTTTGATGACCGATTCTGCGTTGTTCAAGTCTTCCAGCGTTTCGAACAGAGGACAAACGTCCATGCGGTAAGGGCAGCCAGATTCTTGTAGCAGCAGGTGAACCGCAAGAACGTCTGATGCGGTACGGGCCATTGAGATAACATAAGCACCGAACGCTTCACGAGATTGTGCAGCAATGATCTTACAGGTGTCCAAAACCTCTTGAACAGGTTCTGATGGTTCCCAGTCACGTGGTAGAAGAGGACGCTTGGACGCCAGCTCATTGGTCAGGAAAGCAATTTTGTCTTGCTCGCTCCACTGCTGGTAGTCACCAATGCCCAGATGGCGGGTCAACTCAGAAAGCGCGTCTGCGTGACGAGTACTTTCTTGACGAATGTCGAGACGAACCAAGTGAACACCAAACGCTTTCACTCGGCGCAGAGTATCCAGCAGTGAGCCGTCAGCAATGACACCCATGCCACACTCATGTAGTGACTGGTAACACGCGTACAATGGATCCCAAAGCTGTTCTACTTTTTGTAGTGGTGCTTTGACGGCTAGCTTTTGACCGTTAATCTTCGCATCTAGGATATCTTTGGTTTCGTTGAGCAGAGAGCGAAGCTGCTTGAGGATCGCACGGTATGGTTCGTGTTGATCATCTCCAGCCAGTTCACGAACTTGATCATTACTTACTGTCATCGACAGCTCGCTGATCAATTCGTTGATGTCATTTAGGTAAAGATCCGCCGCTTTCCAACGGGACAGAAGCAGAACCTCACGCGTGATGTTATGAGTAACAAATGGGTTACCGTCACGGTCACCACCCATCCAAGAAGAAAAATGTACTGGACGCGCGTCGATTGGTAAACCTTCGCCAAGATAAGATTCCAGACGATCGTTCATCTCGCGTAAAAACTCAGGGACAGCTTCCCACAGAGAGTTTTCAACGACCGCAAAGCCCCATTTCGCTTCATCAAGTGGCGTTGGGCGTTGTTGGCGGATCACGTCTGAGTGCCAGCCCTGGGCAATCAGCTGCTCCAGGCGACGTTCAGTTTTCTTGCGTTCTTTCGATGAAAGATCGCTTAATTCTAGTTTTGATAAACACTCGTTGATCTTCACCAGCTTATTAATCATGGTGCGGCGAGTGATTTCAGTTGGGTGAGCTGTCAGTACCAGTTCAATATTCAGGTCACGTACAGCTTGAGCGGTATCAAGCTTGCTCACATCGTTTTGTACCAGCTTAGAAAATAGCGAGTTGATCGCGTCTGGTTCGCAGATGTGCTCTTCACAGTGACGTGAAATCGTGTGGTACTGCTCAGCAATATTCGTGAGGTTTAGAAATTGGTTAAACGCACGGGTTACTGGTGTCAGTTGCTCATCAGGAAGGTGTTTAATTTCTTCGATCAAGCTTTCTTTGTCTGCTTGATTTCCTGCTTGGGCTGACTTGGATAATTTACGAATGGTTTCCACTTTCTCGAAGATTTCTTCGCCATGGGCATCGTGAATGGTGTTACCCAGTAAGTGGCCTAACATGCGCACATTGCTTTTGAGTGCGGCGTATTTCTCGTTCATTGTCGTCCTGCCTCGTAAAAAAACTACATCCATTGTTCTTATTAAGACACCAATCTAGCGAAAAGCACCAGTTATAGTCAAATAAAGCCGACTATGTTTGTAATTATTCCGCTTCTCTCCTGATTTAGAGCAAAGTTGCAGTGCCCATGGCACAATAAATGAAAATTAATTACAAAATAACAAGTTAAGTAAGTGTTAATAGTGAGTTAAGTGTTAAGGAAAAGAGCAACCTGTACTGCTCATCGGAGCTGCACAGGTCAAGCATCATTTTATTTTACTAACAACAGTATTTGACCATTGCTTTAGACAGCACATCAATGGTCGGGTCAATGAAATCAAAAGCCAGAAACTCGTCCGGCTGATGGGCTTGATCGATAGACCCTGGTCCGAGAACCAACGTTGGACACAACTCTTGTAGAAATGGCGCTTCTGTACAGTAGTTTACTGTCTGAGCACTAGTCTCGCATAATTCTTCTACGCCACCGATGAATGGATGGTCATGCGGGCATTCGTAACCCGGAATGGACTCATGCAGTGGTACAATCTCAATACGTCCCGGCCATTTGGCTTCCACTTCTTTTAAAGCACCGCGCAACATGTTCTCGAGCCCATCTAAGCTGATGCCAGGTAATGGGCGAACGTCGTAATGCAGTTCACAACAGCCACAAATGCGGTTTGCGCTGTCGCCACCGTGAATATGGCCAAGGTTTAATGTTGGGCTTGGTATTGCAAATCCAGGGTGGTGGTACTCTTTTATTAACTTATCGCGTAACTGCATCATGGCAAACATGACTTCATGCATGATCTCAATAGCATTGACACCCAGTGCTGGATCAGAAGAGTGGCCTGACTTACCTGTAACACGAATGGCGTTAGCAACGTGGCCTTTGTGGCCGCGAATTGGAACCAGGCTGGTTGGTTCGCCAATAATGCAGTACTCCGGTTTGAAAGGCGCATTAGCAGTAAAGTGCCTAGCCCCCAACATTGTGGTTTCTTCATCACAGGTCGCGAGCACATAAAGCGGCTTCTTCTGTTTACTCCAGTCGACTTTTTTAACGGCCTCATAAATGAAAGCAAAGAAGCCCTTCATGTCTGCCGTACCGAGACCGTAAAAGCGATTGTCTTTTTCAGTCAGTTTATGCGGGTCGAAGTTCCAGCGCCCTTCATCAAATGGAACGGTATCACTGTGACCAGCTAAGAGAAGGCCACCTTCGCCTTCGCCCATACGTGCGATCATATTGTGTTTGCCTGGTTCGACTTCGACCACCTCAACACTAAACCCAAGATCTTTGAACCAGGAGGCGAGCTTCTCAATGACTTTCGCATTGCCTTGGTCCCATTTTGGGTCGGTGGAGCTGATTGAAGAGGTGCTGATGAGTCCTTCATAGACCTCTAGAAACGTTGGTAATTGCATGGATTCTTCAAATCTCCTATTGACAGACAGAGCACAAAACTGTAAAACACATATTAAATCATATTTAATGAATAAAAAATCAAAATATAGCAAAATTTAAATATGAATAGTCACTTGAGCCTTTAAGTTTACGGATGTTATAGAATGCTAAAAACGACGATTATCGGAGCCAGCGGTTACACCGGCGCAGAGTTAGCTTTAATGGTTAACAAACACCCAGAACTCACGCTATCAGGTTTATACGTTTCCGCCAACAGTGTAGATGCAGGAAAAAGTATTGCCCAGCTGCACGGCAAGTTAGCCGGCGTTATCGATATGCCAGTGAATCCGTTAACCGATCCAAAACAAGTGGCTGAAGAATCAGATGTAGTGTTTTTGGCTACAGCACATGAAGTCAGCCATGATCTCGCGCCAATTTTCCTTGAAGCCGGATGTCAGGTATTCGATTTATCGGGTGCCTTCCGTGTTCAGAGTGAAGGCTTTTACGACACTTTCTATGGTTTCAAGCATCAATTTAACAACTGGCTAGAACAAGCGGTGTACGGCTTAGCGGAGTGGAACTTTGAAGCAATTAAAAACACGCCTTTAGTTGCGGTAGCAGGCTGCTACCCAACAGCATCGCAATTGGCAATCAAGCCCCTTCTTGAAGGTGGTTTAGTCGATACTCAACAGTGGCCAGTGATTAATGCGACGAGCGGTGTATCAGGTGCGGGCAGAAAAGCTTCAATGACGAACAGCTTCTGCGAAGTGAGCTTGCAACCATATGGAGTATTTAGCCATCGTCACCAACCTGAAATCGCTCAACACTTGGGCTGTGATGTGATTTTCACTCCTCACCTCGGCAACTTCAAGCGCGGTATTCTTGCCACGATCACAATGAAGCTGTCAGCAGGTGTGACTGCAGAACAAGTGACTCAGGCGTTCGAACAAGCCTATCAAGGCAAGCCTGCTGTGCGTCTCAAGGGCGATGGTATTCCACGTATTCAGGATGTTGAAAATACGCCTTTCTGCGATATCGGCTGGAAGGTACAGGGCGAACACGTCATCGTGATGTCTGCCATCGACAACCTACTCAAAGGTGCATCGAGTCAAGCGATGCAATGTTTAAATATTCATTACGGTTACCCAGAACTGACAGCGTTGCTGTAGTCGTTGATAGAGGGAAAAGCAATGACGCAAACCAATCAAGCGCCATTAGTCATTAAGCTAGGCGGTGCAGCTTTATCTTGCAAGAAGACCTTGAGCCAACTTTTTGGTGCCATCGCGGCCTACCAAAGTTCGGCGCAACGACAAATCGCCATCGTTCATGGCGGTGGTTACCTGGTCGATGAGCTGATGACGAAATTGCAGCTCGAAACCGTAAAGAAACATGGCTTACGAGTGACACCATACGATCAAATCCCAGTCATCGCAGGGGCACTAGCCGGTACAGCAAACAAGCTGCTACAAGGGCAGGCAATTGCAGATGGTCTGAATGCTGTGGGCCTGAGCTTAGCGGATGGCGGTTTATGTCAGGTTGAAGAACTCGATCCAGAATTGGGCGCGGTAGGTAAAGCGACTCCGGGTGACTCAACACTTGTCCAAGCGATCTTAAATACAGGCGCGCTGCCAATCATTAGTTCAATTGGTCTGACTAAAGAAGGCCAGTTGATGAACGTTAATGCGGATCAAGCGGCAGTCGCTGTTGCTGGTGCACTGGATGCGGAGTTGGTTCTGCTATCTGACGTGAGCGGTGTTTTGGATGGCAAAGGCCACTTGATCAAAAGTTTGTCCGAGAAAGAAGCCGACGCATTGATCGAAGGCAGTGTGATCACTGACGGCATGATCGTCAAAGTTAAAGCTGCTTTGGAGGCTGCCAATGATCTTGGTCGTCCTATCGAAGTCGCAACCTGGCGCTACCCTGAAAAGCTGGAGCAGCTATTTGCTGGTCAAAGCATCGGTACCCAGTTTCTGCCTCAATAATGACGCAGTAAAGAATTTAAAGAATTAAACATTAGGAAGTAGTTGGCACTGACCGCCGAGAGCAGAGCCAGTTAAATTTGGAGAAAAAAATGAGCAAAGTGAACGTAAACAAAGTAGTAGTCGCATACTCTGGCGGTCTAGATACTTCAGTAATCATCCCGTGGCTAAAAGAGAACTACAACTGTGAAGTTGTTGCGTTTGTCGCTGATGTAGGTCAGGGCGCAGAAGAGCTAGAAGGCATTGAAGAAAAAGCGAAAGCATCAGGTGCATCTGAGTGTTACATCGCTGACCTAAAAGAAGAAATGGTTGCAGAGTACGTTTACCCAACGCTAAAAACAGGCGCTTACTACGAAGGTAAATACCTGCTAGGTACTTCAATGGCTCGTCCAATCATCGCAAAAGCGCAGGTTGAAGTTGCTCGTAAAGTCGGTGCTGATGCACTGTGTCACGGTTGTACTGGTAAAGGTAACGACCAGGTTCGTTTCGAAGGCGCTTTCGCAGCACTAGCACCGGATCTACATGTTATCGCACCTTGGCGTGAATGGGACCTAGTGAGCCGTGAGCAATGTCTGGATTACCTGGCTGAGCGTAACATTCCATGTTCAGCGTCTCTGACTAAGATTTACTCACGTGATGCAAACGCGTGGCACATCTCAACGGAAGGTGGCGTACTAGAAGATACTTGGAATGCACCAAATGAAGATTGCTGGGTATGGACGGTAGATCCTGAGCAAGCACCAAACGAAGCTGAATACGTGACGCTAAAAGTTGAGAAAGGCGCAGTGGTTGCAGTAGACGGCGAAGCGATGTCTCCATACAACGCACTGGTTTACCTAAACGAAAAAGGTGCGAAACACGGTGTTGGTCGTATCGATATCGTAGAGAACCGTCTGGTTGGTATGAAGTCTCGTGGCTGTTACGAAACTCCGGGAGGCACCATCATGATGGAAGCACTGCGTGCTGTTGAGCAACTAGTGCTAGACAAATCATCATTCGAATTCCGTGAAGAGCTAGGTCTTAAAGCGTCTCACCTTGTATACGATGGCCGTTGGTTTACACCGCTATGTAAGTCAATCCTTGCCGCTTCAGAAGAGCTTGCTCAAGATGTGAATGGCGAAGTGGTTGTTAAGCTGTACAAAGGTCAGGCAACGGTTACACAAAAACGTTCTGATAACAGCCTGTACTCAGAAGAGTTCGCAACCTTTGGTGAAGATGAGGTTTACGACCAAAGCCATGCTGGTGGTTTCATCCGTCTTTACTCACTATCAAGCCGTATTCGCGCTCTGAACAGCCAGAAGAAATAAGCTTATTTCATCTCTGATAGAAAAGACCTGCCATTAATTGGCAGGTCTTTTTGTTTTTAACGAGTTTTTATGTGTATGAAACTCAATTATAGTGAATACATATGTAAAAATATTGAATTTATACTTTATTTTTTCTCCAAATTGCCGTAACGTTGGCCTATAAGAAAAAGTGAGCGAATGACCATCAATTTAGTCGTCACTAATTTGAGCATATTAGAGTAAGCAATAGTCACCAGGAGATACGCAATGGCATTATGGGGCGGAAGATTTACCCAAGCGGCAGATACCAGATTCAAAGACTTCAACGATTCGTTGCGTTTCGACTACCGATTGGCTGAGCAAGACATCGTAGGCTCAATTGCATGGTCTAAGGCACTGTTGTCTGTTGATGTGTTATCGGCAGAAGAACAACAGAAGCTTGAACTCGCTTTAAACGAACTGAAGCTTGAAGTCATGGAAGACCCGCATCAGATCCTCGGCTCTGATGCAGAAGACATCCACTCTTGGGTTGAGCAACAATTGATCGGTAAAGTGGGTGACTTAGGTAAAAAGCTGCACACTGGGCGTTCACGTAACGATCAGGTTGCTACCGACCTTAAGCTATGGTGTCGTCAGCAGGGCCAGCAATTACTGATTGCTTTAGATCGTCTGCAATCGCAAATGGTCCACGTTGCTAAACAACACCAAGATACGGTATTACCTGGTTATACGCACCTTCAGCGTGCACAGCCTGTGACATTCGCACACTGGTGTTTAGCGTACGTTGAAATGTTTGAGCGTGATCACTCTCGTTTAAGCGATGCACTACAACGTCTAGACACCTGTCCACTGGGTTCTGGTGCATTAGCGGGCACTGCATATCCAATCAATCGTGAGCAGCTGGCGCACAATCTTGGTTTCCACCGTGCAACGCGTAACTCTCTGGATTCGGTATCAGACCGTGACCATGTGATGGAACTGATGTCTGTCGCTTCTATCTCTATGCTGCACCTTTCTCGTCTGGCTGAAGATATGATTTTCTACAACTCAGGTGAGTCTAACTTCATCGAGTTAGCCGATACGGTAACTTCTGGCTCTTCATTGATGCCACAGAAGAAAAACCCAGACGCACTAGAATTAATCCGTGGTAAGACGGGCCGTGTGTACGGCGCGTTATCTGCAATGATGATGACCGTTAAAGCGTTGCCTCTGGCTTACAACAAAGATATGCAGGAAGACAAAGAAGGTTTGTTTGATGCGTTGGATACCTGGAACGACTGTATGGAAATGGCAGCGTTGTGTTTTGATGGTATCAAAGTTAAAGGTGAAAGAACGCTGGAAGCGGCGAAGCAAGGCTACGCTAATGCGACTGAGCTGGCTGATTACCTCGTTGCCAAAGGCATTCCATTCCGTGAAGCGCACCATATTGTTGGTGTTGCCGTGGTCGGTGCGATTGATAAAGGCTGCGCGCTTGAAGAGCTGTCTCTACAAGAGCTGAAAGTATTTTCAGACGTTATTGAAGATGATGTGTATGAGATTCTTACCATCGAATCTTGTCTTGAAAAACGTTGTGCGCTTGGTGGTGTCTCACCGCAGCAAGTGGCGTACGCGGTTGATCAAGCGGATAAACGTTTAATTCAGCGTGATAATGCGGCGGTTAAAGTGCGCCCAGCGCGTTTGACAGACATCGAGACGCTAGAAGGTATGGTAGCTTACTGGGCTAACCTGGGTGAAAACTTGCCACGTTCTCGTAACGAGTTAGTGCGCGATATTGGCTCATTTGCGGTCGCAGAGCATCATGGTGAAGTTACGGGTTGCGCTTCTTTGTACGTTTATGACTCAGGGTTAGCAGAGGTTCGTTCTCTGGGCATTGAAGCAGGCTGGCAAGGTCAGGGACAGGGCAGTGCGATTGTGAACTATCTGGTGGAAAAAGCCCGCCAAATGGCAATCAAAAAAGTCTTTGTGTTAACCAGAACGCCTGAATTCTTTATGAAGCAGAACTTTGTGCCAACGTCGAAATCTCTATTACCAGAGAAAGTGTTGAAAGATTGTGACCAGTGCCCTCGTCAGCATGCTTGTGATGAAGTTGCTCTGGAGATCAATCTAGTCGAACAGTTGATCCAAAAAAGTTACGTCGCATAGATGATCGATCGCTTTAGCATTCAATAACCTATCTGAGTCGCGATATCGTTACATAAGTATTTGCTAAAAAAATCGAAAAAAGATGGAACCTTTAAGAGGAAGCCGGGTCTATTAAAGTACCACTGCTTTTTCTTAGAAGAATCTAAGAGAGCCCCAGAATCGACATTGATTTTGGGGCTTTTTTCTATCTGTCGTTTTTGTTTTGTTTGTCTCGTCGACGTTGCCACGGGAAGATGACAAAGCGCATCCATAAGTGCAAGAACAATAAGGTATTAAAAGCAAACCCTGCAAAGATCAATGCGATTGACTCAATGCTTTGTGGATCGTCTTTACATGCAAACCACCAGATAATCCAACAAAGGACAGAAAGTACGGTCAACTGATCCATACAGCGCTGGCAGTGGCCGATCTTTTGTAAAAACCAATGGTCTTGGCAGCGGTGACGATTCATCGGACATCTCCACTTGTGCGTCATCTGAACTCAGGTTACTCAAAGCGTATCACTTTGGTTTTCGTGCTTAAGCTTAGTTGCTGAGGTTATCGCTGTAAAAATGCAAAATTAGATTTGCTCAAGCTTTGTGGCACGTAATTGGCGTATGGTTTGGCATCAGCCTCAAAATAGGAAAATGATAATGTCGACAGAATTCAAGATGGCATTCGGTGCTGCTGGTGGATTCTTTACGCTTGGACTGACTGCTATTATTTTAGTAGGTCGTTATGCCATGATGGCCGCGTAACTTAAAAAGCCTCGTGGATAACGAGGCTTTGTTTTTAGGAGTAAGAAGGTCTGATGTCCTTTAACCTAAGTAGGTTTCTAGCTCTTCACTGCCGCCGATCAGTTTGCCGCCAATGAAAACCTGAGGAACGGTTGTGCGACCAGAAATGGCGCGTAGGCTTACCGTCGTCGCATCTTTACCCAGGATCACTTCTTCATACTGAAGCCCTTTATCAATCAGGTTTTGCTTCGCTTTCACACAGAATGGACAACCCGGCTTGGTGAAGACCGTGATGGACTCCTGAGTTTTGTAGTCAGGTGCTACGTAGTTGAGCATCGTATCCGCATCAGAGACTTTAAACGGGTCGCCTGGCTCATTTGGTTCAATAAACATTTTTTCAACCACGCCATTTTTTACCAACATGCTGTAACGCCAAGAGCGCTTGCCAAAGCCAAGCTCACTTTTATCAACCAGCATCCCCATTCCATCGGTAAACTCACCATTGCCGTCTGGGATGAAGGTAATGTTTTCCGCTTCTTGCTCTTGCTTCCAAGCATTCATAACAAATGTATCATTCACAGACACACATAAAATTTCATCCACGCCGTGTTCTTTAAATACTGGAAACAGCTCATTGTAACGAGGTAAATGGCTTGAAGAGCATGTCGGAGTAAAGGCGCCCGGCAAGCTGAAGACGATAACCGTTTTGTTTCTGAAAAGATCATCAGTGGTGAGATTGATCCAATCGCCGTTCTGACGAGTTGGTAACGTGACTTGAGGAACGTTTTGACCTTCTTTAGAGATAAACATTTTCTTCCTTATGATTCTTTTAAGTAGTGAGCGTCTGGCTCATATCTGTTCTGTTTGTTTAGGCCTATTATTATAAAAATCTTTTGATAGCTCTAATCGTTTAGTGTTATGGTTTTGATAGGTGTTAACTATCACTCAATAGAAGCGAATCGTGTGTTATGAATATTAGGGACTTTGAGTACCTCGTCGCGCTTGCGGAACATAAGCACTTCCGTAAAGCGGCAGAAGCATGTTTTGTCAGCCAGCCGACCCTTAGCGGGCAAATTCGTAAGTTAGAAGACGAGCTTGGAACCGCGCTTCTGGAGCGCAGTAGCCGCCGTGTACTGTTTACCGACTCCGGCTTGCAGCTGGTGGATCAAGCAAAGCGGATTTTAAGTGAAGTGAAAACGTTTAAGGACATGGCGAGTGGCCAAAATGGCACGATGACCGGGCCGTTGCATATTGGTTTTATACCTACTGTCGGCCCTTACTTGTTGCCTAAAATCCTTCCCGAGCTAAAAGTCGAATTTCCAGAGTTGGAGTTGTTCCTCCATGAAGCTCAAACCCATCAGCTGGTGCATCAACTGGAAGAAGGTAAGTTGGATTGTCTGGTGTTGGCGTCAGTGGCAGAAACAGAACCCTTCAAAGAGATTGAAGTGTATAACGAACCGTTAAGCGTTGCTGTACCATGTGATCATGAATGGGCATCGTTAGAGCAAATCGACATGATGTCACTAAAGGGCAAGACAGTATTGGCGCTTGGTGATGGCCACTGCTTGAGAGATCAGGCTTTAGGCTTCTGTTTTGCTGCTGGTGCAAAAGATGATGAACGGTTTAAAGCCACGAGCTTAGAGACGTTACGCAATATGGTGGCCGCTGGTGGGGGGATCACCTTGCTACCTCAGCTATCACTACCACATGAGAAGCAAAAAGATGGCGTTAGTTACATTCCGGCGGTAAATCCTACGCCCACGCGTAAGATAGTGTTGGTGTATCGCCCTGGCTCACCACTCCGTGCACGTTTTGAAGCATTGGCAGCGAAGATCAAAGATATTCTGGCGAGCTATCCATCATCGATTGCGGCTTAATCGCGATAAGTTGCCGCGAGAAACAGACAGGGGAGCCATTGGCTCCCCTGCTTTATTTTACAGTTCTTACTTAGAACAGCTCTTCGGTTGTCCCGCCTCCGCTGGAGTAAATACTGTCTTCCAAGAAGCTACCTGAGTATTCGGTTGGCTCTGTGCCTTTCTCGAAGTATTCCATCATAGAGCTGCCATCGACATTGTCGGTCAGCATACCGCTGTTACGATCAATTCGTACTTGTACAATGTTGTCTGGAACCTGCTTACTCTGCTCCGGTGTGTTTTCAAGCGCAACACGCATAAAGTCGATCCAAGCAGGCTCAGCCGTTTTGCCGCCCGCTTCTGCACCGGAAACCTGACCCTGACCAAGATTACTGTTCACCGTAGCACGACCAAGCGCTCTTGAGTGGTCATCAAAGCCAACCCACGCGACTGCCACAACACCCGGTCCGTAACCATTATACCAGGCGTCTTTCGAGTCATTGGTTGTACCCGTCTTACCGCCAATGTCACGGCGCTTCAATGATTGCGCACGCCAACCTGTGCCGTTCCAGCCTGTGCCTTCACGCCAGTCACCGCCACCCCAAATGTTGCTGTACATCATTTCACGCATCAGGAATGCATTTTCTTGTGAAATCACTTGTGGAGCATATTGTGGCTCATCACTTTCTAGCGCGTTGTCTGTGGCTAGCCCTTCAATTTCGACATCTTGTTCACCAAACTCATTCGCAAAGCGATTCTCGGTGTATGATTCGACGACTTGTGGACAGTTCTGTTTACAAACGGTTTTAGGGTTTGCTTTAAACAGCACTTCGCCAAACGCGTCTTCAATTCGGTCAACATAGAACGGTTCAACGTAGTAACCGCCATTGGCAAATACGGAATAGCCTTGTGCGACTTTCATCGGTGTTAAACTGCCTGCACCAAGAGCAATGGTTTCTGAGCGAGGCACATCGTTAATATCAAAACCAAAACGCGTTAGGTATTGACGAGTCTCATCCAGCCCCACTTCACGTAAAGTACGCACAGCCATTACGTTCTTTGACTGAGCCAGGCCGATACGTAGGCGAGTTGGACCACCGTAAGTTGGTGGTGAATTTTTTGGTCGCCATGCTGAACCTGAACCAGCATCCCATTTGTTGATTGGTGCATCATTCACAAGTGTCGCCAGAGTCAGACCTTTATCGATGGCGGCAGAATAAATAAAAGGTTTGATACTCGAACCAACCTGACGTACGGACATGGTCGCTCGGTTAAACTTGCTATGGATAAAGTTAAAGCCGCCTACCATCGACAAGATAGCGCCGTTTTCAGGATCCATCGCGACGAACGCGGTGTTGGCATTAGGCACCTGACTCAGCTTCCAGTTGTGCTCTTCATCTGCAGAGCTGACCTCACGAACCCAAACTTGTTGGCCTGCTGCGAGGATGTCTTGTGCCGACTTTGGTGCTGAACCCTGACGCTTGTCAGTCAGGTATTTACGGGCCCAGTTCATTCCTGACCAAGGGATCGTTTTTACTTGATGGTTCTTCACCCACACCTGTGCCGTTTTCGCTTCTACTTTGATCACGACAGCAGGGGAAAGATCACCATAGGTTGGCTGCTTCTTGAGGTGTTGTTCAATTTGCTCAGTGTCCCAAGCACTTTCGCCGTTTTTCCAAAGCGTCTTTTCTGCACCACGATAACCATGGCGTTCATCGTAGGCGAGCAAGTTGTTCACGGCGGCTTTATTTGCGGCATCCTGAAGCTTGGAATCCACCGTCATGTAGATATTCATACCTGACGTATAAGCTTGCTCTTCACCGAACTCTTTTACAGCCCAAGCACGAGCTAGCTCGGCAACATAAGGTGCTGATAGTTCGATCTCTGCGCTGTGGTAGCGCGCAACGATAGCCTCATTTCGCGCCTCATCGTATTGCTCCTGAGTAATGTAATTCTCATCCAGCATACGCATTAACACGACATTACGGCGATTGGTTGCACGCTCCAATGAGTAAATCGGGTTCATAGTTGATGGCGCTTTTGGCATACCAGCTAACGTTGCGATCTCGCTGAGTGTTAATTCATTGAGGCTTTTGCCAAAGTAGACCTGTGCAGCGGCACCAAAACCATATGATCGGTAACCAAGGAAGATCTTATTGACGTAAAGCTCCATGATCTCTTGTTTACTTAGCAGCTGTTCAATGTGGATGGCGATGAAAATCTCTTTAATTTTACGCATGATTTTCTTCTCATTTGATAAGAAGAAATTACGTGCCAGCTGCTGCGTAATGGTACTTGCCCCTTGCTTAGCCGAACCAGAAATTGCCACTACGACTGCTGCACGCGTAATACCGATCGGATCGATACCTGGGTGCTCGTAAAAGCGACTGTCTTCTGTTGCGATTAGCGCATGAATCAAATCTTGAGGAATTTCGTCATAAGTGACAGGAATGCGACGCTTTTCACCGAACTGTGCGATCAGCTTCCCGTCTTGACTGAACACCTGCATAGGTGTTTGTAATTCAACGTCTTTTAGAGTTGCAACATCTGGTAATTCAGGCTTCACATACTGATAGAAGCCAAAAATAGTGGTGACTCCAAGAATTATGCAAATCAATGTTAAGAAAAATAAACGCTTTATGAACTTCACCGGAGAATCCCTGATTGGTTGAGGCTGTGTAACGGCAAACCCTTGTACTCTTAGGTCAAAAATTTAGCACATAGAGATATTAACTCTTATTTGGGTGTGAATAACAACCTTTGCGCGAAGAAATTTCGGAGCGAGAGTAGAAGATGGATAAGCGAATCGTTACAGGCATAGACATAGGCCATAACAGCCTCAAAGCCGTCGTACTTAAACCCAATGGCAATCAATTCGCCTTATTGGGTTACAAAGAAATATTACTTAAGGATGGTATTGTCGCTGAAAATAACACCATAAATCATCAAGAAATTGTAAATACCCTTAAACAGGTGAAAAAAGACCTGCCATTTGGTGCAGGTAGAGTGGCAATTTCAGTGCCTGATAATGCGGTTATCAGCAAAAAACTGCATGTCGAACAAGACCTTGAAGATAACGAAATCGAGTTCGCAGTCGTGCAGGCATTTTCTCATCAATCTCCTTTTCCTGTTGAAGAGTTGAGCTTGGACTTTGTCCGCCTGAGTTCCAAAGAAGACCCACGAGGGCCCGATAGCTACCAAGTTTTTGCGACGCGTAAAGATGTCGTTGAAAGTCGAGTTGAGGCAATACACAAGTCTGGTTTTAAACCTGTTCTGGTTGATGTTCATTCACAAAGCCTCGGGCAGATATGGAAACTGGCGGCAGAACACTTCCCAAACAAAAGTAACTACGTTCTGCTTGATGTAGGCTCTCAGTCGAGTTCATTGACAATGTTCACCGAGCAAGACGAGCTGTTCCATAAAGAATTTGCCTGTGGAACCGCTTCTATTCTGCATTCTACTCAGAAAATCTCCCTGTCCGAAGACGAGCAAGCCAAAACGAACCAATTCAACCATCAGGTGGTCGATCGCGTAAAACGCCAGATACAGCTTTATACGTCCATGAATGGATCACAAAACATCAAAGGTATTTGGTTATCCGGTGATGGTGCAGAGACGCCTATGTTGGCTGAGGAGCTTTCGCATCAACTAGTGCTCGAGTGCGAATTACTTAATCCGTTGGGGTTATTTGAAATGAACGTTGCCAAACGTAAGCGTCGAGCGGCGGACTGGCAACACTTTGCCACTGCTGCTGGGTTGGCTGTACGAGGTATTCACTGGTTGGGAGGTGGTCGTGCTACATCGGATTAACCTATTGCCCTGGCGGGAAAACCAGAGGCAAGAGCATCGCCGTCGTTTTGTCGGCATGATCATTTTAGGGCTGTTTTTTGCTGTTGGTATCCAATGGGGGGTAGGTAAGTTTTATGAATACCAGCAAAGCCTGCAGCAAGATCGCCTCGATTACCTTGCTCACTATATTGCGGAGCTCGATCAACGTATTGATGCGATGAAAATTGCAGAGCAAGAACATAGCAAAATATTAGCGCGTCTCAAGGTGGTCGAAGGCTTGCAAAACGGCCGCAACAAAACCACAGAATTGATGAATCTGATGCCAGCTGTTATTCCTGAAGGTGTGTATGTCGACAAGATCAAAATGAATGATCTGGAAATAGAAATCGCGGGTATTTCAGATAGCACACCTCGCCTGGCAACCATGCTCGATAACATGGAGCGATCAGCAAAACTCTTGGACGTTGAAATGCATTCTATCGTTCATGGTAAAACACGTTTCGGCAAAGAGTTCCAGACCTTTAAAGTGTCTTTCATGTTTAAGGTGGTAGAGCCGGTGGAGGGAGGTCAGCATGGTTAATTGGCAAGATCTGGAAATGGATGAGATTGCTGAGTGGCCTTTAATCCCTCAGTTGCTAGTCATTAGTTTGTTGATCCTGTTGCTTCAAGGTTTCGGCTATTGGCTTTACTTAGTGCCTGAGGAAGAGCGGTTAAACGACCTCATTCAACAGGAAGAAACGCTCAAAATTGCGTTACGTATTAAAGCGAATAAGGTGGCCGCACTACCTCAGCTCCAATCACAGTTGGATGAGTTGACCACGCGTTACGAGTTGTTGTTGCAGCAACTGCCCGCCCAGAAAGAGTTAGCCACCATGCTGGCGTCCGTTAATGAGCTTGGGATAGACAATAAACTGACTTTCACCCGCATTGACTGGGGAGAAAAACAATCTGATCACTTCTTATATCGACTGCCACTTAACATCGAGTTAACCGGTGATTTCCATGACATTGGGCGTTTCTCACAAGCGATTGCAACCTTGCCGCGCATCATTACCTTTAAAGATGTGACTTGGCAGCGCGTTAGTCAGGAGAGCAAAACGCTGCACTTTCGAGTAAGAGCGAATACCTATCAGTTCAAGCCAGAGGAGAAGAAAGATGAGAAATAAATCTTTACTGGCTGCTCTGTTGGGAGCGTTGCTGGTGGGGTGTCAGGCAAGCGACGAATCGTTAACGGACTACATTCGTGATGTAGAAACTCAGGCAAAGCGTGATGTTGAGAAACTCAAGCCCGCGGATCAATACGTTGCGGTTATATATAAACCGCAAGTGCTGCGAGCGCCTTTCGAATTACCCCAAGAGGCGACGATAGCAACTCAACCTATTGTGAGAAAAGACTGTTGGCAACCACCCGCCAGAACGCGCTCTAGCAAATTAGAAAAATTCCCGTTAAGTCAGTTGCGTCTGAAAGGCGTGATGGGGATGGGCAACACGGTTTCCGGTCTCGTACAGGCACCAAATGGGACGGTCTACAAAGTCGCTCCCGGTCAGTATCTTGGACGTAATAACGGTAAGGTCACCCAAGTTACTCATTCCTATTTACTGATCGACGAAACACTTCCTGATGGTTTGGGGTGCTGGCAGAAACGCAAGGTGAAGCTGGCTTTGAGATAGATATACCTGCATTTATTTTTGATATTGAGTAATGATGATGAGACAAGGACTTACACGTACACCAAGGATACTCTTCGGGCTCCTATCCTTTGGGTTAGTTTTACTATTTGCCCCTTTTGCACTGGCTGATGGTGGGGAGCCTAACGCGTTAAAGAACATCGATTTTCGTACGAATAAGAACAAAGACGCGATCATTGTCGTGGAACTCTCTTCGCCTGCTGCGATTGTCGACATTCAGCGGGTTCAGGAAGGGCTGAGCATCGACCTGCTTAATACGTCAGTGAAAGATGAGCAGTTATACCTCCTTGACGTCAAAGACTTTTCAACGGTCGTGGATAGTGTGGAAGTCTTTCGTGAGACCTCGACGACTCGTTTGGTCACGCACATCAGTAATGATTACACCCATGATTATCATTTGGCAGGGCGCTATTTGGAAGTCACGGTGAGTAAACTCAAATCTGATGAAAAAACGCCAGATAAGAGCATTTTAGAGAAAGAAGGCAAATTAATATCGATTAACTTCCAGGATATCCCGGTACGGAATGTTTTACAGCTTATTGCCGACTATAACCAGTTTAACCTCGTGGTATCAGACTCCGTCGAAGGCAACTTAACACTGCGCCTTGATGGTGTGCCTTGGCAGCAGGTTCTGGACATTATTCTGCAGGTAAAAGGTTTAGATAAGCGTGTCGATGGCAATGTCATTCTTGTTGCCCCAACGGATGAGCTTGACCTCAGAGAGAAGCAGCAATTAGAGAAGCAGCAACTGGAAGAGGAAATGGGCGAACTGTCGTCTGACATCATCAAAGTGAATTTTGCCAAAGCATCTGATATTGCTGAGATGATTAATGGTGAGGGCAATATCAGCATGCTCTCTGAGCGAGGCAGCATGACGATTGATGAGCGCACTAACTCACTATTGGTCAGAGAGCTGCCGGAGAATATCTCGGTGATACGAGATATTATCGAGTCGCTCGACATTCCGGTTAAGCAGGTTCAGATCGAAGCGAGGATTGTTACCGTCAGTGAAGGGAATATGGATGAACTCGGCATTCGATGGGGATTCTCTTCCATCAACGGCAATAATACCCTTGGTGGTTCGATTGAAAATAACCTGGCAACCATCGGACTTTATCAAGGTGATGGTGAAGAGGGTGGGGATGGTAGTGTTGGAATTGATGATTTTCTTAACGTCAACCTGGCTGCGACTAATCCGAGCGCGACCAGTATTGCGTTTCAGGTAGCAAAATTAGGCTCTGACACTTTGCTCGATTTGGAACTGTCTGCGCTGCAGCAGGAGTCGAAAGCTGAGATAATTTCGAGTCCTCGTTTGATTACGACTAACAAAAAGCCCGCCTACATAGAACAGGGGACAGAAATCCCGTATCTCGAATCATCATCCAGTGGTGCGACAACGATTACTTTCAAAAAAGCGGTGTTAAGTTTAAAAGTCACGCCACAAATTACACCAGACAACCGTTTAGTGCTGGATCTCAGTGTCACTCAGGATAGGCCAGGGCAAGTGGTAAAAGCAGGGACGGGCGAAGCCGTCACGATAGATACTCAGAGAATCGGGACTCAAATCTTAGTCAATAATGGTGAGACTGTGGTTCTTGGCGGTATTTTCCAACACAGCATTACCAACTCAGTGGACAAAGTACCACTACTCGGTGACCTGCCATTTTTAGGCGCACTTTTTCGCCGAAGTTATGAAAAAGTTGGCAAAAGTGAACTACTGATTTTCGTTACACCTAAGGTTGTTATCCAGTAGCCATAAATGAGCAAAAAGACGATTAGATAAAAAATAAAGTTGCATTAGTGGCACCATGCTTGGATAATTTCGGGTCTTATCACGAATTATCTGTGAGGAATTGGTGCCACAAGCCTTGTAGAACAGCGGCTTAGCTGTGTTTTCTTGTGGCGATCTTATTGAATCAATGTTGTAAATTACTGCTAAACATGGCTGAGAAACGTAATATTTTCCTTGTTGGGCCTATGGGTGCCGGCAAAAGTACAATTGGTAGACATCTTGCACAGCAGCTGCATATGGAGTTTGTAGACTCCGATACAGTGATCGAAGAACGCACTGGTGCAGACATCTCTTGGGTTTTTGATGTAGAAGGTGAAGAAGGCTTCCGTAAGCGTGAAGAATCGGTGCTTGAAGACCTGACTCAAGAGCAAGGTATCGTGCTGGCAACGGGTGGTGGCTCTGTAAAGAGCAAAGAAAACCGTAACCGCCTTTCGGCACGTGGTGTTGTTGTCTATTTAGAAACGACGATTGAAAAGCAACTTGCACGTACTAACCGTGACAAGAAGCGTCCACTACTTCAAACGGATAGTCCTCGAGAAGTATTGGAGCAATTAGCTAAAGAACGTAACCCTCTATACGAAGAAGTAGCGGATTACACTGTTCGCACTGACGATCAGAGTGCAAAAGTGGTAGCCAACCAGATCGTAAAAATGCTAGAAGAGAGATAAGTATTTATCTTTTTTAAAATTGGAGCACACCGATGGAACGG
This sequence comes from Vibrio sp. EA2, assembly GCF_033042495.1. Lineage (NCBI taxonomy): Bacteria > Pseudomonadati > Pseudomonadota > Gammaproteobacteria > Vibrionales > Vibrionaceae > Vibrio > Vibrio sp. EA2. Next base: position 21,055 of record NZ_JAWLID010000021.1, on the reverse strand, counting down.
ATTACGGTCAATCTAGCTGAGCGTAGCTACCCAATCTCTATAGGCGCCGGGTTATTTGAGGACCCGGCGTACCTTTCTCAAGTACTTTCAAACAAACATGCAAATCAAAAAGTGGTCGTGATCAGTAATGTCACGGTAGCCCCTTTGTATGCAGATAAAATTCTTAATCAACTCGAACAACTCGGGTGCAGTGCATCGTTGCTAGAGTTGCCGGATGGCGAGCAATACAAAAACCTGGATGTGTTTAATCAGGTAATGAACTTTCTACTAGAGGGAAGTTATGCTCGTGATGTCGTTATCATCGCACTTGGTGGCGGTGTTATCGGTGATTTGGTTGGTTTTGCTTCTGCGTGCTATCAGCGTGGCGTTGATTTTATTCAGATCCCAACGACTTTGTTGTCTCAAGTGGACTCTTCGGTCGGCGGAAAAACGGCGGTCAATCACCCTCTGGGTAAGAACATGATTGGTGCGTTTTACCAACCCAAAGCGGTCATCATCGACACGAATTGTTTGTCGACTCTGCCTGAGCGTGAATTTGCAGCGGGCATAGCCGAAGTCATTAAGTACGGCATTATTTATGACGCTGAATTCTTTGGGTGGCTGGAAGAAAACCTAGATCGTCTGTATGCCCTGGACGAAGAAGCGCTGACTTACGCTATTGCTCGTTGTTGCCAGATTAAAGCGGAAGTGGTGGCTCAAGATGAAAAAGAGTCCGGCATTCGTGCGTTATTAAATTTAGGCCACACCTTTGGTCATGCAATTGAAGCTGAACTTGGTTATGGCAACTGGTTACATGGTGAAGCCGTATCATCTGGCACAGTAATGGCTGCCAAAACATCCCTATTGCGTGGTCTAATTTCTGAAGAGCAGTTTGAAAGTATCGTCGCGATTTTACGTCGAGCGAAACTGCCAGTGCATACCCCGGACAGCATGAGCTTTGATGACTTTATCAAACATATGATGCGCGATAAGAAAGTCCTTTCAGGTCAACTAAGGTTAGTCTTACCAACCGGGATTGGTACTGCCGAGGTGATCGCTGACACGACACAAGAAGTGCTTAAGCAAGCTATCGAATTTGGTCGGAATATTTAACCTTGTAATGGCGCCTTTGGGCGTCATTCTTTTGTGGATGTAAGGTTATTCAATGAGTGCTGCTCACGGTCTGGAATTAGATTCTCAAACTGAGTTTTTAGAACGATTGCGGTTATTAACCAACTTTGGTTCCAACCTGATTGTGATAAATGGTGATGCTGGTTTTGGCAAATCTTGGCTGGCACAGCGATATCTTGAAGTGGGTGCCAGTAACAAAAACCAATGTTTGTTACTTTGTCATAGAAATCAAGATGATCTTCAGCATCGCATTCTCATATTGAGTCAACTACTTTCTGACGCGTTGTTCAACCAACAGGAGCCGTTGAGCGATACCCTGGAAAGGGTATTGGGGGATGAGCCTTGTGATATCGTTATTGTGGTTGATGATGCACAATTGTTGAGTGCTACCCTGATTTCAGAGTTATGGACGCTCGTGTTGCAGGCTCAGGAAAAACCGCACTGGACAATCAATGTCTTATTGTTCACGCCCGCTGGCCGACTCGAGAGTGTACTGTCGCGTATCAGCTACGGGCTGGAGATAAAGCCTGTAGAGTTAGATATCGATATGCTGTCTGAAGTAGAAGCTCGTCGCTTTTTCGAGTTTTTAGTGGCACGGTATGTGGATGAGCAATCAGAAAAGCGTGTTCGTGAGGCATTTAAGAGAGTGGCTCCGATCCCGGGTGACATCATGGCATTAGGAGAGATGAAAGTGGAAAAAAGGATTATTATCCGCTCAATTGTCGCAAGCCCACTCAAGGTTACACTGGTAATTTTAGTGCTGCTACTGCTTGTGGCTGGTGGTTATTGGTGGATGTTCAGTCAACCGAGCCCTGATGATAGAGCACAGCAATTGACTGGGAATATTGAACAAACGGCGATTCCAACCTTATCTGAGACTGAGAGCGGTAGATTGACCTCCGTAACGGATGACTCTTCAAGTCTCGACTCTTTTAATGCCAGTGATGATTCTGACTCGTTACCCCCAGCTGTGACCGAAGAGGTGGCTAGTGTCGGTATTGATGACAAGCATCAACGTGTGGTGATTGAGTCTGATGTTGTCGATGCACTGCTCGAAGGTAAAAATACAGAACAAGCGGATAGCAATAGCGGTGACGTCGCGGATGAAGAGTCTTCAACTTCAGCTCAAGGTGAAACGAGCAGTTCTTTAATTAACGTCGTTAAACCGGAAGACGCCCCTGCCGATAAAAGCACGGAATCACAAGCCACAGAGACTAAGCCCGTTGTTAAGTTTTCATTTGCTCGCGAAGAGTTAAAAGCGTTGTCACCTCGCGGCTATACCATTCAACTTGCTGCAATGACCTCTATGGAAGATGTACAGGTATTCCTGGATGAATATCAGCTGAATAACAAAGTGCGCATTTATCCAACGGTCCGTAATGAAACCGAATGGTTTATCATTACTTACCGAGATTATCAGACCATTCAGCAGGCTCGAGATGCGGTTGAAGCACTACCAGAATCACTTAAGTCACTCAGCCCATGGGCAAAATCGTTAGGCCAGGTACAGCGCGAAATCGAACGTGTGAAATAAACCTGAGCTTCGCTGAAAAATATGTTACATTCCGCAACCTTAATTTTGGGTCGATAGATAGAGCAGTAGATGAAAAAGCAACGAGCCTTTCTAAAGTGGGCTGGAGGAAAGTACGGACTGGTTGAAGACATCCAACGTCATTTGCCACCGGCTCGAAAGCTAGTTGAACCTTTTGTTGGTGCTGGTTCTGTCTTTTTGAATACAGATTACGACCAGTACCTACTGGCTGACATCAACCCGGATTTGATCAATCTGTATAACCTGATTAAAGCGCGCCCTGAAGAGTATATTTCTGAAGCGAAGCGCTGGTTCGTGGCCGAAAATAACCGCAAAGAAGCTTATCTGAGTATTCGCGCTGAGTTCAACAAGACTGACGACGTGATGTATCGCTCGCTTGCTTTCTTATACATGAATCGTTTTGGCTTTAACGGGCTGTGTCGCTACAACAAAAAAGGCGGCTTCAACGTTCCTTTTGGGTCATATAAAAAGCCATATTTCCCTGAAGCTGAATTGGAATTCTTTGCGGAAAAAGCCAAGAAAGCCACGTTTGTTTGTGAAGGCTACCCTGAGACATTTCGCCGCGCACGTAAAGGCAGCGTAGTTTACTGTGATCCGCCGTATGCGCCACTATCCAATACCGCAAACTTCACCTCTTATGCAGGGAATGGTTTTACGTTGGATGATCAGGCGGCACTGGCTGATGCTGCAGAAAAAACGGCGACTGAGCGCGGTATTCCAGTGTTGATTTCAAACCACGATACAACATTAACACGCCGCTTGTACCACGGTGCCGATTTGAGTGTGGTAAAAGTAAAACGGACGATCAGTCGTAATGGTGGTGGCCGTAACAAAGTGGATGAGTTACTGGCTCTTTTTAAAGCTCCTGATTCAGGTAGCGCGGCTTCATAGTTCTCACACTATTTTCTCTAAATAGTGGATCTCCCCACTGGCTTCGGTAGAATTGCGCGCAAATTGGTTTGCTCGTCACTTCTGAGGTCAGGTATGAAAGATTTTCTTATTGCTCCATCCATTTTATCGGCTGATTTTGCCCGTCTAGGTGAAGATGTTGAAAAAGTACTCGCAGCGGGTGCGGATGTGGTGCATTTCGATGTTATGGATAACCACTATGTGCCAAACCTGACTTTTGGTGCTCCTGTGTGTAAAGCGTTGCGTGATTACGGTATCACTGCACCAATCGACGTTCACCTAATGGTGAAACCTGTTGACCGCATTATTCCTGACTTCGCTAAAGCTGGTGCATCGATGATTACCTTCCACGTGGAAGCATCTGATCATGTGGATCGCACGCTACAGCTCATCAAAGAGCACGGCTGTAAAGCGGGCGTGGTATTAAACCCGGCCACGCCTTTAGCAAGCCTTGAGTTCATTATGGATAAAGTGGATATGATTCTGCTGATGTCAGTAAACCCAGGCTTTGGTGGTCAGTCTTTCATTCCTCATACGATGGATAAACTTCGTGCGGTACGTAAGATGATTGATGAGTCTGGTCGTGACATCCGCCTGGAAATCGATGGTGGTGTTAAAGTGGACAATATCCGTGAAATTGCTGAAGCGGGCGCAGACATGTTTGTCGCAGGGTCGGCGATTTTTGGTCAGCCAGATTACAAAGCTGTGATCGACCAAATGCGTGAAGAGCTATCTCAGGTAAAATAAGCGATTTAAGCTGATGATTTGCAAGGCTGTCCATCAAGTGACAGCCTTTGTTGTTTCTGGTTTTAGCGAAAAGAAAATATCCACCGCGCTGAGCAAATAATCACTTGCCTATTTTGCGCCCTTTCTGTACTATTCGTGCTCCTTAAAACTCAGTCAATTATCTTTAGTTCCTTGCTTCCTCTGGACGACTGAGCCAATTGTGGAAGCTGAATAATCCGTAAGGAGCAACCAATGCGTCATTACGAAATCGTATTCATGGTGCACCCAGATCAAAGCGAGCAAGTTGCTGGCATGATCGAGCGTTACACTGGTTCTATCACTGAAGCTGGCGGTACTATCCACCGTCTAGAAGACTGGGGTCGTCGTCAACTGGCTTACCCAATCAACAAGCTTCACAAAGCTCACTACGTTCTAATGAACGTTGAAGCTGACCAAGCTGTAATTGATGAGCTAGAAACTGCTTTCCGTTTCAACGATGCAGTTCTACGTAACATGATCATGCGTACTAAAGCAGCGATCACTGAGCAATCTATCATGCTTAAGCAAAAAGAAGAGCGTGCTCCACGTCGTGAAGAGCGTTCTGAAGCTAAGCCTGAAGCTAAGTCAGAAGCTGCTGAGTAAGATTTGTTATGACCAATCGAATGGAGCTGAGCGGCACTATTGCCAAACCGCCCATTCGTAGTAAAAGCCCTGGTGGGATTGAACACTGTCGGTTTTGGCTAGAGCATCGCTCTACTGTTATCGAAGCTGATTTACCGAGACAAGTTTATTGTCGTATGCCGGTTGTGGTCAGCGGGCTTGGGTCACAAGCAATAACTCAGAATTTAGTACAGGGTAGTAACATTAAGGTAAGTGGCTTTGTCGCTTATCAAACCGGCCGAAATGGGGTGGGAAAATTAGTGTTACATGCCGACAACATTACTCAAATTTAAGATCAGGAGATAGCCCATGGCTCGTTTCTTCCGTCGTCGTAAATTCTGCCGTTTCACTGCAGAAGGCGTACAAGAGATTGATTACAAAGACGTAGCAACTCTTAAAAACTACATCACTGAAGCTGGTAAAATCGTACCTAGCCGTATCACTGGTACAAGCGCTAAGTACCAGCGTCAACTAGCACGTGCTATCAAGCGTTCACGCTACCTAGCTCTACTACCGTACACTGACAAGCATCAGTAATCGGTTCCGTTTATTAAGAAAGAGGATTAAGCAATGCAAGTTATTCTACTTGATAAAATCGGTAACCTAGGCGGTCTTGGCGATACAGTTAACGTTAAATCTGGTTACGCTCGTAACTTCCTTATCCCTCAGGGTAAAGCAGTTATGGCGACTAAAGGCAACGTTGAAATGTTCGAAGCACGTCGTGCTGAACTAGAAGCTAAAGTTGCTGAGCAACTAGCTGCTGCTGAAGCTCGCGCTGAGAAAATTAACGCTCTAGAAGCAGTTGTTATCGCTTCTAAAGCTGGTGACGAAGGCAAACTATTCGGTTCTATCGGTACTCGTGACATCGCTGACGCTATCACAGCGGCTGGCGTTGAAGTTGTTAAGAGCGAAGTTCGCCTTCCTGAAGGTGCTCTACGTAACACTGGTGAGTTCGAAATCAGCGTTCAACTTCAATCTGAAGTTTTCGCAACTGTGAACCTACAAGTTGTTGCTGCTGACTAATTCAGTATCAAGACGAAATAATAAAAAGCACCTCTTTTGAGGTGCTTTTTTTATGTCTGGTAATGACTCATTGAAGATAGAGAGGGCTTAAAAAACGAAAAGCAAATTGACTGAGAAAATACTGTCCGCTTTGCTTAACCCTTCTGGAACTCTGTCGTGATATTGACGAGAGTGAGTGAGCTTTAACGCAATGTCTTCAGTGATCGCATTGGTGGCACTGAGCTCGCTATCCAAGCTGGTATTGCTGCTACCGGTCACTAATGTCAGGTCAGCTGCGAAACTTAGGTTGTCCAACGCATGCCATGTCGTATTCAGATTACCACGAAAGATCCCTTCACGGACGATGTCCGGAAAGACAATATCATCGTCATCGATTTCATCCAGATTAGGCTCTTGGTAACGATAACCAGGACCGACCTCGACTTCTAATACGAGATCGTCCGTATAGGCGAACTGGTAACCCAGACCACCTGAAAGAGTATAATCTTTAAAATAAGCGCTATAGCGCGAATCCACGCCTTTAAAGCTGCCGTACAAATAGGTTTTCGGGCCTAATTTGTAGTCGCTCTGCACTGAATAAGTGGAAGAGCGTTTATCTTCTTCGCCATCTTTGTACAGGTTGTAGTATTTCCACTCCCCGTAAGAACGATGTCGACCAGATATGTATTCAGCACTCAAACGAGCATTCAGGGAACGAGAGTCCGTGTTACCTGTGTGAGCTTGATAACCAAATTCTACTTCTGTTTGCAGCGGATCTGGCAAATCAATATTTTGCTCTGGTTGTACTGATTCATCAGCGTACGATGCTCCCATGCACAGTATGCTAATGCTTAGTAACCAGTATCGGGACACATAAACCTCGAACGTAATGAAAAGGAGGGGCATGATACTGATACAGATGCTCGCTTCGGTCAATGGTAGGTTAAATTTTATTAGAGCTGGTTAGGCTAACTAAATGTGGGCGATGGCCCAAATGACAGCGTGATAGTGGCTAAAATATCCGAAAAAGTAGGCGCTTATCTTATTACGCTCATTATTTTTCCGGCGTGGTCATAAAGAAGGTTGTTCGCAGGACCCATTCTGATTCTTAACAAGTAATTTTCGCTTCAAGGAAGCATCTGTGTTGGGTTAAGGTTATAATCTTGGGTCACTAGTAGTTATCGAGCAAAATCATGGCGGAAAACAGAAATCGCAAACCTTCAGACAGTCAGGTCGACGCAATCAAAGTGCCACCTCACTCACTAGAAGCAGAGCAATCAGTGATTGGTGGTCTCTTACTGGACAATGAACGTTGGGACACCGTTGCCGAGCGCGTTGTCAGCAGTGATTTCTATAGCCGTCCACACCGCCTTATTTTTGAAGGCGTGAAAACCATTCTTGAAGATGGCAAACCACTCGACCTTATTACCTTGTCCGAGTATCTCGAACGTCACGAGCAACTAGATGATGTGGGTGGTTTCGCATACTTAGCCGATTTGGCGAAAAACACACCGAGTGCAGCGAACATAAACGCGTATGCCGATATCGTTGCAGAGCGCGCGATTGTACGTGGTTTGATTGGTGTTGCTAACGATATCGCTGACGCAGGTTATGATCCACAAGGTCGTAGCTCAGAAGATCTGATCGATATGGCAGAGAGTAAAGTTTTCGCCATTGCAGAATCTCGCACCAGTGAAAACGAAGGCCCGCAAAACGTAGACAACATCCTGGAAAAAACGCTCGAGCGTATCGAGCTGTTATATAAAACGCCACAAGATGGTGTGACAGGTGTTGATACCGGCTTTAGCGATCTCAACAAGAAAACAGCGGGTCTTCAGGGCTCCGACTTGGTGATCGTTGCCGCGCGTCCATCGATGGGTAAAACCACCTTTGCGATGAACTTATGTGAAAACGCTGCGATGCAGCAAGATAAACCTGTGCTGATTTTCTCGTTAGAGATGCCTGCTGAACAGTTGATGATGCGTATGCTGGCATCCCTTTCACGTGTTGACCAAACTAAAATTCGTACTGGCCAGCTGGATGACGAGGATTGGGCGCGTATTTCTTCTACTATGGGTATCCTGATGCAGAAGAAAAATATGTACATCGATGACAGCTCAGGTCTGACGCCAACCGAAGTACGTTCTCGTGCTCGCCGTGTTGCCCGTGAACACGGTGGTTTGTCGATGATCATGGTCGACTACCTGCAGCTGATGCGAGTGCCTTCGTTAACGGATAACCGTACGTTGGAAATCGCGGAGATCTCTCGCTCGCTTAAAGCGCTGGCGAAAGAGTTGAATGTCCCTGTTGTGGCACTATCGCAGCTCAACCGCTCTTTGGAGCAACGTGCGGATAAACGTCCGGTAAACTCGGACTTGCGTGAATCGGGCTCTATCGAGCAGGATGCTGACTTGATCATGTTCATTTACCGTGATGAGGTTTATCACCCAGATAGCGCATACAAAGGCACCGCAGAAATCATTATCGGTAAGCAGCGTAACGGTCCAATCGGTTCTGTGCGTCTCACATTCCAAGGCCAACACTCGCGCTTTGATAATTATGCAGGTCCAGCATTCGATATTGATGATGAGTAATGCCATGAGCTACATGAAAGCCGCAAAAGCATGCATTGATTTGCCAGCGTTACAGTACAACTTACAGCGTGTGAAAGCGCAGGCACCGACAAGCAAGGTAATGGCAGTGGTAAAAGCCAACGGCTATGGCCATGGTTTGCGTCATGTTGCTAAATACACCAGTGATGCGGATGCTTTTGGTGTTGCGAGGATTGAAGAGGCGTTACAGTTACGCGCTTGTGGCGTGGTAAAGCCTATCTTGTTGTTAGAAGGTTTTTATTCGCCTGGAGACTTACCCGTTTTGGTGACGAACAACATCCAGACGGCGGTACATTGTGAAGAACAGGTCGTTGCACTAGAGCAATCAGAACTAGAAACACCGGTCGTGGTATGGCTCAAAATTGACAGTGGCATGCATCGTCTGGGTGTACGTCCTGAGCAATTTGATGAACTGGTTTCTCGTCTTAAAGCGTGCCCTAATGTAGCCAAACCGCTGCGTTACATGAGCCACTTTGGTTGTGCTGACGAGTTAGACAGTGAAATCACATCACAGCAGATAGAGCTGTTTAATTCATTGACGCTGGGCTGTCATGGCGAGCGTTCACTAGCTGCCTCAGCGGGGTTACTGGCGTGGCCACAAAGTCACCTCGATTGGGTTCGCCCGGGAATCATCATGTATGGTGTGTCTCCATTTGGTGATAAAACGGCACAAGGTTTAGGTTACCAGCCAGCGATGACGCTTAAGTCTCATCTGATCGCGGTGCGTGAAGTGAAAAAAGGTGAGAGTGTTGGTTACGGTGGTGCCTGGACGAGCGAGCGAGACACCAAAGTGGGTGTGATTGCAGTTGGTTATGGCGACGGTTATCCAAGAGGTGCGCCGAATGGCACACCAGTGTGGGTAAATGGACGTAAAGTGCCTATCGCCGGTCGGGTCTCGATGGATATGTTGACCGTCGATCTTGGACCGGATGCGGCCGATAAAGTCAGTGATGAAGCGATTCTGTGGGGGAAAGAACTACCCGTTGAGGAAGTCGCGAACCACATTGGCACCATAGCGTATGAGTTAGTGACCAAGCTCACGCCACGTGTCGAAATGGAATATTCAACCTAATCTCCGGATAATACCAATTCAAGAATAGGGGCTAACCAAAGCGTTAGCCCCTATTTTTATTCACCATTGATCGTAGCGATGATACGACGGCTTCCGCCAAAATCTCGGTGTTCACCTAAGTAAATTCCCTGCCATGTTCCCATCGCCAAGCGACCATTCTGAATTGGAATCGTCACACTACTGCCAAGTAGTGATGCTTTAATGTGTGCTGGCATGTCGTCATCTCCCTCATAAGTATGCTGATAATAAGAGGCGCGCTCAGGAACATACTTATTGAAATGTGCTTCCATATCCATACGAACAGTGGGATCCGCGTTCTCATTCAAGGTCAGACTTGCAGAGGTATGCTGAATAAATAGGTGTAACAAACCTACTGAAATTGAGCTGATTTGCGGTAATTGTTGTTCAATTTCATCAGTAACCAGATGAAAACCACGACTTTTTGCTTTTAAATTGAGTGTTTTTTGTGTCCACATACGCCTTCCTTTGGACATTTCTAAATTGGCGTCTATTCTAATCCAATTAGAGCCTGTCATTACTTGATGATATTATTCTATACCTATGAATCAATTGTTCAAATTCAGGGCAGCTAACGTGACCTAACTCAATGTGAGGGTAAATGCTCTCGGTCATAATTGTTGTCTGAAAAAAAATTACAAAGACTTGTTTTGTGGCAAAACGCCCAAACATCTACATTTAAATTATTTTGCTAAATCGGGGATTCCACAGTTTTCGCTAGACTGTAAGGAATGGAACCTACTGTAACATCGGGATAAAGACCATGTTGAAAAATATCAATCCAACGCAAACACAAGCTTGGAAAGCGTTAACAGCGCACTTCGAATCTGCACAAGATATGGATCTAAAAGAGCTATTTGCTCAAGACGCGGATCGTTTTGACAAATACTCTGCACGTTTCGGCTCAGACATTCTTGTCGACTACTCAAAAAACCTAATCAATGAGGAAACTCTGAAGCACCTGTTCACTCTTGCTAAAGAGACTGAGCTTAAATCTGCAATCGAAGCGATGTTCAGTGGTGAAGCGATTAACCAAACAGAAGGTCGTGCTGTTCTTCACACTGCACTGCGTAACCGCACTAACACACCAGTCATGGCTGATGGTGAAGACGTAATGCCAGCTGTGAACGCCGTTCTGGAAAAAATTAAGTCTTTTACTGAGCGTGTGATTGGCGGTGAATGGAAAGGTTACACCGGTAAAGCGATTACCGATATCGTAAACATCGGTATTGGCGGTTCTGACCTTGGTCCTTACATGGTGACCGAAGCTCTGGCACCATACAAAAACCATCTAAACCTGCATTTCGTGTCTAACGTTGATGGTACGCACATCGTAGAGACACTGAAGAAAGTGGATCCAGAAACAACACTATTCTTAATCGCTTCTAAAACATTTACGACTCAAGAGACCATGACGAACGCGCATTCTGCTCGTGATTGGTTCCTGGAAACGGCTGGCGATCAAGCACACGTTGCTAAGCACTTCGCGGCACTTTCTACTAACGCGACTGCAGTTTCTGAGTTCGGAATCGACACAGACAACATGTTTGAATTCTGGGACTGGGTTGGCGGTCGTTACTCACTATGGTCTGCAATCGGTCTTTCAATTGCACTAGCCGTTGGCTTCGACAACTTCGTTGAGCTACTTGATGGCGCGCACGAGATGGACAAGCACTTTGTCTCAACAGAACTGGAAAGCAACATCCCAGTGATCCTTGCGCTTATCGGCATTTGGTACAACAACTTCCACGGCGCAGAGTCTGAAGCAATCCTGCCTTACGATCAGTACATGCACCGTTTTGCTGCGTACTTCCAGCAAGGTAACATGGAATCAAACGGTAAGTACGTTGACCGTGACGGTAACGCAGTGACTTACCAGACTGGCCCAATCATTTGGGGTGAACCTGGTACTAACGGTCAGCACGCGTTCTACCAACTAATCCACCAAGGTACTAAGCTGATCCCATGTGACTTCATTGCACCTGCAATCAGCCACAACCCAGCAAGCGATCACCATCAGAAACTGATGTCGAACTTCTTCGCACAAACTGAAGCACTTGCGTTTGGTAAGAGTGAAGAGACGGTAAAAGAAGAGCTGGTACTATCTGGTAAAAATGCAGAAGAAGTAGCAGAAATCGCACCGTTTAAAGTGTTTGAAGGTAACCGTCCAACTAACTCTATCTTAGTTAAGCAAATCACACCTCGCACGCTAGGTAACCTGATCGCAATGTACGAGCATAAGATCTTCGTACAAGGCGTTATTTGGAACATCTTCAGCTTTGACCAATGGGGTGTTGAGCTAGGTAAACAGCTAGCAAACCAAATCCTGCCAGAACTGGCTGATGAGTCTGAAATCAGCACACACGATAGCTCTACAAATGGTCTGATCAACGCATTCAAAGCTTTCAAAGCGTAATGAACGATTAGATTAGAAAAGGTCAGCGATTGCTGACCTTTTTTGTCGCTTTTGAGCCTAGCCGATGACTAGACCTCAATCCGCGGGATGGTTATTCGAAGCAGATCTCGATAAAGGCATTTCCCCATTGAGAGGAGAAAGGCATGATGATAATCGAGCCTTCACATTTGTGACGAATAGTATGGCCTCGGCCAGAAACCACAACCGGCGTTGCCATATCAAAATCAAACCCACTCTCAGCCAGAATTCGTTTTGCTCCGCCAGTCACCATATTAGTGATTTCACCCACCATATCGGTCACTTCTTCATTGAGTCCGTTAGGGCGCTCTCCAAGCATGTTTTGCATGATTTCCAGTGCTAACGCTTCATCGAAGGTAATCGACATTGAGCCACGAGTTTGTGGACCAACCATGCCAATCAAACCTGAAACATCCCCTCGTGCAATTTCATCTTTTTTGATTCGAGGTTTTTGAGGCTTCAGATCCAGAGAAGCCATAGTCTTTAGCACATTCATTAAGGAAGCTAAAAACGGGTTTACAAATTCTGCGCGCATATTGGTCTTCTATACTTATTCTTTCGTTTCGGAGGCACAGGCCTGGCATTCACCGTGTGTTTCAATGACCTGATTGGTTAGCTTGAATCCATGTTTTTCAGCATTCTTAGCTAACAAGGCCATCAAGTCCTCGTCTTCAAGTTCAACAACAGCCCCACATTTATCACAGATTAGTAATTGAAAAAAGTGCTGTTGCTTATCGAAAGAACAACAAGTTATAAAACTATTGGTCGATTCCACTCGATGGATAAAGCCTTGCTCGAGAAGAAACTCCAGAGCTCGGTAGACCGTAGGAGGTTTAGCCTGTGGTTCACTCTCTTTTAGTTGCTCCAATAACTCATACGCACTTGATGCACTGCGATTCGAACAGATGAGCTCAAACACACGTCGTCGCTGGGGAGTCAATCTTACTCCGCGCTCGGCGCAGATATTTTCAACTTGTTCAATGATTGTTGGGGTCAAACCTTTCACCATAACTATTGGAAGTGCTCTATTATAAATGGTTTCTATACGAAGTTCGTACAGAGATGCTTCATTTTACCTACTATCACTGCGAAAATCATGAATTAAAGCAAATCGCTCATCGCATAGTGAGGTAATCGTCAACGCAGAATGACACCGCTGTGTAGAAATTGTATTCATCGACTACTTTTTCTTTGCTCACTGGGCAACACATCCTATCCGGTGTGCGGTGGTTTATAGCCAAGAACTTTTCGCTGAAACTAGCGCCATGAGGTGACTGGGTATACAATACCCGACTTATTTTTTGAGCGTACTGCTGCGCTCGACCTTGGCAACATAAAAACGGGTATTTATATCATGACTCATTCTTGCAGGCTCTCCGTAGCACCAATGCTCGACTGGACCGATCGTCATTGTCGCTACTTCCATCGCTTAATGACCAAAGAAACCCTGCTGTACACTGAAATGGTGACGACAGGCGCGATCATTCATGGAAAAGGGGATTTCCTTGCTTATAACGAAGAAGAGCATCCGTTAGCCCTTCAATTGGGTGGTTCAAACCCGGAAGATTTGGCGAAGTGTGCCAAGCTTGCCGAGGAGCGTGGTTATGATGAGATCAACCTCAACGTGGGTTGCCCATCTGATCGTGTGCAAAATGGCCGTTTTGGTGCGTGTTTAATGGCAGAACCTCAGTTGGTGGCAGACTGTGTCGCCGCAATGAAAGACGTTGTTGATGTACCTGTAACGGTAAAAACGCGTATTGGTATTGACGATCAAGATTCTTACGAATTTCTGACTGATTTTGTTTCTACCGTGGCTGAGAAGGGGGGCTGTGAGCAGTTTACCATTCACGCACGCAAAGCCTGGCTTAGTGGCCTTAGCCCGAAAGAAAACCGCGAGATCCCACCGCTAGATTACCCACGCGCATACCAATTGAAGAAAGATTTCTCTCATCTAACTATCGCCGTGAATGGTGGGGTAAAATCGCTAGAAGAAGCGAAAATGCATCTCCAACATCTTGATGGTGTGATGATCGGTCGCGAAGCGTATCAAAGTCCTTATATATTGGCATCGGTCGATCAAGAGCTATTTGGCTCAAGTGCGCCAGTGAAAAAGCGCAGCGAAATTGTGGAAGAGATGTATCCTTATATCGAGGCGCAACTCGCAAAAGGTGCGTACCTTGGTCATATCACTCGTCATATGCTGGGTTTATTCCAGAGTATGCCAGGTGCACGTCAGTGGCGTCGTCACATCAGTGAAAATGCGCACAAACCAGGTTCGGGTTTAGAAGTGCTGCAAGATGCACTTGCGAAGATCCCAAAAGAGCTAAATGTGTAAAATTCACCAGCGGTTGGTTAAATTTACCAATTAAAGAATGAGTAAGCCAGAGTGTAGAAATACCTCTGGCTTTATTTTTGTATTAAATATCAGTGGCTTGGTTTGTTTTCTTATAAGTTGGCATGTTAACTGCTCTATTACTTGAAAAATGTATGGAGAAATCATTATGTTGGAGCTGATCTTTCTTTTAGTCTTTGCGGCGACCCTATTAGTAACGGGCATCACGATGGTGACAGTATTCGCGGCAACAGGTATTGCTTTGGTTGTGATGTTCTTACTGGGTATGATTGGTGCAGTATTAAAACTATTGCCCTGGCTAATTGTCATCGCACTCGGTATTTGGTTTTTTAAAAACGTTGTGGCACAACCTCGTTATAAATAGAAGGCTATGGCGATTTAGTTGATAGAGGTGCATGGGATTATGGTATATTTTCTGTCATGTTCTTATTGTTGAATATCAGCTATCTCGGAGTACTTACTACATGATAAAAAAAGCGACCATCGCTTTAACGACGCTATCGTTGGCAGCCACGTTTCCTGTTCTCGCAGAGTCCTCGGTTACGACGACAGTCGGTATGGATATCTGGGCAGCAGATACAAAAGTTAACGAAGTCCGAAGAGATAGTAGTACAACTGGCGCACTCTATGCTGCGATTGAACATGACGTAAAATACGTTCCAAACGCTCGCTTGCGATACACCAGTATTGATGCTGATTACATGGGCTTTGATAAGTTGGATCTGACCCTGTATTACCAGGTTTTAGAGCATGATTTATTACACTTTGACGCTGGGGTTACGGTGAGTAACTTAAGTGATACAAAGTACATTGATGCTGGCACCTCTCCTCGTAGTGAAGATTTTGATGATCTCATTTGGGCTTGGTATGGCTACGCGGAAATCACCGTACCAGACACCCGCTTTGATGTGATTGGCGAAATGAATTTTGGTGACAGTAAAGGCATTAAAAGTACAGACCTTATGGCGGGTATCCAATACAAGCTACCGTTACAGGAGAGCCAATGGGCATTTCGCGGTGGCTACCGAGTGATAGACTTAGAATCGGAACAGTTTGTTTCTAGCTTAGGTAAAGAGTTTATTTTCGCCGATGGGTTTTTCTTGAGCGCTGAATACACCTTCTAAGCCGATTAACACCACTCTCTTTAAAGCGTCGCCTTATAAGCGGCGTTTTTTTATACCTCTTCGTTATATGTAATCGAATTTTTCTGCCTATTTTCTCCAGTTAGACCATGCTTATCTAGGATCAATGTGAAACGTTGGAGCAGGGATAGCGATGACAATAAATGAATTAAGACATCTATTTCGTGAAAACCAGCTTGTGGAAGCCATTATTGAACCGTCGATCCAAGAGGGTGGTTGGGTCGTCGAGTTCAGGCATGCGCGAGGTGGATTCGTGTTTCTGACAGACAATCATGGTGAAGAATGTCTTTATGAAGATTTGGATGCGGCGTCAAAATCGGCAATGGCGGTAGGGTTTCAACAAGTCCGTATTGAAGACCGCTGAGCAAAAACTAAGCCGTTCCTACTTCCAAAAAGTTATAAAACATTCACTTCTATTCTTTCTTGTTATTAAGGAGAGTGGGTACTCTATCGTCACGCAATGAATAGGGATGTCGTGATAATGTCTTTTCAAAAGAATGAGTATTCACACAATAATAATGTGTCTGATGATAATAACGGGCAAGGGGGAGTTCCTCCAATCGCTAGCCCGCTGAATGACCAACAATTTAGTTCACTCCAAAGCACTGTCTCCGGGTTGTCTTCACAGCAACTTGCGTGGGTTAGTGGTTACTTCTGGGGTTTGGCTCAAAATCAACCAAGTGCAGCTGCGACACCAATTTCGCAAGCTGCCGCCGCAGTATCAGCAAAACCAGCAGGTAAACTGAGTATTATTTTTGCTTCTCAAACCGGTAACGCTAAAGGTGTTGCTGAAGCTTTAGAGCAGGAAGCAAAAGCAGAAGGAATTGCAGTTGAATTGTTTGATGCTAGCGACTACAAAGGCAAAAACCTAGCCAAAGAAACGCACGTCATCTTCGTGGCGTCTACCAACGGTGAAGGTGAAGCGCCAGATAACTCTATTGAACTGCATGAGTTCTTACAATCCAAGAAAGCACCTAAACTGCCTAATCTTCAGTATGGTGTCATCGCTCTTGGTGACTCTAGCTATGAGTTCTTCTGTCAAACAGGTAAAGACTTCGATACGTACCTATCAAAATTGGGTGCCAAGCCTTTTATCGATCGTATCGACTGTGATGTTGACTACGAAGCGCCTGCTGCCGAGTGGCGTAAGAATGCATTGGAGAAAGTGAAAGAAACACTTTCATCGGGTAACGAAGCTGAAGTTGTGCAACTTCCTGTAGGACAGGCTGCAGCTGCTCATTCGCAATACAACAAGCAGAACCCTTACACAGCGACACTTTTGACTAGCCAAAAGATCACTGGCCGAGATTCAGGTAAAGACGTTCGCCACATCGAAATCGATCTGGAAGATTCTGGTCTTACTTACCAACCAGGTGATGCGTTAGGTGTGTGGTATGAAAACAGCTCAGAACTTGCCAATGCAATTCTTGGCAAAGTCGGTCTGTCTGGCGTTGAAACGGTAGAAGTCGATGGCGAGAGCCTGTCAATTCATAGTGCTTTGGTCAGCAAGTTCGAAATCACGACGTCTAACCCTCAACTTGTCACCAAGTTTGCTGAGCTATCTGGTAGCAAGAAGCTTCAAAAGCTGGTTGATGATAAAGACAAGCTACGTGAGTACTCGGCAAATACGCAAATTGTTGATGTGCTGGCAGAGAAGAAGACTAAGCTAACGGCTGATGAACTGGTTGGTTTACTACGTCGTCTAACGCCTCGTCTTTACTCGATCGCTTCAAGCCAAGCTGAAGTAGATGAAGAAGTACACTTGACGGTTGGTTTGGTCGAGTACGATCACAACGAAGAGAAACGTTACGGCGGTGCTTCTAGCTTCTTGGCTCAACGTTTGGAAGAAGGTGGTGAAGTAAAAGTGTTTATTGAACACAACAACAACTTCAAACTGCCAGAAGACGACAATACACCAATCATCATGGTAGGCCCGGGTACTGGTATTGCTCCATTCCGTAGCTTTATTCAAGAGCGCGAAAACCGCGATGCAGAAGGCAAAAACTGGTTGTTCTTTGGTGACCGTACGTTCACGCAAGACTTCTTGTACCAAGTTGAATGGCAAAAATACCTTAAGTCAGGTGCACTAAGCCGTTTGGATGTGGCATTTAGCCGTGACCAAGTAGAAAAGGTTTATGTACAACACCGTATTCTAGAAAACGCTGAGCAAGTTTGGCAGTGGATTCAAGAAGGCGCTTACATCTATGTATGTGGTGATGCTACCCGCATGGCAAAAGATGTTCACGACGCACTTGTCATTGTTGCTGAGCAAGAAGGTAAACTGGCTCGCGATGAAGCAGAACAATTTATTAATGACTTACGTAAAGCGAAACGTTATCAGAGGGATGTGTACTAATGACTTTTTCGACTGAGAATAATAAGCAGGTTGTATTAGGCGAAGAGCTAGGACCACTATCTGATAACGAGCGTCTGAAAAGAGAAAGCAACTTATTACGTGGCACCATTGAGCAAGACCTACAGGATCGTATTACTGGCGGCTTTACCGCAGATAACTTTCAGTTAATTCGTTTCCACGGCATGTATCAGCAAGACGATCGCGATATCCGTAACGAGCGTACTAAGCAGAAGCTTGAACCTCTTCATAACGTGATGCTTCGTGCTCGTATGCCTGGCGGTATCATTACCCCAACGCAGTGGTTAGCGATTGATAAGTTTGCAACAGAGCACTCTCTATATGGAAGTATTCGTCTGACTACGCGTCAAACGTTCCAGTTCCACGGTGTACTGAAGCCAAATATCAAGTTGATGCACCAAACGTTGAACAGCATTGGTATCGACTCAATCGCAACGGCAGGTGACGTTAACCGTAACGTACTGTGTACTACTAACCCAGTAGAGTCTGAGCTACACCAAGAAGCATACGAGTGGGCGAAGAAGATCAGTGAGCATCTTCTACCAAAAACGCGTGCGTATGCTGAAATCTGGTTAGATGGTGAGAAAGTCGAATCAACAGAAGAAGACGAGCCGATTCTGGGTAAAAATTACTTACCACGTAAGTTCAAAACGACCGTTGTGATCCCACCGCAAAATGATGTGGATGTACACGCAAACGACCTGAACTTCGTTGCGATTGCAGATAACGGCAAGCTGGTTGGTTTCAACGTACTTGTTGGTGGTGGTCTGGCGATGACGCATGGCGATACGTCAACCTACGCTCGCCGTGCCGACGACTTTGGTTTTGTCCCTCTAGAAAAGACACTTGATGTTGCCGCTGCAGTCGTAACAACTCAGCGTGACTGGGGTAACCGTTCAAACCGTAAGAACGCGAAAACTAAGTACACACTAGATCGTGTTGGTATTGACGTCTTTAAAGCGGAAGTGGAAAAACGTGCGGGCGTTCAGTTTGAAGAAAGCCGCCCATACGAATTTACCGAACGCGGTGATCGAATCGGTTGGGTAGAAGGCATTGATGGTAAGCACCACTTAGCGCTATTTATCGAGAATGGTCGTTTATTGGATTACCCAGGTAAGCCACTAAAAACGGGTGTCGCTGAAATCGCGAAAATTCACAAAGGTGATTTCCGCATGACCGCGAACCAAAACCTGATTGTTGCGGGCGTACCGGCGGATCAAAAAGAGCTAATCGAGAAGATCGCTCGTGAGCATGGCCTAGTTGACGATAGCGTCAGTGAACAGCGTAAAAACTCAATGGCGTGTGTGGCATTCCCGACTTGTCCGCTTGCAATGGCAGAAGCAGAACGTTTTCTTCCTCAGTTTGTGACTGATGTAGAAGGTATCCTGGAAAAACACGGTTTACCTGAAGAAGACAACATCATCCTGCGTGTCACCGGTTGTCCTAACGGTTGTGGCCGTGCAATGCTGGCTGAAATTGGTTTAGTCGGTAAGGCACCGGGTCGTTACAACCTTCACCTGGGCGGTAACCGAGCGGGCACACGTATTCCGAAGATGTATAAAGAAAACATCACTGACAAACAGATACTAGAAGAGATTGATCAGCTCGTAGGTCGTTGGGCCACAGAGCGCGAAACTGGCGAAGGATTTGGTGATTTTGCAATCCGCGCTGGCATCATTCAAGAAGTCAAAGTATCTAAGAGGGACTTGCATGCTTGATTCTGTAGCTTCCAAACCGGAGCTGGCAGAGTTGCTGACATTAACTAAGACGGAGCAAATCCTCCGTCTTGCCCAAATCAATGTCGAACTTGAACAGCTTTCGGCACAAGAGCGAGTAAAATGGGCTTTGGAAAACCTAGACGGAGAGTTTGCCGTTTCGTCTAGTTTTGGTATCCAAGCCGCAGTAATGCTTCATCTTGTGACTCAAGAAAAACCAGACATCCCAATTATCTTAACGGATACCGGGTATTTGTTTGCTGAAACCTATCGCTTTATTGATGAGTTAACCGAGCAACTGAACCTCAACCTAAAAGTTTACCGAGCAGTAGAAAGTGCTCATTGGCAAGAAGCTCGTTATGGAAAACTTTGGGAGCAGGGTGTTGAAGGGATCGAGAAGTACAACAAACTCAATAAAGTTGAACCAATGCGTCGTGCATTGAAAGAGCTTAAAGTCGGAACTTGGTTTTCTGGCCTTCGTAGAGAGCAAAGCAAATCTCGAGCAGGTTTGCCGATACTATCAATTCAGAATGGCGTATTTAAGTTTTTGCCAGTAATCGATTGGACGAATAAAGATGTCCACTATTACTTAGAGCAACACGGACTGAAATACCATCCACTTTGGGATGAAGGTTATCTCTCTGTAGGTGATACGCATACAACGCAGAAGTGGGAACCTGGAATGTCAGAGGAAGAAACTCGATTCTTTGGTTTGAAGCGTGAATGTGGACTTCACGAAGATGATGACTCTGAACAAGATGGTTCGGGTATATAAGAAGAGATAGAGCTCGGTCTCCATCTCCTATAAAAAGAGAGCTGCTGTAAAGCAGCTCTCTTTTTTACTTCTATAAGTAAAAAGCAGGACTCAAAAACAGCCATTTAAGGATAACTCTGTGGATAACCTGTTTGATTGTTAGGGGTAAAGTTGGATAAATAAGGCTTTGAGTGAAAAGTCATCGTTTAACCATTATTTTTGCAAATTTTGCAAAATAACGCTTGCCAACGTGAGCGCGATCTCTATAATGCCACCTCGTCGACAGGGCAAGGGCTCACAAGGGTTTCAAGTCAAGTTGGCAAGGTCAAAAAGAAAAGCGAAATAGTTAATTGCCTTTACTTTGAAAAAGTAAAATAAAAAGCAAAAAAGTGTTTGACACTGAAGATTATCTCGCTAGAATGGCCGCCTCTTCCGAAGTGATGTAAATCGCAAAGAAGAGTAGCTCTTTAAAAATAAGAACCTATCAATCTGTGTGGGCACTCGTTGATGATAATCCAATTAGAAATTTCCTCTAAATAAAGAGGGGTTTCAAATTAGGTTTCAATGATACGAAGTGACCATTGAATCTTCGGATTCAGCACAGTCAATTCAAACATTACTT
>NZ_JAWLID010000020.1:39525-51169 GCF_033042495.1 Vibrio sp. EA2 | reverse complement strand
TCACTAACGACGGTGGAAATGGCGTTGCCTTACCCAACGGATAAACGCTTAATCCAGATATGCCATTTACTACAGGACCAACCAGACAGTCGCCAAAGCATTGATGAATGGGGAAAGCAAGTTGGTTTGACCGGCCGTAGTGTTAGTCGCTTATTCATGAGTCAAACCGGAATGACTTTTCAGAAGTGGCGTCAAAGAGTCAGGCTTCTCCATGCATTATCTTTACTGCTAAAACCAGAACCCATCGCTCAGGTTGCTTACCAATGTGGCTATGATTCTTTATCCGCATTTAACCAGGCGTTTAAACATCAATTTGGGTGTACTGCAAGTCAGTTGCCATTAATACTGTAGTGGTCATAGTTTCACCTGTCATGTTATGAGGTACATCTTAACACCTCTAATCAGGTGACCAAATTCACCGTACCACTACACTTCTAAATCGTATCCATCTTCAGATATATGTTATCTAGAAAAACGCAAATAACAGGCAATAGCGGCTTGTTAGATTGAGCCTACAAGCCGCCTTACCTACATCAATCGATATCACTTCTAGCAGCATAAACTGCTAACGAATCTGCTATCTCATTTCCTCTGACACCAGAATGCGCTCTAACCTTTTTGACTTCGACATACTTGTCTGAGCGAAGCGCATCGACGGTCTGCCACAGTCGTCGATTCTTAATCTGCTTTTTGTCGGCTCGACGCCAGCCTTTCTTTTTCCAGCCATCAAGCCAAAGGTTGAAACCTTTTACGCAGTACTCACTGTCTGAATAGATGACATCACCATCTTCGGCATATTCCAGCCCTTCGATAAGTGCCCGTAACTCCAACTCTGCATTGTCTGTCTCTCGGTCAATGGTGATTCCCTCCTCATGGAGGATATCATCGTCTTCATTGAAGACCACCAGCCCAATACCACCTCGTTTGCATCCGTGTTGATTGTTTGGTGCTGCGCCGTCTACGTAAATTGAATAGCTCATTATTTATCTCTCTCTAATTGTAAAAAGGGCGCATGACTTTGCTTAGCCAGCGCCCCGTTGATGATGTGATTTGATGTTAGTGTTACTGAAAGGATTCTTGGCTGTCTCGCAGTGCTAGACGTTGCTCCATCCATTCCTCGATTTCACTTTCTACCCAAGCCACGGCACGTCCACCGAGTGGGACACTCTTCGGAAAATCGGTTTCATCAGCCATGAACTTGTAGATAGTGGAGCGGCCTAGCCCTGTTAGTGACATCACGTCTTTAAGTCGTAGAAATTTCATTTTCACTGGGAATCGTCTCCTGCTTTGTATATACCCATGTGATAAGCCGCCATTGTAAAAAAATGCAGTCGGTCTATTCCAAGCTAGAGCCAAAGCAGTAACGCTTTTCTTCCCACGCTTCAGCAAGACTGCTCATGCGGTGGAAGACAGTGTTCTTTATGTTGACGTCTTTGCTACGACAACGAGTCCCCACCCCATAATTGCCTCGGTCATTGAGAAACACCAATGAACGCGCTTCGCCGCTGTAGTGCTTTTCTATCGCTTCTTGCCAAGCCGTTTTAAGGTGCCCGACCAATTCATTGCGCTTGTCCCAACAAATAGCGGGACCAAAGTGCTGGCTATAGTCACTAAACAGCATCACTCGATAGTTGTGGGATGGAACCTTGTCCTCCCGCTTACGCCATACATAAAACAGAGAATCCGTCCCAAGCTTTTCTTTAAGCAGCTTAAAGTAATCGTTGAGGATACTGAGGTCGGTATCTTGATGGTCTTCTGGCAAAAACAAGTCCAAACGTGTGGCGAGAGCGATGTCAAAGTGACTGAGTGCCTGTTCAAAGACATCGACCATTGAGGTCAGTGCTGATTCGTACAACCCCTTGTCGCTGTAATACAGAGGGTAATCTTCAAAAGTTCTATCAAGGGTAATGCTTGGGAGGTAGGTTCTATTCGCCATGAGTAATGCCTTTTGTGTGTGAATGACATAGGCATTACTCGCGCTGTATTTTTTTAAGGTGAGTCGTGACTGCAACCAAAGTTCTTGTTGCGGTGATCGTTCCGGTTGGCAACGGGCTCCGCGAGACGACTGATTCGATAGAAGAATTCGTTTAACTGTAACGGGAATGTTTCTGTATCGGAGAATAGTTCAAAACCTTCATTCGTAGGGCAATAGGCTAACCCTGAGCATGATTGGCCGTAATTAACTTCAACCACCCTATCCCATGTCTTCCTCACTTTTTTGTAGAGAAAACGTCCCCAACCATCCCGACCAGTGCCTAAGTTTTGAAAGAGATCCCTATCAAAGAGCAAGATAAGATGATGGTGCTTGCTGGTGGACTCGCTCGCCTTCGCCCAGATGTAACGAATGACCGTTTGCTGGTATTGATAAGTTCTGTCGGTGTATTTGTCTCTACAGAGCTCATTAGTCTCCGATTCTAAAATACGAAAGAAATGGGCAAACACCGCTAGGTAATCTTCCCCGAAGTCACTCGGTAGATTTAGGTTGATGTGAACAGCAAAGATTCTTGGGTATTGGTTTAGTGCTTCAGTCAGCACTCGGTCTATCTCCTCTAGGTATTCGAGAACGAGACCATTCTCAAAGTAGTAGAGTGGCTTCCCATTAAAGGTTCGGTCATGAGTGATGGTGTGGTGGTTAAGAGCACCTGAACGACTATGAGTAACGTTAAGTTGATGAGTCATGATTGGTTCCTGTGGTTTATTGTGATTCCCACAGGAACTGTTACTACCGTTATTTTTTGAGCTACTTATGACTATGGCCGAAATTTCGTCTACCGCTACCAAAGTGCTTGGTGTTCTCTTTTGCTAGATAGCTAATGTGTTTGAAGAACTCATCAAACGCATCATCAAAGTCATCAGAGTTACAATTCAAGCGGTGGATGACCACACTGTCGCTATTCTTTCTCTTTGAAAAATGGACTAATCCGTTAGCTTCTTCGTAGTCGACACCAGCCACCCTCGCCCATGCCTCTACGATAAAAGAGCCTAAGTTCTCCTGTTGCGTTTGAGTTTTCCCCAACCAGTTAAATCTATCTTTGTTGAACATGAGTACTAGGTGATAGTGGTCGTTTATCGAGCTAGAGCGCTCCCTCACCCAAGCAATCCGCACTTTGCAGGGATGCACTCTAGCACTCCCTTCTCTTTTCTTTCTCTTTCCCGAGTGCTCAATCTGCGACTGTAATGAGCGTAAAAAATCGGTCATGACATTACCGCTTATTTCATTTTTCCTTAGCTTAGGAAACCTCAAATCCACGCGAATAGCCATAAGCCGAGGATACTCGTCCAATGCGAGATCAATCGTATTGTGCATTTTCTCTAAGTAGTCGATATAGAGTGGACCATGCTCGGTCTGGATAGGTCTACCCAGAAACGTTTTCTTGGTGGTTAGTCTGAGGTTTTTGTTTTTCTTAGAACGTACATTCATTCCTATCTACTCCTGTGTTTAGGTTCATAGATAGGTCTGTGTCGTTATTTTTAATTGCGTACTGTGAGTCACTAGGGGTGACTCAGTAGAGGGTTTATATAGATACGAAGATAATATAATACTAACCAGACAGACATCGACCAAAAATTAAAATAATCAACAAATCGAAAAAACAACAGAGATTATATCGAAAAAAGTCTATAACGACATTGAACAATGAAAAAACCACCAAAAACATATAATAAAAAACATCATATCAGTTTCATTTTAAATACATCTCCCCCTACAGTAAATATCTCTAGAAATATTAGATATAACTATTTTTTCCTTTAAATCATCTAAAGTTATACATAACAACGTAACTTATCATCGGTTCAACAATACAGAGGTGAGTCTTCATTCAGACTTACCGCTTTAAAGTGCCTTTCACATCAACATTTCTCTGTGAATCTATCACTAATTAGGCATTAACCACATAGCAACAAAGACACTACTTAGTTCATACAACTCTAAACAAACACTTGAAAAACGTCCAAAAATACGTTAAAAAATTAATGCAAAAACTACTGAGTAATGATGATGCCACAAATCGACCAGACCGATAGAGATAAAAAATTAAAAAATTTTATTTCAAGAAGAGATCTTAGCTTCATAGATAATAGTGATCCTGTGAGCATAGCTATACCATACATTTTTCTTTATATTCATAATTTCCAAGAAAATGGCGATATCATACCTAGATTTGGATTAACAAGAATAACTGACAAGTTTAGATTGGAAGATTTTGTTGGTGTTATAGAGGTATATAGAACTCAAGATATGCTAGAAGTTTTCTTTGATTATAATGAAAACTCTAACATCGATAGTGGTATAAAAGGAAAGGTAAATGATAAAATATCCAAATTTTACGAAAAATATAAATCTGAAAATAAACTTTCTTGGATAGAAAAAGGAAACCGAGATCAGGCTATTTGGCTGAAGAAATATATATCCAATAATGAACTAATAGAAACAATAACAAAAAGAATTCCTAAGTGCTTGAATAAAGAAGAATTAATTCACATAACCGTACCTTCATTAATTTATTCAATGGACATGGAAGATGCAGAAAGGGAATTATTGATAATAAAAATGAGACAGGCTTGGGGACAGGTTAAATATAGAAATAAGATAAAAAAAGAAAACAAAGTTAACTTTAACTTTGTTACAGATAAGAGAACAAAAGAAAAACTTAAAAAATTATCATGTGTTTATGATCTAACAATGAATGAAACTCTTGACCGGTTGATAAATGCGGCTTACCAGAGCTCATCCAAAAAAAATGAATCTTAAACTCCACCAGATCTCTTAACCACAGCACCTAGTGGATTACATAGAACCAGACGACCACCTAAGCCATCTTAGCAGAGGGTAACGGGTGGACGTTCGCTTCCATTAGCGATTGCAACTTGTTACCCCATGCCTCCAGAACCTTCAACTGCTCATCGATATAATCATGATGGTTATAGACTCTGAGCATACCTGGCAGCTGGTGGCCGACTGTCTTTTCAATCGCTACGATATCTAACCCCATTTCACTACAACGACTGATAAAGGTACGGCGCAAGTCATGAGGTGAAAAGCGCTCAAAATCGCTAGGTAGATTACGTTTGATCAATGCCCGTACAGCCGCAGGTTCTTGCACTCTATCGACCATTAATTGGGGCCATACCAACTTCCACTTACTTGGCACACTGTCACGCTGCTCGTTTAGAAGTGCAAGCAAATAGCCACTTAAAGGCACTTTACGTGCGTCTTGGCTTTTAGTGTGTCGCTCTTCTGAGCTGGC
This sequence comes from Vibrio sp. EA2, assembly GCF_033042495.1. NCBI lineage: Bacteria > Pseudomonadati > Pseudomonadota > Gammaproteobacteria > Vibrionales > Vibrionaceae > Vibrio > Vibrio sp. EA2. The sequence continues at coordinate 45,920 of NZ_JAWLID010000020.1, read as the reverse complement.
TGGTAATAGCCAAATTCCCTCATCAAAATCTAACTCACTCCAACGCATTTCCAGTACGGCACTAATACGCTGTCCACAACCAAGTAAGAACTGCATTAAACGGATGTTCGAGGGATCTGTACGCCATGACGGCATACTCGTTAACAGAATCTTTAACTCTGAAAAGCTTAAATTACGTTTTGTGACTTTAGAGCCGCCACCAACGTCTTTTGCTTTCAGTTGGGGTGCAGGATGAGTATCGAGCATATTTAGCGCTAGGGCATGGTTAATCACTTGGTTGATGATTTTATGGCAAACTCCAATGGCCCCCGCCATACGCTTACCGTCTTTATCAACCTTAGCATCAAAGACCCTATTGAGGTCATATATGCTTAAATCTGCCAATTTGATGTTACCGAGAACTGGCTTGATATCTCGATTGTAAATGGTCCTCGACTGGTCACCCCGTAGCTGTTTTGATAGCCGTTTCTCATCAAAGCTAATAAACGCATCATCAAAGGTTTTCGCTTCATCTTGCGCTCGTTTCTCTATATCCAGTTCAACCTTTGGGTTCTTACCATTCTCCAACCAACTTCGATAACGGCCAGCTTCCTTTCGCGCCTGATCCAATGTCATCCCGCGCTCTGGTTTGATCTTAATGTATCGACCCATAGAGATTTTTTCGTGTTTCTTCCCTACTTGAAAACGAAAGATCCAAGTCATCGTGCCTGTTGGACGAACTCGAATGTTCAATCCTTCGACCTTCTTATCGGGAATCGAGTATTCCTTATCCTGTGGCTTCAATGCTTGCAACGTTGCATTGGTGCTGATTCGTTTCGTCATCGTTGGAAAACCTCTGCATTTCTGGGTACGGCTCTGGGTACGGCGTGGGGTACGGGGAACATCGAGTTTCTATTGTACGGCTTTGGACTCCGACGGACAACAAGATCATAAAAACGATATTAATCATAATCTTACAATTAAAAAATATAACTCTGTAGACTTTGACGGACTAAAGGTTCTATTTACCCACCACATGGAAGCGGGTGTATTTCTTGAACGCAAGTAAGCGTCAGTAAATATAGAGATAAAAAAAGCGAGCTAAACAGCTCGCTTTTTCATTCAACCTTACAGGTTTATTCCGCAGAGGTTTTGGTTTTACCTTCCATAAAGCCAAGCTTCTTACCGATCCACACTAGAAGGATCATAGAAACCAGAATAGCAAAGAAGTTTGAACCTGCTTCTGGGTATTGCGCTTTGATAAACGCAGAATGACCAAATGCCCCCACAAAGAAACACGCTAGCCCAACCAACGGGATATCTTCCGATACCGGGTTGTTTAGGTATTCTTGGTACAGTGCCTGCACTGCTAGCACAAGTGCAATCAATGGGAAGATTGAGAAAGAGACTTCGCTCATGGTCAACCATGACAACAAAGCATCACCACACACACCTGCAACCAACGCTAAAATCAGCGTTTTCTTTTCAGATTTATTTCCATTCGACATTATTCTATCCTGCCTTTTAATCGGTTACGTTCACGTTCTTTGCGATACCAATAAGCCCCTTTGGCTATCATTCGCAATTGCATAATCAATCGTTCCGCGAGTTCATCGCGCTCACGGCGATCTAAATCTAAAGCTTCAGCACCCGAGCTGAATACCAAAGTAACCGATGCCTCTGCTTGAGTATACGCTTCTTCTCTGGTCACGCCGGTGCTCATCAAGTACTCAGTTAATTCTGCCGCAAAATGCTGAATTTCTCGAGCAACGGCTGTTCGGAATTCAGATGAAGTTCCTGAACGTTCACGCAGTAATAAGCGAAATACGTTAGGGCTACTTTCAATGAATTCCATAAAAGTTTCAACTGAGGTTCGAATCACACTCCCTTCTTTAACGATACGTTGACGCGCCTGACGCATCAATTGACGTAATAGCAACCCCCCTTCATCGACCATGGTTAAGCCTAACTCATCCATGTCCTTGAAGTGGCGGTAAAAAGAAGTGGGTGCAATTCCTGCCTCTCGGGCAACTTCTCGCAAGCTAAGACTGGAAAAGCTGCGATCCGCACTTAATTGACTAAATGCCGCGTCAATCAGTGATCGACGTGTTTTCTCTTTTTGTTGTGCGCGGATGCCCATCGATTTCATTCTTAACTTGCTCTTTTTATGTAGGGGGACAAGAGCCTCAATATAACGCAATTCCCCCCTACGTAGAAAGAGATGTTGCCTCAACTGGCGTTAACCGCGCAAACGTTACTATTGGCGACAGTCTAATTGCAATCTTCTCAATGCAATTTATAGACATCCAACATGCCAATTCGTTCTTTTGGTGGTTTCTGCGTGATCACTTCCACTCTCTCGCAGCCATTACGTGTACGTATAGAGCAAATGAGTTAAAATTGCGCTAAGGCAATGTTAAGCAAATATAACAAGGAAATACATCATGGCGCAGGTAAATCACTTTGACGTGATCGTAATTGGTAGTGGCCCAGGTGGAGAAGGGGCTGCGATGGGGTTAACCAAAGCAGGACTGAATGTCGCCATCATTGAGAAAGAGAGCAGCGTGGGTGGCGGCTGTACTCACTGGGGGACCATACCTTCAAAAGCACTGCGTCATGCGGTTAGCCGAATCATCGAGTTTAACAGTAACCCGTTGTTCTGCCGCAATAGCACCAGTTTGCATGCAACATTTTCTGACATTTTAGGTCATGCAAAGTCCGTCATCGACAAACAAACGCGCCTGCGTCAGGGGTTCTACGACCGCAACCAATGTACCCTGCTCTTTGGAACCGCACGCTTTATCGATGATTACTCTGTCGCAGTCATGCAAAGTGATGGCACAGAAGAAGTCTACTCAGCAGATAAATTTGTCATTGCGACAGGTTCTCGCCCATACCAGCCAGATGATGTCGACTTCCTACACGAACGCATTTACGACAGTGACTCCATCCTAAGCCTGAAGCATGACCCTCGTCATATCATTATCTACGGTGCAGGCGTCATTGGCTGTGAGTATGCGTCTATCTTCCGCGGGCTTGGGGTGAAAACTGACTTGATTAACACCCGTGACCGTTTGTTATCTTTCTTAGACAACGAAGTCTCTGATGCACTGTCATACCACTTCTGGAACAGTGGTGTGGTGATTCGCAATGACGAAACTTACGAGAAAATTGAAGGTACAGAAGATGGCGTCATCATTCACCTGAAATCAGGTAAGAAGATGCGTGCCGACTGCCTGCTGTACGCCAACGGCCGAACAGGTAATACAGACAAACTCAATTTGGGTGTCGTTGGTCTGGAAGCTGACTCGCGCGGACAATTGAAAGTAAACCGCAACTATCAAACCGCTGTTGAGCACATTTATGCGGTTGGTGATGTGATTGGTTACCCTAGCCTGGCAAGTGCTGCCTACGATCAAGGGCGCTTTGTGGCGCAAGCCATCACCAAAGGACAAGCGGATAACTATCTGATTGAAGATATCCCAACCGGCATCTACACCATTCCGGAAATCAGTTCCGTTGGTAGAACAGAGCAAGAACTGACAGCAGCGAAAGTACCTTACGAAGTAGGCCGCTCTTCCTTCAAACATCTTGCGCGAGCACAGATCGCAGGAAAAGATATTGGCAGCTTGAAGATTTTGTTCCACCGTGAAACCAAAGAGATCCTTGGTATCCACTGTTTTGGCCAGCGTGCTGCGGAAATCATCCACATCGGACAAGCCATCATGGAACAAAAAGGGGAAGCGAATACCATCGAGTACTTCGTTAACACCACGTTCAACTACCCAACCATGGCCGAAGCCTACCGCGTGGCAGCATTGAATGGTTTGAACCGACTTTTCTAATGAGGGCAGAACCCTAAAACGTAAAACAGCAGGCACTTCGCCTGCTGTTTTTGTTTGTGGTAACCGTTAAACGAGAAACGTCCCCTTGCGCCATTGATAAAGAAAAATCACGCCAAGTCCGATACCGCGCATCAGCATAAAACTGGTCATCGCCAGCCATAGGGCATGATTTTCCCATGCCGAAAACAAGTAAAAGACAACAAAGAAGCTGCTGGTCGCAACAAACATACTGTTGCGCATGTCTTTACCTTTAGTCGCTCCGACAAAAATTCCATCCAATAGAAAGCACCACATCGAAGCCAATGGCATCACCACCAGCCATGGCAGATAAATCGCCGCCTGCTGCTGTACCTCTTCTATTGAAGTGATCATGGCGATCAGGGTCGATCCTGCTAAAGAGAAGACTGCTGTTAAGACTAAACAGATAATCAAGCTCCAAAAGAATGTTCCAATAAGAGATGAGCTCAGTTGCTTCCTGTCTTTCGCCCCAATAGCTTTACCCACCATGGCTTCCATGGCATACGCAAAACCATCCATACCGTAAGAAATGATCATCAGAAAACTCATCAACACAGCATTCGCAGCCACGACATCGTCACCAAAACTGGCTCCCTGGAATGTCATAAAGCTAAACGCCGCTTGCAGGCACAAAGAGCGTAAGAAGATATCACGGTTGAGTTTTACAAACCGCCCAAGCCCGTGCTGAGTCTCAGCGAGCAGACTCTTAGGCGACGGTAATTGCCTCTCTCGCCATGTTTTCCACACACAGACTAAACCAAACGCCATGCCTGAGTAGTCAGCGATAACAGACGCTAATGCCGCCCCTTCTACTTTCCAGCCTAAGCCAATCACAAATAAAATATCCAATGCGATATTAGTAAGGTTAGTAATGATCACCATCCACATCGGAGCCTTGGAATTTTGAGTACCAAGTAGCCAGCCCAGCAACACGAAATTCATTAACGCCGCTGGAGCACTCCAGACACGCACCGAAAAGTATTGCATGCCATAGTGTTTTACTTCTGAACTGGCATCACTCCAAGAAAAAATAATATCGGCAATGGAGCTGTGTGCAAATAAAAACAACACCGCAAACAGCAGTGCCATCAACGCTCCTTGCAGCAACACCAGCACCAGCTGTTTACGATCATCACTACCATAAGATTGCGCGGCTAAGCCGGTTGTCGACATGCGTAAAAAACCGAGCAGCCAGAAAGTCACACTGATCATCGTACTACCCAAGGCGACACCGCCCAGATACCAGGCGTGTTCAAGATGACCAATCACCGCGGCATCAACCAGGCCAAGCAGCGGAACGGTAATATTCGACAGCACCATAGGAATAGCAAGCGCTAGGACCTGACGGTGCACTTGAGGATTAGATAAAGGGGATAAAATAGAGTTTGTCACAGGCACCTCGTTAACTGGATTAACGAGTGTACCTGAGCAATGTGAAGCTAGCCAATCACCACTTAATATGAACGAGGACTGGTGTCAGACGGTATTTCAGTACCGGGATCTTATTGAGCCAGCGTTGCCAAGCCTTCCAGCGAGAGCAAAAACGATCAAATGGTGAAAAGACTTTGACCCACTCAGCCCAAGGCAGCCATTGCATAAATTGTTCTGATGGCGCTTCAAAGCCATGCGCATAATAATCAGAGCCCAGCTTCTGCCCCCATTTGCTTTCCGTGAGATCCCCGGCCAGAACCATACACACTTCAGCAGATACAAAGTGTCGTCCCAACGTTTGAATAAAACGGGCAACCTGTGATTCTGAGCAATCCAAAAGTGCCATTTCACATACCACCAAAACCGGCGATTTGTCTGGAATATTCAGAGAGTCCAGCCAAGACAACTCTTCTACACTACCGATATGATTTTTATACCGTTCGTTTTTATGGAAAAGCCGCTGTCGCCAAACCAGATTCTCCGTTACATCCAACTCTACCCAATGACAACGTCCGTTATCCAGACGGTAAAAACGCGTATCGAGACCGGCGCCGACATTAATCACCCACGCATCAGGATGTTGCTGTAAGAATTGATTGACCTGCTGGTCACACAATTGAGTTAGCGTCACGTGCAATAACTGCTTTTGCGCCACATCGCCACCAAGGCAATCCGGTGCCATTTGACAGCTCAAACAGGCTTTAGCAGCGATGGGATCATACACTAAGCCATTGTCGACCATACTTTCACGGCTACGTAACAACAAAGGTTTCAATAAATGATTGGGAACTTGATGTTTAGACTGAGACATGGCATTTCCTGCGCCAATGAAAGTAATAGCATGAAAAGATGATAATGAATATCAATTACATTATCAAGCAGGGATGCATATCAGCAGATAGAAGTGTGAAATGGAAAAAGTTGAAAATTTAAGACGGTAATACACAATAGCCCAGTAAACCCAGGCTATTGTTACAAAGCTTAAGCTTACATCCAGTCAGTATTGCGGATAATACCGACGGCCAGACCTTCAATTGTCAGGTGCTGAGAAGTCAGATCCACCTGGATAGGTGCAAACTCTTCATTCTCTGCATGCAGCAATACGGTAGAACCTTTACGCTC
>NZ_JAWLID010000020.1:0-39408 GCF_033042495.1 Vibrio sp. EA2 | reverse complement strand
ACTCTCGCCGTTTACACGAAGTAAGAAATCCGCTTGCGGTTTAAACATCGCAGGATCCACTTGGTAGTGAGCCTCCACATGCTCTTGAGCCAGAATAGGCTCACCCGCTGCCACCTGACCAATCAGAGGCAGGCCCTGATCATCGTTTGCAGCTTCTTCAAGCAGAATACGGATCCCGCGAGATGCACCCGGAATAATTTCAATCGCTTGCTTACGAGCAAGTGCTTTTAGGTGTTCCTCTGCAGCATTTGCAGAGCGGAAGCCAAGCTCACGCGCAATCTCAGCACGAGTTGGTGGCATTCCGGTGTCATCGATTTTACTTTTGATTAAATCGAAAACTTGTTGTTGGCGTGGCGTTAACGGCTTCATGTCTCACCTGTCTTTTTATACAGTTAACTGTGAGTATATCCAGTAAATGGTTAAATGGAAACCCAATTGGTTGTTTTTTAATTTATTTGCTTGGCTTACTGAAGTTATTCATCACTCTTTCCGTCATAAACGTTTAAAACAGCACGCTTAAAGTGAAGCAAGTAAGAACAACAGCTCGGGTGTTTGGCTAATTCATGTTCAATAAAATTAAAAGGTTCGACCAGTTTCTGTTATCCTTGCTGCGCTTAAATTTTATCGCCTAGGCTTATTTCTATTGCCGTCCCCCTTTTCTCTCAAGATGGGCCATGCGGACACAGAAATAAGCTAGGGCCTGTTTGAATACCTATCGAGGCTGTGAACTTTATGTCTTCTGGACAATCATTTTCACGTTCATTACTAAAACTACCTTTATCGGTACTGGTAAAGGGCACCACAATCCCATCGAATCCAATTGACGATCTTGATATCGATCTGGCTAAGCCGATTGTGTATGCCTTGCCGTTCCGTTCGAACGTGGATTTGCTGACACTGCAAAAACAAGCCATGAGCCTTGGTCTGCCAGACCCGCTCAGTCCATTGGAAATTAATGGCAAAACACTCAACCGTTACGTCTTTATTGCTGCTCGCCCAACGGTGATGGGAAGTGACAATGACGTGCCGACAGAATCTGACTCTCTCTTTACTGAGTTATTAGAGCTGCACAAACTGGACAGCGAACTTGATGTACAAATGATCCCAGCGACCGTGCTATGGGGACGCAAACCAGGTAAAGAAGAGAATACTAAACCGTACCTTCAGCCGATGAATGGTCCACAGAAAGCCAAAGCAGTCATAGCATCTGGTCGCGACTGTTTAGTGCGGTTTAGCCCAGTCGTATCTCTGCGCTACATGGCGGATGCCCATGGCACAGACAGCGCGATTGCACACAAACTGGCACGAGTGGCACGTATCCACTTCTCTCGCCAAAAATTAGCCGCATCGGGGCCCAATCTACCACAGCGTCAGATACTGTTTGCGCGTTTACTGAAATCACCAGCGATCGAACTAGCCATTGCAGATGAAGCGAAGAGCAAAAACATCTCGCTCGAAAAGGCACGCAAAGAAGCCCATGACATCATGGACGAAATCGCTGCGAACTTCTCTTACGGCCTGGTGAAAAGGGGAGATCGTATTCTTGGCTGGCTTTGGAATAAGCTTTACCAGGGCCTGCACATCAACAATGCCTCTACCGTACGTCGTTTAGCACAAGATGGTCACGAGATCGTCTATGTACCATGTCACCGTAGTCATATGGATTACCTGCTGCTTTCGTACGTGCTTTACAACGAGGGCATGGTACCACCGCACATTGCTGCGGGAATTAACCTTAATTTCTTCCCGGCAGGTCCGATATTCCGCCGTGGTGGAGCTTTCTTTATCCGCCGCAGCTTTAAAGGCAATAAACTGTACTCAACGATTTTCCGTGAGTATTTGGCCGAGCTGTTCGCTAAAGGCTACTCCGTAGAGTATTTCAGTGAAGGTGGCCGCTCTCGTACTGGTCGTTTACTGCAAGCCAAAACAGGTATGCTGGCGATGACTATTCAAGCCATGCTACGTGGTTTAAACCGTCCGGTAACACTGGTGCCGGTTTATATCGGTTACGAGCATGTAATGGAAGTCAGTACTTACGCTAAAGAACTTCGCGGTAAGCGCAAAGAAAAAGAAAATGCCGGTTTGGTGCTACGCACGCTACGTAAACTGCGTAACTTTGGCTTGGGCTACGTCAACTTTGGTGAGCCAATCCAGCTTAACCAATACCTTAACGAGCATGCTCCGGAGTGGACCAAAGATATTGATCCGATGGGAAGCAGTAAACCACAATGGATGAATCCTGTGGTGAACGGTCTGGCAAGCAAAATGATGACACACATTAACGATGCCGCCGCCGCTAACGCACTGACACTCTGTGCAACTGCCTTACTGGCATCTCGTCAGCGCGCCTTATCTCGCGATTCTTTGATCAGCCAAATTGAATGCTACTTGAAGCTGCTGAAGAACAACCCGTATTCCAGTACTTCAACCATTCCAAATGAAAGTGCAGAAGCACTGGTTGATCACGCTCTGTCTCTTGATAAGTTTGTGATTGAAACCGATAGCATGGGCGACATCATCTCACTCGACCGTAACCAGTCGATCCTGATGACTTACTACCGCAACAACATCATTCACTTGTTTGCACTTCCATCACTGATCGCTCAGACGATTATTCGCCAGCGTAATGTCACCGTGGAAGCCGTTCAGGAAAACGTTGCGCAGATCTATCCGTTCCTGAAGAAGGAGTTGTTCTTAAGTTATCAGGAAGATGATTTGAATGAGCTTGTGGTGAGAGTTCTTAATGAGTTTGCCGAACAGAAAATGATCTACCTTGATGGTAATAAGCTGGAGATCAACCAGTCCAACAACCAATCATTGGTTCTGCTAGGTCGCACGATTAATGAGACACTGCAGCGATACTCCATCGCGATGAACTTGTTGGTCGCGTATCCGGAACTAGGTAAGTCAGACTTGGAACAAAACAGTCAGGATATCGCTCAGCGCCTGGGTCGATTGCACGGCATCAACGCTCCAGAGTTTTTTGATAAAGGTGTATTTAGCGCAATGTTTAATACCCTGAAGCAGCAAGCGTATCTGGACAATGATGGGAACTGCGATACCGAAAAGACAGAAAAATTCGCCAAGCTGTTGTTTACTTTGCTCTATCCAGAAGTGAAGCTCACCATCGAAGAGAGTATTCACCAACTGCAGGCATAGCAACGTAATACAAACAAAAAAGGCATCCCATCGGATGCCTTTTTCATTTTTAGAATGTCTACCAAAACGCGACCAATAAGCCGATAGCGATGACCATGCCGACATAGTTGTTGTTAAGAAATGCCCGAAAACATAAATCGCGCTCACGATGACGAATCAAATGCTGCTGATAAACAAACAATGAAGCGGCAATCAAAATCGTCCAGTAGTAGCTCTGACCTAACTGGTAAAACTGCCCTAGCCCAACCAGCATTGCTAAGGTTATCAGTTGCAAGATGCCGATGATTAGCTTGTCATGACGACCAAAAAGAATCGCGGTCGATTTGATACCGATTTTCAAGTCATCATCACGATCAACCATGGCATATTGGGTATCGTAGGCAATAGTCCACAACGCATTAATCACAAACACAAACCATACGATCAACGGCAGTTCACCTGTTTGTGCCGCCCACGCCATAGGGATAGCCCAACTAAAAGCCAGTCCAAGAAACAGTTGCGGCAGGTGGGTATAGCGCTTCATAAACGGATAAATGAAAGCGAGAACCACACCAGCAAACGAAAGCTGAATCGTCAAAGGATTCATCGTCAGCACCAATAAAAACGAGCTGGCGGCCAAGACCAGAAACAGGCCCATCGCTTCTTTCGCCGAGACTTTACCCGATGGCAGAGGACGCTGCTTAGTCCGTTTCACGTGACCATCCACTTTACGATCAGCAAAATCGTTAATCACACACCCTGCACTTCGCATTAGAAATACGCCTAACACAAACACAAGCAAGACATCCCAACTCGGCACCCCCTGAGCAGCAATGACAAGTGCCCAAACGGTTGGCCACAGTAGTAACAGAGACCCAATTGGTCGATCCATTCGCGTCAGTTGCCAATATGCTTTGGCTTTTTCTGCGGTCATTTACACGCTCTCCTTAGCGTAAATAGGTGAATGTGATAAGAATAACTCGGCAACTAACATCGGTTTGTGATTCATCCACAACCTTGAGCGTCGCGCTAAAAATTCGCCTTGAGGCAGCTTTACCCAACCCATTTGCAGTGAGTCTCGCTCTACGTTATCCGCACTAAATACAGTTAGCCCTAGAGGAATCTCTCCTTGTTCAGCCAAGTCGTACTGCTGATCCACAAGCGTCGTGCATGGAATGAGCGTACGTCCTATAACCCAAGGACTGTCGTCACCACACAAAACGACCTCTCGTAACAGGCAATCTTGCTCAGACAATAACTGACTTTCATCCTGTTTCAATGTATCGGCAGTGACAATTTGATTTTGTAGCAATTCCACCGTCAGAGCCTGGCAGTGCTGCTTTAAACGACGTGACAAAGACCCTTGCTCTTCAAGCCAATGCTTGGACAATTCATTTGGAAATTCAAATTCTTCGGGCTTTTGCCACTCTACTTCCAATAAAGAAGCAAGATAGAGTGATGTTGACTGATTCATACTAGTATTCAATTAGAGGCTTTATGCGTAAAATAAAGCAACAACTTACCGTCTTACTGAAACCGTAAGTTCATTATTTGTTGTAGACGGTCTATTGTACCAAGACTGAAGCGATTCGAATATCGCGATCCAGAGAAAGAAAAGTTAGAAATATGTACAAACGTTATATAGCCCAAATTATTTTTGCGTTAACCATGCTTGTCTCAACACCAATCTGGGCTGAAACGGAACAAACTGGATCTCAGTTGGCGTACTTCACTCTAGAGCCAGACTTAACCACCAACTTTTATACCACAGGAAAAAAGTTAGGTTACGTTCAGGTGCGTATTGATATTATGGTCATGAGTCAGCAAGACCTAGCGGTAGTGGAACATCATCAACCATTGATTCGCGACGCCATCATCGAACTGCTTGGCAAGCAGACCGAAGATACCATCAAGTCGCTCTCTGGTCGGGAAGATTTGCGTAAGACCTTGGTAACGAGCTTAAACGAAACTCTCCTGCCAGAAACTGGGAAAACCGTTATTGCGGATTTGTTGTTTACCAAATACCTCTATCAGTAAACACAACGAGCACAACAACGAAAAGACCGCTTCTCAGCGGTCTTTTTATGCCTCAAGCTTTCTGCTGGTACTTCATTTTTCCGGAATCAAACAGCGCAATCGCCATTCCCGAAATCAAGCCCACCAAGTGCGCGGTATTCGCTATCGCCATAAACGGCTGGACGAAACCCAGTACTAGCCACACCAACATAAACACGATGATAGGTTTTGGTAGCGTCAATCCAAGATGCGGTAAACGATAACCCAATACCCATAGATATCCGAGCAACGCATAAACAACGCCAGACAACCCACCAAAGTTCGCACCTTCAACATAAAATTGCCCTGCGCCCGACAAAGCTGCCGAAACAACAAAGATTTGCAGTAATTTTCCGGAACCGAGGCGACGTTCAATATCACCACCCAGTTGCCACCACCACAATAAGTTGAAGATGATATGAGTTGCGGAGAAATGCAGCAGAGCATGACTCAGCCAACGCCATAGTTGCCACTGTTGTCCTTCAAGCGCGGGGAAATGCAGTGATGCAAACACGCCCCGTCCAAAGCCAATCATTTGCAAAATGTAGATAACGACACACACTGCCATGATCAATAACGTCACCGGTCCGGCTTTCGCTTTGACCATACTCATGATGCTTGGACTTGAGTAATGAAATTGACTCTTGCGAGTATCGGCAACGTTCCACGAAGCGGCGCTGTATTTGGAATCGGAAGGGTTAGCCAAGAAATGTTTTAGCTCAGCTTCTGCCTCGATTTCATGTTGGCTATCCGTCAGCCATAGCGCAAACTGTCCCTGACCTTCGGGCATCATCTGAATTTCAATATGACGAGACGCCATATAATCGATGAAAGCCTGTGCCATGCGTGGGTTATTTAACGTTACCAATCTCTTCATTAACTTCTCACTATCGGTAGCTCGGCTCGTTGCCAGGCTTCAAAACCACCATCGACACTGTACACTTGCTCAAAGCCTTGATTAACCAGGTATTGCGCCGCACCCTGACTACTAATGCCGTGGTAGCACATCACAAGTACTGGCTGCTCGAACTCCACATCGTCCATGAAAGAGACGATCGAGTCGTTGGTTAAATGAAAGGCTGACTCTGCATGCGCTACGGCAAACGATTGAGGGTCACGGATATCTACAAGTTTTGCTTCGCCCTGCTCGAGCAGTGCTTGTGCACCTTGCACATCGATATGCTGAAACTGATCCATTTACTTTCTCATTGTCTTATTAATATACCCAAATAACCTAGTAACGTGCGATTGAGCCATTATCACAATGGTAGCCGAGGTTCTGCGTCATAAAGTCACTTGGGTATATGCTGCCATTGTAACCTATCCAACGCTAAATTTAGACACAAGAATTATCCGGGAATTTAAAAGTGTACACATTACAACCACATGTGGATAAAGCTGTGGATTGCGTTGATAAAGTATATTTTGATCTTTTGATCCACAATATGTAGTGATGATCTTGATCTAGCTGTGTGTATATTACTAACTATCCCCAGCCTGAAAAACGCCTGAACGCCTTATTTTTCCCCGCTTTCGAACAGTTGATAAATAATTACTTCACAGAGTTATGCACAGGTAGCACATAAAATTTAGATCGCAAACGTTATCGACTTTCGATCCAAAATAAAAAAAGCCGAGATCACATGATCTCGGCTTTCTATGAAAATTTGCTTTTGTTTAGAAGCTAGCGTTAGAACTCACCAACGGCCAGTTTGAGCTTCTTCATTGCATTCTTTTCTAACTGACGAATACGCTCGGCAGATACTCCAAACTCATCAGCCAAATCCTGCAGTGTGGCTTTCTCGTCATCTAACCAACGAGAACGCACAATACGCTGACTACGCTCATCCAAACTTGCCAATGCATGTCCAAGACGATTGTTGGTATGCATTTCCCAGTTTGCTGCTTCAACGTTATCAGCAACATCTGACGATTTATCTTCCAGATAAAGCATCGGTGCTGTGTAGTTGTTTGAGCTGTCGTCTTCGTCGGTTGGCATATCGAATGTAGAGTCGACGGCTGCCAGACGGGATTCCATCTCACGAACTTCTGAAGGCTCAACACCTAATTCACGAGCAACGGTTTCTACTTCGCCGTTATTGAACCAACCCAGACGCTTTTTCGACTTGCGCAGGTTAAAGAACAATTTACGTTGTGCTTTGGTCGTTGCGATCTTAACAATACGCCAGTTACGCAGCACGTATTCATGGATCTCAGCTTTAATCCAGTGGACCGCAAAAGACACCAAACGCACACCCACTTCTGGGTTAAAACGCTTAACGGCTTTCATTAGGCCAATATTGCCCTCTTGCACTAAGTCTGCCATTGGCAAACCGTAGCCTGAGTAGCCTCGAGCAACGTGAACAACGAATCTTAGGTGTGAAAGGATCAGCCCTTTCGCCGCTTCAATCTCACCCTTATAGTGTAATCGTTCAGCCAGCTCACGCTCTTCATCTACCGTCAGCATTGGGTAGCTGTTAACGGAGCGAATATAGCTATCTAGGCTATCTTGCGTGACTAGAGCCATCGGATACGCTTCTTTTGTCATTCAATTCCTCATCAATCTCTGATCTGGAGCATTACATTGCAATTTAGCTTCGATATCTTGAACTCAAAATGAACAAGTTTCAAGAAGGGCGAGCAATTATCCATAAACAAGTGTTCTATACAAGAGGTACAAATTAGCTTGTGCTAATAAATTCCAAGTATAAGACCACCATCACTTAAACAGGTTCAATTTCTTTTAGGTGACGCTGCGCAGAAATACGTGCCGCGATACAGCCTAGCAAGCTACCCGTGATGATGAGCAGTAAAGACTCATCCCAGTTTAGACCATTCAAACGGAACTGGCTGTCATACAATGCCGCTAAATCTTCCACCGCACTGTTCATGACGAAAGTCATCACTGTCGTTACTAACCAAGCGATGGTTGCGCCCAACACTCCGAACCACATTCCAGTATACAAATACGGGCGAAGAATAAAGCTGTCAGTAGCGCCAATCAGCTTCATGGTTTGAATCTCTTCTTTGTTCGCCAACACATTGAATCGTAGTGTATTACCAACAATTAAAAATACCGCGCTGAGCATAAGTACCGAGAGTGTAATAACGATAATACTGGCCAGCGTTTTGATGGCATCAAGTCTTGCCAGCCAGTCCTCATCGAGTCGGATATCGGTAACATCTCGCTGCTTGCGAACCTCTTGTGCTATCGACTGAATATCGCTTTTTAATTCAGAGTCCGGTGTAATCACCAGCACTCCCGGCAGTGCATAACCACTTAATAAGCTCAGCGCCTGATCAAACCCCGCGTATTGGCTTAGATCGGTTAAGCCTTGTTGCGGCGAAATATACTCTACGGCTTTAACCAGAGGCCAGGTTTCTATTTCATCCTTGAGCACCATCACGCGAGCATCAGGCATACCTTCTACTAAGTAAGCACTAACTTGTGATGGTGATGCGACATCTTCTGCCGCACCTGCGACATTTTTACCTAATAAGTACAAACAGGCAGGCATCGCCAGTGCGATTGAAACCACAGCCAGCGTTAAAATGTTGCCTAAAGGTCGCTGCCATAGTGCAGAAAAAGACGCTTTTGCCTGTTTAATATGAATAGAGAAAAAACCATCGGTATTGGCTCGCTTAGCACTGCTACTTTTACCTTTCTTTTGCGAGATCTTTTTACCTGCCATAGTCTTGTACCTCGCTTAGGAAACCTTGATTCAATTCAAAATGACGATATTGTGGGCGAGTGTTTACTAACCCGATATCGTGCGTAGCAAGTAGGATGGTGACACCAGCACGGTTAAACTCTTCAAACAGTCGCAGTACTCGGTTAGACAACTCGGGGTCAAGGTTACCCGTAGGTTCATCTGCCACCAGCAAGGTTGGTCTATTCACGACCGCACGGGCAATCCCAACACGTTGCTGTTCACCGCCTGAAAGCTGACTTGGCAAACTACGGGCTTTATCGAGCAAACCGGTTTTATCTAACGATGCCGAAACGCGACGTTTAATTTCATTTTCAGAAATCGACTCGATACGCATCGGCAGTGCGACGTTATCGTACACACTGCGATCCATCAGTAAACGGTGATCCTGAAAAACGATGCCGATATTGCGGCGCAGAAACGGGATGTCTCGATGAGCAATACGAGTGATGTCATGATCATTAAAATGAATGGTTCCATCAGTCGGACGCTCTATCGCACAGATCAGTTTCAGCAAAGTACTTTTACCAGCCCCGGAATGCCCGCCTAAAAACGCCATCTCTCCGCGCCTCAGGTGAAAATCAACTTTTTGCAGTGCTTGTCGACCACCTCGGTAAGCTTTACTCACTTGCTGAAATTTGATCACCCTGATTCCCTCTAACTTAAATTACTCTTCACGGCTGAACAGTGCGTCAATGAACTCTTGAGTTTCAAAAGGACGCAAATCTTCGATACCTTCACCGACACCAATGTAGCGAATTGGGATACCAAACTGATCAGCAATAGCGAAGATGACGCCACCTTTCGCTGTACCATCCAGTTTAGTTAATGTAATACCAGTGATAGGTGAAACGTCACTGAAAAGCTTCGCCTGGCTGATCGCATTTTGACCCGTACCGGCATCAAGTGTCAGCATGATCTCATGTGGTGCAGAGTCATCAATCTTCTTCATTACACGAATGATCTTGCGTAACTCTTCCATCAAGTTCGCTTTGTTTTGCAGACGGCCTGCCGTATCCGCGATCACCACATCCACACCACGTGCTTTTGCCGCTTCAATCGCATCATAGATGACTGAAGCACTGTCAGCACCAGTATGTTGAGCAATCACAGGAACGTTGTTGCGCTCACCCCATACTTGAAGTTGCTCTACCGCTGCCGCTCGGAACGTATCGCCAGCAGCCAACATCACTTTCTTACCCTGATTCTGGAACTGTTTTGCCAACTTACCGATCGTCGTAGTTTTACCCACACCGTTTACACCAACCATAAGAATAACGTATGGCGTTTTACTCGTATCGATTTCTAGAGGCTGTTCTACGTGAGATAGAATGTCTGCCATCTCTTCTTTCAATAAACCATAAAGGGCTTCGCCATCTTTAAGATCGCCACGAGACGCTTTTTCTGTCAGATTGTTGATGATTTTTGTTGTGGTATTCATACCTACATCAGCGATAAGCAGTTGCTCTTCCAGCTCTTCGAAAAGGTCATCATCGATTTTTTTACCGCTGAACAGGCCAAAGAAACCTGCGCCAATATTGGCTTTGGTGCGGCTTAAGCTACGCTTTAGACGTGCAAAGAAGCTTTCGGTTGGTTTTTCCTGCTCTTGAACGCGAGGAACAACTGGCACTTCTGCTTCTGCTTCTGCTTCTGCTTCTGCTTCTGCTTCTGCTTCTGCTTCTGCTTCTGCTTCTGCTGGGGCAGCCTCAGCCTTTTCAGGCTCGTCTTCAACTGTGTTTTTTTCTTCTGCTTGCTCGGCAACCTCTTCAGTCGGTTGCTCTTCGGCAGCCGATTCCACCGCTTCTTCTTTTACTGTTTCTTCAGTTTTTGGTTGTTGGCTTTGCTCTTCATCACCAAAACCTAGCCACGAAAGTAATCCGCGCTTCTTTTTTTCCGTCATCTGGGGCTATCCTAGATTATCTTTTTATCTATTAATGACTCTTTTTTGACAAGATTATTATCCGTCTAAAAAAGGCGAATGACAAAGGTGTGAAAACTTTTCAACTAGGTGAATCTAATCTTATTAGTGTTACACTCTGCCATCTTGAATATTCTGGGCTGTATCCAAGCTCAATGCTTGGGCGATTGGGTATAGTATCACTTTATTAGCGGTCAAAAAATCTATGGTAAGACGTCGCCAGCAAAACTCATCACAAAAAAAGCCAACAACGGGCTTCGTTCGTATTATTAGTGGCTTATGGAGAGGCCGAAAACTCCCTGTTCATGACGCTGAGGGATTACGTCCAACCACCGATCGCGTAAAAGAAACGCTATTTAACTGGCTGTCGCAAGATGTGCCGCAAGCAAAGTGTCTCGACTTATTTGCCGGTTCTGGCGGTTTAGGCTTTGAATCGGCTTCGCGTCAGGCTGAGCAAGTAACGATGGTTGAACTGAACCCACAAGCCTTTCAGCAGTTGAAGAAAAACGTAGCATCGTTAAAGGCAACCAACATTGAGGTGGTGAATACCGACGCACTGAGCTTTTTAAAGCAACCAGGCACGCCGCATCATGTGGTCTTTATCGATCCACCATTTCGCAAAGGCTTATTGGATGAAACCGTGAGCTTGCTAGAACAAAACGGCTGGCTTGCTCAAGATGCCATGATTTATATTGAAACCGAGAAAGAACTGAATATTATCGACCTGCCGGAAAGCTGGCACCTGCATAGAGAAAAAACCGCAGGTCAGGTCAGTTACCGTCTGTACGAACGCACGTCCGTGTAGTGCCACAATTCAAAAGGATACCAAAATGAAAGCACTAATCCTCTTAGCTAAAGCGGCCATCGCCTTTGTTTGGTTGGTCTTGATCATCAACATTGTTATGCCGTTCCCGGGCAATGCCGCGATTGCGCTCTACATCATGACAGCGTTCCTATTCATCATGCATGGTTTGCAGATGGCGATTTTCATCGGCGCATTTGGCGATAAAATAAAGATGAGCAGTTGGGAGAAATACTCCATCCTTATTTTTGGTATCTTTGCTCTGCTCGACATTCGTCGCAAGCACATGATGTAAACACCAGATAATAAAACAGCCGCTCATCTGAGCGGCTGTTTTGCATTAGTAGTCAGTAATTATTTAAAAATGCGTTGTATTCACTGAGTGACCATCTTCGTTGATGTTCGATCACCAACTTACCTTCAGGCACTCTTCTCCCAGCAGATAGACATTTAGCGCGGTTTAGTGATTACAGACACGTGCCATATTAGCCACAAACTTACCTTCTAGCTCACGAACTTTATCGCTTTTTAGTAAAAACGCGAGCAATGAGTCTAAGTCCAGATCATTCAGTTTACATGTGTCAAAACGTACATCTAAGCCGAAATGCGCAGCAAGCTCTTCACGAGTCATCGGGGTTTCATTAATCAGGTTTAACAGGTCATGCCCATGAATGTTACTCATCGTCAACTCCAGTCATCAAATTGGATACAGCCAGTGTACGGATTTCAACCCGCGCTGCTTTGATTTAGGTTAGTAAAACCGACTAGTAAACAATCGAAGCCACGATAAGTGCATGTGCCATGAAATAGCTCCCGCTCACCCATACGTAGGCACGTTTCATCGGCTTACGGTAACCATGAATCGCATAAGCCAGCGCTGAGTAGGTCATGATCAAGGTCCCACTAAATCCGATAGCATTGGCGTAACTCGGCGACTGGAGCCAAACCTCCCCTGCGGCCCAAGCCAACTGCACAAGCATCATGCCCATAATCACCACAGGAAAAACCAACGAGTCGAGTTGTGGTAGCAACAAAAAGAACGCCACGATACTGGCCGCCAGCAATAACGCCAATAGCCACCAGATGATATCTCCGTTTAATTGCATCCAGAACGATTTGCTGTAGCACACTTGCGCTACTAGGTATCCACAGAAATAAATCAGCTTACGAGAACGAAACGAATGTAACGTATCAGCAATTATCGACACGCCCAAACCACCAGCGACCCAATAGGTGTAAGCCGCCGGCGTACCTTGAGTTAATACCAGAACAAGAAGGAGTAGCAGAGTAAAGATTTTAAATACGAGAGATTGCGTTGGATTGGCTTGCTTTGCCCCCAACACGGAATACATACCTGATAGCCCTATAGCCAGCCAACTCCACATGCCGTACATACCTTTTACTTAAACTCGCCGCTAGTCTAGGTAGACCGATGTTGATGTAAAGACACAATCTGCGAAAGTTCGATCTCGCTAGCGATTCGGGGCATTTGGCCTTCTGTTTAGAATCACTAAATGTCACATCAAATAAACGCATTCCACTTATAGCAAAGTTGCTAACTATTCAGCCAAGATGACTACTCCTCAGCCGATACGAGCAAAGAACAAACACAAAAAACAAAAGTATCACTATACGCCGTAGAATGCGCCATTAACCTTATCACAGCTAATAGAAGCGACCAGGATCGCACTTATAACCAGCCAGTAAAACAGCCACTAGCATACATTAAAGCGATTGAGTTCAATAATATATAACAACTTAAACTCATAAAACCAAGGTTCACTCTATCGTGGCACGCTAAACCCTTTTGGCAATAAAGTTTTCTCACTACATAAGAAATTCCTCTTTGAGCTTCCATCTCCCCACCTTCCATTGAAGCAAAACAAACTGGGTTTTCTCAATTTTTAAGAAACACAGACAACATAAAGCACCAACCACACCCCTGAAACAAAAAACAATATTCAAACATTATGTAAGACCTTTCTTACAATTTAAAATCATACACTTACACCAAAAAATACCAACAAAAACTCAAACCGAACACTTTGAATACAGCGTAAAAAACACAGTCTAATTGGTCAAAACAAGGTTAAAACAGGTTAGTTAACTGTAAGTTTTAAAAACTTTTCGCCAGATACGTTGATCAAACCCGAAAAATGGTGCTATATTAAATGCATAGAGTTCATCAAGATTAAGGGGTAGTGTTATGATTTCATCTTCTCAAAAACAAGGGCTGGTAATGATTGCAGTGGTTGTGGGTTTAATGACACTGCCAATGATGTACTAAGCTACTGATTAAAAATAAAAAAGGACGCCATTGCGTCCTTTTTTATTTCTTGAAATTACCCCTACTGTATATGCTCAGACAGTATGTCCCAATGCATATAGTAGAAACCAAGCGCAGCAAGCGTGATCAACACCATCAACAAAATTGCGGCTCGCCAGATAAAGCGCGAACTTCTTGGCGTCAGTTCTTTTTCACAATCATCGCATACTGACAGAAAATGCTTTCGATCATCGAGCTGAAAATCTTCTTCGTGGACAATCTTATTCCTCACCGTAGCGATATAACGCAGCTTTGCAATCACATCATGCGGTAGCCGCTCTTCACAACTATTAATGAGCTGATGCAACCCTTTTCCTTCTGCATGATATTGAGTACGCAAAAGTTTTTCGATCGTTCGGGTACGTATGACTACTTTTTCAATATCTGACATCGTCACCCTCCTCACAAGACGCTTTCTTTATTATTCATTTTACTCTTCTACAAATTTAGAGCTTTTTCGAGCAGTTAAGTACTACTTTCAATTCAAACTGTGTCCTTGTGCGCATATAAAATGTGAAGTGCGCCGAATAAAACTTCACCATATTTTGATGGATCACGAATCCTTTACCTCAACACATCGTTTATATGGCGAGATCTGTAAAATGGAGCCTATTGAAACACTGGAGATCATCATGCCAATTCCACTTATTCTGGCTCTTTTTGCCCTGATAGCACTAGGAGCCTGGGTATTCTTTCGCTTTTACAGCAAACACTATGTTGGTGAAGATGCCCCTGAGCAATGTGTCCAAGTAACCATTTTAGACAAACAGGCCATCGACATTCCGGATGCCAAACCGGGAGAAGATGATCAAGAGTACTGGATTTACGTTCAGCGTGGCCGTATTGGTCCTAAGCGTGAATTCCAAATCGGTGTTCACTATTACCACGTACTCAACCCGGGTGATAAAGGAAAGCTGACTTACCAAGGCGATAAGTTTCTCCATTTCGCCCTGAAGCCGTAAATTAAGGCAGTAGCCAGCGAGTCTTGGCCGAACGAGAGAACAGATAACTCATCGCTAAGGCTCCGGCACCACTTAATACTATCCACAGAGGGATCACCCACGCCGGATGCCCTTCATACCAACCAAACTCTTTCATTGGCCACAAAAAGATAGGATGCAGTAAATAAATACCCAAGCTGTGCTGGCTGATAAAGCTCACCACTTTTTGTACCTTAGGTGATAGCCCTTCGCCAAAATAACGTGCCAACATAAAAATCATCGACGCCGCTAATATCACGTTAAGCGTTTTATATGACAACCAGCGTCCGACGGTGTATTTCTCCGCGTCCAGACTGTTTGTCACCACCATCGTAAAGGTAACCACCAATGCGGCAATACCCAAGCCAGTAAACAAAGTGACGTTCGAGCGGTTCAAAGGCAGCTTTTGGTACAACACATAACCCAGAGGCAAATAGCCCATATAGAGCCACATTTGATTACTCCACGGCCCGTCTATCTTGAACAGGAATAAAGTACTGGTGAACAACCAGAATGCCAGATAGGTATACAAAACATTATCGTCGACATTACGCACCATCCACTGAAACAGAGGGATCACAAAATAGAGCGGGATAAAATAATAGAAAAAGCCTAAGTGGTAATACGTTTCATGGTGAACACTGTTACTCAATACTGCTTTGACCGTTTCAAAATCAAAGCCTTGAGCCGTCCACCCCGATAAGTAAGCGTAAAAAACCGACCACAAAATAAAAGGAATCAGAACCTTACCCAAACGCCTTTTCAAATAATACCTACCATCAAATGGCCGGGTATCGGTGAGCATTAACGCACCTGTAATCAGAATAAAAACCGGTACCGCCCATCGGGTTGCACTATTGACTCCCACCGCCGTGAGCCACTGATCGAACGGAATGACCCCTAATTCATTTCTATATGGCGCTAAGACGTGAATAGCGATCACTGCGACTGCCGCCACACAGCGCAATAGATCAAAAAACAGAACCCTTTCTCTCATACATCTTCCTAAACTGAGTCACTTATCGTTTGTTTATAGCATAGGGTAAATTCCTGGCAGAGGAATGCTTAACAAGCTGTTTTTGCTTATTTTTAACTCAGCAAAGAGTAACAGCCAACTTTAATCCATCGCGATGACAGCAAAAAAATCAGGAAGAAGGACTGAATGAACCATACCGAGACAAAAAAAGGGCTCCATAGAGGAGCCCGATACGAAGTGAGTGAGGACGCTTAAGCCGTCACTGTATTGGCTTTCGGCAACTTGATTGAAATCAGTGTGGTCAAAGCCAGGAAGGCAAAAGATACCCATAGACAAGCAGCTAAACCGGCTGCCTGATAAATCCAGCCTGACAGGACAGTACCTATCAAGCGTCCCATCGCGTTAGCCATATAATAGAAGCCCACATCTAGTGAGACACCATCACCTTTGGCATAGCTGACAATCAGGTAGGAGTGAAGCGAAGAGTTAATCGCAAATACCGCGCCAAAAATCATCAAGCCAACTACAATCACGAGTTGTGGCTGCCAGCCAACCTGAACACCGTAAGCGATGCCAGCAGTGATGAAAGCCAATACCCCAGCCCAAATCAGCGCTGCACTGCCATCAGGTACGCGACCTTGCGCTTTACCGGTAATGCGCGGGGCAAAACCTTGAACAAAGCCATACGCAATCACCCAGGCCGCTAAGAAGCCACCGACCCACAAGTGATCCCAGCCAAAAACGCTGCCGAGGTAGACTGGCAGAGCAACCACAAACCAAACATCACGGGCTCCGAACAGGAACATACGCGCTGCAGACAAAATATTCACTGATTCTGATTTAGAGAAAATATGGCGAAACTTGGGTTTGCTTTTCGCTTTGCCCATATCGGCTTCCAGCCAGATCATGCTACAAACAAACACCACTGCCAGAACGGCAGCCATAATGAACATGGAATTTTGGAAACCCACCCAAGACAGCAATAAGCCACCAATAAAGAATCCCGCACCTTTGAGCGCATTCTTCGAGCCAGTCAAAATAGCCACCCATTTGTACAACGCACCTTGTTGTTCATCGGGGACTAAGGTTTTAATGGCACTCTTCGCACTCATTTTGTTGAGGTCTTTAGCAATACCTGACAGTGCCTGTGCCGCCATCACCCAAGGGATAGTCAGCCAAGCATTTGGCACAGCAAGCATCAATAACGCAAAAACTTGCATTGCTAAGCCAATATTCATGGTTTTGTTCAGGCCAAGTCTCGCACCTAACCAACCACCAATCAGGTTGGTGACCACGCCAAAAAATTCATAGAAAAGGAACAGTGACGCAATCGCCAGGGTTGAGTAACCCAAGTCATGAAAGTAAAGCACCACCAGCATGCGTAACGCACCATCGGTAACCGTAAAGTTCCAATAATTGAACGTCACTAACATGTACTGACGAATGCTTTTGCTTAGTTGTGAAATCATTTTGACCTCAGATGTACAGCAATAAAAGCATTTGGATCATGATGTGCCAAATACTGTAAAACCTGAACACCAATAAGTTTCTATCGGCACTGGTACAAACGTGCAAGCTCAATAGCCTTTCAGAGAAAAACTAATAAGACCATTTAAATCAGCTAGATAAGATTAATTTGAATTTAATTAATGTATTCAAAATAGATGCTAAGCTGACTTAACTAGAGCTTTTGGATCATGATATTCCAAAAGCTCTATAAGCTGATCAAGCACTCTGTGCTACGCGCTCGATGTACTCAATCTGCACGGGTTTAGTGAACGCACCAGGACGCAAAGCCTGCACTTCACGCACGATATCGTCGAGCGCCCACTCTTTCTCAAGCAGTATATGCGCAGCCAAAAGACCAGTTCGCCCGGAGCCGCCCATACAGTGCATGGCAACTTTACCGCCCTCGGCAAGAATGGCGTGTAGCTCAGGACTCGCGTGCTGCCATTTCGTCGCAAACACCTCATCAGGCGCACAATCGTCTTCGATCTCGATTTGGAACCATTTCATACCGAGTTGCCGAGTCACTTCACCCAGCTCTGATACATTTTTTGATTCCAGCTCTGCGTTATCCAGAGCTGTCACTACCGCTTGAACTCCCTGTTCTTGTAGCTGCTCAAGTGATGCTTGTAGCGCAACATCTTTGGTGCCCGGGCACGGTGTTAATACCAATGCGCCCGACTCTAACGCCAATTGCCATGTAGGATGAGACATAGTTAAACCTCTTTATGCCAGACCAACGTTACGTACCAGCTCTGCTGTACGTGTTGCGTAACCCATTTCATTGTCGTACCACGCGTAAATCTTCACCATGCGTGAGCCCACGACCATGGTTGATTGTGCGTCGACGATGGTAGAGCGCTGGTCGCCTTTGTAATCAATCGATACCAATGGACGCTCTTCAAAACCAAGAATGCCTTTTAGTTCACCTTCAGACGCTTCTTTCAGTAATGCATTCACTTCTTCTGCTGTGGTATCACGCTTAACATCGAAGATGATGTCAGTCAGAGATGCATTGGCTAAAGGAACACGTACGGCATGACCGTTAATTTTGCCTTTCAGGTCAGGGAAAATTTCCACAATCGCAGTCGCACTGCCTGTCGTGGTTGGGATAAGGCTCATGCCACAAGCGCGAGCACGACGAAGGTCTTTGTGTGGCGCATCCAGAATAGTCTGTGTGTTGGTCAAATCGTGAATGGTTGTGAAGGAAGATTGCTCGATACCAAGTTTCTCATGAATCACTTTCACCACTGGCGCAATACAATTGGTAGTACAAGATGCCGCGGTCACGATACGGTGTTTTTCAGGGTCAAAGATATGGTCGTTCACACCCACAACGATGTTGGCAATACCTTCTTCTTTCACTGGCGCACTGACGACAACGCGCTTAACACCTTGGTCAAGATACTGATCTAAGTACGACGTTTTGCGATGCACACCCGTTGCTTCAATCACAACATCACAGCCAGACCAATTAACGGCATCGATGTCTCGCTGCTGGGTAGTGATGATACGCTTACCATTAATGATCAGTTCGTTGCCTTCGACCTGAACTTCATGGTGCCAACGCCCCTGAACGGAATCGAACTCCAGCAAATGCCCTAGCGTTGCCGCATCACCAGCGACATCATTGATCTGAACAAATTCCAATTCAGGCCAGTCAAACGCCGCACGCAATGCCAAACGGCCAATTCGGCCAAAACCGTTAATTCCTACTTTAATCGTCATAATTTTCCCTTCAAATCTTCTGCGTTGAAATATTTATCCGTTGTGTGCTGTTAGCAGCAGGCCTCACGATTTTTATCGTGCAGGCGCGAAATATCTTGCTGGTACTCTTGCTTCAAACAGTTCGATGCCACTAAGTCGTGAATCACTTTTCTCATCCAACCTGGCAACTCTTGTGACAATTGGTAAAACACCCACTGTCCCTGACGCTTGTCCACTAAGATTCCATTGGATCGTAACTGAGCAAGATGACGAGAAACTTTCGGTTGGCTCTCTTGAAGTGCAAACGCTAAGTCGCCCACACAAACCTCGCCTTCACGAGCCACCAGCATTAAACACCGCACGCGCGTCTCGTCAGATAAAAGTTTGAAAAACTGATGTGGAAGCATAGTAAATATACCTATATATGGATATGCGTATATGTTTATTTAAAACCACGACAGCGTCAAGAGCTCTGCCCTCAACGTCATAAAAGTTTAATAATGGAAAAGCTAGGCGTTAGCGACGCTCTGACTCCATCGAACGGCTTCGCCCAATGAAGACTGTACGTGCTCGAAACAAAGACCCAACTGATTAGAAAACTTTTCCACGCCGGACCAATCCGCACGTTCATAGCATTCTTCCAGAGAAATAAGTGCTCCGTATTCCCCTTTTCGATGCAGCAATGCTTGTTGAACAGGCTCACTGAGCGGTAATTGCTTAATCAGTGCTTCTGGAGACAGATCGAGTATGGCATCGAGAATCGACAATAAGCCGACCATAAAGCCTTGCTCATTCAGATGAGAAAATGGATGGTGACAAGACATCAATTGGCAGAATTGCGCTCGTTGCAGCGAGAGATTGAACAACTCTCTCGGTTTGTTGGCCGAGATATAGGATGCAACAACCAGCGAGACAAATTGCTTGAGGTTATCCTGACCAAGGTAAATCAGAGCCTGACGAAACGAACGGATCTCCACTTCCAGTTTGGTCGCCTGCATATTCACAAAACGCAGCAGTTTGTACGACAATGTCACATCTTGAGTGATAATACCTTCAATGCGCTGGAAGTCTGGCTCCGGAACACATACTTCACGAAATAACTGCAGTGCGACAACTTGTTCCGGGCTCACGTAACGGGTTTGAGAAATCAGTGGCTTACTGAAAAAGTAGCCCTGAAAAAACTTGAATCCCGCCGCTTTCGCCTGATTAAACTCCTCCTCTGTCTCTACCCGCTCCGCAAGAAAATGATATTTGACCCGCCGCGCTAACTGCGTTTTGACCAATTCACAGGCCGCTTCTAGCCCCATCGCCATAATATCCAGCTTTATAATGTGCACGTATGGCAAGAAACGTCGCCATTCTGGTGTGAGGGTAAAATCGTCCAATGCGATCAGATAGCCCTCTCGATATAGCTCTCGAATGGCCTCAAGTAACTCATCGGTGGGCTGACAAGTTTCTAAAACTTCGACGACGATTTTATGTTTCGGCAAGCTGTGCGGTAAACGGCGCAGTAAACTCTGATGAGGGAAGTTGATGAAACATCGTGATGATGTAATCACCGGGTTTAACCCGACGGATAAGAAGTTTTCGACAATCAGTCGGTATGTTGCTCGGTCTGCATCAATATGAGCAGGGAACACATTGCGCTCCCCATCCCGAAACAGCAGTTCGTAGCCTAGCGTTTGCCTTTTACGATTAAAGATCGGCTGGCGAGCGACATACGTGGTATTCATACTAAAAACAACCTAATAATGAGTGCATTATGATTTTGCTGCTGCTAATAGTGCACCACAGCCCATAAACATAGAACCAAAGACTTTATTTATGTTTGCCATAATTTTATCCGAACGAATAAAACGGCCCATCTTAGCGGCCAGTGAGGTGTAACCAAGCATCACACAGGAATCCACCGCAACCGTTGTCACACCTAGTACCAATAACTGAGTTAACTGGTCTTTACTTGGATCAATAAACTGTGGAAATAACGCCACCAGAAAGACAATTGATTTCGGATTTGTCAGATTAATTAGGATAGCTTTGTACATCAGTGAAGTGGCAGACCGCTCTTTTTGACTCTCTGCTGGAGCCAAACCTGAGGTATCACGCCATTTCTGAAAACCCAGCCAGACAAGATAAGCCGCGCCAACCCATTTGATAACCGTAAACGCCGTTGCCGATTGAGCCACCAGCGCGCCAATACCAGCCCCTACCATCGCTATGTGAATGGCTAAGCCAATTTGCAAACCGATGATCGCACCGAGAGACTTGCGAGTCCCATAACTCAGACCATTGCTGATGGAGTTTACCGTACCAGAGCCTGGAGCAAGACTAAAAACGATGGCTGTAACCAAATAGGCAAACCAAACATGGGTATCCATTGCATTTCCTCACTAATTCTTCGATGATACATCGCGTCTACATGTATTTTCAGGTAATCGACTAATGGCTACTCACCATTCACCTACGACTTATACTCAAGAGAACTTGTTTGAGCAAGCAATAGGTGGTCCGATCGCTGAACTCTGGCAAAGTCGCCAAGAAGGCTTTGTGAAAGGGGCAGAGAAAAAGAAGATCTACTGGTGCAAGCTCACCCACCCTGAACACAAAAAAGCGGTGCTGGTTGTTAATGGACGAATCGAGTCTTCCTGGAAATACCAAGAACTGTTTTATGATTTCTACCGCCAAGGTTACGACGTTTACTCATTTGACCACCGTGGGCAAGGATTATCCGACAGGCTACTAGAAGACTCGGACATGGGTCACGTCTACGACTTTGCAGACTATGTTGAAGATATGGACATAGTGATAAAAAAGCACGATCTTAGTCACTACGAGCAATGTTTTATCGTCGCGCACTCCATGGGCGGTGCCATCGCCACTCGTTATCTTCAAACTCACCCGAAGCATCATTTCACAGGGTTGATTTTAAGCGCGCCAATGTTTGGCATTAATCTACCTTGGTACCTGTCTCCCATCGCCTTACCAGTGACACAAATTCTGTCGGCGGTATCCACACTGCCACGTTACGCACCAGGCCATCAGCAATACGTTCCTAAGCCGTTTGAGGATAATCCCCTCAGCCAGAGCTATGATCGTTATCATTGGTTTCGTGGACTCTATTCAGATATGCCGGAGCTACAAGTTGGTGGACCAAGTACCCGCTGGGTATGGCAAGGACTGATAGCGGCCAAACAGTGCTTTTTGTTAACACGCCAGGTCAAAATACCCGTATTGCTTATTCAGGCAGGACAAGACCGTATCGTCAGCAATCTCGCCCAGAAACGTTTCATCGATAAGCTGAGTAAAACCAATCCGAATACTGAGTTGCTGTCAGTCAAAGGGGCTCATCATGAAATTTTGTTCGAAACCGACAAATATCGGAATCAGGCACTGGACGCCATTTTTCGTTTTATGCAACAGCCAGAGTCTTCCTCCGAACCCAAAAAGTAGTCAGTCGCCGAATAAAAGAGGCGTGCTTTATACGTTCCTGTTCTCAGAGCAATTAAAGAGGAAATGTATACCAAGCGATTTACCCTCTTTTTTATCCCTATTTTGACGTAGACTGATCAGGCTTGTTCGGCTTTCAACCAAGATGTAACCCAGAAAGGTGACTAGCCCTTTAAGTTCCCCCTAGCATTCGGAGCGGTATGATCTAGTCAATCTGCTGTGCTCCGTTTGCACTCAACTTACTCGACCCTATCCCAACCGTTTACGAGGACTTCATGAGCACATCGCTACCTTGCAAAGAGATCACTAAAATCGTTGCCTCAGATCTGGATGGCACGCTACTAGCGCCAAACCATCAACTCAGCGCTTACTCAAAGATGACGCTGAGAACGCTACATGAAATGGGCTACACCTTTGTCTTTGCAACAGGTCGTCACCACGTAGACGTCGCTGGTATTCGCTCTCAGGTGGGAATTCCGGCTTACATGATCACCTCAAATGGGGCACGTGTGCATGACCAAGACGACAAACTGATGTACAGCGAAAATGTACCGCAGGAGATCGTTCAAGGGGTGATCGACACGATCAAGCACGATCATGAAATACTTATCCACATGTACCAGAATGACGACTGGTTACTGAATAAAGATGATGAAACCCTACGCGAATTTCATGAAGAGTTTACCTACAAACTGTTCGATGAAAATCAAGCGCCAACTGACGGCATCGCAAAAATCTTCTTTACCCATGCAGAGAAAGATCATGAACGCCTGGTTGCCTTCGAAACTCAGTTACGTAACAAGTTTGGAGATAAATTAAATATTGCCTTCTCAACACCTTGGTGTTTGGAAATCATGAATGGTGAGGTTTCTAAGGGCCATGCTCTGCAAGCTATCGCGGAATCACTCGATCTCAAACTGGAAAACTGCCTTGCATTTGGTGACGGCATGAATGACGTAGAAATGCTGTCGATGGCAGGCAAAGGCTTGGTGATGGGCACCGCGCACGAAAAAGTAATGAAGGCTCTACCAAACAATGAAGTCATTGGCAGTAACGCCGAAGATGCAGTTGCGCGCTATCTGCAAAAGCATTTGCTACAAGGCGAGCAATAAGTACGCACTAAGAGGGCTGTATCAAGCAGCCCTTTCTTTTATGATTTAACACTGGCTGGGTAGCTTTTCTCTACCCAAGATCGCTTGCCACTCTTCCTCTGTCACTGGCATGATCGATAACCGATTTCCGCGTTTGACTAAGGGCATGTTCTCCAGTTCAGGCATCGATTTCATCACTGACAACGGAATCACCCGATCCGTTTTTCGCACAAACTCTACATCGACCATAATCCATCGTGGATTGTCTGGTTCTGACTTCGGGTCGTAATAATCACTTTCTGGATCGAACTGGAAATGATCCGGATACGCTTCACGCACTACTTTGGCAATGCCGGCCACGCCGACGTTTTTACAAGAAGAGTGGTAAATCAGGACAAAATCACCCAATTTAACCTGATCCCGCATCATATTACGTGCCTGATAATTACGAACTCCCTCCCAACATGAAACCTTTTGGGTTCGAAGCGTGTCAATAGAAAAGGTATCTGGTTCAGTTTTAAATAACCAATATGCCATAATGCCATCCGATGCTGATTGAGTAACAATAATGAGGAAGATATAACATGAAGGCTTTGAAAAACCCAGTGGCCCTCGCCACTCTGCTGGTTCTGCAAGCATGTAGCTCGCAACTGCCACAAAATGGCGACGAGACAACAACTGCCCCACCAGCATCACTCGATAAGCCTGAAACCATTCAACCTCAAACATTTACCTTACGTGGCCAGGTTGTTATAGGTCATGAAAGCCAGTACATCATGCCGTGCGGCAGTGACAAACAATACTGGTTACAACTCTCACCACAGCAAGTTCAACGCGCAATGGCATTGAGCAACAATCCTTACGATCCCTTGTATGGAGAAGTCATTGGCTACCTGACGCCCCCGGGAGGCAGCGGCTTCTCAGCGGATTTCGACGCTAACTTTGTCGTTGAACAGGTTAACCTCCTCACAAGCGAGAATCCGCAGCGCTGCAGCCAACCAAGTAAGCCCACTCGCGTATTTGGTAATGAGCCATTCTGGTCAGCAAGTTTTGAGTCCGATGCACTGCAGTTCCAACAACCGGGTAAGCCAGCACGATCTATAACCATTGAATCAAGACAGCTACAGGCTCGTCAACGCACTTATGAGCTTGCTGATGGCGAACTGCGTATGACGGAAAATCTTTGTTCTGACACCATGAGTGATTCCACCTATGGCTGGACTGCGACACTTAAATACGATGGTACAACGTATCAGGGTTGTGGTATGACATCGAATATTGACTCAACACTCGAGTGGGCAAAAACCTATGTGGCAACGTCAACGCAATCACAAGGGTTTGAAGTGCAGATGACATTAAACCCGGATCACAGCGCGACTACCCAATATAGTTACTCCGATGGGCAAGCACCATTGATTGAACGTGGTTACTGGCAGCAGTTAAGCCCATCGCAGATTCAGGTTGTGATGACTCACCACCAGCAACAGCGTTTACAGTCAGAGCGACTTTTCATCCGCGAAGGAAACCAGCTTAAAGCCACGCAAGAAAAAGTTGGCACTATGGTTTACCCAATTGCTGATGGCGGCTTGGTGTTGTATCCAACCACAGTGCGTCAATCAGGCACGAATAAAGCTACCCTAGAGCGAGCTAACAGCCCTGTCGCCAGCGCAGACATTCCCTCCAGCGCCGACTTCAACTCCAAGGTCGACGCTGCGGTACGCAATTACTTTTTTATCAATCAAACCAACCCAAGTAATAACCAATACCGCTGGCTGACTTACGATCTGAATGGTGATGGAAACGAAGAACTGCTGGTACAACTCGATTGGTGTGGTTCGGGTGGTTGTACTTTGCTGGTGTTTGAGAACCATCAAAGTGAGTGGCGCTTTAACAGTCGTATCACTCTAGTGCAGAGCCCGATCATGCTTGGCCAGCAAACCTCGCAAGGGTGGCGAGACTTAATATTTAATGTCAGTGGCGGTGGCGCGACTCCAGCTCAGCACATCATGCAATACACTGGCGTTAGCTACCCAATCAACCCAAGCGTGGCACCAAAG
Source organism: Vibrio sp. EA2 (assembly GCF_033042495.1). Taxonomy (NCBI): domain Bacteria; kingdom Pseudomonadati; phylum Pseudomonadota; class Gammaproteobacteria; order Vibrionales; family Vibrionaceae; genus Vibrio; species Vibrio sp. EA2. The sequence goes on along the minus strand of NZ_JAWLID010000020.1, from coordinate 13,695 downwards.
GCGACCTCAACACAAGTTAGCGGCGTACGCTTGTTCTCGGATGGTATCAGCCCTGTCCGCGAAGGAGTTCGCTTGTAATGGCACAGCCATGCCCTTCCTGCGGCTTTCAGTTCAACTGTATTTGCTCACTGCTGCCTAATCTCAGCAGTGAGCACGCACTGATGCTGTTGATGCACCCGAACGAACTCTTGCGCGATACCAACACAGGAAAGCTATTGCAGCAATGCCAACTCAATGTGGAATCCGTTACCTGGGATCGCAAGCAGCCACCCGCCGAGTTAGGGCCTTGCCTCGAAGATTCGAGTCGCTATCCGGTGTTACTGTTCCCCAGTGAAGACAGCCTGACACTTGAACAAGTGACGGAGCAAAGTCAGCAACAAAAAAGAAAACCGCTGTTTATTATTTTGGACGCCACCTGGCAGGAAGCACGCAAAATAATCAACAAAAGCCGTTGGCTGGAAGGGATACCAATGATGACACTATCAGCGGTAGAGAGCTCTCAATACCAGCTGCGTCGTAATCAGCAGCAAGGCAATCTGTGTACATTTGAAGTCGCAGCGCAGTTGTTAGGTCAATTGGGTGAAGAAGAAAACCAGCAGAAGATGCAGGATTTCTTCACTCACTATCTTGCTACCTTTCAGGCAGAAAAAAGTGGGCATGCACTCAAACAGTAATGGAAAGGTAAAAACAAAAAAGCGCAGCCCTCGCTGCGCTTTTTTACACGTGTTTCACGTGAAACACTGCAACGCCTTCGTCTTGGTCAGATCAAAGAAGTGACAGCAACGGCGGTAAGCTATGAATTTCCATATCCGGCAACGTTCTGGCTCGCGGAAATTGAGCAACGTTCTTGTATACATCATTAAACCAACAAGCCGCAAAGCCTGCCAGCTTAGCTCCGTGAACGTCCGTGACGATATGGTCACCGACATGCAAAATATTCTCTGCTGGAAGATCTAACACTTGCTGCGCTTTGACAAACATGTCTCCGGCGGGTTTGGCTAATCCATCCGGCCCCGCCTTCAGCACACTTTTAAAATAAGGCGTCAGACCGACTTTATCTAAGTCAACGTTACCATTGGTGATTGCAACCAGAGGAATGTGCTCACCAAGCTGTGTGAGTACATCGAGACTCTGTTGCGGAACCTCAAAACGGTTACGCCAATCAAGGGCAACTTGCACACCAGTTTCCGCTGCAGTTTCTGCCTGCGCTTGATCATAGCCAGCATCGAGGAAGCCTTGCTTGAGCTGAACTAAGCGCCAAAGTGTCACATCACTTTTTAATTCAGGAAACTGCTGCACTACCCGTCTTTTGACGTTAATCCAGTCTGGCTTTTCCATATGGGCAACGGCCGGATGTGTTTGTTGCAACCAAGACAAAAGCTCACGCTCCATACGAACTATGACGGGATTGTTGTCATAGAGCGTGTCATCAAGGTCAAATGTCATCGCCTTAATTGGCGCAATACGGCGGTAAAATTTCATGCTCTGGTTCAGTCCCCGCTCTTTTTACGTGCTCGTGGATGTGCTTGATCGTAGGCTTGCGCCAAATGCTGGAAGTCCAAATGGGTGTAGATCTGAGTCGTCGATATATTTTCGTGACCCAATAGCTCTTGCACCGCACGCAAGTTGTTACTTGATTCCAGCATGTGAGTAGCAAACGAGTGACGCAGTTTATGTGGACTGATGTGGCTTGCTACTGACTGCTTCTGCCCCCACTCTGCCATACGTTTTTGTACACTGCGATGAGAAATTCGTGTCCCCAGCTTAGAAACAAACAACGCAGGCTCACCTGGCGCGGCAAGATTACCTCTTGCTTTCAGCCATTTGCCTACCCACTCCGTCGCCATTCCAGAGAACGGCACTTTACGCTCTTTATCACCTTTACCAATGACACGAAGTTCGCCACTGCGCAAATGTACATCACGCACATCCACACTGACCAACTCCGCCAGTCGTAAACCCGCACCGTACATTAGCTCCATCATGGCGCGATCGCGAACCGCTAACGGATCGTCTTCGTTCACTTCCAATAACTGGCTCACTTCATCGACATCGAGGTTTTTTGGCAGTGGACGCTGCTTACGTGGTGCAGAAACGCCTTTGGCCGGATTCGCAGACATTTCGCCGCGCAGGATAAGAAAATCGAAAAAACTGCGCAGTGAAGATAAACGAGTGGCCAGACTGCTGGCTTTCATTCCTTCACGCATGCCTTTACCCGCCAACTGACGAACCCAGCCTGCATCAACCTGAGACCAGTCTTTCAATCCCATTTCCACTAAGTGGTGCGCCATGGTTTCCAGCTGTTGTTTATAATTACGCTGGGTATGCAAACTCAGCCCCTTTTCACTTCGCAGAAATTCGTAGAAGCGTTCAAGAGGCTTTTGCAGACTATTTGGCAGAGGAGTGTTTGGAGTTGTCGTCATCGTAACGTTGCCATACCAATGTTTGAGCAAGATGTGCCACTACTAAGGATAGATGACGCAAAAACAAGGTATCCATATCTGGTTGAAAATGCCCACCGTCCTGACTGGAAAATGCCAGCACACCAAGCGTCTGCTGCTTAACTAGCGGCAATACCACGTAAGATCCCATTTCTGGCATATCCAGATTGCCAAACAAGGCTTCACGATCGACTTTGCGTAAGCGGCCTAAATAGGCATCTTTACCATTGAGATGCGTGGTAGCAAAACGCTGGTAGTTTTCCTTGCTGAGTTGCAGAGAAGCATCACATTGACTGAACAGACGAACATAAGCGCGCAGGCCCAGGTCATGAGCTTTCTGCTCAATGGCATGAATCACTTGCTTAAAGTCGCTGCACTTCAGAACCTGCCCCTGCAAATCCATGAACTCGTAAAAAGTACGATCATTATTAGCAGCCAGAGACATCAATGTCGTGATCTCTTCTTCCAGCTCTTCAATGCGTTGACGCTGGCGGTTCAACTGAATATGAACCAGTGACACCGCGCCTAACTCCGCATGCGGAAATGATAGACGGTCGACCAGTTCAGGGCGCTGAACCAAAAAATCGGGGTGATCTTTGAGGTACTCGGCGACCACTTCGGCCGTTAACGTATCGGCTTCCACTTCAGACAAAACGTTTCCTTTCTCTTCCACTAGCACGACAGTTGCCCGTCAAAGACATGAGTAGCAGGGCCAGTCATAAACAGCGGTTTACCCGGACCTTGCCAAGCAATATTCAGTTCACCACCAGGTAGCGACACTTTGACATTTTCATCGAGCAAGCCTTGTAGAATACCAACCGCAACCGCACCACAGGCGCCACTGCCGCATGCCTGAGTTTCGCCCGCACCGCGCTCATAAACACGCAGACGGATATGGCTGCGATCGACAACCTGCATAAAACCTGCATTCACGCGTTCAGGGAAACGCTCGTGTGACTCTAATAGCGGACCTAATGTATCGACATCAGCCGTATCGACATCATCCACAACCGTCACAACATGTGGGTTACCCATACTGACAGCACCACAAAACAGAGTCTTGTCACCAGCGCGCATGATGTAGGTTTTTTCTTTTTGCTTAGCTTTGAAAGGGATCTTATTCGGCTCAAACTCTGGTACACCCATATTGACCGTCACCTCACCATCGTCTTCGACGTTGAGGATCATTTTTCCTTTCTTGGTACTCACGCTGATGCTGTATTTGTTGGTCAAACCTTTGAGACGCACAAAACGTGCAAAGCAGCGCGCACCGTTACCACACTGTTCAACTTCGCTGCCATCCGCATTGAATATGCGGTAGTGGAAGTCGGTTTCTGGGTCGTAAGGCGCTTCTACCACGAGCAATTGGTCAAAACCAACACCAGTGTGACGATCCGCCAGGCGGCGGATCAAATCTTGCGAGAAAAACACGTTCTGGGTAATGCAGTCGACGACCATGAAGTCGTTACCCAAACCGTGCATTTTGGAAAAGTGGAAATGCATTTGCTTTGTGTTACTCCGGTAGAATCTGTTCCAGCTGCCACAAACTTGTCAGCTCCTCACGCTGACGAACAAGATGGCTTTGCTTACCGTCCACCATCACTTCCGCCGCTCGGGTACGAGTATTGTAATTCGAAGACATAACAAAACCATAGGCACCAGCAGAACGAACCGCGAGTAGATCACCTTCTTGTAAAACCAACGCGCGATCTTTACCCAGGAAATCACCGGTTTCACAAATTGGTCCAACCAAGTCGTAAGTTTGCGCTTCACCATCGCGCGGCGAAACTGGCACGATATCTTGCCATGCCTGGTAAAGAGCAGGACGCATCAGGTCATTCATTGCTGCATCAATAATGGCAAAGTTTTTATGCTCAGTGTGCTTTAAGAACTCAACACGAGTCAGCAAGATGCCAGCATTCGCTGCAATCGCACGACCAGGTTCAAAAATCAGTTCCAGATCTTGGTGATTAGTCAGACGTCCCAACAGCGCTTTCGCGTAATCTGATGGCTGTGGAGGAAGCTCATCACGGTAAACCACACCAAGACCACCACCAACATCCAAGTGACGAATGTTGATGCCTTGCGCTTTCAGATCATCAATCAGAGCAAGCAAGCGATCTGTCGCATCGATAAAAGGTTCAATATCAGTTAACTGAGAACCAATATGGCAGTCGATACCCTGTACGTTTAGGTTCGGCAAGCTTTGGGCGAATTTGTACACCTCAGGTGCACGATCAAACGCAATACCAAATTTGTTGTCGCGAAGACCAGTCGAAATATAAGGGTGAGTTTTTGCGTCTACATCGGGGTTGATGCGCAGTGAAATAGGAGCAATCACACCAAGATCGCCTGCCACTTTATTCAGGCGCTCAAGTTCAGGCTCAGATTCAACGTTGAAGCACTTGATACCAAGTTCCAGTGCGCGTTTCATTTCTGCTGGGGTTTTACCTACGCCAGAAAATACCACTTTCTTCGCGTCACCACCGGCAGCAATAACACGTTCTAGTTCACCACCAGATACGATATCAAAGCCTGAACCCAAACGAGCCAGTGTATTCAGTACGCCTAAGTTTGAGTTTGCTTTTACGGCATAACAAACCAGATGAGGATGTTGACCCACAGCACTATCAAACGCCTTCCAATGGCGCTCTAGCGTGGCTCGAGAGTATACATAAAGAGGAGTGCCATATTGCTCGGCCAGAGCTTGAAGTGAGACGTCTTCGGCCCAAAGCTGGCCATCATCCTGATAGTTGAAGTAATCCAAAATTCGCTTCCCTTATTTTATTCGACTGCTGAACCCTAATTTCACCCTAAGGTGCGGAGATTTATTGTGATTGCTCGTTTTGTTGTGTGTCATCTGGAATATAGAGTGAACCTGACTGCCCACACCCTACCAAGGTAGCCGCAGCCATCACAAACAACACAGTAACTAATTTTTTCATTTGGCATATCGTGATTATTGAATCAATGCCCCCTATAATCGCACCACACTCAGGAAAAGCAATAGGACAGACGGATGAACGATACTGAATTTCATCAACTGGTGGATATACAGATGCAAATCATCGAAGAATCCATCGATGATTCAGGTGCAGACATTGATTATGAAGTGTCTGGTAACGTAATGACATTAGAATTTGAAGACCGCAGCCAGATCATTATCAACCGCCAGGAACCGATGCATGAAATTTGGCTGGCTTCAAAATCAGGTGGCTTCCACTTTAAGCTCATCGAAGATAAATGGACCTGCTCGAAAACCGGCATGGAACTGTTTGAGATGGTGAAGCAAGAGTGTGAAAAACACGCGGGCGAAGCGATCGATTGGGAATAAGCTCATTTTGCTTTTACCCATACAGAAAAAGAGCACCGCGGTGCTCTTTTTGTTTTTGTTCTGTTTGAAGCTATAGCTATGCGTTCACCGCTTTGTTGGGACGATGAGGAGGACAATCATTGCGGTAAGGAATGATGTAAGCGTTACCCTCTTCCGGATGAATGATCTGATAGTACTGCGGCAAGTTAAAGTTAATAAACTTCGAAGCTACGCGGGTATCATCTTTCACCGAGGTATAGAAGCTGTTGACTGACGCAATCATCTCATCTTTCGAGCCACTAAACTGGTGATACACTTCCACCTGGTTCGACTCGTCGAGAACATAAATATTGAACCCTTTCTCGCTATCTTCGAAGAAAAACTGCACCAATCCTTCACTGGCAAACCCATCCACCGCATCCGGCATTTGATATTCTTGCTCACGATCGAGCATTAATAATGGCGAACCTTTCAGCTTATTGGTTGAAATACTGCGATAGAAATCGACAGAATTTTCTAACTTCTGTACAGAAACACCACGACGCTCGAAGAATAAACCGTAAGTTTTATCGCCAAGGCGCATCGCTTTAAATCGACGACGTTTTTCCTGCTCAACAGGCTTTAAGCGCAGATCGATACACTCCGCTAGCAACTGATACACTTTATTGCGCATTACACCACGCATGTTTTTCGCGTAACAGAACACATCAACCGACTCTGGAGGAAGCGCATCTTGGTGCATCTTACCCAAAATGGTTTTCAGTGCATCGAGCATCGCCGTGCCGCCTTTAAAATGCAGCGTACGAACTTCATGCCAGGAATTGCGGTAAACCAAGTCAACACTGCCGACTAAGTTTTTATGCTCAGGACCAAAACTGAAAATATCAGTATTCTTCAAATCTACTTTGAGCGAACGACCGGATAACTCTTCAGTAGGGTCACTTTCAAAGTTGATGAACATCGTCAACTGACTGATTTCACATGGACTCGCTAGAGCTTGCATAGTCGGACGGCGCTTACGCAATGCAAAGGTGTTACGTAAATCGCTCACCATTTGGTAGAACTTATCAATGTCTAACTGCGCTTCACGTACGACAGCGTGCAAACGCGTCGATTCCGTGATCAAACCATTAAAGAAGGCCCACGAAACCAGTTTGCTCAGATATTCATGGTGCTCAAGGTATGGCTGACCCAAAATACGGTGTGCAACCAACGGCTGCTTGTACAAGTACCAGCCGGACTTATTGACACCACCATCCTTCACTTCGATAAAGCTCAGATCCGGTTCATGTAAATCTGGTGAGATTTGAGGGTTCAGTAGCGTCACTTTACCAGGAAGTACCTCAAAAGCCGCGTACAGCTTACGAGCCAGAATACTGATGTCTTGTGGACTGATGGCCGAAGTGATGTCGTTACGACGCGCAAATTGGATAAGGTTACGATAACTCTGCATCAGCGCATCTAACAGCGCATGATGCACTATTTTCACCTGTTCAACCTTCCAGTTACGGCGGTCGTCAAGTTCTGCCACCACGCTTTCATCCCAGTCCCAGCGGGTAATCATGTCGCTCAAGGCTTCACGACGCCAGGCAACAGAACCAACACCCGGCTGACGAGAGAGTTTTTCATGGGTTTTAAGGTAAAAACAGCGGCGAACTAAGTCTAAACGCGTGTAGTCCTGAATACGTTCAAGATAGCGAGTGACTTTTTCCAGCATCAGATAATACGCGTCCATACCGTAGAGATCAGGCTCATGGGCAAAGAAACGACGCTTAGTATCGATACTCAATAGTTGAGTGTGAGGGTATTCCCACGAGTAAGCTTCAAGCAGAATGGCTTTTAATACCGATTTGTAAGGAGAATCGATACTCTTGTACAACTGCCACAAATTCGAGCCAAAGTACTCTTCCGCTGGAATTCGGTTCAATTTGCCAAAGTCGATCCACTCTTTACAATCGATGTAGCCATCGCGACAAAGTTGCGAAACGTACTCGTCGTAAGACTCTTCCATCTCAGGTGGCACAATTTGCCACAACAATCGTTGCCCAGCGATACGCACTGCGCTGCGATAGAACTCATCAAGTAGTAGCAAGTGCTGTGAAGAACCACAGTTATCACCAGTCATTTCTTCAGAATGGTTACTTCTGAAGCGCTCTTCATCCATAAGGAAGAAGTTAGCTTCGACACCTTTGCTCTGCGCCCAGTCAGTGATCAATAAACACTTGTTGGTGAGTAACTCACGCTGATCACCGTTCATATCAGGCGAAATACACACCCAAATATCTAAGTCACTAGAGGTACTTTGACCGATCGATGACGTACTGCCCATCGTATACAAGCCGAGGATCGCAGGTTGCTCCGCATCAGCTAGCTTATCGCTAATGGTCAGTTGTGTATCGTCGATGAATTGCTGCTGAACGTCATTAGGTTCCAGACCATAGACACCAACAGGCACGTCAGCATCGTAGTAACCCGGAATAACGGGATGGTTGTAATTCAACAAGACAGGAATCAAGTGGAAAACTTGCTGGCTTTGCGAATCCATAAGCGCCAGCGCACGTTCAACACGTTGCTGATTCAAATTATCTAGTCGCTGAATGATTTTTTGGGTGTAAGCCTGCAAGGGTAATTCCTTGGTTGAACAATCACAGATATCTGATGATATTTTAAGCTCAAAAAGCCTAAAAACGTGATCAATTTAACACTTTTATTGTGCATGGTAAAGTTTCAGTGCTCTAATTAGCGTCAGAGAAAAAACTATACTCCAGTCACAAAATTAACAGCGAGCTAGTGTCGCTTGTTATCGCCTTAAACTAATAATAGTCCTTAGTCTAATTGAGAATCTAGTCACACTATTTTCATAACATCATGTAATTCCATTCATAGCACCGCCAGATATCCAACTAACAGTAAGAATTTCTTGATGAGAATGGTAGGATAAAGCCAAATCCAAACAGCATTGAGAAGATCATGACACAATCCACACCAATTCGCATTGCAACTCGAAAAAGCCCACTTGCTTTGTGGCAAGCATACTTTGTCAAAGACGCCCTTCAAGCCGCTCACCCGGGTTTAGAAGTCGAGTTAGTAACCATGGTGACCAAAGGTGACGTGATCCTAGATACACCGTTAGCGAAAGTGGGCGGTAAAGGTTTATTCGTTAAAGAGCTAGAAGTCGCTATGCTGGAAGGCCGTGCCGATCTCGCCGTGCATTCAATGAAAGACGTGCCTGTCGACTTCCCTGAAGGGCTCGGGCTAGTCACCATCTGCGAGCGGGGAGATCCACGCGATGCTTTTGTTTCTAATACCTATAGCAGCGTTGATGACTTACCTCAAGGTGCCGTTGTTGGTACATGCAGCCTACGCCGTCAGTGCCAACTTAAAGAATACCGCCCTGATCTGATCATCAAAGAGCTACGTGGCAACGTTGGTACGCGCCTTGGAAAACTGGATGCTGGCGAATACGACGCCATCGTCCTGGCAGCTGCAGGCCTGAAGCGCCTGGAGCTTGAAGAACGTATCCGCTGCTTTATTGAACCTGAACAATCTCTTCCTGCCGTTGGTCAAGGCGCAGTAGGTATTGAGTGTCGCTTAGACGATGAAAGACTGCTCAAGCTGCTCGAGCCACTTAACCATAAAGATACAGTAGACCGAGTATTGTGCGAGCGCGCAATGAACCTGACTCTGGAAGGTGGCTGTCAGGTTCCTATTGGCAGCTACGCTCTGCTTGATGGCGATGACGTTTGGTTACGCGCCCTAGTCGGAGAGCCAGACGGAAGTAAAATCGTTCGCGGTGAAATTCGCGGCCACCGCAAAGATGGCGAAGCACTCGGTGTTCAGCTAGCAAACGAACTGCTGGATAACGGTGCACGCGACATCCTCACCAAGCTGTACGCAGATCACGACTAATCATGGCAGTGTTGGTCACTCGGCCGGGAGAGCAAGGCGTTAGGCTTTGCTCTCTGCTCGAAAGCCACGGCATTTCCGCACATCATCATCCATTGATCGACATTGTTGCCGATCTTACGGATACACAACTCTCCGCTCACCTCCATCATGCTCACTTTATTATCGCCGTCAGCCGACATGCGGTGCAGTGCGCGCAGCAAATATTATCAAACAACGGTATATCCTGGCCTAAACACGCCATTTACCTTGCCGTTGGTCAAAAAACAGCACACAACTTAAGCAAATGCACGCAACAAAAAGTACACTATCCTCAAGTCAGTGATAGTGAACACTTATTGCAACTCCCAGCGTTAAACAATGTCGACCAACAGACCGTAGTTATTCTGCGTGGAAACGGTGGAAGAGAGCTAATTAAAGACGCATTGGTGAGACGTGGAGCAAAAGTTCACTATAGTGAGACTTACAAGAGAGAATTCATCCCATTCGATCCAGTAAGCTGTATCTCACTATGGAAAACGCTACGCATCAATCAGCTCATCGTCACGAGTGGTGAACAACTGGATTATTTGTGCAGCCAATTGACAACTGAGCAATTGGCTTGGCTTAATCAACAAGAGTTGTATATCCCCAGTCAGCGTATCGCCGACATCGCAATTCAAAAGGGGTTTACTCAGGTAAGATGCACAGGAAGTGCATCCAACCAAGAATTACTGGCTGCTCTCCAGCCCTAGCTACACAGGATAAAGGCATGACAAGTAAAAATAACGACCAAAAAAATAATGATAAAAACCTTGCCGAAGAAACCTCTTCGGCACCGCTAGCTGAAAAAGATACCCCGAAACAGGACGTTGAGCCTGAAAAGGAAGCATCACAACCTGCTGATACAGAAAAGCCAGTAGAACAAAAGAAAGTTGAGTTTGAAGAGAAACAAGGTAAACGAGGCGTTAAACTAGGTACCGTCGCTATTATCTTGTCTATCATTTTTGGTGGCGGTTTAGCTTACAAACTTCACGAGCAACAAGCAGATTATCAGGCTCAAATCGCTCAACTTAAAAGCCAGCTTGAATCCACTCAAGCATCAATGAAGCAAGAGCTGACTCAAGTTAAAGAAGAAACCATCGAAAAGGCGACCACCGTAACTCACAAAGCTGAAGTGGTTCTTGGTCAACAGCAGAAAAGTATCGATAGCCTGCAACTTGCCGTGGCTGACGTGAAAGGCCGCCGTCCAAACGACTGGTTACTGGCCGAAGCCGATTACTTAGTGAAACTGGCTGGTCGTAAGCTGTTCCTTGAGCACGACGTGGAAAGCGCTACTCAATTGATGGAAAGCGCCGACCAACGTATCGCAGCACTGAATGATCCTAGCCTAGTCAATCTTCGCAAAGCGATGGCGAACGACATTACTAAACTGCGTACCGTTCCTTTGGTTGACCGAGACGGATTGGTGCTGCGTCTGACAGCATTGCAACAGCAAGTCGACAAAATGCCTCTGGCTAATGCCCTGCTTCCTGAAGCAGCAGTTGTGACTGAGGAAGAGGTATCGGAAGACATTGCCAACTGGCAAGATAACCTGATGACGTCTCTGAAAGACTTCTCAGAAAACTTTATTACTTTCCGCACCCGAGATGGCAACGTCATCCCGCTGCTTTCACCTCAGCAGCATTTCTACCTAAAAGAGAATATTAAAGCCAAGCTAGAAACAGCGATCAAAGCGGTTTACCAAGAGCAAGGCGAAGTCTACTCGACCTCGCTAAAAACAGCCGATAAGTGGGCGTTAGCCTTCTTCAACCAAGACGATAACTCCGTAAAAGAGTTCAACAAAACGATCGGCCAGTTGAGCCAGCAAAATATACAGGTTGAGTACCCTGCCAAACTGGAAAGTCAGTCGCAGCTATCGGATGTTATTCGTGAGCGCATACGTCGTGAAGTAACCACTATGACAGGCACGGAGGACAAATAATGTTTCGTCTTATTTTCCTATTTGCCATTCTGGGTGCAGGCCTGTTTGTCGGTACACAATACTCAGGTCAACAGGGTTATGTTCTGATCTCGATCGCCGAGAAAACCATTGAGATGAGCGTGACAACGCTGGTCATTTTTGTAATCGCTGCGCTTGCTGGCCTGTTCATTTTAGAATACCTAATCAAGAAACTGGTCTACGCGAGCTCGAGTACCTGGAACTACTTCAGTGTCCGTAAAATGCGTCGTTCTCGTCGTTACACCAATGAAGGCATCATTAAGCTGCTAGAAGGTGACTGGAAAGGTGCTGAGAAGAAAGTCACTCGTTGGGCAAATCACCACGACATGCCACTCCTATGCTACCTGGTAGCCTCAGAAGCAGCACAAGGCCAAGGTGATAAAGAGAAACGTGACAAATACCTGGAACTCGCAAGCCAGCAAGAAAATGCGCACCTCGCCGTTGAGCTTACCCGCGCCAAGCAGTTTATTCGCGATAATGAGTTTGACTTGGCGTTTGACACACTATCATCACTGAAAAATCAGTACGCGAGCAACCCGGTAGTGTTGAACCTGCTAAAAACAACGTATATGCAGCTAAAACTGTGGCAACCTTTAATCGACTTAATGCCTCAGTTAAACAAAGCAAAACTTGTAACTGAAGACGAGCAAATCGAGCTGATAAAGACGGCGCAATGTGGCCTATTACATGAAGTCGCGCAACAGCAAGGTAGTGAAGGACTGATTTCTCACTGGAACGGCTTAGCTCGTAAAGTAAAACAGGACCCACATTTGATCGCATGCTTTGCTCGCGAACTGATTGCCCGTAAAGCAGATAACGAAGCATTTACCGTTATCAAAGAAGCATTGAATAAAACACCAGCGCCCGAGCTATACGAGTTGCTTCCAGAGTTAAATGTGCCTGATATCCACCCGATCGTTGTCTTCTTAGAAGGCGTCATTAAGAAAGAATCGGACAATGCGGCTGCACACAGTGCATTGGCGCATTTCTACTTCCGTCAAGAGAAGTGGCACGAGTCTCAGGAGCAATTTGAAGCAGCCTTAAAACTTCGCTCTGACGTCTCTGATTACGCTTTCTTAGCAGACGCACTAGAGAAGCAAAACCTGACTAAAGCAGCGCACGAAGTGTCTCGTAAAGCACTAACACTGGTTCAAAATGATTAAGTAGACCTACATTTGATACCTAACAGGCCGACATTCCCATGTCGGCCTTTTTATTGCTATTAAACAATAGAACTTATTCGCTATATCGACTTTAAAAAGCTCGCAAGCCAGCAAAAAATCTATCCAGATGAAAATGAAGTTATTGGCTCTGACTCAATCTATTATCTGCTCGACCATATGGCTTTGGAGTGTGTCGATATCTGTTTTCAGGATGACGGTCAATTTAGGCAACAAAACACAACAACACGGTTATGGACGAAAAAAGGAACGCGCCCAAGAGCTATGAAGAAACAGCAATTTGAGTAGGCCTAGCTATTTGGTTCTGTCTGCCCCAAAAAACATTGGAGGCTATCTTGTCCCGTGGGTCAATAAAGGCCCCACAATCAGCCTCTTGCGGACCGATAAAGACACTGTCTCCACAGTGGTAGGGCTTGGAATAGCTTTTTGACAGGCTCCGCCAGAGTCACCTAGATGTGTTCGAGAAGATGAATAGACCTGAACAATTGATTGTCCAGATTGCTATGACGGATTTGCTGGGGTTGCGTACAGTTGGACTCGCACACACACGACGATACTCGATTCCTCTGAAAGGGAAACTATACGCCGTAAACGAAAAAAGCCTAGTCTTTCGACTAGGCTTCTTCATAAGTGGCTGGGGTCGCACGCGACCGGGACTCCCTGATACCTTGCTTGGCGCGTCCCCCGGCGTGACAGGCCGGCGTTCTTTAAACCAACAACAACCAACTGAACTATCGCTCCGCATTGGTCACTTTAAACCAAACGTAAAAAGCCCCAGTCTTTCGACTGAGGCTTCAATAAGTGGCGGAGTGGACGGGACTCGAACCCGCGACCCCCGGCGTGACAGGCCGGTATTCTAACCAACTGAACTAC
>NZ_JAWLID010000002.1:389712-810779 GCF_033042495.1 Vibrio sp. EA2 | reverse complement strand
CGGGAGCAAACTTCATGATTATCGCATCTCACTGTTTTTATGTTCAGAGGTGTCGCACTTCGTACTTGAATCCAAGACATATTATTGCGTGACTGGGGTGATTCGAATTTATTTACTTAAATAAAGTTTACAAATACTTATATACCAATACGATTGTAGATCATCTACATATTCCAAATCCCAAATTACGTTCAAATACCTCTCTAAAATTCCCCCGAAAACAGGCTATATGTAATTGCTGTTCAGCGTCGCTGTCAGTTGTCGAATGAGGCAGGTGAATTATAATGCGGAATTATGAATATCATGGAGAACTATTTAATAATGCCCAAGTCTTTATGAACAATATTTGTATAAAATATACTGTCCAAAGCTTGGGCACTGTTAAAAGGAGACTAACTATCGAATGTCTGAGTATTTTAACTCACAGACTCTGATTCTGTACTTTGTACTTCATTCGATGGTTTAGTTACATATTGATCGATTAAATAGCGATAACCGGCACCACCAATACACGCACCAATAAGAGGGGCGACAATTGGAACGATCATATAAGGAATATCTCTTGCGCCAGTGAATGTCATTTCTCCCCATCCAGCAAAGAAAGTGAATAGTCTAGGCCCGAAGTCACGAGCGGGGTTCATCGAGAAACCCGTTAACGGCGCTGCAGCTGCACCAATAACAGCGACCAAGAGACCAATTAACAATGGTGCTAGTGCTCCTTTTGGCACGCCATTACCATCATCGGTCAGTGACAATATCAATGACATCAATGTTGCTGTTAGGATCACTTCGACTATTGCAGCATGAAACACAGTGATAGAAGGGTGAGGAAAAGTAGTAAAAATGCCTGCTAGTGCCAGGCTCTCTTGAGAACCTCTCACGATATTATGCGCCGCCTCGTAGTCCGTAAATAAATTTTGGTAAATGAAGTAACAAATGGTAGCACCGAAAAATGCACCGGCTGTTTGTGCAATGACGTATGGAAGAACTTTTCGTTTTTCAAAGTTTGCAAATAAGAATAAACCAACAGTCACTGCAGGATTCAAATGCGCGCCAGATATTCCCGCGGTTAAATACACAGCCAGTGCAATGCCTAAGCCCCAAACAATCGCTATTTCCCATAGACCAAAGTCAGCACCTGCCAGTATCGTTGCGCATAAACATCCTGCACCAAAAAATATAAATAATCCAGTACCAAAGAACTCAGCAATGCACTGGCCTCTTAGAGTTTTATCCATAATTAAACCTTATTTTTGTTAAATTAATAGGTAGGGTATTACTAAATGTTTGTGTTTGATTTACCACCAATTAAGTATATATTTGGTAGGGTGTAAAATATTGTCTGATTTTACTTTTTTACATGAAAAATTTGCTCTTTGAATTAGATGATTACTGGTTTATTACCAGACTATATTTTCTTGTCTTTTTATTCTATTGGACAGCAAAATTGTCCTAGATATAGTCAAGTTCTTATAAGCGTCGTTATATCGATTGGTGTTAAATTAAAAATAACTCAAAGATCAATGGAAAGTGAGAATTTAATGACTCGTCGATTTTTTTCCGTACCCGATGTGTACTTTGGTACAGATGCGGTTTCATCATTAGAACGCTTCAATTCAAAAAAAGTAGCTATCGTAACCGATGCTTTTATGGTCTCTTCTGGCAAGGCGCGCTCTCTAATTAAAGCCATGCCCTATGCGAATGTTTCGGTTTTTGGCGAGGTGAAACCAGATCCAAACACAGCCGTTATTATTGCGGGTGTGCAGCAACTCAAGTCATTTCAGCCTGATGTCATTATTGCATTAGGTGGCGGTTCTTCGTTAGACGCAGCGAAGGGCATTAAAGTGACGTTAGAAGAGCTGTACCAAGGCAATAAAATTGAACTGATTGCGATTCCAACGACAAGTGGATCGGGCTCTGAGGTGACCTCATATGCGGTTATTTCTGATTCCTCCAATGGAAAAAAGTATCCGCTGGTGTCTTCCGATCTCTTACCTGACGCCGCTATATTAGATCCAGAGTTGGTGTTAAGTGTCCCCCGTGTTGTTGCTGTTGATACTGGTATGGACGTTTTAACTCATGCAATCGAAGCCGTTGTTTCTACTGATTCGAATGACTTTAGTGACGCGCTTGCTGAAAAAGCTATCTATTTGGTTGCGACTTATTTGCCACAGGTTGTTGAAAATGAGACGGCTATTGAGCCTCGTGAACATATGCACAACGCATCATGTATGGCTGGTATGGCATTTAATGCATCAGGACTGGGTTTAGTTCATGGAATGGCGCATGCATTGGGAGGAACTTTACATATCTCGCACGGCAAGATTAACGCTATGTTATTGCCGTTAATTATTGACTTTAACGCTGAGGCGGGCGATTCGGATATTTTGCATAAATACCATAAATGTGTCCGTTTAATGAATATCAATGTCGACATTCCGTCATTAGCAGCCAAAGAACTATCGGCGGCTATTCGTGATTTAAACCGACAGTTTCAAATTCCTTCATCCTTAACTGAACTTGGCAAAAGTCGACATGAAATAGAGCGCACAAGACAGGCAATTATTGATTCAACATTGGCAGATGCTTGCACGGCAACCAATCCTAGACAGCCTTCAGCAAGTGACATTGATAAGTTGCTCACAAAAATAATTGGTTAATCTGGATCGTTTTGTCACAGCTGATTTTTGTTAGCAAAAAAGTCCTTATTAAAGGCAAACAATATGGCTGATTACAAATTATTGTAAGACGAGTCGCTTCCTCTAAGAATGGTAAAACTATTATGAACTCAATTAAGGAACAGGCAGAATTAATTACTCAGCAAATAATGAAAGAGTTATTTGGACAGTCGGCCACTCAATCTTCGAACCAGAATGTGGCAGCACATAATATAAGCGATCAATTAGTTGTACCTATTGGTATTTCAAATCGACATGTGCATTTAAGCAGAGAAGATATGGATGCGCTGTTTGGAGTTGGTTCAGAACTTACTCGCTTTAAAGCGGTAAAACAACCTGGGCAATATGCCGCTGAAGAAGTGGTCACGCTAAAAGGCCCTAAAGGTGAGCTACAACGTGTTCGAGTACTTGGCCCATTGCGCAGTGAAACACAGGTAGAAATTTCTATTGCCGATGGTTTTGCGCTGGGTGTGAGAGCGCCCGTGAGAATGTCAGGTGATTTAGAAAGTTCACCAAGCATCGAGCTTATTGGTCCTAGAGGAAAGGTTATTAAGGATCATGGCGTGATCGTGGCTTGGCGACATATCCATATTTCACCACAAGATGCCGAATCTTTTGGCCTTAAAGATGGCATGGAAATCGATGTGGAAACTCAAGGAGATCGTGCCGGAATTCTGCGTAACGTTGTGGTTCGCGTGAGCAACGATGCGGTGATGGAAATGCATATTGACGTAGAAGAAGCGAATGCATTTGGCCTGAAAAATAACGATTGCGTGACGCGCTACCTAGTGGGATAAGCCATGTCTGATTCAACTTCTTACAAACGACTAAAAAAACTCGCCAAACTGGTCAAGGACGAAAAGTGCCTGAAGAAAAAAGGGCCATTTAAAGTTGGTGTTGACCTTGGCACTGCGAATATTGCGATCGTGGTTGTCGATAGGAACAACAACCCGGTAGCGGGCGCGAGTTATCCATCTAAAGTTGTCAAAGATGGCATAGTGGTGGATTACATCACTGCGACTAAAGTGGTTTCGATGTTAAAGCAGAAAGTTGAACAAGGGCTAGGCTGCACATTAGAAAAAGCCGCTACTGCTATTCCTCCTGGTGTCTCTGAAGGCAGCGTAAAAGTCATTGTGAATGTGGTTGAATCTGCTGGGTTTATTGTAACCAATGTCGTCGATGAGCCAGTAGCAGCCGCTTGTGCATTAAATCTGGAAAGCGGAGCGGTGGTCGATGTCGGTGGTGGTACGACGGGGATGAGTATTTTAGATAACGGTGATGTCATTTTCAGTGCTGATGAACCGACGGGTGGCTCTCATATGACATTAGTTTTATCGGGTGCGATGGGGCTTGAATATGATGAAGCCGAAACAATGAAGAAAGACTCACAGCATGAACAACAAGTATTTTCTGTTGTGCGTCCTGTCGTAGAAAAAATGGCGAGTTTGGTTTCGTTATGGCTTAAGACAAATTCTGCACAGCAGCTGTGGCTCGTTGGCGGTGCAACCAGCTTCAGTCAATTTTCAGAAGTGTTTACTAAAGTGACGGGTATTGAGTCTCTCTCCGTTCCTGAGCCATTGCTGGTTACTCCGTTAGGAATAGCAATGAAAGCGACGGAGTAAGGCGTTATGGAAATAAAAGACTTAACCGTCATGATCAGTCAGATTGTTGATGACATCCTAGAGAAAAAACGCCAACGCTCAAAAGTGATTCGAGTGATTTTAACCGGTAATGAACAGGAATCATTGCTCGATACGCTCAACTGCATTAAAGCACTATATCGTTCAGGTTATGGTATTGCTGTGACGCTTTCCCATACCGCTAATAACTCTGTTATTAAATCTGTATTTTTACGTTGGCAGCAAGAAGGGGATATTGAGTTCTCGATGGACTCATATTTACCTGATGATCTATCAGACGATTATTATGGTCTCTTTTTTCCAGCCATATCAATGAACAGCTTAACGAAGCTGGCGTTATGTATTCGAGATAACTTAGCAACGAGTTGGGCTTTTCACGCGTTATTAAATCGAAAGCCGATAACCGCAACATTAAATCATGAATATCAAACTATTGTAGAAAAAACCTCGGGTGCGTTAATTGAGCAATATTCGGCTTATTTAAACAAGGTAGAAGATTATGGCGTCAGTTTTATTGGCAAGCCTAATGTGTCTTCTATTGCGAATCACTCATTAATAACGTTAAAAGACGTAAAATTACTGCCAGAACACCAATCTTTACTCATTGAAAAAAATACGATCATTACGCCGTCAGCTAAAGAAGAAATTGCCCGTCGTCGTATCTTTATTGAAAGAGTCAATTAAGGGGAAATCATTATGTATTTAGCAAAAGTCACCGGGGCGATTGTATCAACCACTAAACATGAATCATTGAATGGCAATAAGTTGCTCATTGTCACGCGTTTAGATGAACAAAACCACCCAACCAGCGAAACGGAAATTGCCATTGACTGTGTTGGTGCCGGCAATAGTGACATTGTTGTCGTAACGACAGGAAGTTCCGCTCGTAATAGCAGTACGCACTCTAATTCTGTTACCGATGCGGCCATTGTTGGCATTGTTGATTCTTTAGAGCCGTAAGCGTGTGAAGTGTGTTGAGTGAGGCCCAAATATGAGTAATAGATTTTCAGAGAGTCAAAGTACCCAAGCAATAACACTTGGTGACAGTAGCAAAAATACTCACCTGATTTTGCAAGATATCATGCGACTCGGTCAATTTGCCTGTCAGGCCGCAGAAAGAGTGGGCATTGATATTGTTTTCAGCTTTGTCGATCAGGTTGGGGCAGAGCGGTATTTCTTTGTCATGGATGATGCGCTTCTGGTTAGCCATGAACTGGCAACACAAAAAGCCTGGACAGCCGTTGCTTTAAAGACGCCTACATCAGATTTGGCTGTGAAAATATTGCCAGGCCAAAGTTTATACGGATTACAAAATTCGCCCAAAGTATGTTGTATCGGAGGTGGGGTGCCCATCTGGAAAGACACTCAGTTACTTGGGGCCATCGGTATTAGCGGCGGAACTGTAGAACAAGATTGTGCTATTGCTCAGGCAGCGATTTCACTTTTCACTCGATAATTAGCCGAAAGCTAAAAAATCACCGTTTTCAAACCCCATTGTTTTTCAAATTTATTCGCTCTTGAGGTAATCATGTCGTCAGAATCTCGTGTTTTAGTTATTAATTGTGGCTCATCTTCGATGAAATTTTCTGTTTTACCAACAGGGAAAGATGAGCCTGTTTTGTCGGGCATTGCAGAAAAGTTAGGCTTGTCCGATGCGTTTATTTCAATCAAAGATTCTGAAGGAAACAAGACGCTCTTTGAATTACAACAAGGCACCCATGCCGCAGCATTAGAAAAACTATTTGCAACCATGTCGAGCTTAGAACTAATGGACTCGTTATGCGCCATCGGCCACCGAGTTGCGCACGGTGGTAGTGAATTTAGTGACTCTGTACTTGTTACAAATGAGGTCATTGAGCAAATAAACCAGTTGTCTGAGCTCGCTCCGCTGCATAACCCAGCCAACCTGGTTGGGATTAAAACAGCAATGTCGCTATTGCCGAATATTCCAAATATCGCGGTATTTGATACCGCTTTTCACCAAACGATGCCAGAAGATGCGTATACCTACGCGATTCCTCTTGAGCTTAGAGATGAACATAAAGTGAGACGTTATGGTTTCCATGGTACCTCTCATCGTTTCATTGCCTTAGAAACCGTTAAGCGTCTGGAACTTGATGCAAATAACAACGGCATCATAGTCGCGCATCTTGGCAATGGTTCTTCTGTTTGTGCGGTTAAAAATGGGAAGAGTGTCGATACATCAATGGGAATGACACCACTGGAAGGCCTGGCGATGGGCACGCGCTGTGGTGATTTGGACTTTGGTGCGGCGGTTTATATCGCTAATCGTACCGAACAATCATTGGATTCTGTGTATAGCTTAACCAATAGCCAGTCTGGTTTATTGGGGGTTTCTGGTCTTTCAAGTGACTGTCGTGAGTTGGAGCAGGCTCGCTTACAAGGTAACGAACGAGCAGCGTTAGCCATAGATGTTCTCGTTCACCGTTTAGCGCGTCATATCGGTGGTCATTTAGCGTCGTTAGATCGTATTGATGCTTTGGTGTTTACCGGTGGTATTGGTGAAAACTCAGTGTTGATCAGAGAGCTGACGGTACAAAAACTCTCGGTATTTGGCTTTAAATTAGATAAAGAGAAAAACGCGTCAACAACAAGAGGTAAATGGGGCGTTGTATCAACACAAGACTCACCCGCGATTGTTGTTTTGCCAACCAATGAAGAAAAAATGATTGCGCAAGATGCCGCAGACTTAGCCAAGCAACAGGTAAATGAAACGGTCAAAAAAATTGCTTAATCGTTGAGGCAATATGATGAAAGAACAACACACTATCAGCCAGTCGTATCTAGACCAGTATGATAAAAATACCATTATTGAAAGAGTGAAAAATGCAGCGGTTGTCGGTGCCGGTGGCGCAGGTTTTCCCACCTATGTGAAACTGCAATCTGACGCGGAAATTTTCCTCGTCAATGCGGCAGAATGCGAACCGATGCTAAAAGTGGATCAACAATTGATGGTCGTGAAAGCGGCTGAAATGATTCGTGGACTCGGTTATGCGATGAAAGCTACAGGAGCGAAAGAGGGCGTAATAGCATTAAAAGCCAAATATCAAAACGCGATTGATGCATTAACCCCTTTATTGGCGCCGAATATGCGTATCCATATTCTCAAAGATGTTTATCCAGCGGGGGATGAAGTCATCACCATTTGGATGGCAACTGGTCGTCGCGTTCCGCCAGCACAGTTACCGATAACGGTCGGTGTGATTGTAAATAATGTACAAACCCTGATTAATGTCTGCCACGCGGTAGAACATGAACAAGGCGTTTTCGAGCGTACACTTACGATTAATGGTTGTGTGAAAAATCCAATGACCATCACTGTCCCTTTAGGCATCTGTTTTCAAGAACTGCTCGAGTACGCAGGAGGGGTAACCATTGATGAGTTTGCGGTTATTAACGGTGGGCCAATGATGGGCGCATTAGTTGAAGATTTAAATCAATGCGTGACTAAAACCACCGGGGCACTCTTAGTGTTGCCGCGTGATCATATTTTAATTCAGCGTCGTCTGAAAACGGATGAGCAAATTCTTAATATGGCGAAGACGGTCTGCGAACAGTGTTCACTCTGTACCGATTTGTGTCCGCGTCACTTAATTGGCCATGAAATTGCACCGAACCTGGTGATCAGAGCAACGAATTATAAGGATTTGGCCAAGCCATCCACCTTCTTATCGGCATTAACGTGTTCAGAATGCAGTTTGTGTGAGGGTTATGCCTGTCCCGTTAATATTTCTCCGATGCGAGTGAACAAAATATTGAAGCAGCAACTGCGTGCACAGGGCGCTCGATATAGCGGAGAGCTAAGAGACGCTGATCCGATGGCAGAATACCGTCTGGTGCCGACGTCGCGCTTAGTTTCTCGATTGAATTTAACACCGTATTACCAAGATGCACCGATGCTTCCGTTTGACTTACCTTACGAGCAAGTCAAGGTCGCGATTAGCCAACATATTGGTGCCGCAGGTCATCCGATTGTAACGGTTGGCGATAAAGTGGAAGCCGGGCAAAAGCTTGTCGAAGCGAAGCCTGATGCCTTGAGTTTAGGTGTGCATGCAAGTTGCAGTGGTACCGTGAGTTCGGTTGACGCTCAATATATTACTATTCAAAGGGGTAGAGGATGAAAGATACCATTGGTTTGCTTGAACTGAGCAGCATTGCAAAAGGCGTCGAAGTCACAGATAGCATGTTAAAAAGTGCGAGTGTCGAAGTGCTGAGTTCGAAAACGATTTGCCCGGGTAAGTATATTGTCATGATTACCGGTGATGTGGGCGCTGTCCAACAAGCAATCGATCATGGTGAAATGTTAGCAGGGCACTTAAAGGTGGACAGCTTTATTCTACCTAAAATTGATCCTAGTATTTTACCCGCTATTTCAGGAGTAACGCCTGTTGAAGCAAAGGGCTCGGTCGGGGTTGTCGAAACCTTTAGTGTCGCAGCCTGTATTGCAGCGGCAGATGAAGCAATGAAAGCGGCGAATGTGACCTTAGTTCGAGTGCATATGGCATTTGGCATTGGCGGTAAGTGTTATTTTGTTGTCAATGGCGACATTGGCGATGTTAATAATGCCGTCAAAGTCGGCTGTAAGAGCGCCGGAGATAAAGGGCTACTGGTACATAGTATGGTGGTGGCTAAGCCACATCCAGATATGTGGCAGCACCTTATTTAAGGCTGTTACTGCGGAATGTTACCGTTTTGTCTATTTTATTTTTCGTCTCAATGAGAACAGTAAAATGTCATTGATCTGTTATTTATTTTTGACTTTCGGTCACTCTGAATTAATATCGCCATTATTAATTAACAGGACAAATTTGTCCTGTTTTTTATATTCAGTAAATATTTAATCTAAATTTTATTGATAAGCCTAACTGTCGAGCGCAACTTTATTTCACTTATTTACCCGTCACCACTGCGCAAAACCCTATTCACTCTATTATCTCATCTAGCTCCTTCCTTTAATTAAAAATTTTATGTGAGATAGATCGCTGTAAATTATTGCCTTTCTCTTCTTTGTTCAACAAAAGAATCCTCATTCGAGGCAAAACATTTTGTCTCAGTACTTTTACTATGAAATCGCTTAATGAATAAGGCAAAGCCTACAAGCTCTTATAGGGATACTTTGCCAGAAAAGTCATCATTTAAAAAACTCGAGGTATTTATGCAACAAGAAGCTCTAGGTATGGTTGAAACAAAAGGTTTGGTTTCTGCAATTGAAGCTGCGGACACCATGGTTAAGTCAGCAAACGTAACACTAGTGGGCTACGAGAAAATTGGTTCAGGCCTAATCACAGTAATGGTTCGTGGTGATGTTGGTGCGGTCAAAGCGGCAACGGATGCTGGCTCCTCTGCTGCTAGCAAAGTCGGTGAACTTGTTTCTGTTCATGTAATTCCGCGTCCACATACTGAAGTTGAAAAAATCTTGCCAAAAACAGTTCAGTAATAGAACGGAAGGAAATTGACGATGAAAGATAATTTTGTTGAACAGATCATTTCTGAGGTCATGAACAAACAACAGCCAGCACAACAAGAACAAGCGACTCCTGCGGTGGCACGTGTCGCCAACTGTGGTCTGACTGAATTTGTTGGAACCACTGACCTAGGGCGCACTATTGGTCTTGTTGTTGCTAGTGTTGATAGCCAGTTACATGAAGTGATGAACATCGATAAGAAATATCGCTCTATCGGTATTGTTGGCGCTCGTAATGGTGCTGGTCCACATATTTTTGCTGCGGACGAAGCGGTAAAAGCAACCAATAGTGAAGTTGTTGCTGTTGAACTTGCTCGTGATACAGAAGGCGGCGGTGGTCATGGGTGCTTAATCATTTTCGGTGCTGATGATGTATCCGATGTACGTCGCGTTGTAGAAGTAACACTGTCTGAAATCAACCGCACTTTCGGTGATGTTTATGGCAACGTTGCAGGCCACCTAGAATTCCAATATACCGCGCGTGCAAGCTTTGCACTTAACAAAGCGTTTGGTGCGCCAATTGGCAAATCATTTGGTATGACTTGTGCGTCACCAGCAGCGATCGGCGTTGTTATTGCGGATGCTGCGGCGAAATCTGCTGTGATTGATCCAATCGGTTATTCAACGCCAGCCAAAGGCACTTGTTTTAGTAACGAAGTGACGTTTACGTTTGCCGGTGACTCAGGTGCCGTTCGTCAGGCAGTACTTACCGCTCGTGATGTAGGCCTACAGCTACTTGGTACTATGGACTCAGCGCCGCTTCAGTCATCTACAACTCCTTATATTTAAATTTCAAGCGACACCTGAAATTCAATTTTGTTGTAAGGAGTAGGAAGAATGAATGAACAAGAAATTGCTCACGCCGTTGAAAACGTATTGAGCAAATATACAAACGTTACGGCGCAGAACGCAGAGCCAGTTTCATCCAGCTCAAACGCCAGTTTAGAGAGAATCGTTTCTCAAGCTTTGGCCGCCAATATGGTGAAACAACCAGAAACTCAAACTGCGCCCGATTTAAACAGCAATATTGAGAATATCGTTTCTCAAATACTGGCTGAAAATCAAGCGAAGCCTCAGAGTGTTCAATGCCAGATTGCTAATCATGGCTCGACAGAATACTTAGGGTGTTTTGCGTCAATGGAAGAGGCGATCAGCGCCGCTTCACATGCTCAAGTCCAATACCGTCATTGTACCATGGGCGATCGCGCAGCCTTCGTCCAAGGTATTCGAGAAGTGTTCACTCAAGAGGATGTGCTTGAAAAAATCTCTCGCATGGCTGTCGAAGAAACGGGCATGGGCAATTACGCGGATAAGGTTACGAAAAACCGTATTGCAGCAACCAAAACACCAGGTACTGAAGATCTAGCTACTTCAGCATTAAGCGGTGATTCAGGCCTGACATTGACTGAATTTTCTGCTTACGGCGTGATCGGTTCAATCACACCAACGACGAACCCAACTGAGACCATTATTAACAACAGTATTGGTATGTTGGCAGCAGGGAACACGGTTGTTTACAGCCCACATCCACGTTCTCGTAACGTCTCACTCGTTGCTGTTGATCTGATCAATAGAAAACTGGCTGAACTCGGCGCTCCGGCAAACTTGGTGGTGACGGTTTTAGAGCCGTCGATTGATAACACAAACGCAATGATGAACGACCCTAGAGTCAATATGCTTGTTGCGACTGGTGGCCCGTCGATCGTGAAAACCGTGATGTCTACTGGTAAGAAAGCGATCGGTGCTGGTGCAGGTAACCCTCCAGCTGTGGTTGATGAGACCGCGAACATCGAAAAAGCAGCAAAAGACATTATTAACGGCTGTGCGTTCGACAATAACTTGCCGTGCATCGCTGAGAAAGAAGTCATTGTTGTCAATGAAGTCGCCGACTACTTGATTCATTGCATGAAGAAAAGTGGCGCTTATCTACTGTGTGACAAACAGAAGATTCAACAACTGCAATCGCTGGTTCTGAACGAAAAGGGGACAGGCCCTAATACTTCTTTCGTCGGTAAAGGCGCTCGCTACATCCTGGATAAATTGAATATTCAAGTTAGCGATGACATTAAAGTGATTTTAATCGAGGCAGAAAGAAATCACCCATTTGTTGTACATGAACTCATGATGCCGATTCTGCCCGTTGTTCGAGTTGAAAACGTAGATGAAGCGATAGACTTGGCAATTAAAGTGGAGCATGGCAACCGTCATACCGCAATCATGCACTCTACTAACGTTGAGAAACTAAGCAAAATGGCTCGTTCAATTCAAACCACAATTTTTGTGAAAAACGGTCCATCTTATTCAGGTATCGGTGTTGGTGGTGAAGGTCATACAACATTCACTATCGCAGGGCCAACGGGCGAAGGCATTACATCAGCTCGCTCTTTTGCCCGCTACCGTCGATGTGTCATGGTTGAAGCATTGAATATTCGTTAACTGATTGAATATTAATGTGACTAAGTTAAGAGATAGGCAATAGAACGATGAAAACACGCATAATTAACGCACCAGGGCCAGATACTCTTGCGATGCTCAAACGCCGTGTGTCCTCGGAATTTCGTCAGCGCCTGGGTCTGATCCGTATTGATGCGATTGGATTAATCATGTTGCCCATCCCTGATCTTTACTACTGTGCCGATTTGGCGAGTAAGTGTGCGGATGTCGCGGTGACGGAAATCACAGGTACATGCCCTCAGCACGTCACCGCACTTGCCATCTTTGGGGAAGTTTCAGCGGTGAATGAAGCGATGCGCACTATTGAAGATGACTTGAGCAGCTTTTAATGGATTAACGATAAAGAAATAGGTGAAGGCATCAATGCGGAAAGCACATCCTTCAATATTGCGCAATTTCTTTCGTTTTTCGTTCACGAAGCAGTAGCAATATTTACCCAAATACAGAAATTGCCGCACGACAAAATAATTGAAGTCTGATCTCGTGATCTTACTGAATAATAATTACGGAGTAACATTATGTTAGAGAAAGGTTTTTCTAATCCAACTGATCGCGTTCTGCGCTTAAAACAAATGATTCTTGACGCTAAGCCTTACGTTGAGTCTGAGCGTGCAGTTCTGGCAACTGAAGCTTATAAAGCGAATGAGCATCTTCCAGCGATCATGAGAAGAGCAAGAGTGGTTGAAAAGATTTTTACTGAACTACCAGTGACCATTCGTAAAGATGAATTGATTGTTGGTGCGGTAACGATTAACCCTCGTTCAACGGAAATTTGCCCTGAGTTCTCTTACGATTGGGTAGAAAAAGAATTCGAAACAATGGAACACCGCGTAGCGGATCCATTCATTATTGAGAAGAAAACTGCCCAGGAACTGCACGAAGCATTTAAATACTGGCCTGGGAAGACAACCAGTGAGTTAGCTGCTTCTTATATGTCAGAAGAGACCCATGAAGCGATGGGCGCGGGCGTATTCAGTGTAGGTAACTACTTCTATGGTGGTGTTGGTCACGTCTGTGTCGACTACGGTAAAGTCTTGCGAGTTGGTTTCCGTGGCGTAATTGAGCAAGTAAAGGAAGCGTTAGACAAGTTAGATCGTACAGAACCGGATTTTGTTAAAAAAGAGCAGTTCTACAACGCAATTATCATTAGTTATGAAGCTGGTATTGTTTACGCACATCGCTATGCAGATGAAGCCGCGCGTCTAGCTCAAATCGAATCTGATCCACAACGCAAACGCGAACTGGAACAAATCAGCCAAAACTGTCGTCGTGTACCTGAGCATGGTGCAACAACGTTCTGGGAAGCATGTCAAACCTTCTGGTTCCTGCAAAGCATGCTGCAAATTGAATCAAGCGGCCACTCTATCTCTCCAGGACGTTTTGACCAGTACATGTACCCATACCTAGAAGCAGACAAATCAATTGATCCAGTATTTGCTCAAGAGCTGGTGGATTGCTGCTGGATCAAACTCAACGACATCAACAAAACTCGTGATGAAGTCTCAGCGCAAGCATTCGCCGGTTACGCGGTATTCCAAAACCTATGTGTTGGTGGTCAAACTTCAGAGGGTAAAGACGCGACTAACGCACTAAGTTATATGTGTATGGAAGCGACCGCGCACGTGCAGTTGCCTGCACCTTCGTTTTCTATTCGTGTATGGCAGGGTACGCCGGATGAGTTCTTGTTCCGTGCCTGTGAAGTAGTTCGCCTTGGTCTTGGTGTCCCTGCAATGTATAACGATGAAGTTATCATCCCGTCACTACAAAACCGTGGCGTGTCGCTGGCTGATGCTCGTGATTACTGCATTATCGGTTGTGTAGAACCACAAGCACCACACCGTACTGAAGGTTGGCACGACGCTGCGTTCTTTAACCTGGCTAAAGTACTAGAAATCACGCTAAACAGCGGTCGAGCAGACAACAAACAAGTTGGCCCTGTGACCAAAGATATGACTCAGTTTACCGATATTGAAGACTTCTTTGATGCATTCACAGCGCAAGTTAAGTACTTCGTTCGTAAGTTGGTTGAAGCTTGTAATAGTGTCGATATTGCGCATGCTGAACGTTGCCCACTGCCTTTCCTTTCTGCTCTTGTTGATGACTGTATTGGTCGCGGTAAATCACTGCAAGATGGCGGTGCAATTTATAACTATACAGGTCCTCAGGCGTTCGGTGTCGCAGATACTGGTGACTCTGTTTACGCCATGCAGAAGCAAGTCTTTGAAGATCGCAAGCTGACAATGACAGAGCTTAAGAGTGCGTTAGATGCGAACTTTGGCTATGCCGAAGGCGGTTGCGCACCAGCGGCTGGCCGCATGTCATTAGATGAAAAAGACGTCTACAACGTGGTTCAGCAGATTATCGCGCAAAAAGGATCGCTAAGCCCTGAAGCGATTAAACAAGAAGTGCTTCGTCAGCTATCGAATGCACCTGCACAAGCTGCGCCAACGTCAGGTAACATTTCTCGTCACGAAGAAATTCGCCTTATCTTAGAAAGTACGCCTAGCTTCGGTAACGATATTGATGATGTCGACTATGTGGCTCGCCGTTGTGCCTCTATTTACTGTGACGAAGTAGAGAAATACACCAATACTCGTGGTGGTCAGTTCCAGGCTGGTATCTACCCGGTATCCGCTAACGTTCTGTTTGGTAAGAATGTATCTGCATTGCCAGATGGCCGTTTAGCGACTAAGCCTCTGGCTGATGGTGTTTCTCCTCGCCAAGGTAAAGATGTTTCAGGTCCAACGGCTGCGGCGAACTCAGTAGCGAAATTGGATCACTTCACCGCTTCAAACGGTACCTTGTACAACCAAAAATTCTTGCCTTCTTCACTAGCTGGTGAGAAAGGATTGCGTAACTTCAGCGGTCTGGTAAGAAACTACTTTGACCGTAAAGGTATGCATGTACAGTTTAACGTTATCGACCGTGAACGTTTACTAGACGCACAGAAAAACCCACACCTACACCAAGATCTCGTTGTTCGAGTTGCGGGTTACAGCGCTCAATTCGTGGTACTAGCGAAAGAAGTTCAGGACGACATTATTAGCCGTACAGAGCAGCAACTATAATACTCAAAATAAAAAATAGGTCGCGATGTAGCGGCCTATTTTTATCAAAAATAACGAGAAACTGTCATGAATAAAGTCGATTACACTGCTGAAGGGGTCTTGTTTAATATACAGCGATATTCGTTACATGATGGACCAGGAATTCGAACCATTTCTTTTTTTAAAGGATGTCCACTTTCTTGTAAATGGTGTAGCAACCCTGAATCACAACAAGCCAAGCCGGAACTGATTTTCAAAGCGAGCGACTGTGTTAGTTGTGGAAAATGCATTGATGTCTGTAAAGCTGGAGCGATTTCTCGCTCAAACCCACATTTTATAGACCGAGAAAAGTGTATTGAATGTGGCGCTTGTGTTGACGTTTGCCCAACTGGTGCGCTTGAAATCAAAGGAAAGAGAATGAGTGTTGAGCAAGTGTTGCTTGAACTCAAAAAAGACGAAAACCTATTCCGTAGAGCAGGTGGCGGGATTACTTTGTCAGGTGGTGAACCATTAGCTCAACCTGAATTTGCGAGAGAGCTACTTAAAGGATGTAAAGAAAAAGGCTGGCATACCGCGATTGAAACTACAGGCCTTGGTTCGAAACAAGCCATAGAAGAAGTGTTCCCGTGGATTGACCTAGCGTTGGTCGATATCAAAGCTATTAATCCTCATGTTCATAAAGAGGGCACAGGTGTTGAGAATCGAATCATTCTGGAAAATATCCTGCGCATTTCATTTATTACCAAAGTAGTCGTACGTGTTCCTGTTATTCCAGGGTTTAATGACAACGAAGAAGAAATCCAGGCGATTGGTGAGTTCGCACAACTCATGTCAAATGTCGATACTATTCACCTTCTTCCGTACCATAGTTTCGGTGAAAACAAATATTCTCTGTTAGGGCGCATTTACCCTATGCAAGATACGGCATCGAACCCTGATGAAAAAATCCAGCAATTAAAACGTAAAGTAGAATCCATGGGATTTGCCTGCCATATCGGTGGTTAATACGACGCTCAATCGGAGGAAGCAGATTCGGTGCTTGCTCCGCATTTACCCTTTGCATTTTGTTTATATTAGCAAAATTTAAAATACTATATTACGTGCTTCACACCTTAACAAAATAGCCATAGACTTCAGAAAGTTGCTATAGCAGAGTGGTTTCGTTCAACAACAATCAAAAAGGACGTATAAATGTTCAGTCACGTTATGGTTGGCTCAAATGATGTCGATAAATCCAAACAATTTTATGATGCGATCTTGTCGGTGCTTGGTTACCAAGAAGGCGTCTTAGATCCACACGGGCGTTGCTTCTATTTTCACCCTGAGGGCACTTTTGCTATTACTGCGCCAATCGATGGAGAAGCAGCAACTTCAGGTAATGGTATGACTATTGGCTTTAAAGTGGACAGCCCTGAATTAGTAGAGCTATGGCATAAAGCGGGTCTGGAAAGTGGTGGTGTTGAGTGCGAAGATCCTCCAGGTGTAAGAACCATGGGACCACGTGAGATGTATCTTGCCTATTTACGTGATCCAGCGGGTAATAAGCTTTGTGCTACCCACATTATGGCTTAAGCAAAATCGCTTTAAATTAAAAGCTGAGTTCAGATTCGCAACGTATGGCATTTGGTCCTGCGTTGCGTTTGTATTATGAGAATAAGAAAGGGGACGGAGTAAAGAACGGAACCCTTTAACGCATGGTTAATCAGGCTCCGAGGGCGGCTTAGTCTTGCGCGAACTTAACTCTGATTTTGCTCTTAGCTACGTTCGTGTGATGAAGGTTTTCAAGAGCATTTTTCGCTTCATCCTCATTCGGCATTTCAACAAAAGCGAAGCCTTTAGATTGCCCCGTTTCTTGGTCTAATACCAGGTTGCACTCATTGACGGTGCCGTAGGCTGAAAAAAGAACACGAATTTCATGCTCGGTCGTGGTTCGCGCAAGGTTGCGGACTAAAAGTTTCATAGTGTTTCGCCTGTAGTAAGTTGTGACCATTGTCTCAGGTATATTCTGACAAACCAAGTAAAGAATCGTAGTCCCAGAAGAGGGGAAAGCCTAACAGGTTGTTTGTCGTGCAGTTTATGACGTTTTGGCTGAGCGTAACGCCTGCAAACTAGCCAGTTATATCGATGGCAACGTAAATATTTTTTATAAAGTGCCAAAAGCCATAGTAGATTTAAGGTATCATGCACGATTGACGAAATTGCAGTTACTCATGAATATATCGATTAAAAACACCTCGCCAGAAACTCCGTCCTGTTCAAATTGCAAAGCCTGTTGCTGCCGCCTTGAAGTGATGATCATTTCTGATACTGGCGTTCCAGAACAATTCATTTCCCGCGACCAGTATGGTGGTGAAACCATGATGAGACTGGATGATGGTTGGTGTGCGGCTTTGGACAGAGAGACGTATATGTGCACCATTTATGAAAACAGGCCGTGGATATGTCGGGAGTTTGAAATGGGGTCCTATGAGTGCATTGATGAAAGAGTAAAGTTCCTATAAGTCAGGTAGTTATACGCATATAGTGCCATTTCTCTATGGCACCTCGTCTCAAACAGCCGCTTTCAGTTAGCTATTTCGGTCTTGTTGACTTGGTGGGTCAGGTGCGTCCCTTCGACGATTTGTCGTTACTCTGTTCTACCTTCAATTCTGTGTAGAATTTGAATGCATTTATTGGCGACGTCTTGTCCATTCCCACTCATGTGTGCAGTGACAATTGCTCCTTCTTTCATCAAGCAGATCGCATCAATTAATGAGCTATCGTTGCTTTGTAAATGATTGGCAATGATGTCTCGGACTTCTTTTTTATGCTGCCCACAAAAGCGGGCGACTTCGCTATTTAAATCACTAAACTCGGCAGAAGTGTTGATAAAAAAACAGCCTCTGAATTTACCTAACGCTGGTTCTTGACTGCTGAACCAACTCGCCAGCGCAGAAAATAACTTATCTATCACTTCTTTGTCTGATTTGGCCCCAGACAGTTTTTGATCCAGCCAGAAGGAAAACGTCTCGTGTCTTTGTTGCAAAGCGGCTAACACCAACGCTTCTTTACTTGCAAAGTGGCTGTAAAGTGTACGTTTGGCGACACCGGATACATTCACTATTTCATTGATTCCAATCGAGTTAATCCCGTTGGTATAAAAAAGGGCTAACGCGGTATCGATAAGTAACTGACGTTTTTTGCTCATAAGAGGCTCCTCCGTGAAAAGTAGTTTGACAAAAGTAGACCGATTTGTCTATTTTATGTTGGTAGACAGATTGGTCTACTTTTTGGGAGGTTAGAATGAAAAATATTGGATTGTCTATTATCGCGGGAATGGGAGCATCTCTTGCGATTGGCATGTTGTCTTTTTTTGATGCAACGATGAGTGATGTCGCATTGCTTATGGCTCCGTTTGGTGCCACAACCGTTCTTGTCTTTGGTGTGCCAGATAGCCCTTTGGCTCAGCCTAAAAACGTTATTCTCGGACACTTGATTACGGCTTCTGTTGGGGTGCTGTTCACGCAGTATATTGGTGTTTCACCGCTGACACTGGCGCTCGCGACGGGTCTAGCCGTGAGTCTAATGCTTATTACCAAAACGACGCATCCACCAGCTGGCGCAAATCCGTTGTTGATTATGCTGTCAGGGCAGGGGTGGGCTTTCCTTATCACACCAGTTTTGGTCGGTGCGGTTCTCATTGTTGTAGTGGGGAAAAGTATGCAAGGGTTGCTCAGGCAGTGGGTAAAAAGCTAAAGTTCTAATAATAGGTTATGTGCATGGAGGCATAAATGAATATTGGAATATATATCTATGATGACGCCGAGGTATTGGATTTTTCCGGACCCTTCGAAGTTTTTAGCACAGCTAAGCGGCTAGAAACAATCGACTGGAACGTGTTCTTTGTAGCAGAAACTAAAAACGCCGTTTCCGCGAGAGGTGGATTCAATGTCTTGCCTCACTATTCCATTGACGACCACCCCGGTATTGATTTGTTGGTCGTTGTGGGAGGTGTGCACACTGAGGAAATGACCAAAGCAACGGTATTGAACTGGATAAAATCGGTCGATCAAAGTGCCAGTCAGGTGGTATCGATATGTACTGGGGCCTTTTTACTAGCCAGTGCCGGGGTGCTCAAGGGCTTAGCGGTGACGACACACTGGGAGGACATCCCCGATTTGAGACATCGATTTCCAGATCTAATGGTGATTGATGATCAACGCTGGGTTACGTCAGGGAAATACACAACTTCTGGAGGCATCTCAGCAGGTATCGACATGAGTTTATATCTTGTCTCACACTTACATAGTCGTGATCTTGCTAAAATGGTCGCGCGTCAAATGGAGTATAACTGGCAGGAATGTCCATAACTGAGCGCTCTATCGCTAAAATAAGGGAAGGTAAATGAAGACGATTGGATTGTTAGGTGGGATGAGTTGGGAGTCAACCGCCAGTTATTATAAGGCACTGAATAAAGGCGTTAAGTCTCAGCTTGGCGGCTTACATTCCGCGAAGATCTGTCTATACAGTGTCGACTTTGACGAAATAGAAAAACTCCAGCATCAAGATAAATGGTCGGAAACCGCTTTGATCCTTGCGGAAGCAGCCAAGTCGGTAGAACGTGGTGGCGCAGATTTCTTAATGATTTGCACAAACACCATGCATAAAGTTGTGCCAGAGATTGAGTCACACATATCGATTCCAATTTTGCATATTGCAGATGCAACGGCAGAAAGTCTGGTTCGAGACGGAGTTACGAAAGTTGGTCTGCTGGGTACGCGATTTACAATGGAGCAAGACTTTTATAAGGGCAGGATCTCAGAGAAATTTGGAATAGAGGTGGTTGTTCCTACTGCTGATGAACAAACCGTCGTTCACGATATTATTTATCAAGAGCTTTGCCTGGGTGAAATAAAAAGCGAATCCCGAGACAGGTACTTGAAAATCATTGCCAATTTGCATGCTCAGGGTGCCCAAGCGGTGATTCTGGGATGTACTGAAATCGCATTATTAGTGAAGCAAAGTGACACGACGGTCCCTTTGTATGACACCACGGAAATTCATGCAGCGCATGGCGTTGAATGG
Source organism: Vibrio sp. EA2 (assembly GCF_033042495.1). Classification (NCBI taxonomy): domain Bacteria; kingdom Pseudomonadati; phylum Pseudomonadota; class Gammaproteobacteria; order Vibrionales; family Vibrionaceae; genus Vibrio; species Vibrio sp. EA2. The sequence goes on along the minus strand of NZ_JAWLID010000002.1, from coordinate 790,411 downwards.
GCATTAGGAAATTAAGGGTCTTTGGCATGGAAATTATTACGGGGAACAGCCCAGAGATCATTCAAGAAGTTCAAGCTATTCGTTATCAGGTGTTCACCGTTGAGCAGCAGATACCGAGAGAATTAGATCTGGATGGATTAGATGGCTGCTCTGTTCATGCGCTAGTTACGGAAAAGGATTCTTCCGTCGCGACAGCCCGATTAACAATAAATGACGACGGTTCTTCCGTTATGGCCAGAGTTGCAGTTACCGAACCTTATCGAGGAATGGGAATCGCGTCGAAAGTTGTCCAGGCTTTAATGGATTACGCTCGGAATGATGGGGTAAGCTCTATCGAAATTCATGCTCATGGATACTTACAACGTTACTATGAGAAGTTTGGTTTTGAGTTTATTCGAGAAGTTGAAATCGTCGGAGAACATCAGTTAATCGAAATGCAGTATCACATCGAAGCGAAAGAGTAGCAGCCTAAACATGATTTTCCACTCATGGCGTGTTGTGGCATCGATTTGAACTGTGATTAGTCGTGAGCGTTCAACTTCACTTAAGGCGGTTTCAACGCTGGGAGGGTATGTTGTCTGATTTGATTAAAAAAGTGGTGCTCATCAATATGGTTGCCGCTTTAACTGTTTTTGTTTTATCGAAGTTAGTGCCTTTCTTTGCCACAACACAGCTCGTCGATTTTTTATTTTTTGTTGTCATCGTTATTTGGGTTTTGGCAAAGCTTATGTGGGAAGGTGGTGTACATAGTAAAGTATCCAGACTCGACAACCCTAGAACAAACAAAGTCTACAAAATGGTAAAAGGCCATGATTTTGACAAAGAGCAACAGGAACAACGTCGGCTTAATTATCAAACTGGGTTAGTGTTCTTTATCGCGGGCATACCAGCATTTGTGGCTTGCCTGGTGCTACAGTTTTTTGAGAGTGGAACGTGTATTTAGCTTTAGCTGAACAAAAGCTCGGTAAAAAACGAGTAATTTCTGCTCTGTTTAAATATACATTACAAAAAATAATTGCGTAAGTTGTTATGAACGCGGTTCTGTTTGAAACTGCGATGCAGTGTGAGGCGGATTTGAAGAGGTTTGGGTTAACGTTTTAAGTGACGGGGAGTTAAATTGAGTCTTTGAGATACGTTAAAATACACATGGACACATAAGACTAAATCACAAGGAACTCTAGTGATCGATCATTTTGAAATTAAAGTCGTTGATTTTGAAAACTGCCGCGACTTCTACCAACATGCACTGTCTCCACTTGGCATTGAATTAAAGTGGACAGATGACGCTGCAGCAGGCTTTGGCTCAACAACGGAGCCTAACGTCAGGTTCCTGATCGAAAAGAGTGATAGTAGTACTAAAAGCCATATCGCGTTTTCGGCTGCTAACAAAATTCAAGTCTCTAAATTTCATCAAGCAGGGTTAAGTTGTGGCGCAATCTGCAATGGGAAACCAGGTTTGAGAGAAGAATATGCCCCTAACTATTATGCTGCTTTCTTGTTCGATCCAGATGGTAATAATGTTGAAGCGTTGGTTTACCTTTAGTCACTGGTTTTAGTCACCAAAGCGTGTTTTTGTATTCGAAGTTGAAAGTGTTTAGTATGGCGTTATTTGCTATCTAAGGAGATAATATGTCAGGAGAAATTATTAAATCGTCCGCTGCTACGATACAAGTTGGTGTGGCAAGAGCGGATGGAAAGCTGTCTCTGACAGACACAGAATTCATTTTTGAACCGTATAACCAGAAACTTGCACTTGGCCCATATATATTGAAACGCAAGGAAATCATTTCGGTCGAGAAGTGCATAGGCAAAGGGGCAGGCCTGATGCCTGTTACGAGTGAAGCAATACGGATTACGCTATCAGACAAACGCGCATACGAGTTTATTATTGCAGAGCCCAATCAGTGGGTACAAGCGTTTGGAGTGTAAATGGGTGTGAGTGCTAACGCTAAGGGAGCGTTGTGTCTGTAGAATTGTTTTTAGGGTTCATTTCGATGATCACCTCCGCCATTGCCGGTATGATTGGTTTTGGTGGAGGGATGCTACTGATCGCAATTTTACCCAACTTCGTTAGCCCTAGCTTAATCATCCCAGTACATGGTGTGACACAGTTAGCTAGTAACTCATCGCGAATGTTTTTCTCGCTTGATCATGTGAAATGGTCGTTACTACCCAAGTTTTTGATTGGTTCACTAATCGGCATGCTGCTGTTTGGTTTCTTCCTCTCGAATATTTCTTTTGACTATGTTCCTGCTGCAATCGGCACCTATATCTTATTGAACCTTTGGAGCAAGCGATTTGCGCATTTTATACGCCGCTATGAAAGCTATTATCTAATTGGATTCCTACAAACTGGATTGGGGCTTATCGTCGGGGCAGTCGGGCCGCTGTCACTATCGGTTCTTACTAAACAGTTGAAATCGAATAATGAAGTCATTGCGACCAGCTCAATGTTTTTGACCATCAGTCACCTGGCTAAGATCCCTGTTTACGCCGCAGTGACGAGTGACCTGCTTTCAAACTTAAATCTCATTATCTATATGGTTATTGGATCTATCCTGGGCTCATTTATTGGTACTAAGGCTAGGTTTAAGGCGGGTAATGACAAAGTCATATGGATAATCAAAGTATTACTGACTTTGTTAGCAATCAGAATGCTCATAACGGTTTTGGGATAACATTTAGGTATTACGTGCAATTTCAGCGTTAGGTATTAACATATGTGGCAAATTTCAATTAATAAGAGTTAGCTATGTCTTTCCCTCCTTGCCCAAACTGTCAATCCGAATATGTTTACCAAGATCAGAATAACCTAATCTGCCCTGAGTGCGGTCATGAATGGAACCCTTCAGAAGTTGAAGAAACTTTTAGCGTTAGTGATGCAAATGGCACGCTATTAGCGGAGGGGGATAAAGTAACTCTAGCCAAAGATCTTAAAGTGAAAGGCAGTTCCCTTGTTTTAAAAATTGGCACTAAAGCCGTCATCAGACGCATCGTCGAAGGTAAAGATCATCAACTGGATTGCAAAGTGGATGGTGCTGGTGAAATGATGGTCACCGCTAAATTCGTCAAGAAGGCGTAAACCTCTCCACTTCTTAAATATTACACCTTTGTAAACAATGAGAATGTGCCCTACAACCGAAGTACACCGTAGGGCACATGTTGTGGAGCTGGAGTTCTAGGAAATATATCTGCGCAGTTCGTGCGGGTACACTCTCACGCCGTTTAGGGTGTTTTCATAAACGGACTGCTCTTGGATGTATGACCAGATGTTGGCGTCGGTGCCTGTTTGTGCTGCGAGTTGGGAGATCACCGTATCGACATCGTGACCGACATAATCTTTCGGATGAATCAACATTTCCTTGATAGCTGATAACATGACAATTCCCTTTAATGTAATTAAATTACCAAACGGTACTATTTAAACGTAGTTTGGTTTTCCAATGTGATCAAGGTTAAATAAATTTTATAAGTTAAAATTCATTTGTGTAAATTATTAACATTTATGGACGCAGAGCTATTTGAGGCAGTTATAAGCAATTGATTTAGTACGGGGAGCATCTGTTTCTGTGTGGAGGAGGATAATTGTTTCATAAAAGAAAAACGGCACCTATCTAGCGCCGTTTTGAGGAAAGAGCTCGTTGAGTTCTTTTTAGTCTAATCGATATTGAGTTTAGACGAGTTGGCCTGCTTTGTATGTTTTTAACACTCTTATCGTGTTGATTTTTTATTGCTCAACAATCAGTTGATGTAGCCACTGCCAATAGCACGAAAAGGCATGTCTAAGTTAAGTTCGGGGATTTGCTGACCCACCCAAGCAGGGAAGGTGTTGCTGTTTGGCCCCGGAAATAGCGTGTATTCATTCGCATAAGGGTACTGGTCTACAATGCGCTGAATTTTCGGAATCAGGTTCTGGGCTTTTTCACCTTGTATAGAAAGTACTTTCTCTGGACGAGCACCATACCAATATCGATCCGGCGTTGCGGTTTGATACGCATAAAGTGCAGGCTGGCCACGGCCGACTCGCCATCCTACAACTTCATAGACGGTATACTCATTGGCATTTTCTGGTTTTACGGCCACCCAGGTGTGTACAGCAAACCAGCCACGCCAACCAAAAGCATCGGCTGCATAAAATTCAATAACGGCCTGTTTAACATTAGAAGGATCAGGAGCAATACCTGCAGGCTCACGGCTGGCTGTACGCCAGTCACCTTGAGTGCAGGCACTTACCAGTACACAGAAAGTTAAGAGAATAGGCTTAAGCAACCGCTTTAAACTCAATCTATATGTCATGCTTTACTCCTAAAGTTCTTCTCATGTCGACTAATCGTTATAAATACTAATGACTACTTAGAGCCGTATCTTCAACATGTGGTCAACTATAAAACTATAACGGTCTGTACGTATTTGTCACTACCAGAGACCACATCGTTGTGCGTTGCTTGTGAGATTGTTTAGGTGCTGACGTAGTAATCAACCGGCATTTTTGGTTGTTTGGATCAAGAGGATAATAGGGGGGCGCAGGAATGAGAGCAGAATAAAGCCCTGCCATTAAAAGCAGGGCTTCTGATTTTCACAGTCAGCGATTATCCAATCATAAGGAAGAAAATGGCTGTCGCAATAATACCGATCAATGCGTAAGGGAACTGGGTTGTTGCGTGTTGCATTGAAGTACAGCCAGAACCTTGAGCAGAAAGTACGGTTGAGTCACTGAAGAAGCACGAGTGGCTACCAGCAGCAGAGGCAGAAAGCAAAGCCGCAACCGTTAGATGTAGTGGTACGCCAAGTTGCTCACCTAGTGGCAGAACGATTGGCATTGCTACTGCAAAGGTACCCCAAGAAGATGCTGTCGCGAACACAAGGCCACCCGTAATCAGGAAGATGATTGCAGGGAAGTAAGAAGCGCTCAGGTATGGGCTTACCGTCTCGATAACGTATTGTGTGACACCTAACGAGTCGTTGACATTTTTCAGCATGAAGCCGCCAATAACCGTTGCAAGTGGCAGTAGCATAACTTTAATGCCATCATAAACAGCTTCAAACATATCATTCATCGAGATAAGTCGTTGGAAGCCGTAGAAGCATACTGTGAAAATGATCGCGACAAATACACCCGCCAATAGATCGATACCGAAGTACCAGCTTGCCGCTACCAGGACAATCATCGGAAGTAGGAAGTTAACGAGACCCATTGTTGGATTAGTATGAGCCGCAACATCAGAACCAAAATCTACATCGGTTGCGCCGTCAGGGCGAACTTGGCCATTTTTCGCGCGTTGTTCTGCTTTTTTCATCGCACCGAGATCTGGGATCTTTTCCATCGCAACCAACAGAACGATGGCTAACGTTACCCAACCGTATGCCATGTATGGGATCGCCTCAATGTAGGTTTGAATCCCTTTGCCTGCCTCAGCAACGCCATTTGACTCAAGCAGTGAGCTAAAGAAGATAGCCCAAGTTGAAATTGGCACAAGAATACAGATTGGTGCCGCAGTTGAGTCAACCAGGTACGACAGTTTTTCACGAGAGATTTGGTAGCCGTCAGTCACCTTCTTCATTGATGACGAAATCGCTATGGCGTTTAAGTAATCGTCGATAAAGATAAGAATACCCAAGGCGAAAGTCATCACCATTGATTGTTTGCGGCTCTTAACTTTTGTTACCAGCATATCTGAGAAGCTTAAGATACTGCCGCCTTTCTCAAGAATCGCGATCAGGCCACCCATCAAGCCACAGACCAGAATGATCCAAGCAATGGTTTCATCCATCATGACCGTCATCGAGATATCAACGATTTGTTCTACCGCCTCAGTTGGGTTGAGGAGTAAAACCCCGGCAATCGCGCCGCTAAAAAGCGCTTCTACTGTACGGTGCGTTGTTAAAGCGAAGACCAAAACCAACGCGGTTGGCAGCAGACTCATCCATCCGTATGCTTGCCCTTCTTCGTGATTTAATCCGATCGTTGTAAAAAGTACGAATGTCGCAACACAAATTAACGAGATAATCATATGTTGCATATTGAATTTTAGCGGCGCTTCCATCGCCTTTGTTTGCGTAGTCATAAATTACATTTCCTTTGTTTATGCCGAGTGCAACATCCAGTCAATTTCCAGTGGCGTGATAGCGCGCTCAAATTCAGCGAGTTCACTGCGTTTGCAAGCTAAATACATATCGATAAAGTCCCTTGAAATGTACTGAGCCAGCTCACTGTGGTCCAACTGCTCTAGAGCTTCTGACATACGCACAGGTAAGTCAATCGCGTCGTCGCTTAAGGTTGATGGACATTGGTCTTTGCTATAGTTTTCGCTCGCTAATACCGCGGAAAGTACTACTGCAGCGAGAATGTAAGGGTTAACGTCAGCGCCTGCGATACGATGTTCTATGCGACGGTTTTTGCTATCGCTGATAGGAACACGTAACGCAACACCACGATGGTTTTCGCCCCAGTCCGCTTTTGTCGGAACGTAAGCACCAGGAACAAATCGGCGGAAAGAGTTTACATTAGGACAAATTAATCCCATGGCATCTGATGTTTGTTCAAGCATCGCCGCCATAGTTTGATAAAAGAGGGGACTTGCTTCGCCATCTTGTTGGCTAAAGTGGTTGTTGCCAGCGCTATCCATCAAACTTAAGTGGATGTGCATACCGTTACCAGCTTGATCGCCGAAAGGCTTAGCCATAAACGTTGCATCGAATCCGTGCTGGTGGGCCACCTGACGAATCAGACGCTTAGCGATAATGATCTCGTCACACGCACGAAGGACATCTTTTGAGTGGTTAAAGTTGATTTCAAATTGGCCCGGAGCAGATTCGGAAAGAGCGCCTGAGGTATTTAAGCCCTGTTCCAAGGCGATTTTGTTGAGATCAGATAAGAAGTCTGCATAGTCATCAAGCCCATCTAAGTCGTACACCTCGGTATCTTTTTCGCGTGTTTTCTTAGTAGGGTTGATGGCAGTTAAAGGTGTGCCATTCTCGCCGCGCTGTTTATCAATTAAGTAAAACTCCAGTTCCAGAGCAACACAAGGGTACTGATCTTTAGCCTTTAACTTTTCAAGCATCGAAGCGAGGATATTGCGAATGAACAAAGGATTTGGTCGTTTTCCTGAATCATCCATCATGCTCAGTAGTAATTGGCCGACTTGTTCTTTCGCGGTTGGCATCAATGTACCGCTAATAGGGAAACAAAGATTGTCAGGTTCGCCCAAGTCTTCGCCTAATCCTGCCGTTTCTACCACATTACCTTTCGTATCGAGAGTAATGGTTGAAAGAGGTAATGCGACACCTTTGTTAAGCTTTTCCAGAGCCTCTACCGGGATACGTTTGCCTCTTGGTGTTGCATTGATGTCGGTAAAGATCAGGTCGACGAACTCGATGTTGGGCCACTGTTGTTTAAAATTTTGAACTTCCTGTAGATACGATTCCATTTTTTCTCCAATAGCCAGATGAGTAGAAATTAGAGATAGCTAAATTAACAATTAAATTACAAAGCGTTAATTAATGTGCGTGTTAATTCAGTTATATTTAATTTAAACAACCACTTATCTTGTGTTCTGACTTTTTAATGGGTTATTTTTGCGCTTTGTTGTTAACTATTTTGTAACAGTCGTTTTTGTTTTGTTCAATATAATGAGCATAAATATTCAATTTAATGACCTAAAAAGTGCTCTGTGTCACATTGTGGCGATAATATCGAACGTCGATGTTGATAATTTTGTACACGGTTTGTAGTGTTGATGTTAAATAAATTGAACGCGGATATGTTATGACAACGACACGCAAACCCATCATTGGCGTTGTTAGCTGCACCAAGGAGTTAGGTGGTTACCAAATTCAGGCAGTCAATGATTTTTACCTACGCGCAGTGAAAGACTTTGGTGGTCTACCTGTTATGTTAGCGCCGGATATGTCGAGTGATGAAGTCGACTCAATCCTGGAGCTTTGTGACGGTTTCTTGTTCCCGGGCAGCCACTCAAATGTTGCGCCACATCGCTACAACGCTAGCCATACTGAGAATAAGAAAGATGAAGCACGCGATGAATTGGCACTGAACCTGATTCGACACGCAGTAGATAAAGACATCCCTTGTCTTGGTATTTGTCGCGGTTTCCAGGAGATGAACGTTGCATTAGGTGGCACCCTTAACCCTGCGGTTCACGATTCTGGTTTTAATGATCACCGCGAAGCACCTGTTGATGATTTCGAACAGAAATACGCACCTGCTCATGCAGTATTGGTTCAAAAAGAGAGCTTATTTGAACAATGGTTAGTTGAAAATCATTGGGAAAATACGACCTTCTTTGAAGTCAATACGCTGCACAATCAAGGTGTTGATCAGCTAGCGCCACAGCTTAAAGTTGAAGCGAAAGCACCCGATGGTTTGATAGAAGCTTTTAGCCTGGCTGGGCAAAAATATTTCGTTGGCGTGCAGTGGCACCCAGAATGGAAAGCAAAAACCAATCATTTCTCACAAATTTTATTCAAAGAATTTATTATGGCGGCTTCTCTTTAATTTTTGGAGCCACATGAATGGACAATCAAGAGATTGGTAGAAATATTGTTCAGTTAAGAAAAAAACATGGATTGTCACAACGAGAATTAGCCGAGCGAGCGGGCATTACTCACAGTGCTATTTCATCGATTGAAAATGGCAAAGTGAGCCCTTCGGTTAGCTCGTTGCAAAAAATAGTGAACGTATTTTCTTTATCTCTGTCGGAGTTTTTCATTTTTGAACAAACTCAGAATGATGAAGTGAAAGTTGTCGTTACGCCAGAAGAACTGGTCGAAATGGGCAGTGAAACCGTTTCGATGAAACTGGTGACTAACGGCACGAAAGAGCAGGTAATTGGATTCCTGATCGAAGAATATGCACCACACGGAACAACTGGTTCAGCTGAAATAAAACACGAAGGCGAAGAAATTGGCACGGTACTAGAGGGTGAAATCACTCTGGAATACAAAGGCCGTTCGTTCGTCATCAAAGAAGGTGAGTCGTACGTGATTGATACGACGCAGCCACACAGATTTACGAATCACACAGACAAGGCTTGTCGAATGATAAGCGCGCATACGCCAACCACATTCTAAGTGGTGCTTGCCTTGTGTGATAACAAGGAGAGCGTATGAAAACTCAAGAACAATGGATTGAACTTAAGAACAATCTAAACATCGAAAACAGGGCGTACATCAACGGTGAATACAGCGCAGCATTAAGTGGAAAAACGATCCCTGTCGTTAATCCAGCAACAGACGAAATATTTACCGAAATTGCTCGTTGTGAAAGTGAAGATGTCGATCTTGCGGTGTCATACGCTCGTAAAGCATTTCAATCAGGTCAGTGGAGTGAAAGCAGCCCTGCACATCGTAAAGCGATTCTAAAACAGTTCGCTGATCTGATAGACAAAAACCGTGAAGAGTTGGCTCTGCTTGAAACTCTGGATACCGGTAAACCTATTTCTCACAGCTTCTCTACAGATATCCCAGGCGCAGCTTCATCATTACGCTGGTACGCAGAAGCGATCGATAAAGTCTATGGCAAAGTCGCGCCAACAGAAAAAGATGTTCACGCGTTTATTTCTCACCAAGCGATTGGTGTTGTCGCGGCAGTTGTTCCATGGAACTTCCCACTTTGGCTAGCTTGCTGGAAGCTTGGTCCAGCTCTTGCGGCAGGCAACAGCGTGATCCTTAAGCCGTCAGAAAAGTCCTCACTCACTGCTATCTTCTTAGGTCAACTTGCAGAACAAGCTGGTTTGCCAAAGGGAGTGTTCCAGGTCATCACAGGTTTTGGTCATGAAGCGGGTGACGCGCTGGCAACACACGACGACGTGGATTGTATCGCTTTCACTGGTTCTACGCGCATCGCTGGCCAGCTGATGGTTCGTTCTGGCGAAAGCAACCTGAAACGTGTCTTTGCAGAAGCAGGTGGTAAGAACGCCAACATCGTATTCGAAGATTGTGACGATTTAGACCGCGCGGCGGCTGAAACGGCAGCGGGTTGTTTCTATAACCAGGGTGAAGTGTGTGTGGCAGCAACGCGTCTGCTGATTCATGAAAGCATTAAAGAGCAGTTCATTGAAAAAGTGATCGAAGCGGCTAAAGCTTTTGCACCAAAAGATCCAATGGATCCTAGTTCTTCTATGGGTGCGCTTATCGACCAGGACCACAAATCAAAAGTGTTGGAATACATTACTTTAGGCCAGTCTGAAGGCGCCGTTTTGCGCTGTGGTGGCAATGTTGAAGGTCAAGGTGCGTTCGTCGAGCCAACTATTTTGGATAACGTGGATAATCAATACCGCGTTGCTCAAGAGGAAATCTTCGGACCAGTACTCTGTGTAATTCCATTCAAGGATGAAGCACAAGCTATCGAAATTGCCAACGACTCTAAGTACGGCCTGGGCGCGGCACTTTGGAGCAGCAACATCAACCGTGTTCACCGAGTCGCTAAACGACTGCAAGCCGGCTCGGTATGGGTGAACAACTACAACGAAGGTGACATGACGGTTCCATTCGGTGGGTTCAAAATGAGCGGAAATGGGCGAGATAAATCGCTGCACGCTATTGAGAAATTCACGGAGACCAAGACCACTTGGATTCGCCTTCACGCCTAAAAAGGCACACGTTCTAACCCAGCTGACGATTAATAAAGGAATATCACTATGAACAAGCATACGGATTCGTTCTACGCGCACTCTGTGCCAAATATGCCGGACTACCCACAACTTCAAGACAACATCGAGTGTGATGTGTGTGTGGTTGGCGCCGGCTTCTCTGGTCTTTCTTCTGCACTGCATCTTGCAGAAAAGGGTTTCAAAGTCGTTGTGCTGGAAAGTGCAAAAGTAGGTTTTGGAGCAACTGGTCGTAACGGTGGCCAGATCGTCAACAGTTACAGCCGAGATGTTGACGTCATTGAAAGCCGTTACGACCAACGCCAGGCAAAAGCATTGTGCGACATGATCTTTGAAGGTGGCGACATCATCCGTGGTCTGGTTGATAAATACGACATTGAATGTGATTTAAAACAAGGTGGCTTGTTCACGGCATTGAATAAGAAGCAGCTTAAAGGTCTTGAAGAGCATAAGAAAAACTGGGAACGCTACGGCAACGATCAGCTCACTTTGCTGGATGCAGGTGAAGTTGAAAAGGCCGTAGGTACTAAAGTTTATACTGGCGGTCTGCTGGACATGCGTGGTGGCCACATCCACCCGCTTAAACTGGCGTTAGGCGAAGCGGCGGCATTTGTTTCTCTGGGTGGCCAAATTTTTGAACAGTCTGCTGTGCTATCGATTGATAAAGGTATTAATCCAGTAGTGAAAACGGCGCAAGGCAGCGTTAAGAGCAAATACGTTGTACTGGCAGGTAACGCGTACCTGGGCGGCCTGGCACCGAATATAAGTAATAAAGCGATTCCTTGTGGAACACAGGTTATTGCTACGGAACCACTGAATGAAGAGCAGCTAAAGCAAGTACTGACCAGTGACTACTGTGTTGAAGACTGTAACTACCTGCTGGACTACTTCCGCTTAACAGCAGACAAGCGAATGCTTTTCGGAGGCGGCGTCGTTTACGGTGCGCGTGACCCAGAAAACGTAGAGTCGTTGATTCGTCCAAAACTAGAAAAAGTCTTCCCACAGTTGAAGGGCATTAAGATTGATTATGCGTGGACAGGAAACTTCCTGCTGACTTATTCACGCATGCCTCAGTTCGGCTCATTTGCAGACAACATTTACTACCTACAAGGCTACAGTGGCCACGGCGTTACGTGTACACACCTTGCAGGTAAGCTTCTAGCTGAAGCTTTAACCGGACACGCGGAACGCTTTGATGCGTTTGCAGCACTAAAACACTACTCCTTCCCGGGTGGCCGTCACTTCCAAATTCCATTTACAGCAATGGGTGCGGCTTACTACAACTTACGTGACAAACTAGCGATTTAAGAGATAAGGAATATCCAATGAGCAAAGTCGTTAAATTTGCAGCTCTTCAACTGACTAAGAGCTGGGATCTGGAAGATAACCTAGAAAAAGCAAAAAAGGCGATTCGTGAAGCGGCACAAAATGGTGCGAATGTGATTCTTCCTCAGGAACTATTCGCAGCGCCTTACTTCTGCAAAAAACAAGAAGCGAAATACTTTGAATTAGCGGAAGAAACAGAGAATTGTCGCCTTATCAAAGAGATGAGTGCTTTGGCTAAAGAGCTGGGTGTGGTTATTCCTGTTAGCTATTTTGAAAAAGCGGGTAATACCTTTTTTAACTCGCTAGTGATGATCGATGCTGACGGCACGGTACTGGAAAACTACCGTAAATCTCACATCCCTGACGGCCCTGGCTACAGCGAAAAGTACTACTTTAGCCCTGGTGACACTGGCTTCAAAGTATGGCAAACCAAGTTTGGTAAATTTGGTGCGGGCATTTGCTGGGATCAATGGTTCCCAGAGCTAGCACGTAGTCTGGCTTTGCATGGTGCAGAAGCGATTTTCTACCCAACGGCAATCGGCTCTGAACCACAAGATCCAACTTTGGACTCTCGTGACCACTGGCAGCGTACGATGCAAGGTCACTCTGCGGCAAACTTAGTGCCGGTAATCGCTTCAAACCGAGTCGGTACAGAAGTGGATGACGGCATTGAAACCACGTTTTACGGCTCTTCTTTCATTACTGACCACACGGGTGCAAAAATTGCGGAAGCGCCACGTGAAGGCGAGACGATCATTTACGCAGAGATCGATCTAGAAGCAACAGCAAAAGCTCGTCACGCTTGGGGTCTGTTCCGCGACCGTCGTCCAGAGCTATACACAAGCGTTGGAAAACTGGCTGTTTAAAGAGGCGTTACTATGAAGTTATCTACAACACCAGCACAAGATGGCTTCTATTTTCCGGCTGAATTTCAGCCGGTAAGTGAAGTCTGGCTAGCTTGGCCCGAAAGACGTGATAACTGGCGTGACGGTGCGGTTCCTGCACAGGAGACGTTTGCCAGAATTGCCAACGCAATTGTCGACGTGACCAAAGTCAGTGTTGCAGTGTGTTCTCACAACTTTGACCGTGCGCGAAAGTTGCTTCATCCCGACGTTCGTTTGGTAGAAATTCCATTTAACGATGCGTGGATGCGAGATATTGGCCCAACGGTTGTTGTGAATCAAACGGGTGATCGCCGTGGTATTAGCTGGAAGTTCAATGCTTGGGGCGGAGAATACAACGGCTTGTATGAAAACTGGCAGCAAGATGATTTAGTTGCAGGCTCAGTGTGCGACATCATCGGTATTGATTACTACCGTGCCCCGTTTGTACTTGAAGGTGGCTCGATTCATACCGATGGAGAAGGGACGCTTTACACGACAGAAGAGTGCCTGCTTAGTCCGGGTCGTAACCCTCACTTGAGCAAAACGGAAATTGAAGAGCAGTTAAAAGTTTACCTAGGCATCGAAAAAGTCATTTGGGTTCCAAATGGTTTATTCAATGACGAAACGGATGGTCACGTGGATAACCTGCTGCATGTGATTGCACCGGGTAAAGTCGTGTTGAGTTGGACTGACGATCCTAGCGATCCGCAGTACGAGCTTTCCAGACAAGCTGAAAAAGCGCTGAAGTCACAGCAAGACGCAAAGGGACGCGATATCGAGATTGTCCGTCTACCAATACCAGGGCCACTGCACTACAGTGAAGCTGAAGCCAATGGCATTGATGCGAGTGCAGGAATGAGCAGACAAGCAGGTGAGCGCCTCAGTGCGTCATACGCGAACTTCCTCATTGTGAACGAACATGTATTTTTGCCGATGCTCGACGAAGAAACGGATGCGATCGCAATCGAAATTTTGCAAAACGCGATGCCAGAGCATCAAATCATTGCTATACCGTCAAGAGAAGTGCTGCTTGGCGGTGGAAATATTCACTGCATTACACAGCAGATCCCAGCTTAAAAAGCGAAATACATCGCCACGATTTGCTTCGTTAGTGTGGCGCTGTTGAAAAGCGGTTAAAAGGAATAACCATGGAACAGATTAAAAACAAAAGCCTTCTTTCGTTCATGGTGGCGAGTGAAGTGCAAGGTACAGCGGTAACCAACCCAGCCACGGGCGAAGTGCTTGGCTACGCGCCAGTGACGACTGAATCCGACATTCTGGACGGTATTGAACGCGCTAGCGTTGCACAAAAAGAATGGGCGGCGCTGCCAGCGAAAACTCGCTCTGGCTTGCTGAATCGTTGGTACCAACTTCTGTTAGAAAATAAAGAAGATCTTGGCCGCCTGATGACACTAGAGCAAGGCAAGCCGTTGGCTGAAGCTCAAGGCGAAGTTCTTTACGGTGCAAGCTTTATCGAATGGTTTGCAGAAGAAGCGAAACGTACTTACGGTGACACCATTCCAGCACCAAGTGCAGACAAGCGTTTGGTGACCATTAAACAGCCAATTGGTGTAGCGTGTGCCATTACGCCGTGGAACTTCCCAATTGCAATGATCACCCGTAAAGCGGGTCCGGCATTAGCGGCAGGTTGTACTTTTATCGTGAAACCGTCAGAAGCCACACCATTTTCTGCATTTGCAGTGGCTGAACTCGCTTATCAAGCGGGTATTCCAAGAGACGTACTTCAAGTTGTTCTTGGGGAAAGCTCTCGTCAGATTGGTGCAATTTTCACGTCACACCCACTAATTCGTAAGCTTTCGTTTACCGGTTCTACTCAAGTCGGCAGTGTGCTGATGCAGCAATGTGCGGGTGACGTAAAACGCACGTCCATGGAGCTGGGTGGCAATGCACCATTCATCGTATTTGATGATGCAGATATCGATGCCGCAGTAACTGGTGCGATGGCGTCTAAATTCCGCAATACTGGCCAAACGTGTGTTTGTGCGAACCGTTTCTACGTACACAGCAAAGTGTATGACGAGTTTGTCACTAAGTTTGATGCCGCCGTTCAGCAGCTTAAAGTTGGCAATGGCCTGGAAGAGGGCGTGAATATCGGCCCGGTGATCAGCGAGTCAGCGAAGCAGGGCATCCAAGCGTTAATTGATGGTGCTATCGAGCAAGGTGCGAAGCCAGTCACTGAGCTTAAAGAGCTTGATGGCTTGTTCATGCAGCCAGTGGTGCTAAAAGATGTGACTCACGACATGAAGATTGTCTCTGAAGAAATCTTCGGCCCTGTCGCGCCAGTGATTCGCTTTGATACTGATGAACAGCTTATCGAAATGGCGAACGATACGATTTACGGCTTAGCATCATACTTCTATAGCCAGAACATTCACCGTGTTTGGAAGATCGCAGAAGCGCTTGAATACGGCATGGTGGGTATTAACGAAGGCATGATCTCTACTGAAGTGGCTCCTTTCGGTGGTGTTAAACAGTCCGGCATCGGACGTGAAGGAGCAAAACAAGGTATCGATGAATACATGGACGTGAAATATCTCTGCTTTGGCGGTAACTAAGGATAAAAACAATGACTAACCAACAACTACACGAAAGAAGAAACCAGGTAATTGCTCAAGGTATGGGTGCGTTATACCCGCTTTACGTAGAGAAAGCAGAAAACGCGCATGTTTGGGATATTGAAGGTAACAAGTACATCGATTTCGCGGCGGGCATTGCGGTGACTAATACTGGTCATTCTCATAAGCGCATCAGCGAAGCGGTAAAAGCTCAGCTCGATAACTTCTCACACACTTGTGCAATGGTGACGCCTTACGCATCATTCGTCGAGCTGGCGGAAAAATTAACTGAACTTGCTCCGGGTGAGACTAAGAAGAAAGCCATCTTCCTGACAACAGGTGCAGAAGCGGTTGAAAACGCCGTGAAAGTAGCACGTGCTCACACTGGCCGTAGCGGCGTGATTGCGTTTAAAGGTGGCTTCCATGGTCGTACTAACATGACAATGGGTCTAACGGGTAAAGTCGCGCCATACAAAGCAGGCTTTGGTCCTTTCCCAAATGAAATCTACCACGCACCATACCCAAATGCGTTCCACGGCATCAGTGTTGAGCAAAGCCTACAAGCGATCGATGATCTGTTTGCTTGTGATATCGAGCCTTCACGCGTTGCAGCGATCATTTTTGAACCTGTACAAGGCGAGGGTGGTTTCTACAAAGCGCCTGAAGCGTTTGCACAAGGCTTGCGTGAGTTGTGTGACAAGCACGGTATTATGCTGATTGCCGATGAAATCCAGACAGGCTTCGCCCGTACGGGTAAGATGTTTGCGACCGAATACCTAGGTATTGAACCAGATCTAATGACGATGGCGAAAGGCATTGCGGGTGGTTTCCCTATCTCAGCTGTGGTTGGTAAAGCAGATGTCATGGACTCTGCACTTCCAGGTGGCTTAGGCGGCACGTATGCTGGCTCTCCACTAGGTTGTGTTGCTGGTCTGGAAGTACTGAAAATCATCGAAGAAGAAGACTTGTGTGCGAAAGCGATGGGCATTGGCGAAGTGGTTAATGCACGTATGACTGAGCTACAAAAATCTGTACCTGCGATTGGTGAAATCCGTACCACTGGTGCAATGATGGCGATTGAATTTACTGATCCAGAAACTGGCAAGCCTCTGCAAGACATGACCAAAGCGGTCATTGCTAAAGCGCAAGAGAACGGTCTCATTTTGCTTTCTTGTGGGGTAAAAGCGAACGTTATTCGTCTGCTTCCACCGCTAACTATCGAGTCAGAAGTACTGAACGAAGGTTTAGACAAACTGGAAAAAATCATTCTTGAGCTGGCGTAGTACCCAGTAAACAAATCGAGCCTTAATTCAAAGAGGAAGTCAGCTGACTTCCTCTTTTTGATCAATCTGCTCCGTCCTAAAGAAGGTTGGTCATGCCTACTTGAAAAATTTCATCACCAGTTGTGGTAGTAGCGATACCAGGATCATACCCAACATCAAGCTATATTGAACAGGCGTGAAGCTTTCTCCAAGCAGTAACAAGCCAGATAAAATACCAGCAATCGGATTAATGATGTTGCCAAAGGTAAAATCAACCACAGACATTCTTTGCAGAAGCCAGACATACATGGTGTAGCTTAATGCGGTATTAAGAATAATCACCCAGAGCAGCCCCAGGATGTTAGTAAGCGACGTATGTCGTACCGCACTGAGATATGGCTCCGGATCGAGGCTAGCCATAACAGCGGAAACAATCGTCAGAATCACGCCACCAATGATCAACTGCCAAGTCAGGACCGTCCACCAATGCATTCTTGTACCGAGTGCTTTAGTAACGCTGCTGCCGATCACAATACACATAATGGCAGAAAGCATGGCAATCAAACCAACCGGATTCAGTGTGATGGTTGCCGGATTAAATAGCAGCCACGCGAGGGCAACCAAAGCAAGGCCTCGGCATACCTGTAACGCGTTAGGTCGGCGTTTATAGACCACCCAACTGTACAGCATCGCAAATACGGGTAATGAAACCATACCCACGCCTGAAATCGCCGCAGGCAGTGTGAGTGCCATGACAAAGACAAGGCAGAAGAACAGCGCGATGTTGATCGTGCCTAATACAAGCAGGGCTTTCCACTCGTGCTTTTTCGGCAATGTCGGCTTTATCGCGAGCAGCAGTAAGCCCGCAGGCAGCGCGCGCAAGACACCCAGCAGAATAGGAGGCCAATCTGGCACCGTATACTGCGTAACCGCGTAAGTCGTGCCCCAGAAAAACGCCGGGATCATGGCGAGTAAAATGTTCATGTCAAATATCTTTACGTTAAGATAATTAAGTGCAAAGATACGCCTTAGGTTACTTTTTGTAAAGTATCTTCATGTTAAAGTAATTAGACAAGCCGCGTTGCTTTGGAGAGAAGTAAGAAATGGACGCAATTGATAGACTGGTAGAGCAGTGGTTTAAAGAAAAGCCTGAGCTCGACACACAGCCGATGGCCATCATGGGGCGATTAATGAGAATTGCCAAACACATGGAGACTCGAGTCGCAGAGCTTCATAAACAGTATGACCTTAAAATGGGCGAATTTGATGTACTGGCGACGTTGCGTCGAGCAGGAGCGCCATACTGTTTGACGCCATCAGCCTTGATCGAGTCAATGATGCTCACGTCCGGAGCGATGACCAACCGATTAGATAAGTTGGAAACGAAAGGTTTAATTGTCAGAGAACATAGTAAGGAAGATAGACGCAGTGTCACGGTTGAATTGACGGCTAAGGGTTTGATGCTTATCGATAAGTTGATTGTTGAACATGTTGAGGTTCAACGAGGCTTTATGCATGGCTTGTCTGATGAAGAAAAGTTAAAGCTTAATGAGGCGTTAAAGAACTTGTTGCCACAGTTTGAATAAAATCAATTGCGGGGTGTGGGATGCAAATCAAAGTGTTAGAAACGTACCTTAATACGTTTATGTGCGCGGAAAGCGACTTTCCGTTTGGACCTGAAGCATTAGTCTTTAAGATCAAAGGGAAAATGTTCGCAATACTTGCCCAAAGAGAGGGTCGAGACTACGTCAGTGTAAAAGTAAAACCCGAGGATGGTGAAGTGCTGACTTCTCAGTTCACTGATATCACCCCCGGTTACCATTTGAATAAAAAACACTGGGTCACGGTGTATTTCAATGGAGATGTCGAGGATGGACTTATTCAGGATTTATGTGAACGTTCATACGAGCTTGTCATTGCTAAGTTGACAAAAGCACAGCGAGCTTCGTTAGGTTTCGCGTAGTTAGAGCACAGATAAATCAGAGTATTGGCAGGAGAAAGCGACGGATATCTCGCTCTTATCACCATGACCGAATTGAATTATTAGCTCGTGTTTCAGAAAAACTCGCGCCTTTATTAAGTACAGGCTATATAAAAAGTATAAGGGCAAAGAGGGAAATGCTATGCGAGCACTATCTGACTGGCTTAAAGCCTATGGGGAAAGTCATCAAAACCCAATCAATCGAAAAATTCACGCGATAGCCGTGCCCGGCATTTATCTTTCTGTCGTTGGGTTAATTTGGTCGATTCCTCAATTGTCTATCGTCGGTTATCAAATAAATTGGGTATGGTTAGCCGTCATTCCTGTTTGGATATTTTATTACCGGTTGTCTCTCAGTGTCTTCATGATGATGCTGGGCTATACATTGGCGTGTATTGGCTTAATCTGGTCATTGGAAGTGCTCCAACTTCCGGTTCTATATATCTCTTTACTTATTTTTGGTGTTCTCTGGATGTTGCAATTCATCGGGCACAAAATAGAAGGAACCAAGCCTTCATTTTACGAAGACTTACAATTTCTTCTCATTGGCCCTGTCTGGGTGTTTAGAAAGCAATAACCACATCGCATCTGGTTAACCCTGTATGAGCAAAGGCTTGGGTTACAACTTGTTTATTCACTAGCCTGCATCGCTTCATGCTCTCCATAACGCTGTCCAAAATATTTAGGCTGATCGGCTGGTTTGGACAGCAATGCCTTGTTATTCACACTATGCTTAAAGTGCTGTGGCGCACTGAAACCAAGTGGTTATGTGCTGAGTGACAATGTCACGTATGGAGGGGAGATGTATAACCGCGAGCACAAATATAGTTACTGGAAAGAGGAACGTAAAAAAGGCAAATGGCACTACATCTTAAAGTCGTTTTTTATGATTTGTTGTGCGTTGCTGGTCGGTAAAGTAATTGGTTTATTCATTTTTGGCGACTTGCACTCCTTTATGGATATCATTGAACAGTTGCCAGCGGATTTATTTATCATGATGCTGGTGGGATTCCCTATTAGCGTATTAGGTTGGTATCACGAAGAGTCGAAATTTTTTAGAGCGTTAAGGCGCAAAGATAAGCAACTCAAAATGAAGCAGAAAAGTGCAGATCAACATAAAAACTAGCAACAATGTAAATGAAGTCGTACCTCGTCTAACTCAATAGTTAAATACTTTGACTGAACAGCAAAAGAGGTGTGATATTACTCCAAGTCTCCATCCATACAGAAATCATGGATTTCTAATCCGGTTCAGTTAATCGATGACATTTGCTCGAGTTGTGTTCTGTACCTTTGTTCTAGAGCCTCATTTCCAGCTAGACGTTCAAGTTCTACCATGAGTTGTAATGATGGTTTCTTTACGCCATACATTTGATTGAAGCGCATTAACCTGATTCTTGCGTCGGTAAACTCACCGGCATCAATTTCCAGTTTTGCGAGTTGCAGTATGGATTTTGGTCGGTGAGGATCGTGGTCGATAGCACGAGTAAAGTAATATTTCGCTTTGTCTCTGTCTTGTGATTTAAGCGCACAGAAAGCCGCGTTTTCGTAACTTGCGGGGATTAAATAGTAGTAGGGTTGCTCAATGGCTCGTGTAAACATGAGATCGGCCTTTTTATGTTCGCCGCGTTTACACAAAAATGTTCCGTAGTTATTGAGCACGTTACCGTTTTTGGGATGTTGACGAAGGGCTCGTTGATACATCTCTTTCGCTTTTGATTCTTCACCAACGATCTCATAATAGTGTGCCAGGGAAAGCTGTGCGCGGTAGTAGTTGGGGGCATGGGTAAGAGCTTGCTGCAAATTGTCATGAGCACGAATAGTGCTGCTACTTTTCAGATAACCCAAACCGAGAGCGATACGCGACTCTGCCATCGCTAACGGATCAGGTTTAACGATCGGAGAGCCGTCTTGTTTGACGGTAACGCATCCCAGTAGTGAAAATTGAGTCACCAGCAAAAGTACACCCAGCTTAATCGTTTTCATTTCCCGTCCCTACATCCCTAAATCTCAAAGCATGATAAGAACTGCGAGATAAAAACCTATTAGCGAAAAATTACTATGCGATCGGGTTTGCAAACTGATATGAAAAAGCCGCCATAAGGCGGCTTGGTTCTCAAAGTTAACCCTTTGATTTAATCGTCTTTAGTGAAAGCAGACTCACTGAAATGATCAAGATCGTACGGTGTCTGTTGGTAAACACAGTAGTTAAGCCAGTTTGCGAACAGTAAATGTCCATGGCTTCGCCAGCTTGCTGTCGGCGGGTTGTCCGGGTTGTTGTTCGGGTAGTAATTGACCGGAATGGCGGGCTCCATTCCTTCACCCAAATCACGAATGTACTCATTGTGGAGAGTATGAGAGTCATACTCAGGGTGACCGGTTACAAATACATTTCGTTTATCTTTTGTGGTCGCTAGGTAAACGCCAGCCACGTCAGATGTCGCTAATATCTCCAGGTCGGTATGTTCCTCAAGGAAGTGAGGTGAAAAGTCTGCATAGCGAGAGTGTGGCGCCAAAAACGTGTCATCAAAGCCGCGCAAAATTGGGTGGAATTGATTATGAATTTGGTGGTGATAAACACCTGAAAGCTTCTCTTTACGCGTTTTTTTCGGCAAGTCGTAAAGCAATTTCAACCCGGCTTGTGCTGCCCAACAAACATAAAGGGTAGAAGTCACATGATCTTTCGCCCACTCCATGATCGTTTTTAAATGGTCCCAGTAAAGTACATCTTCAAATTGGACTAGGCCGAGTGGGGCTCCCGTAATAATTAAGCCATCAAAATTTTTATTTTTGACCATCTCGAATTGACGATAAAAATTATCGAGGTGTTCGGTTGGCGTGTTTTTACTCGGACGGTCATCAATTCGTAGTAACTCGACATTGACTTGAAGAGGACTGTTCGAGAGCAAACGTAAAAACTGTGTTTCCGTTTCGATCTTCTTAGGCATCAAATTCAGAATCAGTACTCGCAACGGACGAATCTCCTGACTTGCCGCTCGAGTCTCGCTCATCACGAAGATGTTTTCTGTCCTTAGTATGTCAGTTGCAGGTAATTGATCTGGAATTCTAATTGGCACGACTATCTCTCCCTAATTCTAGTCATCTAGACGTCTATACATCTAAAGCTAACTCAAATCGATTTAGATGTCGATACGAAATGTGACTTTAAACAAGTTTAATGCCTGCTCAAGGATATGGACAATAAATACCTTCTCGCGTTTTAGCGCCTGAAATATGCTCATTGCTGGCTAATTGTGACTGAATCAGAATTTTTGATGAGACATCGTTGCAACACATCTAACTTCATTTGAAGGTCATTATGTGATCACGCTAATATGGCTTTAATGACAGAGTAGAAAAATTCGAGTCATGTAAAACTTATCCATCTCCAAACGACACGGTGATATGCCGTTTGAGATGAATCGTCATTGGAGGACACTATGTTCGGTATTTTTAAGCGAAAAACGAAAATTCAGAGCATCGCTCAAGAAGTTCCCAGTATATTGCTTAGTAAGTTTGGCGATAAAAGCACGTACGCTCCCGATGAAATTGATTTTGCATTACTACAACTTGGTTACGATAAACAAAAAGATCTTAACGATCACCAGTATGCTTACGGCATGTTTAGCAGTGAATCGAGCTATCAGCAATTAGGTTTAACCGACGCGCTTGGTGATTATAGACACTTTCAACGTGAAGTTGGGAAGATGCTACTTAACACGCCAGAGCCTATTGATATGCATATCTACTTTGTTATTTCTGAAGAGCACCATAAGGCGGATAAAACGCTGCATTAAACACCTAACTTTGACGTTGCCGTCGCCCCTTCTGTGAGCGCGGCATCGTTTCCTACTATTGTTCCAACCCTTCATTTCCAGACTTCAATTCTATTGACCTTGTCCCAAGGGGAGGGTCTACAGTTGTCCTATATCAGTCGTTGAATCCAAAGGAGATTGCCGTGGGATGTTGTAATAATGCGCCTAATGGAGGCTCTGGAAAAATATCTTATTTGTTGAAACTGATAGCGATAATGTTTGTTGCGATTTTCCTGCTTGCCGCATTTTTGGGGTAGGAAAGTTCTGTTTGTGCAAAAGTTCTGAAAAGTCAGTAGATTAATTGCTCTATTCAATGTTAACGTGCCTTATCGCCATTAGCGCGTTCACATACCCTTCCTAATTCTGTAATGGTTTTACTGTGTAGTGTGTCGAAGAACCATAAAATACGCGTGCTGGAATTTTGTAGTACGCGTAATCAATGATAAATGTACATGCAATTATCTTCGAATTTTTAATCACTTATAGATGGATACATCTGATGATATTCTCATGATCAAACAACAAAAGCCTAAATTTGAGGCTAAATTTCTTCTGCCTCGCTATTGGGGAACCTTACTTACCATCGGGCTAATGTATTTACTGAGCCTTCTTCCATTTAAACTTCAACTGGTTTTAGGGCGTAATATAGGTCGCTTAGCGATGCGAATCATGAAAAAGCGCCAAATCACCATTAAACGAAATCTTGAACTCTGCTTTCCATCCATGCAGGAAAGTGAACGCGAGGCAATTTTTAACGCAAATATCGATAACTCTGGTATCGCCCTGTTTGAGACAGCAATGGCTTGGTTTTGGTCAGACAAGAGAGTTAATAAGCATGTCACAATACAAGGAATGGAACACCTAGAAGCGTTAGAACAGGAGGGGAAAGGGGTATTAATGCTTGCTGTCCACTCTATGAATTTAGAGCTAGGTGCACGTGCGTTTGGTATTAAAAAATCAGGCACAGGTGTTTATCGGCCGAATAACAATCCATGTTTTGACTATTTTCAATACAAAGGACGCTCTCGCTCTAACCGTACTTTGATTGGTCGTAAAAACGTCAGGGGTATGCTGGAAGCTCTGAACTCAGGGCATCGAGTGTGGTATGCACCAGACCATGATTATGGAACCAGAAGATCGACCTTTGCACCTTTGTTTGCGGTAAAAAACGCGTGTACAACAACAGGGACAAGTTTGCTGGTGGATGCAACAGATTGTGCCATCGTACCGTTTACTATGGTAAGAGGGGATGATGGACACTACACGTTAACCATCAGAGAGCCAGTTGACGGATTCCCCAAAGGCGACACTAACAATGCGGCGATTTTTATCAATAAAATTGTTGAAGAGTCTATAATGGCCAGCCCTAGTCAATACATGTGGTTGCATCGTCGTTTTAAAACCAGGCCACAAGGTGAAGCGTGTTTGTATAACCCTCAATTAATCCCGGCAATGAGCTAGTGAGTTACTTCGAGCGTTGAAATCTACCTTGGTTGTTATTTCTGAGTCGTGGATTACCATTATGCACGTTTGGTAGCCTTTGCATCTGAGCTGATTTTTGCATCTGTGCTGATTGTAGTTGGTGAAATTGCGGGTCGCATTGGTTTCTACGACCTTTGGGCCATTGGCATTTAATAGAGTCGAGTTTCATCGACGGCTATTGTCTAAAACGGTGCTGCGAGCATTCTCAGCACCACCCCTACCAACAAAAAGGCGAGCTAGCTGAACCCTCTTATTTTTGACTGTCTAGGTTTACGGTACAGGCTACAGATGTGGTCTGAACTACTCTTATTAACCGGGTTTTAAGCTTTCCACACTAATAAAAAGTTATTCGCTGGCATTGGGACTTTTTCTATCAACGTTAGGTTGTCAGCCCAGCTAGCTAAGTCATTGATATCCTGAATTCCTCCGAAACCATTCTGCTTTAATTGGCGATCAAATTCCTGATTACTGCTGCTGGTAAATTTGCCGTCTACTTTCATCGGCCCATATTGGCAAAAAATGCCATTTTCTGGAAGATTAAAAGAAATGAGCTTCATCATTTGTTTTGCTTCTTCAGGCTGCATAATGTGCGTGGTATTCGCGGTAAATACGGCATCAATAGTGAGTTTTGGCCAGGGATCTTCGCCAATAGTGAATTCCAATGGCGGGACGATATTGGGCAGGGATGTATGATGAAGCCAGTTGTGTATACCTGCATGGTTTTCCGGCATTTCACTGGTGTACCAGGTAAGGTGTGGGAGGTGTTCTGCAAAAAATACCGCATGCTGGCCGTTTCCTGATCCAATTTCCAGTACATGTTGTGATGACTTAAAGTGCACCAAAAGCTGTTCAAGAATAGGGTGCTTATTTCTTTCACAGTGTGGAAGTGTAAGTTGAGTCATTTAGCATCCTTTGTTAGTTTATTTAACTATCCCGGCGTCAGTTCCAGTTTCACCAGAGCGAACCCGATCATAGCACCTATGATCACGACGGCGACAGAAAGTTCGTTGTTAAAGCCAGTGATCGCTAACCTGTTTAATTAGTTATGTTTTTCACTTTCATTGGCTTGTATAGTAAATAGACTAAACTTTTCTAACAAACTGTTTTAATCAAGCCAACACCAAAAAGTTGAGAACCATGCCCTATGTTTGACGAGTTATCTTTCGCCGGGCTTCTGTTTAGCCCGTTGGTGGTTTTTATGCCTCTTGCTTTTTTACTGTCATGGAGTACGCGTTTTGTGCTGCATAAATCAGGTTTATACGCAAAGTTGTGGAAGGCACCTTGGTTTGAAGTCAGCTTGTATGTCTGTTATCTCGCGTTAGTTATTTATCTATTTGGGAGCTAATCATCTATGGGAAAATTCTTTCGTATCTCCCTCACACTGGCGACTTTGGCTGTTGCCGTTGTTCTTGGCCATTGGATTTGGCAACACTATTTATATTCTCCGTGGACCCGCGATGGACGAATAAGGGCGCATGTAATAACGATTGCTCCGGATGTTTCTGGTTGGGTCAATGACATTGAGGTCAGTGATAATCAGGAGGTCAAAAAAGGCGATGTTATTTTTACTGTCGACGATACTCGTTATAAAGCGACGATTGCGGAACTCGAAGCGCAAGTTGAAAATAAGAAATTTGCCTGGGAATTAGCAAAGCATCAGTACGCTCGCCGTAAGACGTTAACCAATCAACAGATGGTGAGTGAGGAAACGGCGGAAAGTGCACGAATCACGACAGAGTTGGCTAAATCGAACTACAAACTGGCTCAGGCCCAGCTTGCCAGTGCACAGATCAACCTGGATCGTACCATTATAAAAGCCCCTGCAGATGGCAACATCATCAATTTGAGTCTTCGGGAGGGTAACTATGTCAGTCAGGGTAAATCCGTACTTTCCTTAGTGAAAGCCAACTCGTTTTACGTTACCGGTTACTTTGAAGAAACTAAAATCCCACTGATTAAGCTTGGCCAAAAGGCAAGAGTTACCTTAATGAGCGGTGGTAAAGCACTAACCGGAACCGTGACGAGTATTGGTGAAGCGATTGCTGATAGTAACACGAGTAGTAACAGCCAACTTCTACCTCAGATTCAGCAAACCTTTAACTGGGTTCGCTTAGCGCAACGAATCCCGGTAGATATCCAATTGGATGATTATCCTGACGATCTTAATCTGAGTGCCGGGATGACCGTGTCTATTCATTTAGATGAGAACGCTCAGTAACCATGCAAGCACTGTTTAATAGTCTATTTTTCCCTGATAAACAGGCGATAAAGTTTGCTATCAAAGGCGTGATTGCGATGGCTTTGTCTCTGTACATCGCCATGTTCCTCAATCTAGACCGACCGTATTGGGCATTAATTGGTGCGATATTTCTGCAAATTCGTCCTCAAGGCGGTCTGGTTGTCGAGAAAGGCATGTACCAGATTATTGGTACTCTGGTCGGCGGCATTGTTGGTATCACCATTCTTCAATGGTTTGCCCCTTACCCTGAAATAGCACTCGGCTTGTTGGCGCTTTGGTTAGGCATTAACTCAGGGCTATCAGCCATGGTGCGCCGGCAAAACCTAGTATATGCCTTTGCGATGGCAGGAATGACAGCATGCTTAGTCTGCTTATTAGTGATGATACAGCCGGAGTTGGCCAGCAGTCAGCGTGTTTTTGCTATTGCACAGGCCCGAATCAGTGAAATTGTTATTGGTGTTATCTGTGCCACTCTGGTCAGTAAGTTGATCTGGCCCGTGAAAGTGAAAGATGGCTTAGTGGTAAATGCCAAGAACGTGATTAACCAGACGTTAGGTTATTTAACCATTGAGCTGGATAAAAATGGTTCGCATGAGGAACGCCATAAAAAGATTGATAGCATACTTGAATCCGTCACCGCTCTTAGCGATGACTCAAGCGCTGTGAGTTTTGAAGGGCCGGAAGGTTTAGGCCAAAGCAAGGCAGCCAATGCTATAGCTAACAGTGTGCTATCCCTGTTGGCTTTGGTGCAAATTTTTGGCCGTTTGCAACGTCGACATCCGGAGCTTGTCGGAGAGGTTCTAGAGCCAGTGCTGGATAAGATGCGCGAGAGTTTTACCAAAATGGCAACCTCGCGAGATTACGACGAGTGCTATGTGATTGCCCAGTCATTACGCCGGGAGCAGATGGAATATGCGAATCAGGTGAGTGAAAAAACACCGTTGCAAAAACGTCTACTCAAGATCTCTCTCGAGTTAAGCGCTGAGTTAATACTGGTTCTCAAAGGCTATGCCAAGCTCTCCAGCAAAGAGACGACCAATTTGAATGCGCCTAGTTTTCAAAGCCATCGTGATCCTTTGGTCGGCATTACTACCGGGCTTCGTAGCGTGTTGCTCTTTTTGGTTGGCGCTGGGCTTTGGGTGGGGACGGGGTCATCCTCCGTCATTATGATCATGATACTGCCTGTCGTGTTTTCTATCATGATGGCTCGCTTACCTATGGCTATTCTTACCACAGTGTTGAAGCGGCTATTGGTGGGTATCGTTATCGCCTTACCTTTGGCAATTTTTTATGCGTTACCTTTAGTAGCGGCAAGCAGTAAAGATTTTGAATTGCTCGTGCTCATTTTGGCTGGCCCTTATTTCTTAGGTCTTCTGGCGTTAGCGAGTCGGGCGACCTTGCCATATGGCCTTGGGATCTGTATCCCGTTTACAATTTTCGTTATGCCCAGTACAGATATGACTCGCTCATTAACCGTCAGCACGACGATCAGTAATGGAATGGCTATCTTTGTTGGTGTAACGGTGCTGTACTGGATTTTCAAGTTAGTCACAGGCCCAAGCTTGCCACTTATGTTGACGCGACTAATGCGAACGACTCAGCGTGATCTTGTTGATATGGACAAACACTCCGCACCAGAGCAGTGGTTTAATGCGCGTATGGGGGATCGGTTATTAAGGATTTCGACTTACGATAAAGCACTATATTCAGAGCGAAACATTACCGATCTGGCATTAACGGGATTAAACCTTGGTCATGTATCCATGCGTTTGCATCGTATTGTACGAAGAGTGGCTGACCGGGATTTGGATTCACATCTGACCTATTGGCAGGAGTCGCTGGCTAACGCGTACCTCAACGCTTTTCATGGCAAAGAAGACCCAGTATTCCAGCTTGCGAATGCGTCACTGTTATCGAGATTAGATGAATTTGATTTTTTACCGGAACAGAAAGACATCTTGGCGGGTATGTGTGAACGCATTCAACTGACGCTTGATCGAAGTGCGAAAGCCATTGCTGAACAAAGAGCCTAAACGGATAAGAGAAAAGGACATCATCTAATGTCCTTTTCTAACTAGTGGGAGTTCTGGCCGCGCATGTGTTTTCAATATGAGGCCGAATGTTAGCGACAGAGTTGTATGGGCTTTATTGCTAGTTCATCGGCGTTGATCAGTAACCTGTAAATCAGTTCCGTCGTTTCTGCGGGCTGACTGATTTTTCGGCAATATTCAATCACAGGGCCACAAATTTCGTTGACTTCCAAACTACGGCCACGTTCCATGTCGACTTGCATGGACGTTTTGATGTCTCCAAAATTGCTGATCAAGTCAAACATTTCTTCTACATCACGGGCAGATATTTTTACGCCAGCCACATTTGCCGCTCTGGCTGTCTCTTCCATCATCGCACGAACTGTACGACTTAAAATCGGATCGGTGGTGATTAGGCCGGTTTTTTGCGCGGTCAATGCGGTCAGAGGATTGACACCATTATTCAAAACGAGTTTGCGCCATAGCGCATAACGAACATCATCGTAAAGACGAGTCTGTATACCGGCATCAATAAAAACAGTCTCTAATGTATGACAAAACTCAGCCATTGTCGGATTACTTTCCATATTCGGCCAGGCGCCAAATTCAATTTGTCCTGCTCCTTGCACTTTAATATGGCCCGGGCTTTCGATATGACCACTGATATAATTTCCCAGCCCACCAATTGTTCGTTCCCGGCCAATCTGTCGTTCAATGAATTCCTCATTGGTGACACCATTTTGAATCGACAAAACTGGCGTATTTCCTTGTGCTAACCAAGCTTTCATTTCATCGAGCATTGAGGCTGTTGCACCACTTTTTGCTCCTAGGATTAATAAATCAAAACTGTCACAAGCATATTCCTGACATAACCCCGCAACGTCGGTGCTTTCAACTGAGCCATGATACTGAAAATCAGGATGCTCAAGGCTCAACCCATTGCTTTGTAATGCATCTAAGTGCTCACCCCTCGCGACTAATACACATTCATGGCCGGCAGCAATCAGTCGGGCTGCAAAATAACAACCGATGCCTCCCGCACCTAACATTGCAAATTTCATGGGATTCCTTATTTTACTGACGCTTTTGTAATCATAATTTCAATTTGAATAAACGACACTTTGTTATTGTTTCTAGGTTAGGTGCCCAGTAGGACACCTAATTATTTATTTTTTATAGATAGCGATGGATAAGATGCTGTTTGAAATGGGCTGGATTTAGCGCTTCACCTGTCGCTTGCTTCACTAACTCTTCAGTGGTCAAGAGACTACCTTTACTCCAAATATTATCTGACAGCCAGTTGAAGATAGGCGTAAGATCGCCACTCTGTATCGCGCCATCAACGTCTACTGTTTTCTTCATCGCCGCCATATACTGAGCCGCATACATAGCGCCCAATGTGTAACTCGGGAAGTAACCAAATGCGCCGTCTGTCCAATGGATGTCCTGCATACAACCGTTTTTAAAGTTGTCTTTGGTCGACAAGCCCAGGTAGGTTTGCATTTTCTGATCCCATAACTCCGGTACATCAGTATGCTTGATGGCACCATTCATTAAGTCTCGTTCTATCTCATAGCGCAGAATCACATGAGCAGGGTAGGTAAGCTCATCGGCATCCACGCGGATAAAGTCTTTCTTTACACGCGTATAGAGCTTTTGGAAATTTTCTTGTGAGAATAGCTTAGGGTCGTGACCAGCGAAGTGTTGACCAGCCAGAAGAGACAAGTGTTCAATAAATGCATTACTGCGACCAATCTGCATCTCAAAGAATAGAGATTGAGATTCGTGGATGCCCATTGAGCGCGCCTGACCAGACGGTAAACCCGCGAGAGATTTCGGTAAGCCTTGCTCATAGCGAGCATGACCTGTCTCGTGAACAATACCCATCAGAGATTGAACAAATTCGCTTTCATCATAGCGTGTGGTGATACGAACATCCGTGGGAACCCCACCACAAAATGGGTGGACACTTTCGTCGAGTCGGCCATGTTCAAAATCGAATTGAAGCAGCTTCATGATATCCAAACCAAGCGCTTTTTGTGTCTCGCTCGAGAAGGTACCTTTTGGCTCAATGAATTTTTCCGCAGATTGATTCTCAATCGCTTGATTGATCGTTTCTGGTAACCAAGTTTTGACGTCGCTGAACAACACATCTAATGATGCAGTGGTTGTGCCCGGTTCATAGATATCAAGCATCGCATCATAGGCAGACAGCCCAGTGACTTCAGCACGAATTTGAGCTTCTTCCTGAGACAGTTTTACGACTTCGGCCCAGTTCCTTTCAAATCCTTGCCAATCGTTTTCACCTCGCTGTGTACGCCAGGCATGTTCACATTTTGAACCCGCAAGCGATTTTGCCTGAACCAGATCTTCGGGCAGAACATTTGCTTGCTGCCAGTTACGTTTTAGCTCTCGCAGTGTCGCGCTATCCTGCGTGTTTAGTGACTCTTGCTCAGCCTGCGCAAACCAGTCGCTGAGTTGCGGTTGAGTTTGTAAGTTGTGCATGTGTACATACAACTCTGCCATGGCTTCTGAGCGAGCCTGGCTACCACCATTAGGCATGACCGCCGCTTGGTCCCAGCCGCAAATTGCCGCGAGATGTTGAAAGTGTGAGATTTTTAGTGAGTGTTTTTTGAGTTTTTCGAATGCGCTCATGTGTCGCCTTCCATGACTATAGAGAAAACAAAAGTTTACCAACCCTATACGGGCTTACCAAGTTATTCGCGCAGAAAGTTAGATTCATTCCAATCTGTTTTATAAACAATTGTGATAGGAATTTTCGGGTGAGTCATCAAAATTCATTGAAATAACAGCGCAAATATGACAATAAGGGAGAAGTTTTTCTCTTTGCTTGGTGGATGTAAGCTTGATACACAATTTTGAAGCGTTTTTAATCGCTATAACTATACTGACGCTCACTCCGGGATTGGATACTGCGTTAGTTATTCGTAACTCATCGCGTAGTGGTTTTACTGATGGGGCCGTAACGAGTCTCGGCATTTGCCTGGGGCTGTTTGTTCACGCAACATTTTCCGCGATCGGTATTTCTGCGATCCTTGCTCAGTCAGCAGAGCTATTCCATCTGGTTAAGATGGTCGGTGCGGCTTACCTTATCTACTTAGGCTTTACGACGCTTAAAGGCTTATGGAACAACACGGCAGCACCACAAGATGCTTCTAGGGGGATTACCCGTCACGAGTTCAGTTTCACTCGTTCCTTGAGGGAGGGCTTCTTGTCAAATGTGTTAAACCCGAAAACCGCCGTTTTTTATCTCGCGTTTTTACCGCAATTTATCAACCCAGAAGGCTCGGCATTTTTACAGTCGACCTTTATGGCGGCAGTCCATTTCGTTATCGCAATGGTTTGGCAATGTGGTTTAGCGGGGGCGTTAACCTCAGCGAAGAACTTACTTAAGAGTGCGCGCTTTATGAACTGGATGGAAGGCACGACCGGTGTTGTGCTGGTGGGTCTTGGCGTGAAGCTGATGTTAGAAGACAAATAGTTTCTACATAGGTAAGTAAAAGAGCGGCTGGATAGCCGCTCTTTTTGATTCTGGCTACTGTATTTTTTCGGCTCTAAGTTCAGCGAGCAATTCATAAGATCGTAGCTTCTTCTCATGATCAAAGATAATCGAATGGGCTATGATTTCATCCGCTTGAGTACGTTCTAGCAGTGAGTTTATCTTGTCTGATACGAGCGCTTTATCGCCGTGAATTGATTCTCTTAGCTGATGAGTCACTTGGTGCTTTTCATGAGGTTGCCAGAGCTGCTCCATGTCGGCAACAGGAGCAGGAATTTTACCTTGACCACCGCGAATGAGTTGCAAGAATTTTTGATATTCCGTTGTCGCTAAATAATTTGCCTCTTCAGTGCTCTCGGCAACGACCACGTTAACGCCAATCATGACGTAAGGTTTATCAAGTTGCTCGGATGGTTGGAAATTCGTTCGATAAATCTCCAGTGCGCGCATCATAGCGTCAGGCGCGAAGTGAGCAGCAAAGGCAAAAGGCAACCCTTTTACAGCGGCAAGATGTGCACTGTAGGTACTTGAGCCCAGCAACCAAATTGGAACCGAAGAATTTGCGCCAGGGCAGGCTTTTACTGGCTGTGCTTTAGAAACTGGCCCCATAAAGAACTGCAGTTCCTCGAGCAATTCAGTAAAGTCCGGGTCCATTCTTTCTGGATCTCGACGCAGCGCATGCATAGTCGGGTAGTCGGTACCCGGTGCTCGCCCGAGTCCGAGATCAATTCGCCCCGGGTACAGGGCTTCTAATGTGCCAAACTGTTCTGCAATAACCAGAGGAGCATGGTTTGGAAGCATAACACCACCAGAACCGAGGCGGATGGATTGAGTATGAGCGCCAATGTGACTAATCAGCACAGAAGTCGCTGCGCTGGCTATGTCTGGCATGTTGTGATGCTCTGCAAGCCAAAAGCGGTGGTACCCCAGTTTTTCTGCATGTTGGGCAAGGGAAACCGACTTTTGATAGGTTTCTGAATAGTTGGAGCCTTCTGCTACGGGGGCTAGATCTAAGATGGAGATTCGTGGGAACGGCATATGACCTCAGAGTTTCTGTCTTCGTTCATATAAAGTGGAGCCTATGTGGTACGAAATAAACCCCTTATTCATCAATGAAACGAATCCAAGTTATCAATAAGGGATATGCTTAAAAGAAAAACGCAGCGCAATCAAACCGATCCGATTAGGAAGAATTTGTAACGAGTTCAACTTTCGCTAGCCAATGGAGAAGGTGGTGTGCAAGTGCGTGTGGTTTTTCCAATGGTAAGTCGTGCGCATCACAATCAAAACGTACTATTTCGATTTGCCAGGCTTTAGCGATTGCCTCACCACAACGGCTATCAACGAGTTTGTCTGCTGTACTGACGATAATTTGGGATGGGCAAGCTGGTGGAGAACGTTGGCCTTTAAATTGCGCTGCCGCACAAAGCTGGCGAATGGCATTACAGACACTGACCGGATGTTGTCGAGCGAGATTGATATGATGTTCCAACACTTCGGGTTGATGAAGACTTGTTGGGCTGGTCCATCGAATAATCGACTCTTGAAAGGCATCGTTCCCTCTTAAGCGAGAAACCCCAATGCTTAACAGCGCATAAATGTTGATTCTGTGCCAAAACGGACTGTAACGAGAAAAACTCGGATTGATCAGGGTTAAGCTGGCAACTTGATCGGGTAGGGTATGTGCCCAGTGGCTGGCAAGCATTGATCCCATTGAAATGGCCACCAGGTGATAGCGATGACAATTTTTAGGGAGTTGCTCGAGCATAGATGGGAGCATCTGTTCAATATTAAGCGGACTTAATTCACGATATTTTTCTCCATTACCCGGTACGTTAGGCGTGATCAGAACAAGCTCTGGCGATGTTTGTGTCAGTGCATCGATCATACTCTGCCAATGACCGCTCTCTCTTAATAACCCTCTCAGTAACACTATCGGTACCATAGCTTTTTTGCCTTATCGGTATATTTCTTTTCGACACTCGAATCCATGTTGGCGATCAAGTCATTATTAAGCACTTGAATTAAATAGCTTAAAAAAGTGCTGTGGCGGCGTTGGACTCGTTTAATTCGATGGGACTTTGTTGGGTGAAACAATTGACTAAATCGCAGCATTTGAATCGGATTTTTCTTCACCCATAGCCATGATCCTAATTCTAGGGTGAGCGGCAAGAAATGATGTTCTGATTGTGCTTGATGTTGGATCAGCATCCAATCCCAGAAATCACCGTGCGTCGTGTATTGATGCCACTGCGGCTCAAACTGATAGAGCTCATAATGCGGATAGCTTTTGCGAAATAGCCTGTACAGTAAATAATATTGAGCGAGATTACTGGGTGGGTTGATTTGATGAGCATAAGGAAACCACAGCCGATCGCGAGTACCAAACCCGCTATGCAGATCCAAAACAATGGTGGTGCGAGATTGCTTAGCGTAATTGAGAACGTAGCGCGACAATACCTGTAGCTCTTGCTCCATCTGGTTTGGGTTTCCTCGATACCAAGGTAAGCATGAGCTAAAACTTTGTCCGGCATAAACGTGGTAGATTGGGTTGTCACTATTGATAGGTGAATTGCGCATTAAATCCACGCCATTGTGATTTGCACGTTTTTTTAGAGCGACTCCCCAGGGGTTAACCAACGGCACCGCGATGATACGCAAGTTATCGAGAGACTGTTTCAGTTGTCGATCCCATTCCAGTTGTCTTAGCAAACTCTTTAGAAAGGCGAGAATTATCTGACTACCGATACGTTCAACACCATGAATCGCACCAGTAAAAATCAGACATGGCGCATCGCTCTCCGTTGAGCCTAATTCAAGCGCATAAATAGGTAGCGATTTACCTTTGTGATAAATGTCATCAAGAAGGTGTCGGCGTATGTTTTGAGGGTAATGCTCCGCGAGTTGATCTATGTGTTGTATTTCACGAGGAATGTGTCCAGTCATCTTGATACTCAGGTAGGGGTTGAGATTGTCTCATTCAAAATAAGAACTTACTCTTATTGATCTCTAAACCATCTATTTATCCAGGCTGACCTAAGTTTAGAACGGATTGAATGGTAGTAAGGTGAAGTATTTGTTTCAGTTTGAAGCAAAAAAATGCGAAGCTGAGACGCTTCGCATTGAATGGTTAATGTTTCTCGAATAAAGAATTATGCCGTCACTTTATCGCCCTGAGACGATGTTACTTGCGCAAAGAATCTTTTGGTTTCCTCTACCACAACATGGCGCAGAGCAATTAAACCAATCAGGTTCGGAATTGCCATCAGGCCATTTACGATGTCAGCCAGAATCCAGATCATATCCAGATGCAGGAACGCGCCTGAAGCGACTAAACCAACGAAAATCAGCTTGTATGGCAGTACTGCTTTAGTGCCGAACAAGAATACAACACAACGTTCACCGTAGTAGTTCCAACCAAGAATGGTGGTAAAGGCGAAGAACATCAGGCCGATCGATACCAGCATTGGACCAAATGTTTCTGCATTCAGACCAACGGCAAACGCATGAGTCGTCATTGCTGCACCTGAGAAGTCACTTTGCCATGCACCTGTTAGGATAAGAGCCAGGCCTGTCATGGTACAGATGATGATGGTATCGAAGAAGGTACCCGTCATGGAAATCAGACCTTGTTTTACACAAGAATCCGTTTTCGCTGCCGCAGCCGCCATTGGTGCACTACCCAAACCAGATTCGTTTGAGAATACGCCACGTGCGATACCAGATTGGATAGCCAACATGATGCTTGCACCTAAGAAACCACCTGTTGCCGCCGTCGAAGTGAAGGCAGATACCAACACTAACTCAATGGCACTCAACAATTGGTCTCCATTCATGATGATGACACTCAGACACGCTAACACATAGAATACCGCCATGGTTGGTACGACTTTACCCGCGACTTTAGCGATCGATTTGATACCACCTAAAGTAACAAAAGCGACTAATAGAGTCAGGACAAAAGCAGACAGCTCACGGTCGGCCCCGAAAGAAATTTCTGTTGCGTCCAGAATCGCATTCACTTGAGGAAAAGTACCGATACCAAAACAAGCCACACCTAATGCAAAGACCGCGAACATGATCGCCAGTGCTTTAGAGCCAACGCCATATTGTAGGTAATACATCGGGCCGCCAATCATTTGGCCTTTATCGTCAACTTGGCGGTATTTAACAGCAAGCAAGCACTCAGCGTATTTGGTTGCCATTCCGAATAGGGCAGCAAGCCACATCCAGAACAAGGCACCCGGGCCACCAAGTTTGATTGCTGTTGCAACACCAACGATGTTACCTGTACCGATAGTTGCAGAAAGAGCAGTACATAATGCTGCAAAGCTAGAAACGTCACCCTGTTTATCAGAGGACTTATCTTTACGGAACACCATCATTAACGCTGTCGGTAGATGTTTAAACTGGATCAAGCCTAAGCTAAAAGTGAAGTAAACACCGGTACCCACGAGCAAAAGCAAAAGTGGTGGGCCCCAGACAAAGTTATCAATGGTTTGCAGTAAAGATTGTAGGTCGTTCATGATTTCCCCTTAAAAAAACAACTAATAAGGAGAAGAGGGAAAGGACGAGATATAAGATCTCTTATAGAACTAAGCTATTTAAAAGACGGGAACGTCAAATAGTCAGGTTACAACTTTCCACTCCTCTGTCCTTTTGCCTGAGAGTTTCACCCTGTGTATGACACAGAACTTGCTCCTTCGGCGACCGATCAAACGGTTCTCTCCAGAGGTTCCTCCAACTACAGTCCCCGCTACCTAAGTAGCACCTGAAATAGTTAATTCTTCGGCAGGTTATGCTAATCAAATGTTAAAGTTTGATTGATAACCACTCTCCTGCAGTCTTCATTGGAACAATTACTCAATAATGTGAGTAAAGGTTAGTCAATGATGCTGGCCATCATTAACGTGTGAACTCTATCATGTTTTTTGACCATTTCAACACCCAATGCAGATTTATTTTTCAAATGATTATTAGCCAAGAGCGCTTCTAATCATCAGTAGCCAATCGTTTTGCTCTATTCATCGTATAAATTGCACTATTTTTTAAAGTAATGTCGGGAAGGTTTGTCATAGCGTTAGGGAATGAGTATTTTGTGTCATGAGTTAAGTCATTCAATTAAGACCACAAAATTGATCAAAACACCCGCACTCACTTTAAAATCTACGTTATGTTGACGTTGAGGAATAAATAAATAGGTTACAATAAACTTTTGTGGTTTTAGCCGTAGAGATAGACAAAACCACAATCGGACAAGGAGGCTGTATGACCAGATTGTTAGCCATAGCGGTTTTGATTGCGTTAGCGTTTGTGCTATTTCGTTATCGGACCAATGAAAAAGTCCAAAAAGCGACCATCATTATTCTGATAGGCGCATTCCTGATTTATACCGCATCGATAATGGTCGCGGAACTGATTCGCTAGCAAAATAACAAGATTCCTTGGAGTAATATACGGTGAGTTCTCAAAATAATAGTGAAGAACATGAAGACGTGGTTGTGATAGAACAGCGTGACAAGCGCACTCAGGTTTATATTGCCATTGCGGCGGTCTTAGGATTAGCTGTGGGTGGTTTAGTTGGCTCAATTTTAACCGCAGGCAAATGGGAATCGGCATACCAGGTTTTAGAAGATAAATATCAGGCACTGGCTCAGGATAAAACACAGCTGGTCTCGCAAGTGAAAGTCCGTGAAGAAGGCTTGGATAAAGAAGTCGAGGACAAAGTAACAGCACTTCTTGCAAAACAAGAAGCCGAGCATCAAAAAGAGTTGCAAGCGCTTCAATCGCAATTAACCGAAGTAGAGAAGGTTAACTTGTCACTTGAGTCACAGGTGCAGCAGCAGAGCGACAAGATCAACACGGCTAAATCTGAGAACGAAAAACTGACACGCCAGAGTGGCATGCAGGCGACAATGCTGGAGCGTTCGCGCGAAGTCTTTCAAAAAGAGCTTAAGGTTTCACAAGAGTTAGAATCTTTAGAGAAAGAACGTGAAACATTACTGCCTAAAATTAATAAGTTGAAAAAAGAGTGCGATGTGTACTTAGAAGGCAAATCTTGGGACGTAAAATCTGATGCGTGTAATAAACATGATGAGGCCACATCAAGATTAAGCCAGGTTGATCAGCTTATCGAAGTTCATAAAATGGACTTAAAGCAGATTAAAGAAATAAGTGAAGATATGGGATTATAAGCCAGTCTGACAACTCTATATCACTGAGAAAGGAGCACAAAGTGCTCCTTTTTTGATCCGGCTAAAATGTTAATTAAATACGTGACGCGTCGTAGCCTGAAGCAAGTAGTAGCTCTCTTTCACGTTTAATTAACTGCGCACGATCTTCAATTAATTCGTTTAGCGCCAGGGATGGTTTACTCGCAAAATTTTTGAACTCAGAGAAAGTTGTAGCCTTTTCAATCTCATCGATCATACTGCTGATGACGTTACGAGCCTCACAAGGATTATCGTCAGTTTTGAAGTATTCAACTTGTTGTGCGGCAGTTTTCATTTCTGTAAGCAGTTCAAGAGGGCTACTATCCTTCGCCACTGCCATGTAGTTATCAAGCACGCGTTTTGCGTACAGGAGTTCTGTTAGTGGGATATCTCGTCCGCTTTCGATTAGGGACTCGCTAAGGATCATACTTGAGCTCATTGCCATTCCTTTTTTGTCTTCTACACAGCTGTTGGTTTCACTTGAGTCTAATTTATTGAAGTCTCAATGGGAATGGCTGAATGGAAATTTAAATAATATTTTTAGTCTTTTATAGTGAATAATAATGCACTTTAGGTCTCGTACGTAAAAAA
This sequence comes from Vibrio sp. EA2, assembly GCF_033042495.1. Classification (NCBI taxonomy): domain Bacteria; kingdom Pseudomonadati; phylum Pseudomonadota; class Gammaproteobacteria; order Vibrionales; family Vibrionaceae; genus Vibrio; species Vibrio sp. EA2. Next base: position 751,868 of record NZ_JAWLID010000002.1, on the reverse strand, counting down.
TGTTGTTTTTCTGTACGCACTTTATTCGTCATGTCGAAAAACTTACTACATTTTAGATGCAAAAAGAGGAGCTACAACCGCTCCTCTTGAAACAATGTGCACAAGATACATCTATTATTGGGAAGCATACCAACCGTATTTATACGCTTTGGATGCAAATAGTGCATTGGCCTTTGCTCGTTCAACAATAGACGCTTCAATATCCATTGGCTTCATGGTTTGACTTTCAAAGTTATATGATAATGTGGTCACTTTTTCTCCAGGAGAGAACACGACGAGATTATCTCGTGTTAGGTACCCGAAGTTTTTATCGTACTGCATCATTGCTCGCTCATCCTCTCGTGCTAACGGCTTAGTCAGATCGCGCCCTATCATCGGGCTTTTTGCATCAACACCAATCAATGACAGCAGAGTGGGTGGCATGTCAATATTGTTGGATACACGGTCATCTTTGCGAGGCTCAATGCCTTTACCGATGATCAATGCGGGGATATGGAAGTGTTTTACAGGTACCAAGTTTGCGCCAGATACACGAGCATCATGATCGGCGATCACGATAAATACGGTATCGTCCCAATAAGTGGATTTCTTTGCCTTTTCAAAGAAGGTCCCCAGTGCGTAGTCTGAATACTTCACGGCATTGTTACGCGTCATGTAGTTCTCATCATACTGCTCAATTTTACCTTGAGGGTATTCGTACGGGCTATGGTTACTTGATGTGAACACTAAGCTGAAAAACGGTTTGTCGCCCTTAGATAAGCGTTCAAACTCTTCATCGGCTTTGTTGTATAGGTCTTCATCACTCACACCCCATGACCCCACGAAGCTTGGGTTTTGATAATCTTTTTCCTCGACTATTTGTTCAAAACCGTTACCAAAGAAAAAGGTTTTCATATTGTCGAAGTTTGCCTCACCACCGTAAATAAACTGGGTGTGGTAACCCTGATTTTTCAACAAATCAGCAATGGTAAAGAAGCCGGTTTGGCTTTTACTCAGTTTCACTACCGAACGAGAAGGGGAAGGAGGGAACCCCGTAGTTACCGCTTCAATGCCGCGCACTGATCGTGTACCCGTGGCGTACATTTGGGTAAATAACCAGCCTTCCTCTGTTAATTTGTCCAGATTTGGTGTCAATGGGAGGCCACCTAAAGCGCCCACAAACTGCGTACCCAAGCTTTCTTGCAACAGGATAACTAAATTTTTAGGTTTTCCTTTGTAAGTCGCAGAATTGTGATTCATTGTTGGCAATAGTTCAGGGTTAAAATCCGACTTTTTCGACGATCCACGAACAATCTCCAGCATTTTTTGGCTATCCATCTTGCCGTAAAACTGCTCAGCACTCTTTTCCGATTTCATGTTATTAACGGCAAACAACAGAGAGTATGAAGAGTTGAGGGTCAAGTCGTTTAATAAAGGGTCGCTAGAGAAGGCGACCATCGCTGGGTTAAGAGGACGGTGACCAAGAGAAGAGCGCGCGCCTGCGACACCAATCAGTACAACCAAAATAGCCAACAAAGGACGCCACTTCCAGTGGATCTGCTGTGCGGAATCTGTCAGTTTTTTACTCCATTTCCAACCCAAAATGAGCGTTAGCGCCGTACCAACAGCGCCAATGAACAGTTCTAGCTTATACCCTGTCCAGAGCATGCTCATGACTTCTTTAGGATAAATTAAGTACTCGATGAACAGGCGGTTAGGGCGTAAATCATACTCTTGAATGAACGGTGCCGTGGCCAACTCCATGTAGACCAAAACCCAAAGGCCTGCGACCATCCACAGGCGCAATATCCATTTCCAGCCGTGGCCTATTTTTCCGCTCAAAGGGAGCAGTGCAGAGAGCAGGGCGGGGAGAATAAATAACCAGCACAATGTGGCGACATCAACTCGTACGCCCTGGCCAAGAATATAGATTAAATCCTGAAACGATTCGACTCGGGCAGATTGCCAAAAAAGCAATAACACTCGTGAAATAGATAAAAAAGCGAGTGAAAACAAAGAAAAAACAGTAATTGGCTGTAGTGGCCCAAAAACGGGCCGATTAAATGTACTTCTCATATTTACTTATTTGATAGATTTAATAATTGTGCATTGCAGTTTTATCACGCGGGGCGTGAAATAAACGTGAAACATAATCTCTATCTATAGGTTTTGGGAGAAGTGTTTTAGCTTTTGCTAGGTTATGCGACGGGCCTCACTGATAGTAAGGTCAATAACCGCGCAATCTATACGCGGTTGATAACGGTTAAGTAATAAGGAAAGAGATCACAAACGTATTCATTCCATTTTTCCGGGGCGTAATCTCAATCGTGGCATTGTGTAAAGAGGCAATGTCTTTACAAATTGACATCCCGAGACCAGCTCCATCGCCTGTTTCAGAATGACCACGATAAAATTGCTCGAAAATCCTTTCACGAGTTTCTTGTGGGATCTCTGGACCTGTATCGGATACTGATACTTTAATGGCATTCCGGTTCTGAGAAACTTGCACCTGGATTTCACTCGTCGCGCCAGAATATCGAATAGCGTTGTCGACCAGGTTACGGAATAGGACACCGAGTAACATCGGATCGCCTGACACCTGAACATCTAAAGAGGACAGGCTGATGTCTTGCTCTTGTCTTAACGCCAACGGAGCCAGGTCGGCGACCACCATCTGTAGCAAAGGCGTCAACTCAACGGTGTTAAAGACACGCTCAGAGAGACTGTCTACTTTGGCTAAAGTGAGCAGTTGATGAATCAGTCGATCCGTGCGTTCTATACCTTTAAGGATATTCTCTAGATCACCACGCAGTTGGTCTGGGTCATTGCTTTGAAGAGCATTCTCCGCGTTGAGGCGCAGTATCGTGAGCGGTGTTTTTAATTCGTGGGCTGCGGCGCGGGTAAATCGTTTTTCACGTTGCCATGCCTGTTCCAGTTCTGAAAGTAATGAGTTTAGCGCTTCAACCAGGGGATCCAGTTCGACGGTGTGATCTTTGACGTGAATGCGGTCCAGACGATGTACATTTCTCTGTGTAATCGCACTACGTAGTTCATTGATGGGGCGAAAGTAGCGCTGAATCAACCAAATCAGTAACAGTACTAACGTTGGCAACAGTAATAGCTGTTCAATGAGCGTCGACAGCGCAATTTCACGAATGATCTCTTGTCTTATTTTTTGCTTCTCGGCAACCACGACATATTCATTGTTATGTGTGGTTTGAGGGAAAGATAGCTGAAACGTTCGCCAAGCAGTGCTGTTTACTTCGATGTCAAAATAGCCGTTGTTATTTGATGACGATGACAATGGAGGCAAACTAGGAGAGGAGCTCCAAATGAGTTCATCGTCACGAAAAAACTGGAAAACGAGGTTTTGTTCGTAGGGATGGCCGAATTTTGTGGCTTCATCGTCATCTCCATTAGCTAATTGCTTGATGTTCTGCATCCACTGCTGGAATAGCTCGCTATGGTTGCTGAGCGTGCTTTCTTCCTTCGAAACCGAAAGGGTAAGGAACATCAGTTTTGCCGATTGCCCAAGCCTGGCGTCATAGACTTCTTCTACTTCATGTTTGGCAGATTGAAAGCTGAAAAATAACGATATCAGCAGCAACGTCGAGACTAGGACAGAAACGGAGATGGTAAGCTGACGCTTGAGAGAGTAAGGCTTACTATTTTTCAAGAATGTACCCCACACCACGAATATTTTTAATTGCTACGTTCGGCGCTTTTTTACGCAAGTTGTGTATGTGTACTTCTATCGCATTGTCACTCGCTCCTTCATCCCAGCCGTGCAGAGATTGTTGCAGCTGCTCTTTACTTTGTACCCGACCAGCGTTGGTGATCAAACTGGTAAGAATTTTAAACTCATTGCGGGTGAGTTTGAGTGGCACGCCATCATAGCGAATATTCTGCTCAGATAGAGATAGGGATAGTAATCCAACTTGAATGAGCTCATCGGCACTACCAGATTGGCGTCGAATCACGACACGCAATCTCGCGAGTAACTCTTCAAGAGCAAATGGTTTACCCAGGTAATCATCCGCACCGCTGTCCAGGCCCTGAACACGATCGCGGATATCATCTCTTGCTGTGAGTATCATTACTGGTAGCTTATAGCCATTTTTTCGAATGTTACGTAGAACTTCTAATCCATCAATATCGGGGAGGGTGAGATCTAAAATCACGGCGGTAAATGCTTCTGTTTTTAGAGCGCTTGTCACACCAGCCCCTTTTTCTAACCAGTCTACGGTATATCCATGGCGACTGAGAGAAGTCACCATGGATTGCCCGAGTAGCTTGTCATCTTCTACCAGCAATAAGCGCATAAATTATTTTAGTCTCCCTAGCGTAGCTTCGATTTCCTGTTTTCTGCCTTTATCAGCTAAAGGACGGTCAGGTCGAGGAGAGGCTTGCATCGCTTGAGTGAGATACACTTTCGCTTCTTGCTCTCGTCCTTCCTCGGCAAGGAAATCACCATAAAAATAGTTCGGATCGATGCCGTTTGGGTTGATCTCTAAAGCTTTTTTCAACATTTGTTCTGCTTTATCGTCATCACCAAAGCCAATTGGCCATCCCGGAACCTTATAATACAGTGAACCCAGGCTGGTGTAAGCTGAACCATCAAGCGTTTGTGGTGAGGTTTTGATGACTTGCTCAAGCAGAGACTTGGCTTCTTTTGCTAAAGACAGGGCACCTAATCCACCTTTAGCCCCAGCAAGAGAGGCTTTATTAATCGCCAGCCATACGGTCAGCTCTGGGTTTCCCGGTTCTCTGTCCAAGTAGATACTGGTTTTGGCAATGGCGCGATTAAAGCAATTTTCCTTTTCATCACCGCTAGGCGTGCTGTACTGGCATTCTGCCCATTTCTTTTGTACATTTTGAAGCGGAGTAACTCCTGCTAACGAAGCGGTAGAAGCCAACGCTGAACATACAGTCAAAGTGCATAGTAGTTTTTTCGTATTCATCGTTTCTGTCCTTCTTAATGGCTGGCACGGTTTACGTATTGGTGGATGGTTTCTTGCTGTTTTCTAATCGCCGACGAAACGACGTTTGGCAGCAGTTGATTAATGCGAGCAAACAGCTTTTCTGGCCAGCCGATCCATTTGGCTGAAATCTCTTTTTCCAGCATGGTGACTACATGCTCGGCCACCACCTGTGGTGAGTCGGTTTTGTTCCCTAGTTTCTGGTTCAGTTCATTAACGGTGTCGCTGTTTAATGATGTCTCGGTGGCTCTAGGCGCTAGGTACAAAGCCCGAATTCCAGTCGCAAACAATTCACGATCCAGCGCTTCAGTGAAACGGTGCAGTCCCGATTTTGCTGCACAGTAAGAGGTATAACCTGGATAACCAATAGAGCCGAATGTTGAGCCAATGTTTAGGATAACGCCTGGTTGTTTTAGCCAGGAGAGCGCAGACTGGCAAAGCAGCATTGGTGCCACCAAGTTGAGTTGAATATCCGCTTCAATCTGTGTCGGACGTTTTTGACTTAATAAAGAGAAGTCGTTACATCCGGCGTTATTGATTAATGCGTCCACCTTTTGTTTTTGACGGGCTAGCTCTCGGATGGCGTTTTGACCCTCTGTAGTCGTAATGTCTGCGACTAACACGTCGTGGGAATCGGGATTGACTAGGGAAACCTGCAGTGCGATTAGCTTTTCTTCATTTCTTGCAACTAAAATCAATGTCGCACCGCGATTGGCTAATTCGGTTGCAATAGACTGACCAATCCCGCCTGTTGCGCCAGTGAGGAGAATTTTACTGTCTTTGATGTTCATTCTTTACCTCACGCCGCTTCCTGATTCGAATAAGACGGCAATGTTCGTAACATCTGACCATAAAGAGAAAACACCATATTGGCTGAGTCGATGATGACTTGTTTATCTTCCTCTTTGGTGATTTTGTTCATCAGTGACTCGAAAAACTGCAGGTGATCCTGATCCAACACGCTATGGGAAACGAGATAGGTCATTGCAGAAGGAGGAAGGCCCAGCACCGACTGGATTTTTTCTGCCATTTGCCCGCCGATGCCAACACTTGTACCCTCAAGAACCCAAACCATGCCAAAGATGGCTAACGGGTTATTTCGATCGATGTTGTGGTAAAGGTAAGACACCATCAACTCGATTGCTTGTCCGACTCGGCCTTCTTCCTGATTGTTACGCACAGCGTCGGCGTTACCACCACAAGCTTGGATGTCATTGAGTATCCATTCTTGGTGGCCTTTCTCTTCCTCAATATATTCGGCTATGGCTTCACGAACCCATTCATATTCAGAAGATAGTCTGCCTCCACAAGCCATCAGCAGTGGCACAGTGTGCTTAACGTGATGATAAGCCTGAGTCAGGAAAGCAATATACATCTGCTTAGAAATTTGACCTTGTTGCACGTCTCCAATTACTTGTGCGCTAAGCATAGCTTGTTGAGCCGCTGAAGTTTGTTGTTTTAGTTGTTCAAAAAAAAGGGTCATAACCTTCTCCTTAAGAAGCGATAGATTGCTGTAAAGGCAGATTGATCTTTTGTACCTTTTGACCTTGCAGCATGAATTCTGGATTCGTATTGGTGATTAGTTGATTAACACTGTGCTCGATTTCACTGCGTCTGAGTTTGCCGTTTTCGGTGTACCAACTTTCAACGGCTCTTGGGTTATCAATCACTAATAATGTTTGAATCTTGGCGTAATCGGGAAGTGTGCTATTTAGCGCAGATATTTTAGCTGCCAAGTTGTCGCTACTCGCGACGATGGCGCATAAAGCCTGTTGTCCGTCACCTGTAACAATAAGCGGAACATTAGGTAGAAATGCCTGGGCTTCAGACTCAATCCACTCAGGTGATACATTTCTTCCGTATGCGGTGACAATAAGATTTTTCTTACGTCCGGATAAAGTGACAAACCCTTGTTCATCAAGCTGTGCTAAGTCGCCCGTTGCTAACCACTCCTGACTAAAAGGTTCATTCAAATAGCCCAGTGCGATGTTGCCCTTAACATGCAGTTCGCCATCTTCTGAGATACGGATTTGTGTGTGAGGCAGTGGTTTTCCACACGTGCCCGCTTTGATAGACAAAGGCGTGTTTAAACAAACGACCGAGCCACGTTCCGATAAGCCGTAGCCTTCAAATGCGGGAATGTTCAGCGCGTGAGCTGCGTTAATCAGAGATGACGACACTCTTGCGCCCCCAACGGCGACAAATTTCAGCGAAGCAGCAAGGCCTGGCTGCTGTTTAACAATATGGATAAGCGCGAGCAACAGGGCAGGCGTTAACACCAAGCTGTCTGGTTTAATCTCGGCGAGTACTTTGGCAAATAATGCACTGTCAAACTGACTGGAGCCAATCAAGCCGGTTTTTTTGCCGGGGAGAATATAGGAAGTCGCACCCAACAAAAGTGGTACGTAAATCCCAGTAATGTTTTCCAGCAATGTGGATAGCGGAAGCAAGACCAAATGTGATTTTGCTAAACCATCAACACTTTGTGCCAGCGAGCTGGCAACTTCGCATAGGTGTTCATTACTCAAACAGACGCCTTTGGGCTGACCTGTTGAACCTGAGGTAAAGGTTATTTTTCCTGTTCCTGTCAGATAAGAAGCAGGACCTTGGTCTTTTGTGAGTAAGACAGACAAGCCAGCGATTTCGGTGCTTGTATTCTGGCTCGCTTGAGGCTCTATAGATGCTGGAAGTGAAACTTCTTGCCAGTCGCCAATCAGCGCGTCTACGCGAGACTCTTTTAATGTGTGCGCCACTTGGGCATTAGAAAAAAAGGTTGGAATTGGTACGACGACGATATTCGCAGCCATTGCCGCCAAATCGATAATCGCCCAGTTCACGCTGTTTTCAGCACGCAGCGCTAATGCTTCGATATTGAGCGAGTTTAACGCTTCAGAGGTGTGCTCTATTTTACGCAGCAGGTCAGAGTAGGTAATTTGAACCGTTTGTCCCAGTTTATCGTTACCAACAAGGGCAACGTGATCGGGTTGAGTAATAGCCCATTTGTTAAGCGCATCGAAGAGAATATTCATATTTTACCTAGGCTTGTTTGCATTTTCTTTCGTGGACTAGACGAAGACGCTCTAACCCTTTGACCAAATTTCCAGCGAGCACACGCGGTTGATGATCGTAGTAAGATCCCCAAGTCGATAGTGAATCCGGAACCTTGTTTGGATCGGCTTGAGCAAGGGTTTGTGGTTCTAATCCAAGACGAGCCATCATGGCGTGAAGAGGGTCTGTTGCGGTGAAAATGCACCACTCAAAGCCAAGATCGACCAGCATTTGAGCGATCAGGTAAAAGTGCAGGGCAGACATACCTTTCGCAAATGAAGCTAGGTGTCCAAACTCAACCAGATTGGAGCGTTTTACGTCACACTGAAAAACGGTTGAGACAAGGTTTTGCGCTTCGTCCTCTAAATATTGTTCGAGAAACAGAGGCTCTTGCTCCGCAATACGAAACCCACAAACTGAAATAATTTTGTCGTTATCGATGAGCGTTAAATACGCAGGCATGAAAACTTTAAGTTCGGCAAAAAATGCTTCTTGATAACGAAGAGAAACATGCTCGATCACATCATGCCAAAGAGGATGAGTAGGGATTACGATGTCTAAAGTAAAACCCTGAATAGAAGTCTGTTCATGTTTTTTCATTAGCGCTTCCATTTGTTGTTTAGTCACCAACAAAATAAAACGCGAAACTTAAGAAACTCTTAAGAGATGAAATTTAAATAAGTTTTAGGGTTTGGAAATACGTCGCCATTCGTGTCGAAGATATGGCGTTTGGCTGGAGTCCGGTGTGGAACAGGCAAAAAATAAGAGCCCATTGTATCAACAAAAGGCTCTTATCCGTGTTTTATGTTGTGCAGTTACATAGCACGATAAGCGTGGTCAGCGAATAGATTACATCGCTGCTTTCTTCGCTTCGGCTACCCAGCCATCGAACATTTCCTGGTGCGCTTTGATCCAGCCATTCACATGAGATTCGATATCGGCATTACTGTTTTTGCCTTGGCTCATCATCATGTTTTGTGCACTCACATCGTTAATGTTGAGCTTCATGATTTCAAACAGCTTAGCCGCCGCAGGGTTGTTCTCAGTAAACTCTTTGTTTGCCACGATTCGCATTGAGTTCATTTCGAAACCGTAGTTCTTACCATTTGGAAGAGTAGTATCGATATCATCACGCTCACCAGGAAGTGAAGAGAATGGTACTTCTAACCAAACGACGTCTTTACCCGGAACCAATACGCCACTTACCCAGTATGGAGTCCAAGTGTAGTAAAGAATTGGATCGCCTTTTTTGTAGCGAGAGATGGTATCCGCGATGATCGCTGCGTAGTTCCCTTGGTTGTGTGTGATGGTATCACGAAGCTCGAAAGCATCCAGTTGGTGCTCAACCACCATTTCACAGCCCCAACCTGGGTTACAACCGGTTAGGTCCGCTTTGCCGTCATCGTTGGCATCAAACAGTTTTGCCAATTTTGGATCTTTTAACTGGCCGATATTGGTAATGTTATATTTTTCGGCGGTTTTCTTGTCGATCAAGTAACCTTGAGCCGCACCGCTGACGTACTGGCCTTTACGGTAGAACTTGTCGTCACCGCCAGACATGGTGTATTTGTCTGCATGAAGAGGGAACCAACCTACAGCTAGGAACGTTGCATCGCCTTTAGCAATCGAAGTATAACCAACGTTGTAGTCTACTTCTTTGGTTGGTTTGACGTCGTAGCCAAGCTCTTCCAACGCACGATTCACGATTAGCGTTTGAAATGTTTCTTCTGCTACGGTTGATTGCACAGGTTGAACCGTTACACCTTCACCTGGCAAATCCGCAGCGATACCATTGGTAGAAAAAGCAATGGTACTTAGTGCCCCAACAGAAAGGACTGTCTTCCATGAACTATTCATTCGTTTTACTCCTAAGTTTTTTATCGTCTTGGTTCGTTTTCAGTTTTAACAGGTATGAAACAGGACCTGTGTGATACCAGCGCAGTTTGGTATTACCTGCATTTACGCCTAAAACCTGAGTGATTCGATCTAACAGAATCGCAAGGATTACGATCCCGATACCACCAACGGCTGCGAGGCCCATATCGAGTCGTCCGATACCACGTAATACCATTTGGCCCAAGCCACCGACGGCAATCATGGAGGCAATAACCACCATAGAGAGCGAAAGCATCAGTGTTTGGTTTACACCCGCCATGATAGTTGGGAGTGCCAAAGGTAGTTGGATGCGATAAAGCATCTGTTTTTTGCTTGCCCCGAAAGAGTGACCAGCTTCGATCAGTTCTTCCGGTACTTGTTGAATGCCCAGAATCGTCAAGCGAACCACGGGTGGTAACGCAAAAATAATCGTCACTACAACGCCAGGCACATTACCGATACCAAACAACATTACGATAGGCACCAGGTAAACAAACGCGGGTGTTGTTTGCATGGCGTCTAAAATCGGTCGGACAAATTTTGCTGCGGTGTTACTTCTTGCCAGCCATATCCCTAAGGGTAGCCCGATTAACAAACAGAAGAATACTGCCGTTAATACCAGAGCTAGGGTTGTCATCGCTTGTGACCATGCGCCAATCAATCCGATGAGTATGAGAGATAAAGCGGTCGAGACACCCAGTTTGAAGTTAGAGAACTGCCACGCCAACAGAAACAGAATCAGTACCATGATCGGCGCAGGCGTTGACACTAGTGTGGTTTCAAACGAGGTCAAAATAAAGTCGATAGGAACTCGAATGGCCTGGAAAACCGGGCGACCGTGATCCACTAACCAATTTAGCCCTGTCTCTACCCAATCATCGAGAGGCAGCACCGCTTCCTCAAACGGGTTCATGATATCGAAAGGTGCGTGTTCAACCGTTTCTGAACTGAGCCAGTCGTTACTCGTCGCTGAGTCTGAACTTTGACCCCATGGATCATCTTGCGCGGGAGCAGGCTGTGCCCATGGATCATTATTTGTTTCTTCTGATGACATTGCCTTACTCCTTGTCTAGTGTTTGCAGAAGACGTGATTTAGTCACGACGCCAAAGTAGGTACCTTGTTCATCTACAACGGGTACGGCATAAGGAACGTCTGCAACCACGCCCAAAATATCGTTGATTGATAGGTCTGGTTGGAGCGTGACATCATTCTCTAGCTGTGCACTGGCCAAAGAGCGGTTCTCTTTGTGTGCTGAACGCAATGACTCAAGTGAAACAATGCCGGAGTAGCGGCTGGATTTGTCAATGACGATACCGTATTCACGATCATGGTCCATGAGTATCTGCATTGCAGAGCCCGGACCGTCGTTATCCGATTTTTTAAACACTGCCGCCGGTTTTTTACGCGCGATATCTTTAACCGTCAAAACACTGGCTATGTTTACGCCGCGGAAGAAGGCCTCGACATAATCATTGGCAGGATTGTGAAGGATTTCATCTGGTGTACCTACTTGAACAACCGCACCGTTTTGCATGATTGCTATTCGGTCACCGATTCGCATCGCTTCGTCAAGATCGTGAGAAATGAACACAATCGTTCGTTTATCATCGTTTTGTAAACGGATAAGTTCATCTTGCATTTCAGTTCGAATTAATGGGTCAAGGGCTGAGAATGCCTCGTCCATTAGGAGAATATCAGGGTCACAGGCAAGGGCTCTAGCTAGGCCAACTCGTTGCTTCATACCACCTGATAATTCATCCGGAAAAGACTCTGCGTAAGGGTCAAGTCCCACTCGTTCAAGAGCGGAGAGTGCACTGGCATGTCGCTCTTCCACACCAACGCCCGCGAGCTCAAGGCCAAACGCTGCGTTTTCAATGACCGTCATGTGCGGCATCAGTGCAAAACTTTGGAAAACCATTGAGATATTGTTTCTGCGAACCTTTCTCAGTGCATCTTCAGAGATGTGGGCGATATCTTCCCCTTTAAGGTAGACACTCCCTTTGGTTGGTTCAATCAGTCTGTTTAGGAGACGGACAAGAGTGGATTTACCTGAGCCAGAAAGGCCCATAATTACAAAAATTTCACCTTCGTTAATGGTAAGAGAAACATCGTTTACACCGACAGTTAAACCAGTTTGCTCAAAAATGTTGTCTTTATCGACACCTTTGTCGATAAGTGAGAAAGCACGTTCTGGGTTTTCACCAAACACTTTATAAAGTCCCTTAACTTCCAGTATGGGGTCCATGTAATCGTCCTTTTTTGTGTCTAACGTTTTGTACTCTAATTAATTTTTGAAAAAATATCAACGAACTAGGTGTCAATGTGACTTTGGTTCCACCTGTATTGAGGTGATTGATAGTAATGTGCCTTATTTCAATTTTTCCTTTAAAAACATAGGTTTATTGTTTATTTTTCACGGTTAATTTCGTCATTAACGCGAGCGTAAATTAATTTTGAAGTTTATTAGACATTTTTGTGTAGATAATGTGTCTACATCATAACCAGTTTTTGAGCTTTTTGGCTCAGGTCTTAAATTTAGAGGTCAAATGTTTAGATGCCGAATGGCTGGTATGAAGATCAGAGTTGAGGTGCTTTCGTAAGGAAAATGGCGACAAAAATTGTTTGAAAACTTAGATTAATTGATCAGCTAGAAACTAATTTGATTGCTTTCATATGTTTAATGGGTCAAAAAGCGTCCCTTTATTCTTTGATAGACTTTATGTTCGACCAAAAAATAGAGTATGCACAAAATTATATTTTCTAATTTAGGATTCCCCGCGCTATTAACAGCTTCTGGAGAAGATTAGAACTCAAATATTTTAATAAATGGTTAAACGGCTATGAAGTGTGATCTTTATCACATAAATGCGGTTATAATCCGCGAATATTTGATTTTTGGTAGCGAGAGATGCCCATAATAATAGCGAAATTAATTAGACCTCAAAGGATATGAATTTTCACATGATCACATCAGCACCTTGGGTCCTCTATCCAGAGATTGAAGAGGAAACAAGAAACAAATGGATTTTTCGTGAACCTAAGATCTCTGATGGTGACGACATTTATAGCTTAATTGCAGATTGTCCACCTTTAGATATGAATTCTTCTTATTGCAATTTCCTTCAGTCAACACATTTTAGCAAAACCAGTATTCTGGTTGAATGCAATAAAGATATCGCCGGCTTCATATCGGGGTATCAGAAACCAGACGAACCAGAAGTGTTATTTGTCTGGCAGGTTGCAGTCTCACCTCGTTACAGAGGTCATGGTTTAGCGTTTCGCATGCTAAAAGAACTTCTTACCAGAGAAGGTCTGAGCGTGAAAATGGTAGAAACGACTATCACGGAAGACAACAAAGCCTCTTGGGCGTTATTCAAAAAGTTAGATGCGATGAACGGCAATTCTGGCCAAGTAAGCACATTTTTGGATGAAGAAGCCCACTTTAAAGGCAAACACGATACAGAGTATTTGTATCGAATTCCCCTAAAATAATCCTCTAACTATAGGAATTAAAAAACGGTCTCATCATGGATATTTTCAAAAAGCAGGAATCCAACGTACGCTCATATTCAAACAACTTTCCAGTGGTATTTCGCAAAGCGAAAGGCTGCTGGCTGGAAACAGAACAGGGCGAACGCTATTTAGACTTCCTTGCTGGAGCGGGATCTCTAAATTACGGCCATAACAACCCTGTACTTAAGCAAGCATTACTTGAGTACATTGAAATGGACGGTATTACACATGGTCTAGATATGCACTCAGAAGCGAAAGCAACGTTTCTTGAAGCACTAGACAACTACATTCTTAAGCCAAGAAAACTGGATTACAAAGTTCAGTTCACTGGGCCTACTGGTACTAACGCAGTGGAAGCTGCACTTAAACTAGCGAAAAAAGTGACTGGCCGTAGCAGCATTGTCGCTTTCACCAATGGCTTCCACGGCTGTACAGCTGGCGCATTGGCAGCAACAGGTAACCAGCACCATAGACAGGGTAATGGTTCTAGCCTTCACAACGTATCTCGTATTCCTTTCGAAGGTTACGCAGGCGTTGATGGTTTGGCTCTGTTTGAAACCATGCTTAACGATAACTCTGCTGGTATGGACAAGCCTGCCGCAGTGCTTCTTGAAACAGTACAGGGTGAGGGTGGTTTGAATGTCGCTTCAAACGAGTGGCTACAACGCCTAAGCAAAATTTGTAAAGCAAACGACATTCTTATGATTGTCGATGATATTCAGGCTGGTTGTGGACGTACGGGTACGTTCTTTAGCTTTGAGCCGTCAGGTATTCAGCCTGATATCGTAACCTTGTCGAAATCTATCGGTGGTTACGGTTTACCGATGGCGGTTGTACTGCTTAAACCTGAGCTTGACCAATGGAAACCAGGCGAGCACAACGGTACATTCCGTGGTAACAACCATGCATTTATTACTGCCGCTAAAGCGCTGGAAATTTACTGGGCGAACGACGACTTTGAAACACACATTAAGCAGTGTTCAGAAAGTGTAAGTAACGTCATTGAGCGTTGTGTACGTCGATTCCCACAAATGTTCGTACAGAAAAAAGGTCGCGGCATGATGGTTGGTATCGAGTGTAACAGCGGTGACCTGGCATCAGAAATTGCTAAATCGTGTTTTGAAAGTGGCATGGTTATCGAAACAGCTGGCCCTGACGACGAAGTGGTTAAATTCTTCTGTCCACTAACGATTAGTGAGTCAGAGCTAGATCAAGGACTAAGCATTTTTGAAAATGCAGTAGAAACCATTGCTGCAAAACACTTCAAACAAGCATCTTAATAAGGAAAATTAATAATGATCGTTAGAACACTCGAAGAGTGTCGCAACAGTGAGCGACGTGTAGTTTCAGATACTTGGGAAAGTGTCCGTATGTTGTTGAAAGATGACAAAATGGGTTTTTCTTTCCATATCACAACTATCTATGAAGGCACGGAAACGCACATCCACTACAAAAACCACTTAGAATCTGTTTTTTGTATGAGTGGTGAAGGTGAAATTGAAGTGGTCGGTGGTGAAACTTACCCAATTAAACCAGGTACACTGTACATTCTGGATAAAAACGACGAGCACTACCTAAGAGCATATAAAAACAAAGAAATGGTAATGGCGTGCGTATTTAACCCACCTATCACAGGTGCTGAAGTACACGATGAGAACGGCGTGTACCCTCTTGTTGACTAAATAAGTCAGTGTGAGGTGGGTTTCCCACCTCACATTTCAATTCTCTCTTCTCTATATTTTTAAGTTACCAATCAAAAAAGGCTTATCATGACTTTTACCGTAGAAAAAATCGGCGGTACTTCAATGACAGCATTTGATGCTGTTTTAGACAATATTATTCTTCGTCCCAAGACACCATACAATCGAGTTTTCGTTGTATCGGCTTATGGTGGTATGACTGACGCGCTTTTAGAATGTAAAAAAACCAGCAAAGCGGGCGTATACCAACTGGTTGCTAAGCGCGACGACAAATGGGAAGAAGCATTGGCATACGTAGAAAACCGTATGTTACTGACCAACGAAAATATTTTTGCCGATCCAATGAATCGAATGCGAGCGGACAAGTTTATTCGATCTCGCATCTCAGAAGCGAAAAACTGTATCGCTAATATCTTAGAGACTTGTCAGTACGGCCAGTTTTCACTGCGTCACTACTTGCCTCAAATCCGTGAGTTTCTGTCTTCAATTGGTGAAGCGCACAGTGCTTACAACACCGCATTGAAACTAAAAAATATGGGTATTAACGCGAAGTTCGTTGATCTATCCGGCTGGGATACGACAGAGCCACAAACTCTCGATGAATCGATTAGTGAAGCGTTTGCGGACATCGATGTATCAAAAGAGCTGCCTATTGTTACTGGTTATGCATATTGTAAAGAAGGCTTAATGCATACCTATGACCGCGGCTACAGTGAGATGACATTCAGTCGTGTTGCGTCGATCACTAAAGCAGATCTAGCGATCATCCATAAAGAATACCACTTGAGTTCTGCTGACCCACGCGTCGTTGGACCTGAGAAAGTACTGCCAATTGGCAGCACTAACTACGACGTGGCTGACCAGTTGGCTAACCTTGGAATGGAAGCTATCCACCCTAATGCGGCTGCAGGTCTGCGTGAGAGTGGTATCGAACTGCAGATTAAAAATACATTTGAGCCTGAACATGAAGGCACTTTGATTTCTTCTGGTTACCGTCCAGAGGAAGACAAAGTGGAGATCATCGCGGGTAAGCAGAAAGTGTTTGCATTACATCTGTTTGACCAAGCTATGGTTGGTAAAGTAGACAACGTGAGTTATGAGCTGATGGAAATCATCTCAGATGCACACGTGACATTGGTTGGTAAAGAAATGAACGCCAACTCGATTACTTACTACCTAGGTGGCAGTGCAGACAGCTTGAATAAAGTTCTGTATAAAGCGGAAAAATGTTACCCGAAAGCGTCAATCAAAGGCCGTATGGTAGCGTTGATCTCAGCGATTGGTTCTCAGATCGACACCAACAAAACCTTGGCGAAAGGTGTACTGGCGTTAATGAATAATGGTGTTACTCCAGTTGCTCTGCACTCATCACTACGTAATGTTAACGTTCAATTCGTTGTGGGCGATAAAGAGTATAAGCGAGCCATTTGTGCACTGCATGATGAATTCTTTGAGCCGGTAGAAAGCGCCGAGTCTATCGAAGACGTTGCTTAAAAAATTTATCTCAAGTCGTTATACAAAAGGAGCCTTTCTAGGCTCCTTTGTTGCTTCTGGCTTTGCTGTGGTTATTTCGGCAATGAAAAGAGGCTTAATTGGACGGTAACACACGGGCTTGCTTACTCATTCTTTAGCTTACACTTTCTGTGACGACAGGTTTTGAATGACGTCTAGCTATCCAATAGGCGATACCACCCCAAAACACAGTTAGCAGCCAAAGGGCAGTCCAGTGTTTAGCCACTTGCTGCCACGTCGCGCCCATTTGGTTTAGAGCAAGAAATCCTTTGATTGCCCAGGTACTGGGGCTTAAATCAGCCATCCAAAGTAGGGTAGCCGGAATGGACTCTACCGGCCATATGAATCCGGCAAGGAAGATAAGTGGCATAGAGCTGACCAGTACAACTAACGTGACCAATTCCCTTCTTGGTAGAAGATACCCGAGCCAGAAACCTAAGCCGCAGCAGCTTAAAAGAAAGGGTAAAAGCAATGTGAGCAGCTCGCTTGCTTTAGCGATGTGATTAACACTTAGTCGCTCAAAGCTCGCTCCAAAATAGTAAGCACTAAGCAGGAAGTAAATCGCAACGAATATTAGCGTCCGAACCAACAGTAAAGAAGTGGTTGATACTCTTGACCAATAACCCCGCCCGTGACGCTGTGATCCTGTTTGTAAGCCAACCGCCATGATCAACGTTTGTTGTAGAATCAGAACGAACACCGCGGGTACTACGTATTCGATATAACCCATCGTGGGATTAAATGTCGGTTTCATATTGAGTTTTATAGCAGAGTAGTTGTGACTGGCAGTGCTAAGCGGTACACCTTCCATCACGAATTTACTCACTTTGACCTGTGCACCTAACGTTCCCCCAGCTTGTGCCAACCCTTCCACCACAGTGCCATACACCAAAAAGTAAGAAGCGTCCGCAGCATAGGAAAGAGTTGGGCTTTTACCTAACATCAGATCTTTATAAAAGTGCTCGGGAATCACCAGAAAACCAGTAATATCACGCTGCAAAAAGGCTTGTTTGGCATCTTCTATACTATTCAGCCTAGAGACAATGCTTACCTGAGGTGTTGAATCGACCATGCGCTCTAGCTTCAAACTGGTTTGGCTTCCATCCAGATTGACGACGGCAATCGGCTGCTCACGAGGGGTTTGCTGTGTGTAGGGAAGAGGGTAGAGGAATGAGTAAAACACCACGCCACCAAAAACGGTCAGTGTCACCACAGGATTGGTCAATACCGAACGGATTTCTGCTTTAATCAGTTGCCAAAGTGTCATACGACCTCCTGATTGTGGTTAAGGCGTGCTGTATTTCGGTGCTTGTTAATCAACGCAGCGGTTACAAGCAAAGGCACTACGTAGCCGATCATAGTCCACAGCGAACTCAGAGATTGAGTGGCCGAAACCCCATAACTTGCTTGGCCAACTTGAACTTCGATGTAATGGCTAATAGGTAATAATGAGCGCCAGGCTGTCGCGAGCGTATTCATGTCTGTCACCGGAAAAGTAATGCCCATAAAGGCAAAACTTGGCGCAGTAAACGCACCAGCAAAACTCATCGCCCGGGCAGGATCCATGGAGAGGAAGAAAAACAGCGCGCCCATAATAATGCAGGCAATAACAGTGAACAGTTGCGCCAATAAGATAACGACCACATTACCTTCCATCGGCCAATCCAGCAAAACGTAAAACCAGTAGATAAACAGTGCACCTTGAATTATAAATACTGGAATGTAATTGCTTAGAATCGACGCCAGTCGTAAGCAAGGTTTTTCGCCGAGAAAATCGAACTTATTTTTCCCGCCATAAATACGAAAATGAGCACTCAGAATTAAAATCGTACTTACCACGATACAAATCTGCCAAATGGCGGGCACGATCGCCGTAACCAGAAACTGAGCGTAGTTGGTATTACGATTAAAAAGTGCAGTGATTTGGGTAGAAACAGGCACAGCTTGCCCGATGGCAGAAGTTGCAGTGGTATCGCCTTTCGCAAGGTTGCCTATGGTTTGCAGCTGGGCATCAAAATAGCCTTGCGCTTGAGCAACGGCCGAGTTAATCAACTTCGCAACCAGAATATATTGGCTGTTAAAAAACACAGACAGCTGGGGCTGCCGATGCTGCAAAATGTCTTGATCGAATTGATGAGGAATGACAGCGTAAGCGTAAATATCACCTTCAATCATGGCATTTTTTGCATCGGTCGCACTGACGTAATGGTAATCTACTGACAAAGTCGGCGAGGCATCCAAAGACTGGATTAACTTACGTGAGAGTTGAGAGTGTTGCATGTCGACGATGCCGATCGGCAAATCACGCGCAATACCCGAAGAGAAGACTCCCCAAATCGTCAACGCGAGTAAAATCGGTACCCAAGTGAGGCAAGATAACAACCACTTATCACGTCGTAAGATGTGGCGTTGTGAGATCTGAATCGTCATAACGTTAACCTATGGCCGTGTTCAGAGTTCAACCACGACACTCATGCCCATACGCAAGTCAGACTCTTGCTGGACTGGCCTCGCTTCGACTTCAAAAGTACGTAAATCAAAGCCTTGAGCCGCATCCGTTGCACGCCAAGTTGCGAAGTCCCCCATCACCGCAACATGCGTGACTTTAAATTCTACCTTCTTATCCAAAGCGGGTAAGTAAGCCTGAAAGGTTGCCCCTTCATTGAAATACTTCAGAAGATCTTCACGTACATTAAGCGTTGCCCAGGCGTCTTGTGTATCAATAACCGTAACGACAGGAAAACCTTGTGGTGCAAGTTCGCCACTTTGTAATAGAACCTGAGAGACCTCGCCATTAAACCAGCTGTGGATTTGCGTATCCTTCGCGTACGCTTCCACCTCTGCAACGGCACCAGAAGCCATGCGGGCTTTTTCTGCCGCAGCGACTTTAGTTTCACTGCGCGCACCTTCCTTCGCCATTTCGTACATTTGGAAAGCCGCACTTTGTGTGTATTTTGCTGCCTGCCATTGCGTTAACGCTTCATCACGTTTTTGCTCTGCAACGACGCCATCTTTGTACAGATTGTTGACTCGGTTATAAGTCTTCTCCATTAGATTCGCCGCAGCTTGAGCTTTTAACCATTGATCTTTTGCCGCTTGGATTTGTTGCTCTCGAGCGCCTTTCTCAGCTTCTTGCGCCAGAGCATCTGCCGCTTTTTCTCCCGCTTTTGCTTGCTCTAATTTTGCGGCGATTTCTGGACTGTGAAGTGTGAAAATTAGCTGGTCCTTTTCAACGTCATCTCCTTTACGGACCATCACTTGATCAATACGCCCCGGTACCTTTGAGGAAATGCTGTATTGCTGTGCCTCAATCATGCCTTGCAGACGAACCGGCTCTGGCTGATAAGCCTTATAAAACTGAAAGCCAACCCAAGCGGTAACACCTACAGCGCAAAGTGATAATAAAATGGGTTTTAATGATTTTGCTGCCATGGTTTATCGCACCTCTTTCGACGGTAAAGCTGGGGTATAGGCGGTGTTTTTATATTGTTGGAAACTATCGATTTCGCTACTTAATGCCAATAACTTGGTTAAAGAGATCAGATAGCGGAATCGCGCTGCCGAACGTTGCGTTTCTATATTGGCGACATAGAGCTGCGCATCAACAACATCGAGCGAAGAAGACAGGCCTTGGGTAAACGCTTTTTCACGCAGAAGCAGATTTTCGTTTGCAAGTGCGATACTGGATTCTAGCCCTCGCACCTCGTCAATCGCTTGTTGTGCTTCTAGATAGGTTTTTTGGACCAATAGTGAAAGATCTTGTTTTGCCTGAGACTTGAGTGCGTCGACTTGCGAAACCATGCTTTGCGCGGCTTTGGTTTTTTCGCTCCGGCCGGTGGATTCAATCAAAGGGACACTCACACCAACGCCGACTAACCAATCCGGCTTGAGCTGGCTGGCGAGGGAGTCGTCTTCGTATAAAGTGTAATCACCATATAAAAAGACTTCGGGATAGTACTTTCCTTGTTCCGCTTTGATTAAACTTCGGGCTTGTTTGTCTTTAGCATCGAGCAGCGCTAAGCCCGGGTAGGTAAGTAACGTTTGATCAATAAATGCAGTCAGCGGTGGGAGGTTTTGGTTAATGAACAAGGTCTCGGCTGGTTCAACAGATTGCTTTTGTGCCAGCAGTTTTCCCAGTGCTGCTTCGGCAATGGTTAGATCGCTTGCGGCTTTGCGCGTTTCTACCGAGGCTTTATCGAGCGAGGCTTCCGCTTGCAAACGTTCAACACGGGCGATTTGACCTTGCTCTTCCAACTTAATCGCAAAATCCCGATGTTTTCTTAAGCCTTGTTCTACTGCCTGACGAGTGGCGAGAACTTCTTTCGCCAGCACGACAGAAAAATAGTACTTGGATAGATCTTCAAATCGGGCTTGTCGTTCCATTGCCAGTTGGCTTTTCGCTTCGTCGGTTTTTCCTTCAGCCGCGGTCTGTGCGGCTGAGATACGACCGCCAGTAAAAATAGGCCAGATTGCGCGGATAGAAGAAGAGAAAATGTCACGCTCGGTAATAGTTGAAGTGGTGTTCGCTAACGTGCCCAATAGATTTTGAAAGATAGGGGGAGCTACCAGCTCAGCACCAGTGCTGTCAAAGATCTGTTTACCGGAAAGTGTCACGTCTGTATCTAACCGCGTGTAGTTTGCACCGACAGATATTTGTGGCAAATTGAGGTTGCCGGTGGCTTTCTCCTGGTACTGATAACTTTCTACGTTCGAACGTTGCGCTTTCAGGGAGTAGTTGTTTTCTAACAGCATTTGCCATGCACTATCTAACGTTACAGGCGTGGACTGACAGGTAAAAGAAATAGAGCTACTGATGAGAGCAAGTACCCAAAACTTTCCAGTTTGTTTCATAGTGGCTGCTTTGTTATAGAGTATTAGCTCTAATATAGAGGAATAATGGTTTGTTGTTAAGTAGTTAAAACGAGAAAGTCGGGCTACATAGGCGTCCGGTTAATGCCTATCAACAGACGCCCAGTTAGCACAACGTTATTTTTGGTACGGGCAGTGGAACTCGGCTCGCCATTCTAGCTGACGAGAGCCGCACATTGTATTCAATAGATCCTTACCACTCATTTGAGGGAATGACAGCAGCACTTTAAGCTCTGAGGCGCTCCCACCATTTTTCTCGTATGCGCGTACATGCGTGAATGTTGAATACATATTTTCTGACAGCATGGCCTTATTAAGGCAAATTCCAAAATTATCGCGTTCCATTTTTTGGTGTTCCTTCTAAACTATAAAAACACCTCTGTTTATAGTTTTGCAGTACTCAGATGGTGTCTAACTATTTGTCATAACGCAGTATTTCTTATTATTAATTTATATTCGAATATACTGACAATGATGTTGAGCTCTTTATAGACTTCCGGCTTCACTGCTTTTCTTTACAAGAGACTCTTCTTGGCCTCTCTGACTAAAAATTATACGCTTTAAAGTATGGCGTCGCTTTAAAAATCGACAAAATTGGTGTGATCGAATTCATGTTCTAGAGTAAACATTATGTATGTTGTTGAATAAGAAGTAATTGCTAGTCGTTTGTTGAATGATTGTGCTTATTAGGTTTATGCCGTCTATTATTTGACCACAAACTTCGCTGTTTGTTTGTGTTGTTCACAGATTTGCTATCTGATAACAACCGGACTGTTAACTCAATGTTAACTTAGGCTGCTGGTAGCTTTGTTGAGGGGTGGTTTGTGAGTTGGAGTACGATTAGCTTTCGTAAGCGCATGCTCATTATTATGACGCTTTCTGGTTTGATTGAGTTGTTGCTACTCGTCGCAGCTGGGTTTACCTATCTGAAAGTCAATCAAGAGCAAGAAATGGGTGAGAAAGCTCTTGGTGTCGCTCAGTTTCTAGCAAACTCCGAGATCGTGCGTGAAATCATAGCGAGTGATAACCCCGAGCCTTATCAAGATCGTTTTCGTGAACTGACCCAAGCTATTGGTGCGGCATTTATTGTTGTTGGCGATCATCAAGGTGTGCGTGTTATCCATCCTATTGATGAGCGAATTGGCAAGCCGATGAAAGGCGGTGACAACCAACGAGCGCTGGACGAGGGCGAGTCATATGTATCAACGGCAAAAGGCTCATTAGGTTACTCTATTCGAGGCAAAGCCGCAGTATTCGACACTGACGGTCAAGTTATTGGTGTTGTCTCCGTAGGGTATTTGCTGGAAAGGTTACAAGATCGTATCGAACCTTTTTTGACCTTTTTAATCATTATGGTTGTGATCGTGGTGATTGCGAATGCTGTGGTTTCTAACTACGCCTCAAGAAAGTTTCAACGCGCAATTCTTGGTTTCGAGCCAGAAGAAATTGGCCGTTTGTACGGCGAGCTTGAAGTCACGATGGGAACCATCAAAGAGGGGATTTTAAGCATTGACTCTCAGGGTGTCCTGCGGTCGATAAACCGCAGTGCATGTCAGATATTAGGGATAGACAGAGAAACGGCGCTCAACAAACCGCTCACAGATACGTTGCGTGATAGTGATTTATATACCGTGCTTGAAACCGGGCAAGAAGATCACGACATTGAAATTTACCTTAATCACAAACGCTTGATCGCCAATCGCTCTCCAATCTACGTTGATGGAAAAGTGGTCGGAGCGGTGTCCAGTTTTCGTCTGCGTGATGAAATCAGTGAATTGACAGAGCAGTTGTCACAAACCAAAGAGTATGCAGAACTGTTGCGTTCTCAAACACATGAACACAGAAATAAACTCAACACCATCAGCGGGCTTGTCCAGATGGGAGAGCTTGACGCTGTGCAAAAGTTGATAGGGCAAGAAACGGCCCATTACCAAGCGATGATCGAGTTTTTACGCGACACAATAAAAGATCCTCTGATTGCTGGCATGTTATTGGGGAAAACAGAGCGTGCTCGTGAGCTGGGCTTAAATCTAGTTGTTGAAGAAGGTAGCCGATTAGAGCCGCTACCCGAATGGCTGAACGCAGAAGATTTGGTCACGATTTTGGGTAACCTAATAGACAATGCTTTTGATGCTACGTTGGCGACGATTCGTGCAGAGTCCACGGTGGCGATTGAACGCAGAGACATCGAGGTCTCTCTAAGCGACTACGGCAACGAAGTGATCATGGAAGTAAGCGATCAAGGATGTGGTCTGCCAGACAATATAGAACCACAAGCACTTTTCAAAAAAGGCATTTCAACCAAAGCGCTTCACAATAGAGGGGTGGGGTTGCACTTAGTTAACCAACTCGCCACACGCTATCATGGCCATGTTGAGATGCTGCCGAATACCCAATATGGAACGAGAATAACCGTGTATTTGCCTAAGGAAGAACAAATATGAAGACGGCAACGCGTGTCATGATCATTGAAGATGATCTCGCTATCGCAGAACTCCACCACAAATACCTTAGCCAATTGCCTGGGCTAGAGGTTGTGGGCATAGCAACAACGCGAATGGAAGCAGAAATGCAGCTTGAGATACTCAAACCAGACTTACTGCTGATGGATGTTTATCTTCCTGACGGGACAGGTCTGGAGATCCTCAATACGCTGCGCGCAAAAAATCAAACTTGTGATGTGATTTTGATTACTGCTGCGAGAGATGTTGATACGTTGCAAACCGCCATGCGGGGTGGAGTTGTTGACTATCTGCTAAAGCCGATCATGTTTCCCAGGTTAGAAGTGGCACTGAAAAAGTACCTTTCTCAACGTGAGCGATTGGACGTCGCTGGAAGCCTGGATCAAAGCTTAGTTGACAAGATGCTGCAATCTAACAGTGTGACAGACACGGCTGCGAAGCGTCTGCCAAAAGGCATTGATAGTGTCACGCTGGACAAAATCCGAGACTTGTTTACAGGTGGGGAAATGCTCACAGCAGACGAAGCGGGAGAAAAGATTGGTGCGAGCCGAACGACCGCAAGGCGATATTTGGAATACTTAATTAGCGCTGGTGAACTCGAGGCCGATTTAAACTACGGTACGGTTGGACGCCCCGAACGTTGTTATAAGAAGAAGGTGACAAGGTAACTTATTTTAGCCTGTTAGAGTTTTAAAAACGGTGGCCTTCAACGCCACCGTTTTTGTTAGTTTCAGTCGAAACTTTGTTGGCGAGTTAAAAGTTATACTCTAACTTTGCTTCGACAGAGCGTTCTGCACCAAACCAGCAGTTACTTTTGTCGTAGCAAGAGTAGTACTCTTTATCAAACAGGTTCGATGCTGACAGTATGACCGAGGCGCCCTCGAGTGATTTGGATACGGAAGAAAAGTCATAGCTTGCCGATACGTCGACTAACGTATAGTCAGGCACTTTTTCACTATTCTGTGCATCCATTTGTGATTCACCTACGTAGCGGACCCCTGCGCTGGTTTGAAGCCCAGACAGTGAACCTTCAAAGTAGTAGTTCGCCCACAGCGATGCCATTTGTTCTGGAACCCAGACCGGACTTTTACCTTCTTGGTTGTAGTAACTGTCTTCAGTGATCTCCATGTCAATGTAGGTGTAGTTAAGCGTCAAGTCTGCTTGTGGCGTTGCCTGCCATTTTGTTTCTAACTCTGCACCTTGGGATACCACTTCGCCAGCCTGATAATTTGGCGCGTAAGGGTTATTCGGATCGGTCAAGATGGTATTTTTCTTGGTGATATGAAATAGCGCTAAGTTGCCTGAGACATCACTTTCCCAGGGTGCGTATTTAAAGCCAAGTTCCCACTGATGTCCCGTTGATGGCTCAAATGCGTTGCCATTTGCATCGGCTCCGGCAATAGGTTCGAAACTTTCTGAATAGGTCAGATAAGGTGATACACCGAAATCCAGTTCGTATAAACCGCCAACACGGAACGAAACATTAGTGTCATCCAGATCTTCTTTACTGTTGGATACCGAGCCAAGGTAGTCACTGACGGTATCAGTTTCGGACTCGTACTTATCCCAGCGCAAGCCGGCAATCATCACCAGTTTGTCGTAGCGTACTTGGTCCTGGAAATAGACACCGATCTGCTTGGTTTTGATATCAAGATCTTGTTGATACTGGAAATTAAGAGCGTTTCTATCAATTTGATTGTGGTCAGGGTTAAAGATGTCCTGCGTCAGCGAGTAATCGAGCGTGTCTTTATATCTCACGTCAGATTCTAGATATTGATAGTCTAACCCAAGCAGTAGGTTGTGCTGCCAATTACCGGTTTTGATAAAACCAGACAATTGGTTGTCGATAACCAATGACGTTGATTTTTCATCAGTGAGGTAAGCGTTACGTCCAACGGTTCGGTTGTCATCGGCCAGGGCGCTGTTATAGGTATTTTCCTGATAGGCGTCAGCGTTCATGTAACGGGCGTTTTGCAAAAACTGCCAGTCACGATTGAAGTCGTGTTGAATTTTGTATCCCACCATCAGCACTTCACGCTCGTATGTGTTCCAGTTCTCATCACCTAAATACGTATTCGGAGACATTGAACCCAGCGGATTATTTGACGCGGACCCCGATGCCGGAACTGTAGTGTAGATGCCTGCCGACGGATCATTTTGGTAATACACATTGACGTTCACCAGCGTATCTTCCGTCGCTTGCCAATTAACTGAAGGTGCAAGTACGTAACGTTCATCCTCTGAAGTATCGGCCTGTCCGTCGCGCTGTTTTGCCAGACCAACAAGGCGGTAATCCACGTTAGAATCGCCTAACTGTCCGGTTGTATCGAAACTCAACTCTTTCAGACGATTAGATCCAGTGCTGATAGCGATTTTATTCGCAGGTTCTGATTGTGGCGTTTTAGCAATGATATTCACCATGCCACCTGGTGGGATGTTTCCGTACAGTACTGATGTCGGTCCTTTGAACACCTCAATCTGCTCTAAGGCTATCGCATCAATTTGGGGCTGAAGATTCCAGCCGTTGTATAGCAGTGGCAGGCCATCGTAAAAGTTGGTGTAGTTGATGAAACCACGAATATTAAACAGATCGAGACGGGAGACAGCACCACCGCGTAATTCTGTATTGACACCCGACGCATAACGTAACGCCTCGCCCACGTTACTGACACCGCGTAAATCCATCTCTTCTTTGGTCAGAACGGTGATCGCCTGAGGTGTTTCTTCTGGAGCGAGCGCCGTTTTTGTTGCGGTATTTCGATAAGTTTCACCAAGTACAGTGATGGTTTCGTGTTGAGATTGGTCTTCATTGGCAATGACAGACCCTGAGACAAATGCAGAAACAACGACAGCGAGTACTGAGCGTTGAAATCTAACTGAGCTTTTCATATGAGTTCCACTACTTACTTAATTATTACTTGATAATGATTGTTATTTGTATTCTATAGAGTGGGGAATGCGAAAAGTTAACAATTTGGTGCAAACATAGTTTTGACGGTACAAGTTTTAGGGTGGATTCATTTTGAGCTGAGCGGTTTAACCGGGAGCCAGTATTGCATCTGAGCATTCTCACACTCTGGTTGGTAATTTTGAGGATAAATTTCCAGCTCGTAACCGTCGACACCACGATAGTTCGAGTTGGGTAGCCAATGTAGGATGAACCATTCCAGAGTCTCCGTTAGCTTGGAGATTCTGCCTGAGTGGGTGATGACCGCATAGCTTTGTTGCGGAACCAACAAGGTCTCCAATTGCGTGAGAGCATCATTACTGGATGTCGAGAATGCTTCTGTGTCTAATTGGTAACCCGCCCAATACTCAAGCTGATAGTTACCTGAATGAGTGTTGGCTACATCGATAACACCAAGACAAGCGTGTTGTTCCAGGTTCGCCTCTATAGATGCAAGTCGTGTCCAAAGCCTTGGTACTGTCGATTGAAAATCGGGCTCGGGAGAGAACAAGCCATTGATGGAATGGTGAACGCCTTTGAGGTTAAATGCCGGTTTTGTTTCAATTTTAACGTTCGCAAAGCGCGCTCCAAGCTTTGAGGCCTCGGATACGGGTAGTAAGACGAAAGGTTGCCTTACGCCATACAATTGCCGCTTCTGGCGATATTCCCTCGGGCTCAGAGAAAACATTTGTTTGAAGGCCCGGCTGAAGGCATTTTCCGATGTAAAGCCGAGCTCAATCGCGATATCCAGTGAGCGTTCGGAACTGTTTATTAGTCGTTCGGCTGCAAAGCTTAACTTTAGTTCTCTAACGTAATGAACTACCGACATGCCAGTATGTTGCTGGAACACACGTTGCAGCTGCCAGCGTGACCAACAGCTCTGTTGCGAGATGTCGTCGACGTTGAGAGGTAACTCCAGATTATTATGTATGTAATCAAGCACATTCTGAATTCGATTAATGGGGTGCGTACGGGGTGTGCCAGAGTTCATTACGTTCTCGTTGAGTGTAGACATGTGCGTTATTATCTATCATTGAGAATGATTATCAATAATGTAGAATGAAAATTACCGGTATTAGGCAGTTTGCTCTTATTGGCTTGATTACCAAAAGAATATTTTTTATTCAATGTAGAGTTTTAACTCAAATTGTAAGCGGATCTGAATTAAGTTTTTTTATATATAAAATACAATAAGTTAATCGTTTTTCTGCAACTTATTTAAACGTTTGCACTGGCAAGTGTTGATGTAAATCAAATTGTCGTAGACAATACTGCACCGTGTCGGACTCTCCTTCGCTTAAGTCGGGGGAGGAATCCTTGACCTAAATGACCTCAACAAGTCGTGCTTAGATGTGGTTGCGAGTATGACTTATTGAGGTTCTTTGGGCCTAATTTGACTTGCCTATCAACGTAATAGGTAAGAGCAATTTTCTATTTTGAAGTGCCGTTGATAGGGTAGGCTCATTCTTTTAGCCATATCCAGGCACACAATAAGTACCTCGTTTTTAAGGGAAAGATGATGGTAATACCAGAAAACAGCAGCATCGTTATTTTTGGTGCTTCAGGCGACCTTACTTACCGTAAGTTAATTCCTGCTTTATACCACCTTTATGCGAATAAGCAGCTTCCAGATAACTTTGCGATTCTGGGCGTAAGTCGAACTGAATACAGTGATGAATCTTATCGCGAGAAGCTGAAGAAATCGCTTCAGGAGATGGAAAAAACAGAGCCAGAAACGCTCAATGCATTTATTAACCATCTGCACTACCAAGCTATCAACACCTCAGATACCCAAGATTACGGCAAGTTGGTGACTCGTTTAGATCAACTAGCCGGCGAATACCAGCTAGAGCAGCGTAATACGCTTTTCTATCTAGCGACTCCTCCAAGCTTATACAGCGTTATTCCTGCAAGTCTTGCAGCACATGGATTGAACAACGAAGAAGATGGTTGGAAACGTCTGATCATTGAAAAGCCTTTCGGTTACGATCTGGAATCTGCGCGCAAACTGGACCAAGAAATCCACGAGCATTTCCAAGAGCACCAGATCTACCGTATTGACCACTACTTGGGTAAAGAAACGGTTCAAAACCTGTTGGTTTTCCGCTTCTCAAACGCGATGTTTGAACCGCTATGGAACCGTAACTTCATTGATTACGTTGAAATCACAGGTGCGGAATTCCTTGGTGTAGAAGAGCGTGGTGGCTACTACGATAACTCTGGCGCAGTGCGTGACATGTTCCAAAACCACCTTCTGCAAGTTTTAGCAATGGTAGGTATGGAGCCGCCGGCACAAATTAACGCTGACTCTATGCGTGACGAAGTGGTCAAAGTACTGCAGTGTTTGAAACCTCTGGATGAGGACGCGCTGCGTAACGATCTTGTACTTGGTCAATACACTGCTTCTGAAGTACGTGGACAGCATCTACCAGGTTACCGTGAAGAAAATGGCGTAGCAGATGACTCTCGCACAGAGACTTACATCGGCCTGAAAGCCCACATTAACAACTGGCGTTGGAACGGCGTTCCTTTCTACGTGCGCACAGGTAAACGTCTGCCAACACGTGTAACGGAAGTGGTTATTCACTTTAAAGCGACGCCACACCCAGTGTTTGGCCAAAATGCACCAGAAAACAAACTGATCATCCGAATTCAGCCAGACGAAGGCATCCAGATGAGTTTCGGTTTGAAAGAACCGGGCGCTGGCTTTAAAGCCAAAGAAGTGAAGATGAACTTCCACTACACTTCTTTAGAAGAAACGCAAATGCTGACTGCGTACGAACGTCTGCTACTTGATTCACTAAACGGCGACGCGACACTATTCGCACGCAGCGATGCAGTGGAAGCATGCTGGCAGTACGTGCAGCCAATTCTGGACTTCAAGCAAGATCCACAATCGCTCTTTGGCTACGCTTGTGGTACTTGGGGACCAAAAGAAGCCGATGATTTGCTGCAACGTGACAGCCGCGCATGGCGTTTCCCATGTAAAAACTTAACAGATACGGACTACTGCGAACTATGATCAACCATAAGATCTTCAACACAGCACAGCAGGTTGTGGAAAGCTTAGCTAATGATATGAAAGCGCTGAGCGAACAAGGACGACCTATTCACATCTCATTGTCTGGTGGTAGCACACCAAAAATGTTGTTTAAGCTTCTGGCGAGCGATGGGTACGCAGAGTCGATTCAATGGCAAAACCTTCACTTCTGGTGGGGCGACGAGCGTTGCGTAGCGCCAGATGACGCGGAAAGCAACTACGGTGAAGCAAACACACTGTTGTTTAGCCAAGTGAACATCCCGGCAGAAAACATCCACCGTATCCTGGGTGAAAACGATCCTCAGGGTGAAGCTGAGCGCTTTGCAAAAGAAATGGCAGACGTGATCCCGTGTGAAAACGGCACGCCAGTATTTGACTGGATTCTGCTAGGCGTTGGTGCTGATGGCCACACTGCTTCTTTGTTCCCAGGTCAGACTAATTATGAAGACGAGAACTTATCTCTGGTAGCGTCTCATCCAGAGTCTGGTCAACTTCGCGTGTCTAAGTCAGCGAAAGTGCTAGAAGCAGCAAAACGAATCAGCTACCTAGTACTTGGCTCAGGTAAAGTTGAAATCGTTCACGAAATTCACACCACTCCAGCAAGCGAGCTGCCTTATCCTGCAGCAAAAATCCAGTCTAAAACTGGTGCAACGGAATGGTATTTAGATTTAGACGCAGCAGCAAAAATTTCTTAATAAGCAGCGCGTCAATAGAACACAATCGGAGAGAAACAATGAAAGGTGATATCGGTGTAATTGGCCTTGCGGTAATGGGCCAAAACCTTATCTTAAACATGAACGACCACGGCTTTAAAGTTGTGGCTCACAACCGTACTGCAGCTAAAGTAGACGAGTTTCTGGAAGGCCCTGCAAAAGGCACTAACATCGTTGGCGCATACTCTCTTGAAGAGCTAGTAGAAAAGCTAGAAGCACCACGTAAAGTGATGCTGATGGTTCGTGCAGGTGACGTTGTAGATAAGTTCATCGAAGCGCTAGTTCCTCTGCTAGACGAAGGCGACATCATCATCGATGGTGGTAACACAAACTACCCAGATACAAACCGTCGCGTTGCAGCACTACGTGAACAAGGCATCCACTTCATCGGTACTGGTGTATCTGGTGGTGAAGAAGGTGCACGTTTTGGTCCATCTATCATGCCAGGTGGCGCACCAGAAGCTTGGGAAGCGGTTAAGCCTATCTTCCAAGGTATCTCTGCAAAAACTGACGCTGGCGAGCCTTGCTGTGACTGGGTTGGTAACGATGGTGCAGGTCACTTCGTTAAGATGGTTCACAACGGTATCGAATACGGCGACATGCAGCTGATCACTGAAGCTTACCAGTTCATGAAAGACGGTCTTGGTATGTCTGCAGACGAGATGCAAGCGGTATTTGCTGACTGGAACAAAACTGAGCTAGACAGCTACCTGGTAGAAATCACGGCTGACATCCTTGGCTACAAAGATGAAGACGGCGAAGCGCTAGTTGAGAAGATCCTGGACACGGCTGGTCAAAAAGGTACTGGTAAATGGACGGGTATCAACGCGCTAGACCTAGGTATTCCTCTAACGCTTATCTCTGAGTCTGTATTCTCTCGTTGCCTTTCTGCACTGAAAGACCAGCGTGTTGAAGCTGAAAAACTATTCGGCAAGACAATCACACCAGTTGAAGGTGACAAGCAAGAGTGGGTTGATGCACTTCGTCAGGCGCTTCTAGCGTCTAAGATCATCTCTTACGCTCAAGGCTTTATGCTAATGCGCGAAGCGTCTAACGAAAACGGCTGGGACCTAAACTACGGTAACGTTGCTCTTATGTGGCGTGGTGGTTGTATCATCCGTTCTGCGTTCCTGGGCAACATCCGTGATGCATACGAAGCGAACCCAGATCTAGCATTCCTAGGTTCTGATGATTACTTCAAAGGCATTCTACAAAACAGCCTGGTAGCATGGCGTAAAGTGGCAGCTAAGTCTCTAGAAGCTGGTATCCCAATGCCTTGTACGACTTCTGCACTGACGTTCCTAGACGGTTACACAACAGCTCGTCTACCTGCTAACCTGCTTCAAGCTCAACGTGACTACTTCGGTGCTCACACATATGAGCGTACTGACCGTGAGCGTGGTGAATTCTTCCACACTAACTGGACTGGTACAGGCGGCGATACAGCGTCTACAACTTACGACGTTTAATACGTTTTAAGTACACCGACACAATCTAAATGGATGCCCAGGTGGCATCCATTTTGTGTTGGAAAAACCAAGGCAGAGTCTTCAGGCGCTTTTGCCATTGGAGTGAGTTTTAGGGTGGGTAATCTTGTCTTTCAAGTAGAGGATTGCGCTGACGATAAGAGCCGCTGCGGAAACGGTAAAGAGCGCATACATGCTCAGAATCCAGGCGAGCGTGGCGGTCAGAAACGCAATAAAAGAAAACATTCTGCTGAATGACATGATATGACCTAGCTTGTTACTTTTCATAACGCCTCCCAAAGCTTAGAGAGGAGAGACAAGAGTGATGTCTCACATCAACGTTATTGTCTCCATTTCTTAGCTTGAACACCTAAAAAGCAGCTAAATATTTCTCAAAAAAGGTGGAATGTTGAACCTGTAGACAAAATTTATGCTGATCTGAGGATCAACTCAGGCCCTATGCACTTAAGATTGTTTGCAAGATCTCATCCTTTATGTGTCGGAGCGTAGAGGAGCTTTTTCTTTTTTTGAAACAATGAATTATAACTGTGAGCGTAATAAGAATGGTTATCACGCAAGGTGGCATGGGGTGCTTTATGTTGAGAAGATTACTTTGTAAGCCCTTGAACTACGCCTGAAATATCCTCGTAAATGGAGGATGTCTAAATTTTTAAAAAACTCTATCTTCGATATCAACAATAAATCGCTGGAGGAAGCCGTTTTCACTGGCAGGTTTATGTTGATTATAAGGTGGTAAATACAACTCATTGAGGTTCTAACGATGACTCTTAACAAGTATTTTGTTTTCAGCCCTGCGAAACTGAAGCAGCAGGAAATACAAAACGACGCTAAAGCGAAATCTGCAAAGGAAACTCAACGTCGGGCACTGGTCAAGCAGGCACAACAAGCTGGCGGACTCTAACGCCAACAATAAAAAGAAAGAGCACCCATTGCGGGTGCTCTTCAAAACGCCATCAAAGCCATCATTAACGATGATTGACTACTTAATCATTCCCATGCTCTTCAGTTTCCGATAAATCGTATTCCGGCTCACACCGAGCATACGAGATGTCTTACTGATGTTCCCTTGATTTGCCTGGTAGGTTTTTACCAGTTTGTCTTCGACTGTAGTACGTATATCCGTAGTCGGTTCTGCGCTTGCCTGTTGTTGTATCTGGCTAAGTTTCTTAGATAAGTGAGTTGGGACATGCGCCAGCTCTAACATCGCTTCACCTTGTGCCATGAGCGCAGAAACTTTTATCAGGCTATCGAGCTCTCGCAAGTTACCCGGCCACGAATATGAGAGCAGCAGAGATAATAGGTGAGGGCATAAGTGTTGATTTGGTTCCGCATGTCGGCGGTGAAGACTTTCAATCAGCTTTTGCTTGTCTTGTCGTTCTTCCAATCTAGGCAACTCGATGATCAGCCCATTCAGTCGATAATATAAATCTTGTCGGAACTCGCCCTGTTCAACCAAGGCTTCAAGATCTTTGTGTGTTGCCGCAATAATCTGAGTATCCACCTGAACGCTTTGATTGGACCCAACAGGAAGTACGGTTTTGTCCTGAAGTACATGTAGAAGGCGGCTTTGTGCAGCGATTGGTAAGTCAGCAATCTCATCGAGGAACAGGGTTCCTTTGTGTGCTTGGCGAATCTTACCCTGATAGCCTTTGCTGTTTGCGCCGGTAAAGGCGCCCGCCACATAGCCAAACAACTCAGATTCAATAAGGTCTTTAGGCAGTGCACCGCAGTTGACTGCCACCAGTGGGCCGCTTTTGCGTTGGCTATTGCTATGCAGGGCTTTTACAAATTCGTTTTTACCCACGCCCGTCTCGCCCAGGATCATCATACTAATGTCTTTATCGACGACGCGGTTCGCTTGTTGCCAACAGTGTTCAACTTTGCAGTCGCCATAATGAAGATTGTTAGAGGCACTGATGGAACGGGACTGGATTTTTCTTTCCGACAGTGGCGCCGTTCTGAATACGATCGGCTGGTCTGAATTCTGGTGGGACAGAATTTCCTCTAATGATTGACCAACAACAGTGCTGCGATCGAGTAGCTGCGATGCGACCTGATTGTGCGCCAAAATTTCACCGGCTTCGTTGGCGATAATTATGCCTTGCCAGCCGCTATTTAATAGGTTTTTGTCGCAGGCTAAATCAACCCGAATATGACCACTCGGGATCTGATTTAACATTTGGTTTTCGACCAGCTGAACCATATTCTGTACCAGCATTTGGGTAGAGAGATCATGCTTTTCCTGTTCGCTGGTAATGTCCAATACACCAAGGAGTTGGCCTAGATGATCAAATATAGGGTTCGCTGAGCAACTGATGAAACGATGTTGCTGAATAAAGTGTTGGTCGCCAAGCACCGAGACCGGTTTTGCTTCGATCAGTGCAGTACCAATGGCGTTCGTTCCTTTCAGTTTTTCCTGCCAGCATGCACCTGAACTTAGGGCTATTTCGGTGAGTTTCTCTCTAAACCTTGGTTTACCCCAGCTACCAATGATCACGCCATCCGCATCAGTAAGAATCAATCGACTATTGCTGTGAGCATACATTTGGTTAAAAAGGGGAAGCGCGAATTGTTTTACTGCATCCAGCAGGAAATTCAATTGGTGACGTCTGTCCTTTAGTGTCGCAGAGTTGACGCGAACATCTTCTGGTAGTCGACGCTGTTTTAAACCCGCTTGCTCGCTTCTGAGCCAGGAGGTCGATAGCCAGTTATTATCGGTAATATGTTGAAGTTCCATGACTGTACCATTTTGTCACAGTGAGCATGTTCCATTTTGCAACACTTGAACACTGGTGTTCACACCATACATCTATTCAAACAACACTCACTTAAATTGTTATCGCTTGGTAATCATAGTGTTACATTTGATTAACAACAAGTCTGTCTTACTTGGCCTGTGACTTGCGTATTACTCTTTGTTAACAGTGACCTATGACACTGTCAAAAAAACAAAGTGTTTCAAACACTAACTGAACGAGAAACAAAAGGAAGAGTTATGATTTACGCACAGCCAGGTAGTGAAAATGCCATCGTTAACTTCAAGTCACATTATGATAACTTTATCGGTGGAGAGTGGGTGAAACCGACAGGTGGGGAGTACTTCGACAATATTTCGCCAATCAACGGAAAGCCTTATTGTAAAGTAGCTCGCTCAGGTGAAGCCGACATCAATTTAGCATTGGATGCAGCACACAACATCAGAGAAAAGTGGGCGAAGACCAGCGCTGCTGAGCGTTCTAATCTGCTTTTAAAAATTGCCGATCGTCTTGAACAGCACATTGAAGAGCTAGCGTTGGTTGAGACATGGGAAAACGGTAAGCCGATCCGTGAAACATTGGCAGCAGACATCCCCCTTGTTGTCGACCATTTCCGTTACTTTGCAGGTTGTATTCGAGCTCAGGAAGGCAGCGCCGCTGAAATTGATGAGACCACGGCAGCGTACCACTTTCCAGAACCAATCGGTGTGGTAGGTCAGATTATTCCCTGGAACTTCCCAATCTTGATGGCGGCATGGAAACTCGCGCCAGCGTTAGCCGCAGGCTGCTGTGTGGTCCTCAAACCGGCAGAGCAAACACCAACATCGATTTTGGTTCTGATGGAAAAAATCGCTGATTTACTTCCACCAGGCGTAGTTAACGTAGTCAATGGTTATGGCTCAGAGGCGGGTCAGGCGCTGGCAACCAGTAACCGTATCGCGAAACTGGCATTTACGGGCTCAACGCAAGTGGGTAATCACATTCTAAAATGTGCCGCAGACAACCTGATCCCTTCTACTGTCGAGCTGGGTGGTAAATCACCGAACATTTACTTCCCAGATGTGTTTGATCACGAAGACGAATTTGTAGACAAGTGTATCGAAGGTACGCTTCTGGGCTTCTTTAACCAAGGTGAAGTGTGTACCTGTCCATCTCGTGTGTTGGTACATGAGTCAGTCTATGACAAGTTTGTCGCTAAAGTGGCTGAGCGAGCGAAGTTAATCAAGCAAGGCAACCCGCTAGACACTGAAACTCAGGTTGGTGCGCAAGCTTCGCAAGAACAGTTCGATAAGATTCTGAGCTACCTGGAAATCGGCCGCGAAGAGGGTGCTAAAGTTGTCTTCGGTGGTGATATTGCCAAACAAGATGGTGATCTTGAGCAGGGTTACTACATTCAGCCAACGCTGTTGGAAGGTCATAATAAGATGCGTGTTTTCCAGGAAGAGATTTTTGGACCTGTTATCGCAATTACGACATTCAAAGATGAAGCTGAAGCGCTTGCGATTGCAAACGACACTGAATACGGCTTAGGTGCGGGTGTCTGGACACGCGATCAAAACCTGGCTTACCGTATGGGCCGTAACATCGAAGCTGGTCGTGTTTGGATTAACTGTTACCACGCGTACCCAGCTCATGCCGCATTTGGTGGTTACAAGAAGTCAGGTATTGGCCGCGAAACGCATAAGATGATGCTGGGTCATTATCAAAATACCAAAAACTTACTGATCAGCTACAGTGTTGATCCACTAGGGTTCTTCTAATTAGGGACGTCCCAGTAAGATAAGAAAAAGCAGTATTAACGCAAGCCCCGTAAATTCGGGGCTTTTGTTATCAATCAATAAATAAGTTGTATACGAACAAGTAAACAAATTTTATATGCTGTGAACTCATGCATAATCAATCGATTAACGCTTGCTATACTTTAACCGTCACAAACAAAAGGAAAAAGGAAGTTCAATGTTAAAGTTTAAGCAAATCGCGATAACTGCTTCTCTCGCAGCGCTAAGTACAAGTTTCTCGGCTGCTGCTGCAGATACGTTTGTCACGATTGGTACGGGCGGGGTAACAGGGGTTTACTATCCAACGGGTGGTGCAATCTGTCGTCTTGTGAACAAGTCGCGTGCCGACCACGGAATCCGTTGTTCTGTAGAAAGTACCGGTGGTTCTATCTACAACATCAATACGATCCGAGCTGGCGAATTAGATTTGGGTATCGCTCAGTCAGACTGGCAATACCATGCTTATAACGGCACCAGTCAGTTTGCAGATGCTGGCCCGTTCAAAGAGCTAAGAGCGGTATTCTCTGTTCACCCAGAACCATTCACCGTTGTTGCACGCAAAGATGCCAATATTAAGTCGTTTGATGACTTGAAAGGCAAGCGTGTAAACATTGGTAACCCCGGTTCCGGTCAGCGCGGTACGATGGAAGTGCTGATGAATGAGTACGGTTGGACAAATGATGACTTTAAACTGGTTTCTGAGCTGAAAGCGGCCGAGCAGTCTAAAGCACTATGTGATAATAAAATCGATGCGATGGTTTACACCGTAGGTCACCCAAGTGGTGCGATTAAAGAGGCAACTACCTCTTGTGACAGCAATATCGTTGAGATATCAGGTTCTCACGTAGATAAATTGATCGCTGACAATAGTTTCTATCGTGTTGCCACCGTGCCTGGTGGTATGTATCGCGGATCTGAAGATGACGTGCATACTTTTGGTGTCGGTGCCACTTTTGTTTCTTCAACTTCGGTACCTGAAGACGTGGTTTACAATGTGGTGAAAGCGGTGTTTGAAAACTTTGATGACTTCCGTCGTCTTCACCCAGCATTCGCTAACCTGAAGAAAGAAGAAATGGTCAAAGATGGTTTGTCTGCGCCACTTCATCCAGGTGCATTGAAGTACTATAAAGAAGTGGGTTTGATTAAATAACCACATTTCAGCCCCCAAACTTTCGAAACAGCAAGCGCCATCATTTTGATGGCGCTTTTACTTTATGTCTTAATTTTGAAGTCGTTAACTCTAGTTAACTTGATGAAAGAAAAAAGCCACCGTGCTGGTGGCTTTTAGAAGTCAATCATGGGGGATGACAGACTTATTTATTGTTCAACTTTTACCGGTTGAGCTCTTAGCTTTTGAAACAGTTTTACAAATAATGGGCTGCTTAGTACCAGTACTGCTAATACCGTAAAGGTTAGTGTAATAGGTCGTTCCCACAAGAAGCTCAACTCACCATCTGAAATCATCAGTGCTCGACGTAAGTTCTCTTCCATCAAACCGCCAAGGATAAAACCAAGCAGCAACGGAGCGAGAGGGAAGTTCGCTAACCGTAGCGCAATGGCAGCCATTGCAACAAGCAGCATCACAAAGACATCCATCGTATTGAACGAAACCAGGTATACGCCGGTGATAGAGAAGAACAAAATCATCGGAAGCAGTACGGTTCTTGGTACCGCCAGAAGTTTCGAGATGTACGGAATAAGCGGTAAGTTAAGAATAACCAGTACGATGTTACCAAAATACATAGAGATAATAACTGACCAGAATACATCCGGGTGCTCAACAAACAGGCGTGGACCAGGCTGAATACCGTAAGCGATCAAAGCACCAAGCATAATAGCAGTGGTACCTGAACCAGGAATACCAAGTGTCAACAATGGTACAAATGAGCCACTTGATGCAGCGTTATTCGCCGATTCTGGTGCTACCAGACCACGAATACTGCCCTTACCAAATTCTTCTTTTTTCTCTTTCGGCGCCAGATTACGTTCCAAACCGTAGCTTAAGAACGCGGCAATTGTTGCACCTGCGCCCGGTAGTACGCCGGTAAAGAAGCCCAGAATAGAAGAACGAATAGAAACAGGTGCCACTTCTTTGATTTCTTCTTTGGTGACTTTCATCGAGCCGATGTTGCTCAACTTGTCTTGCTCTTCATCGCGAGTGTCTGCAGAGGGCTTAAGAATACCCATTAGCGTTTCACCCAGTGCAAACGTCGCCATCGCCAGTAGCAAGAAGCTAAAGCCGTCCATCAAGTCAGTCAAGCCGAAGGTAAAGCGCTCAACGCCTACGCCTTTATCGATACCAACTGTTGACAGCATTAGACCCAGAATGGTCATCATCCACGCTTTAATTACCTGGCCTTTACCTGCGAATGCGGCAACTGCAGACAGACCAAGAAGCATCAACGCGAAGTAGTCTGAGGATTGAAAACTTAGTGATACCTTTGCCAATGCAGGTGCTGCGACTAACAACATGATTGCCGATAACGTACCACCAGTGAAAGAAGAGTAGGCAGCTAACGCTAACGCTTTACCAGCCTGACCTTTCTGTGCCATTGGGTAACCGTCAAATGCGGTTACTACGGTAGAAGAACAGCCTGGTGCGTTGATCAAAATCGAAGACGTAGAGCCACCAAATACCGCGCCGTAGTAGACACCTGCCATCAAGATCAGACCAGATGAAGGTTCCAGACCGTAAGTAATTGGGATCATCAACGCGATCGCAGAAATAGGGCCAAGACCAGGCAGCATTCCGATAAATGTACCGACAAAACAGCCAACAATCACCATCATGATGTTCATTGGCATCACCGCCGTGGATAAACCTTGTAGAATTCCATCTAACATAATTCTTTCCTTTGTTTGGCTACCAGATGATGAAAATTAAACCCGGCTCAAGATAGATATCTAACCCTTGAGTCAGCAGTAAATAAAAGGCGATAACAAAAGGGAAAGAAGCACCAAACAAAATGGACTTGCGTCTTTCACCAAGTAAGTAAAAGCCTGCTAGAAGGAAGAAACCGGTCGCTAACACAAATCCCAGATAAGTTAGGCCAACGCCATATAGTGCCATTAACACTAAAAATGAGATCAGCAGCTTCCAGTTGAACGTCAACACAGCACCACTTTTCTTATCCGGCTGGCCGGTGACTAACAATAAAAGTGCTAAACCGATACCGATGTAGGTCAGAATTGTCGGTAATGTGCGGGCTGTAAACGGTTCATATTCATCTCCGGGGAACAATGCGATTTGAGAAGTTTGGTAACCGTAACAAAGACAGAAAAGTAAAAAGATCATCGCACCGACGCGATCGCGACAGAGCAAGTTTTCTTTGGTAAAAAAGTTGGTTGAACGAGACATATTCAACTCCTAACGAAGGTATAAAAGACCGTATATGGGCGTTAATGTGCAAGGTAATCCATTAACAATTAAGCATTTCGCTGCTAGTCGAGCCGCTTATCAATCTATAAACAAAGGAGTAGGTATGCCGAATGTCGACAATGCCCATATACGGTGAAACTTAGCGTGCAAATACAGAGTTGGGGCTAATACCAAATCAGATTTCTCCGTTTTGGTATTGGAGAATTAGCCCCGTTTAATGTTGAGTTTCAGGTAACCTGATTATTTAAGGAAACCTAAATCACGCATTAGATCGCCCATTTGCTGTTCCTGTTCTTCAAGGAACGCGACGAAGTCTTTATCGGCTTTATAGTTGTCGATCCAGCCATTACGGTCACGAACGACTTGCCATTCGTCGGTCTTGTACATTTTTGTTAAGGCAGAATTCCAGTCGTCGATTTTTTCTTGGCTAACGCCTGGCGCTGCGAAGAAACCACGCCAGTTAGCAAATACCGTTTCATTGCCGTATTCCGTTAGTGTTGGAATATTTGGAGCCGCTTCTAGACGTTTAGGCGCTGTGATAGCAAGCACTTTAACTTGTCCAGATTTCGACATTTCAAGTACTTCACCTAAGCCGGTTGAAAGTAATTGGGTTTCACCAGAAAGTAGCGCAGCCATTGCTTTACCGCCCGCGTCGTAGCCGATATAACGAACTTTACGTGCGTCAAAACCTTCGCCTTTGAATGCAGCTGCAATGACAAGGTGATCCATTGAACCACGAGCTGAACCGCCAGCGATCTTCACTTTACGTGGGTTCTCTTCAAACGCTTTGACGACGTCTTCCCATGAGTTATATGGTGAATCTGCGGACGTAACAATAGCGCCGTAGTCAGCAACGGTTGCTGCAACTGGGGTTAGGTCACGGAAAGATTGTGGGAAAATACCACTAAGAGAACGTACAACGATTGGCGTTGAGTTCACCATGAGTGTGTCTTCTTGACGCTCTGCGGTTTCAATTAAGTGAGCAATGGCTTTACCGCCGCCGCCACCAGACAGGTTTTGGAATGATACAGTTTCAACGATGTCTGATTTCACTAAAACATCACCCGTACCGCGTGCTGTCATATCCCAGCCGCCACCGGCGCCTCCAGGAATGAGGAAATGCATTTTTTCTACATCAGCTGCGAAAGTGTTAAATGAAAATGAAGCAGCGATGATAGATGCGGCGAGCGTTGGTTTTATTACCTTTAACATGTTCACGTTCCTTATGTGAGTGACTCTATTCTTTTGATGAGTCTTATTGTCGTTTCAGCTTTGACGCTGAAGTTTGTTGAAAGGTTAATTAAGTGTTAATGGTATGTCTGCAAAAGGTAGATAAAGAGAATATTGAGCATTACGGGGATTTTGTTCATAAAGTTCACGCTGGGGGAGGCGGTGTCGAACAGATAGAACTCAACGTGGCCTTAGGATCCTTACCTATGAAAAATCAACTGATTACGGGAGCAATCAAAGTTCATAAGATAATGACCGAACAAGAAATCATTAAGTATTTTGCAGCTAAAGGGGAAGTTTGAAAGACGAATTTTACTGCTGAATTTATTTTTATATCTTTTAATCAATGAGTTATGTGTGGTTAAGTTGTCGACAACTGCTGAATTTTTATGACGATTATCGCTGGTAACTGTCATTTATCTTCTCTATATATGACCTTTTAATAAGACCTTAGTCTAAATTGTCGACAATTCACTTGATTGTCGACACTTTGATCGTTTATTTTATATTTAGGTTAAGGAATTGTAGACATTTCGGTGTCATTGATGTGAGTGCCTGAATATGAACTCTGAGTTGAAAGCTCGTTTTAAAGTGATAGCTACGGAGAAAGAACACACTAAGTCTGAAACGCTGACTGAGTCGTTGATTGAAGCTATTGTGAATGGTGATGTCGCACCAGGGAGTAAAATCTCAGAGCCTGAGCTTGCCAGGAAGTATCAAGTCAGCCGTGGCCCTTTACGTGAAGCCATCATGCGTTTAGAAGGCTTAGGCCTAATCGAGCGCATCCCGCATGTTGGTGCGAGAGTGATTACCTTTTCTCCTGAAAAGTTAATTGAACTTTACTCCGTGCGCGAAGCGTTAGAAGGAATGGCAGCAAGACTTGCCGCTCGCCATATTACGCAAGAAGAGCTATTGAGTTTGGAAATGCTATTGTCGACACACTCGAAGCATATTGACCAGGTAGAAGGTTCTTCTTATTTCCACCAACATGGTGACTTTGATTTCCACTATCGCATCATTCAGGCAAGCCGAAATAGCAAGTTGATTACGCTATTGTGTGATGAGTTGTACCACCTATTGCGAATGTATCGCTATCAGTCGCCACGTTCGCAATCTCGTCCGAATGAAGCACTTAACGAACACAAATATATTTTGGAAGCCATTCGTAATCGCGATGAAGAGCTTGCAGAAATGCTGATGAGACGACACATCTCTGGAAGTCGAAAACTCATCCAATCGCAGATTATTCATACAGAAACTGAAAGTTTAGACAAAGACTAGAAGGAATTCGTCATGAGCTTAACACCGGGGGCGAAGTTCAGACTCGCCATTGAACAAAACAATCCGCTACAAATCGTCGGTACCGTGAACCCATACTGCGCCATGATGGCGAAAAACCTGGGGCATCAAGCGATTTACTTATCTGGTGGCGGCATTGCTAATGCTTCTTACGGATTGCCAGACCTGGGCATCACAACACTGAATGATGTGTTGGTTGACGTTAATCGCATTACCAACGCTTGTGACTTGCCATTGCTGGTGGATATCGACACAGGTTTTGGCGGCGCATTCAATATCGCTCGTACGATCAAGCAAATGGAAAAAGCGGGCGCAGCTGCCGTTCATATGGAAGACCAGGTCGCGCAAAAACGTTGTGGTCACCGTCCGAACAAAGCGATTGTTAGCCAACAAGAGATGGTTGACCGTGTAAAAGCAGCGGTTGATGCGCGTAACGATGAAAGTTTCGTGATTATGGCTCGTACCGATGCACTTGCAGTTGAAGGCATGGACAGTGCGATTGAACGCGCGATTGCCTGTGTGGAAGCTGGCGCGGATATGATTTTCCCAGAAGCGATGAACAAGCTGGATCAGTACGTACAGTTCTCTACTGCGCTAGAGCAGGCGACAGGAAAGCATGTGCCTATCTTAGCTAACATCACTGAGTTCGGTGCAACGCCACTGTATGGCTGTGATGAACTGGCAAAAGCCAAAGTGGACATGGTGCTTTACCCACTCAGTGCATTCCGTGCCATGAACAAAGCGGCGGAAACGGTTTACAAGCACCTGCTAGAAGTCGGCAATCAGGAAGCGCTGGTTGATTCAATGCAGACACGTAAAGAGCTATACCAGCACCTTAATTACCACGAATACGAAGACAAACTTGACCAGCTGTTCTCAGAAGGAAAATAGCGGGGAAGTAATACTAAACCGAAGCCCAAGAAAATAAACGGAAGCCCAAGAAATTTAATTGATAGAGATAATCGGAATTTATCCAATCCAATAACGTGAAACTTGTCTGGTGAATAAAAACGCTCCAAAGAGAGCAAAGCCAGACAGAAAAGGAGTTCAAACAATGCCTCAAACTGAAGCAAAGAAAGCAGAGTTAGGTGGTGCAGGCCTACGTGGTCAAAGCGCGGGAAGCACAGCTTTATGTACTGTCGGTAAAACGGGAACAGGTCTTACTTATCGCGGCTACGATATTACTGACCTTGCCAATAATGCTCAATTTGAAGAAGTGGCGCACCTACTGTTACGCGGTCACTTACCAAATCAACAAGAACTCGACGCGTACAAGACGCATCTGTTGAGCCTTCGTGGCCTGCCAGCTGAACTTAAGCAAGCGCTAGAGCTTATCCCTGCCTCGGCGCATCCTATGGATGTGATGCGTACAGGCTGTTCTGTTCTGGGTAACTTAGAACAGGAAATGAGCTTTGATGAGCAACTGCAATCCACTGAGCGCATGTTAGCGCTGTTCCCTGCAATCATCTGTTACTGGTACCGTTTCAGCCATGATGGCGTGCGCATTGATACAGAAGATACGTCTGAAGATAGCATCGGTGGCTACTTCCTGAAGCTACTTACTGATAAAGAGCCAACCGAACTGCACAAACAAGTGATGCACTGTTCACTTATCCTATATGCAGAGCATGAGTTTAATGCGTCAACATTTGCGGCACGCGTATGTGCATCAACATTGTCAGACATTCACTCTTGTATTACTGCGGCAATCGGCACGCTTCGTGGTCCTCTTCATGGTGGTGCAAATGAAGCGGCGATGGAAATGATCGAAGATTGGCAGACGCCGGATGAAGCAGAAGCGAACATCATGCAAATGCTAGCCAACAAAGACAAGATCATGGGCTTTGGTCATGCGATTTATCGCGAAAGTGACCCTCGTAACGCGCTGATCAAGCGCTGGTCTGAAGAGCTATCTAAGCAAGTAGGTGACACTCACTTATATGCGGTCTCTGAGCGTGTTGAGTCAGTGATGAAGCGTGAAAAAGGTCTGTTCTGTAACGCGGACTTCTTCCACGCATCGGCTTACCACTTTATGGACATTCCGACCAAACTGTTCACGCCGATTTTCGTGATGAGCCGTTTAACGGGTTGGGCTGCACACGTGTATGAGCAACGCGCGAACAACCGAATTATTCGTCCAAGCGCAGATTACACAGGTCCAGACCATCAGGAATGGGTGCCTATCGAAAAACGCTAGTGCGTAACTCCTTCTCTTACGTTTATTCTCTCCTCGTAAGAGAAGGAGTATTTCTCATCACTAAGGTTACTAGAACGACTACATCTCAAAAACGGTTCTCCAATCAAGTCTCCAAACAACTTTTCTAGGGTAATGTTTCTAGAGTGATGGGGAGAAAGCCAAGATGTACAGATTGAATGGAAGCAAACCATGAGCACAACTATTAATACCC
The DNA here is from genome assembly GCF_033042495.1 of Vibrio sp. EA2. Taxonomy (NCBI): domain Bacteria; kingdom Pseudomonadati; phylum Pseudomonadota; class Gammaproteobacteria; order Vibrionales; family Vibrionaceae; genus Vibrio; species Vibrio sp. EA2. The sequence goes on along the minus strand of NZ_JAWLID010000002.1, from coordinate 706,893 downwards.
AATATCGTAAGTCGCTTCCGGGGACTCAGCTCGATTACTTTGATGCCCGCGAAGCCGTAAATACTATCTCTCCTGGAGCCTACGAAACGCTCCCTTACACCTCACGCGTTCTTGCCGAGCAGCTGGTTCGCCGCTGTGACCCAAATACACTAACCGATAGCCTCAAACAGTTAATTGAACGCAAGCGCGATCTCGATTTTCCTTGGTATCCAGCGCGTGTTGTTTGTCATGACATCCTGGGCCAAACTGCATTGGTTGACTTAGCGGGTCTGCGTGATGCGATTGCCGATCAAGGCGGTGATCCTGCAAAAGTGAATCCTGTGGTTGAAACTCAGTTGATTGTTGACCACTCGCTTGCGGTAGAACACGCGGGTTTTGAGCCTGATGCATTTGATAAAAACCGCGCGATTGAAGAGCGCCGTAATGAAGACCGATTCCACTTTATCGAGTGGTGTAAAACGGCATTTGAAAACGTCAGTGTTATCCCAGCGGGTAACGGCATCATGCACCAAATTAACCTGGAGAAAATGTCTCCAGTAGTGCAAGCGAAGCAGGGCATTGCTTACCCGGATACTTGTGTGGGCACGGACAGTCACACTCCGCACGTTGATGCTCTCGGTGTTATCGCGATTGGTGTGGGTGGTCTGGAAGCTGAAACCGTGATGCTTGGCCGACCATCAATGATGCGTTTGCCGGATATTGTCGGTGTGAAACTGACGGGTAAACGTCAACCGGGCATTACTGCAACGGATATCGTTCTGGCGATTACTGAGTTCCTACGTAACGAGCGCGTCGTTTCTTCTTATCTTGAATTCTTTGGTGAAGGTGCAAGAGACCTGACTATCGGTGACCGCGCAACCATCTCCAACATGACACCAGAATATGGCGCGACAGCAGGTATGTTCTACATTGACGAGCAGACCATCAACTACCTGAAACTGACTGGTCGTGATGAACAGCAAGTCAACTTAGTTGAGAAATACGCCAAACAAGCTGGCCTTTGGGCAGACGACCTCGATACTGCGGTTTACGAGCGCGTACTTGAGTTCGATTTGTCATCAGTGAGCCGTAATATGGCTGGTCCTTCAAACCCTCACCGCCGTTTGCCTACTTCTGAGCTGGCACAACGTGGCATTTCTGGTGCTTGGGAAGAGAAAGAGGGCGAGTTGCCAGATGGTGCGGTGATCATCGCTGCAATCACATCGTGTACTAACACCAGTAACCCACGAAACGTTGTTGCTGCTGGCCTTGTGGCGAAGAAAGCTAACGAACTTGGCTTGGTACGTAAACCTTGGGTGAAATCCTCTTTTGCACCTGGCTCTAAGGTGGCGCGTCTTTACTTAGAAGAAGCGGGTTTGCTACCAGAACTGGAAAAACTTGGCTTTGGCATCGTTGGTTACGCATGTACGACTTGTAACGGTATGAGCGGCGCGTTGGATCCAAAAATCCAACAAGAGATTATTGACCGCGATTTGTACGCCACAGCGGTACTGTCTGGTAACCGTAACTTTGATGGCCGTATCCACCCTTACGCGAAGCAAGCTTTCTTGGCTTCACCTCCACTGGTTGTGGCTTATGCGCTAGCGGGTACGATTCGTTTTGATATCGAGCGCGACGCCCTGGGCACTGACCAAAATGGTAACCCAATTCACTTAAATGATTTGTGGCCAAGCGACGAAGAGATCGATGCGGTTGTTGGTCAACACGTTAAACCCGAGCAGTTTAACCAGGTTTACATCCAGATGTTCAAACTGGACGATGCAGCGCAAAACTCTAACCCGCTGTACGACTGGCGTCCGATGAGTACTTACATCCGTCGCCCACCATACTGGGAAGGGGCATTAGCAGGTGAAAGAACGCTGTCTGGCATGCGTCCTTTAGCAGTTCTGGGTGACAACATCACGACTGACCACCTATCGCCGTCGAACGCGATCATGGCGAGCAGTGCGGCAGGTGAATACCTGGCGAAAATGGGCGTTCCGGAAGAGGACTTTAACTCTTACGCGACACACCGTGGCGACCACTTAACCGCGCAACGTGCGACCTTTGCTAACCCGAAACTGTTCAACGAAATGGTGAAAGAAAACGGCGAAGTGGTACAGGGTTCTCTAGCTCGAATTGAGCCAGAAGGTCAGGTTGTTCGCATGTGGGAAGCAATTGAAACCTACATGAACCGTAAACAACCACTTATCGTGGTAGCGGGTGCGGATTATGGTCAGGGTTCTTCCCGTGACTGGGCTGCAAAAGGTGTGCGATTAGCTGGTGTAGAAGCGATTGTTGCTGAAGGCTTTGAGCGTATCCACCGTACTAACTTGGTTGGCATGGGCGTATTGCCACTGCAATTCAAACCGGGTGTAAACCGCAATACATTAGAACTGGATGGTACTGAGATTTACGACGTAGTGGGTGAAATTAAGGCGGGTGCTGATTTAGCCTTGGTCATCACACGCGGCAACGGCGAAAAAGTCGATGTTCCGGTGACCTGTCGTTTAGATACTGCTGACGAAGTTCACGTGTACAACGCAGGTGGTGTATTACAGCGTTTTGCTCAAGACTTCTTGGCACAGTAAGGGATCGTTATGGAAAACATTACTCCTAACCAAATGAGCCAAATCAAAGTGCCTGCAACGTATATGCGTGGCGGCACGAGTAAAGGGGTCTTTTTCAATCTCGACGATTTGCCTCAAGCCGCGCAGGTAGCTGGTGAAGCACGTGACAAACTGTTGTTACGTGTTATCGGCAGCCCGGATCCTTACGCGAAGCAAATCGATGGCATGGGTGGCGCAACTTCTAGCACCAGTAAAACGGTGATTGTCTCTCGCAGTAGCCGAGACGATCACGATGTCGACTACTTGTTTGGACAAGTATCGATTGATAAGCCATTTGTTGATTGGAGTGGTAACTGCGGCAACTTGTCTGCCGCAGTCGGGCCGTTCGCGATTCATGTGGGTCTAATTCCACAAGATCGCATTCCAGAAAATGGCATCGTTACTGTGCGAGTTTGGCAGGTGAACATCAGCAAAACCATCTTAATTCACGTGCCGATTGTGAATGGTTTTGTGCAAGAAACCGGAGAGTTTGAGCTCGATGGCGTGACATTCCCAGCCGCTGAGATTCAAGTGGACTTCGTTGATCCAGCTGACGGCGAAGGGAGCATGTTCCCAACCGGAAACTTAGTCGATGATTTAGTGGTGCCAGATGTAGGGACTTTCAACGCCACCTTTATCAATGCAGGTATTCCAACCATATTCATTGATGCTGAATCGATTGGCTATCAGGGCACTGAACTACAAGATGACATCAACAATGATGACGCTGCGCTAGCGATGTTTGAATCTATCCGTGCGCATGGCGCCTTAAAAATGGGCCTGATTTCTGAACTTGAAGAAGCTCAGACACGCCAACATACGCCAAAGATTGCGTTTGTTTCCAAGCCCAAAAGTTACCTGTCTTCCAGTGGAAAATCGGTCAATGATACTGATATCGATGTGTTGGTCCGTGCGTTATCGATGGGCAAACTACACCATGCAATGATGGGAACAGCAGCTGTTGCTATTGCGTCCGCTGCTTGTGTGCCGGGAACGCTGGTGAACTTAGCTGCGGGTGGCGGAGAAAAAGAGTCGGTGACTTTTGGCCATCCGTCAGGAACGTTAAAGGTTGGTGCACAAGCAAAGCAAACCGAACAAGGCTGGGTGGTACAAAAAGCCATCATGAGCCGAAGTGCGAGAATACTGATGGAGGGATTTGTGCGAGTACCCTTCAATGTCTTTGAATGAAAAGAATGGTCTTTGAATAGAACGAGAGCAAAATCAGGACATACTGGAGGAAGCAATATGTCTTCATACGAAAAAGAGTACTTATGGGCGAAAAATGAACCGGAGAGTTTTTGGCGCGCTCAAGCGGAGAACATCGACTGGTTTGAGTCTCCAAACACCATCTTGAAAGCTGATGAAAATGGCATCGAGCGTTGGTTCCCGGATGGCGTGATGAACACAGCTTGGCTGGCATTGGATTACCATTGCGAACAAGGTCGGGGGGAAAACGCCGCTATTATTTATGACTCGCCAGTGACGGGAAATAAAAAGACTTATACCTACAATGAGCTACGCGACCAAGTAGCGAAAATTGCCGGAATGCTGTCTGCTCAAGGCGTTGTAAAAGGCGATCGAGTCGTTATTTACATGCCGATGATTCCAGAAGCGGCTATGGCGATGCTGGCGTGTGCCCGTTTAGGCGCAATTCACTCAGTCGTGTTTGGTGGCTTTGCACCTAATGAGCTGGCAGTGCGTATTGAAGATGCCGAGCCGAAAGTCATCATGACGGCGTCGTGTGGTATTGAGATCAACAAAGTCATACCGTACAAACCGATGGTGGACAAAGCCATCATGGATAGCCGTTGGAAGCCTGAGAAAGTGTTTGTACTCCAACGTCCAGAGTGCGAAGCCGAACTAAACCAGGAACGAGATCTGGATTGGCAACAAGAATACAGCCAGGCATTGCCACACGCTTGTGTTCCTGTGTTAGCGACCGATCCACTCTACATCCTTTACACATCGGGAACGACCGGTAAGCCGAAAGGGGTGGTACGTGATAACGGTGGCCATGCTGTTGCACTTAAGTACTCGATGAGTGCGATATATAACATGCCACAAGATGGTGTATTTTGGGCCGCATCCGACGTAGGTTGGGTAGTAGGGCACTCGTACATTGTTTACGCGCCACTCATTCATGGCTGTACCACAATATTGTATGAGGGCAAGCCAGTCAGAACACCGAACCCGGGCGCATTCTGGCGAGTATGTGATGAATACAAAGTGGATGCATTATTCTCAGCGCCTACGGCGTTCCGCGCAATTAAGAAAGAAGACCCGGAAGGTGAGTTCTTAAAGCAGTACGATCTGTCTAACTTAAAAACCATCTTTATGGCTGGTGAGCGTCTCGACCCGCCAACACTCGAATGGGTGCAGAGTAAAGCCGATAAACCGGTTATCGACCACTGGTGGCAAACGGAAACGGGTTGGGCTATTGCGGGTAACCCAACGGGCATTGAGATGATGCCTGTGAAAGCGGGTTCTTCAACTAAGCCAATTCCGGGTTATCAAGTCGAAATTCTCGATGAACTTGGTGAACCGGTGAAACCAAATCAACAAGGCTTTGTCGCGCTAAAACGTCCGTTACCACCAAGCTGTTTACCGACTGTTTGGCGTAACCATGACCGTTTTGATACCGGCTATCTTAGCCAGTTCCCGGGTTACTATGTCTCGGGTGACGGCGGCTATCTCGACGAAGATGGTTACCTGTTTATTATGGGCCGTATCGACGATGTGATTAACGTTGCGGGTCACCGTTTGTCTACGGGTGAGATGGAAGAGATCGTGGGTGGACACCCAGCCATCGCAGAATGTGCGGTTGTTGGTATCCACGATGACCTGAAAGGGCAGCTCCCACTTGGCTTTGTGGTACTAAAAGACGGCGTCAAAGTGGATGAGCTGGATCTTGAAGGTGAATTAGTCGGAAAAGTACGCAGTGAGATTGGCGCAGTAGCTTGTTTTAAACACGCACTGGTTGTTGATCGCTTGCCGAAAACTCGTTCAGGGAAAATCTTACGTCGAACCATTCGTCAAATCGCTGATGGTGAAAAATATACGGTGCCATCAACCATTGATGATCCAACAAGCTTAAGTGAAATCGAGCGTGTTCTACGTCGATAACCTTTAATCTGTTTCTTGTTTAATGTTTTGCCCCTGCAATACCAGCAGGGGCTTTTTTCTATTTGTGAGCTGGTCAATTTAACTCTACTTGCAGCAAGAATAATCGAATAACTATTTTATTGATCCTACCTACTTGCCATCCTTGTACTTTGGTCACAAACTACAAAGGTTCAATTTTTGGTAATCTTTTGTATGAGTACATTTGTAATCAAATCTGCGTGTTTTGATGATATCCATATTCTTAATGAGCTCATGTTCGATCTGCACGACGAACATCATGTTCAATCGCCGCAACTGTTTAAAACGGCAGAAGAGATTGAACAAGAAAAAAGCATTGGGCGTTATATTGATAACCCAGAGTGTCTGGTTTATGTCGCATCAATAGGGGAAGACATTATCGGGTTTGTCTCCGGACACTTTTGTGAACTCGTTTCTGTTGTCAGCAAGCCCGTTATGATGGGGAGTGTCGATGAGCTGTACGTGCTGCCTGAGTTCAGAAAGCAAGGAGTAGCCAAAGCATTACTTGATAAAATTGAAGGCACTTTCATCAATTATGGCGCGAAACAGATGTTTGTTGAAGTATGGGACTTTAATAAACAAGCGTTAGCACTCTATGACAAGCAAGGCTTCGGGCACCACATTCACTGTCTGCGAAAACCGCTAACAACGCCGATCAAGTAAGGTAATTCTGTTCTAATGCGGGGGGCCTTTCGATGCTGTTTACGGTGAACTCCGACTAATGTGCATAGTTTTAGTTCATAAGTGAGCTGTGTATTATTAACACAACTTGTTCTCTGCAAACAAAAAGCCTCAAATCATGTGTCAGAGATGAGAATTTACTCAAGGTCGATGATTTTTTCTGACACTAATTCTACATAGCTGTCAAAATCTCGCCCAATCTTGCAGTATGTGTCTGAGGATTGTCAGAGGAATATTAATTTTCATCTCCAATACCCTCAATCTTCTGTATGATACGCATCAGGTGACACTTCGTTTTCCTTAAAAATTACCAGTCTTGTTGCCATCCCACTTTGGTCACTATCATTAAAGGTTACATTTTGTGTTGAGACGTTTGTTTTTCCTCACTCTTTACTCCGTATTATTTATTACTGCTCCGGCTTCATTCGCTGTGTCTCCTTTAGATAAAACCGAAGGTGCAATCTGTGTCGTGCGAGCGGATGACCAAATGGTGCTGGTTCACGAGATACTGACGAATAAGATTTCATTGCCGGGTGGGACGATAGTTGCGGGTGAGTCACCAAGAGCTGCAGCTCAAAGGGAGACCTGGGAAGAGACTGGACTCGTTGTCACGGTTGGCGAAGAGCTAGGTCGAACTGAGACTGCCGTTTTCTATGATTGCGTGTCAGATTCGGAGCTCATCGCCTTCTCAATGTTCAACTCGATGGGGGGGAATGAACTGCCAGTTTGGTTCGCACCGCATTATGGCGTAGAAATAGCGTCGGCAATGTTGTTGGCACCTGAGAAGCTTACTAGCTCTGTATATCGCTATCCCGAACAGTGGCAAACGGTTGTCGGTTATTTCGACGAGGCAACGTTGCAACCCGTTCACTATATCCATCAATTGGTTGAATCAGCACCATCGTTTCGTCAGTTTGAATTAGCCTGGATGATGGAATTACAAAGTTGGGTCAGCTCACTATCTGAAACCAGTTTTCAGACGGCGCATCAGATCGCTGATTGGATTCTTGAACTTTCGACACCAGCCATTTTTCTATTTTTGTTTCCGTTCGTGATGATGCAATTTGGTAGCCGATTCGTTTATCGGCTATTTTTCGCTATTTCAGCAACGTCAGTGATGACGCTCGTCGCACAGCAGGTTTTTTCATTACCGAGGCCACATGTATATATGCCTGTGGTAGAGCTGACCCATAGCTTTGGTTTTAGTTTTCCAAGCCTGCCTATTGCAGTGTGGTGCTGTATGATCACTTTTCTATTTCAGAAAACAGGCAAATTTGGTGTTAATGTGACGACGGCTATGATCATAGGTATCACTTTGCTGGTTGTTATGGCTAAGTATTTCCTTGGTACCGCTTTTATGCTGGATATGTTGCTTGGCGCTTTACTGGGGATATTGGTCTCCTGGCATGTGTTGCGTCTGGAAGTCAATCCGGAGATAAATGTTGACCAGCTGCTCACTTCGAAAGGACTCTGGTTTGCTATGACCGGGTTTACTGTCCTGATTACCGTCATTTGGCCGTTACCAGTATTTGGCAACTGGCTTGCTATTCTTCTAGCAGCATCAGCGATTGTTGTGACTTTCGATAACGCGCAAGTGCGAATAAGCGCCAGACAGGCCGTTTTCGTTACTTTGGCGTTGTTCTTAGCTCAACAACTTTACCTATATTCAGCAACTATCGTTTCGTATAGCGGTTTTTGGTCTTTGGTGTTTATCACGCTGGAATACCCAATGTTGATGCTATTGTTCACTTTTCTGGTAAGAAAGCTTACTCAAGCGCAGCGTCAGAAAACAAGCGTTCAGGGAGCCAGATAGGGCGCTTTAACTCGCTAGAACAAATAACATAGCCTCGCCATTTGCGAGGCTTTTCTTTATCCAAAATAGAGTGGCGTTTTTCAAGTTGGGCTGAGCATTGCAAAATGAGAGACAATATTGCTGAAGTTGATTCAGCAATCAAAATTAGCGTCGATATACCACTCTCATACTATCAAGATCACATTGCTATTAGTTGCGCATTGTCGGCTGCTTTTCTTTAGGCGTATTTTTAACTGAATCGATTCAGCATTTGTTATTCACAACAAAATTAAGGAAAAAGAGATGAAATTGAATTCAACGCTCGCTGCCGTACTTCTTGGTCTGACTACGATGAATGTTCACGCTGCCGAATTTGTATTAACCGATTCTGCTAAGGGGCAGGATGTGGGGGACTGGCAAGTCACTAACGAATCACTAGAAATGAAAAGTGATACTCCGTTTTCCATAGAAAAACGCCGTCTGCATGGTGGCAAGCAGATGGGTGTCGATATTATCGTTGTCAATAATGGTGAACTGAGCATCACCGTTATTCCAACACGTGGCATGGGTATACTCAATGTTAAACGTGACGGTGAACGAATCTTAGGCTGGGATTCTCCAGTCAAGGAAGTGGTTAACCCGGCGTTTATTGAATTGGAAAGCCGCAATGGTCTTGGCTGGTTAGATGGCTTTAATGAAATGTTAGTGCGATGCGGTTATGAATGGACCGGCCATCCAGGCGTAGATGATAACGGCCAGCTGTTGAGCCTTCATGGCAGGGTCCAAAATACCCCGGCTTCGACCGTGAAAGTTATCATTGATGACAATCCGCCACATAAAATTACGATTGAAGGTACGGTGTCAGAGCGCACGTTCAAAAAGGCAGAGCTGGAAACGCTGACCAAACTCGAAGTCGTTCCTGGTGAAAGTTCGTTTGCTCTGCACGATACGCTAACCAATAAGGCTGACTATGATGATGAATATCAGATCATCTACCACTCTAACTTTGGTCGTCCGATCTTAGAGAAAGGCGCGAAAGTCACCGCTGCAGCAAGTGAGATTTCACCATTTAATGACTACGCCAAAGCAGGATTAGACGATTGGCAGACGTATCTCGGCCCAACCAAGGACTTTGATGAAATGGTATTTAACCTCAAGCCAATTGGGGACGAAAACGGCAATAGTTTAGCTGTACTGCATAACCAAGCTGGTAATCTGGGTGTGGCGCTTGGCTATAATGTTAAACAATTGCCGGTACTGACTTTATGGAAAAATACCGATACTGAACAACAGGGCTACGTCACGGGGATCGAGCCGGGTACCAGCTATGCGTACAACACGAAGTACCAACGTCCGTTGGGTCTGGTGCCAACCATAAAAGCGGGTGAAAGCAAACAATTTGATGTTACGTATACGGTACTGCGCGATAACCAAGAGGTTACGCAAGCTTTAGAAACCGTCAAAAGTATTCAACAAAATCAGTCCGTGAAAAAGGTAGAGCAGCCGCTGGTCGATTTGAGCAAATAATCCCAAAGTTAAAAGGGTCACAGCCGTTGACCCTTTAAACATTACCTGTTTCTTGCTAACTATTCATACAGTTTTTTCGAATTAGGTAGAGAAGCTTAATGAATGTTAGGTACTGTATTTCGATCGGATTGATGACCAAAAGAAAGGGCGTGATATATAAAAGTGATTCACGATAATAGTTTTTATATGCGATATCAGCCGATAGTAAACGTGAGAGACGAATACACAACAAACTTTCGTTGACAAAAGGTCATTTACAAAATGTTATTGCGTAAAAGCCCTCTCTTGACATTAGTACAGAGTTTCCCAAACTGACGGATATCATCAAAGTTTGGTGTAATGCCTCGAGAGATACTGTGTTCCCAATAAGAGAGTTCTGAGTCCACGAGTTCCATCAATTTTTTAGGGCAGCCAATGCAATTGCCATCAGTACCACAAACGAATGTGTCACTTACATACAGAGGAAGCTCGACCTTGGCTCGATCAATAATTAACTGCATAGCAGTAACTCTGTCTGGTTTGATGCTCATGTTTTGAATCGCTGGTTTCGGAGAGTGTCGCCATTCTAAGGTGATTAATCACGTTGTAAATTGGCTGAAAGTGGTAATGTTGAGGGTGTTTAGCCAACAAAAAATTAAAATGGATTCTTAACGCTCGGGATTTGTAAGTTTTGATTGGTGTTAGCTTGCTCGCAAACGCTAATGCTAAAAGGAGGCTTATAAAACGACGAGATTGTTATTATTGCAGGGTTTATCTGCAAGGTATCTGAGATGTCAGTTCTCAACATAATGCTCGTTAGTAGTTTTTTATTGAATTTGTCTTTAGATTGGTTTGAGGTGGAAAGTGCGAGAACCTCGAGCTTATGGGTTTCATTTCTCGTTTCATGGACGTTTATTCTTGACGAAATGACCTGGCTGCAATCAGGCACTCACAAATCTGCTGAATGGATCAAAACCTTTTTTATTGCCTATATAACCTGTGAGGTGACTTTGGTGATCAATATGATTTACAGGTTGGCGAATAAATATAGTGTAACCTCAATGTCTTGGTATACTCCATGTTTATTGCTAGCTGGTTACTCACTCTACCAAAAGGTATACAAAGGTTAGAGTTTGCGTTGCTCACGTCTTCGCTAAGTATTATGTTCGAGAGGAATTTGAATGTTCAGGGAAACAACGAAGGCTGATTTTGAGTTATTTTGGCCAACTTTTTCAGCCGTTATTCGCGATCAGGAAACCTACGCGTTTGACCCAGAAATGACGATGGAACAGGCTTACCACATCTGGTGTGAAGTTCCGTTGAAGTCGTACGTTTATGTAGAAAATGACGTAATTTTAGGTTCCTACTACCTGAAGCCTAATGCTATGGGCCCAAGCAATCATATTTGTAATTGTGGCTATATGGTTGCAAGCGAAGCGAGAGGGAAAGGTATCGCGCGCAAGATGTGTGAGCATTCGCAACAGTTAGCCGAAGAGCTTGGTTTTGAAGCGATGCAATTCAATAGTGTTGTATCGACCAATGAAATTGCGGTTAACCTGTGGCAAAAACTCGGCTTTAGCATAATAGGTACGATTCCTAAAGCCTACAGACATGGTCGTTTGGGGTATGTGGACAGTTTAGTTATGTACAAATGGCTACGAGCATAACAAATATCAGATCAACTCAGTAACACGATTGTGTACGCGAAAACGGGTTTATACATTAAGAAGCTTCGTATGTCGGTCCGAGGCCTCTTAAATCATGTCTTATTCTAGTTACACGCTTACTCTAAAACCTCGAGAGAACGAACCACTTTGCATGGATTGCCTACCGCCACACTGTTTGCTGGGATAGACTTATTTACAACGCTACCTGCGCCAATTGTGCTGCCTTTTCCTATTGTCACTCCAGGGAGAATAATACAACCACCACCAATCCAAACGTCATCTTCTATGGTAATGGGTTTCGCTTGTCCAATATGTTCTTTACGTTCGCGAGGGTCTAGCGGGTGAATCGCGGTATAAAGTTGGACATTGGGCGCAATAAAAACATTGTCACCAATCGTCGTTGGACAGCAATCTAACAACACAAAGTTATAGTTAATAAAGACGTTGTTACCTAGCGTTGTATTAATACCGTAGTCGATTCTCACCCCTTTCTCTATATGTACGTTTTCGCCAACTTGCTTAAAGATGCTTTTGATAACTCGTGTTTTTTCTTCTGTCTGACGCGAACTGAGTTGGTTGAAGTGATCCGTTTTATCTCTGGTTTGATAGCGTATTTCTACAAGTTCTGGATCATTAATTAAGTAAGGCTCTCCAGCCACCATTTTTTCGTAGTCAGTCATGCACATTGCCTCATTACACATTGTTTTAGACAGTATAAAGAAGGCTTCAGATCGCAGACATGAACTAATTGGCTGTAAATATGTAGGATCCTGCTCATTCATGAGCAGTAATAAGTCGGAAGAGGTGAGTAAGTCCATTTCAGATAGAGAATAATTAGCGTTTTCACTAGTAATGAAGTACGTCTGCTATCGATAGAACTATAATTAGCCTAAATGAAATTCACAGGTGTGATTATTATGGCGATTAGAAAGGTACATTTCTCCATACTATTGATGATGTTGCTCGTCTCTCCTTTGGTTAATTCAAGTGATAGAGCGGATGAGTATAAGGCGAAAGGAAAATACCTCGTGACAGTCGGTGGTTGTAATGATTGTCATACCGCAGGTTACGCGCCTAGTGGTGGTGCTGTACCAGAATCACAATGGTTACTCGGCGATCAACTCGGTTTTCGAGGGCCATGGGGCACCACTTACCCGATAAATTTACGAGAGTATATTGATAACTTGACCGAAGCCGAATGGATAGCCAAAGCAAAAGCACTTAAAACCAGACCTCCGATGCCTTGGTGGATTTTAAATACCATGACAGAAGATGACTTACGCGCTGTCTACCAATACGTGAAGAGTTTAGGCAGTGTACAAAATACGGTTCCATCGTTTGTGCCTCCTGAAGAGGAACCGAATCCACCATATATTCAATGGCCACAGCCACCAGAGTAAAGCCGCTCGATAAATTATCACGTACAGTTATCCGAAGCTCGGTATAACAAGATTAAAAAACGGCACTCTTAGATCGAGTGCCGTTTGCTATTTGGACTGAAATGTTAAAGCTGAACTTATTAAGCGTTCAGAACAAACTTTTCGATAGCTCTTGCCACACCATGGTCGTCGTTACTTGCCGTAATGTAGTCGGCGATCTTTTTGGTTTCTTCCATGGCGTTTTCCATTGCGATACCTAGGCCCGCAAATTCCAACATATGGTGATCGTTTTCTGCGTCACCCATACAGATTACTTCTTCTGGCTGAATCGACAAGTATTCCGCAATTGCAGCGACACCAATCCCTTTGTTACTTAACGGGTTAAGAAATTCCAGGAAGTAGGCGGCACTTTGTACGACAGTAAAGGTTTCACGCAATTCAGACGGTAATGCAGCGATAACTTCAGTAAGCTTGTTTGGCTCTGCAACCATCATGGCTTTGATAATAGGGTGGTCATCTTCCAGAGATTCAAAGCACATCTCGGTGACATTGAGTCCGTTGATGTTTGCTTCAATATCGGTATACGGGTTGTTTTCGGTGGTAATCAGACCGTGAACCTGACTAAACGCATGTACATAGGCGCCGAGCTCTTTGGCTTTTCGAGCGACCAACTTTGCCGCTTTGCCATCAATGATCTGCTGGTGGATGATCTCATTGGTTCCAATGTTTTTAACCATTGAACCGTTGTAGTAGAGAACGAAATCTTTGTCTGAACGAATGTCCAGTTCATCTAGCTTAGCTTGCATGCCATCGATTGGACGACCAGAGGCCAGTACAACCGTTACGCCAGCTTCTCTCGCTTTAGCGATCGCGCGTTTATTTTCTTCTGAGATTACTTTTTCGCTGTTTAACAGCGTGCCGTCCATGTCCAGGGCGATCAATTTATACATTTTACTTACCTTAAAAACTGAAGTTTGTGGCTTGTTTCTTTAACAACCATAGAAACACGTCCTACCTATGAAACTACAAAATGGTCTATTTTAACAATTAATTTTTGGTTTGAATTGACCTAGACACAGCTCTCCATTAAGGTCTTCGCCTCGAAGTATTATGAGTGAGTGAGTTCTACGTTGTATAAGCTAAATGAGATGTTTGAAACCATCCAAGGAGAAGGGGTCTTTACTGGCGTTCCTGCTGTTTTTGTTCGTCTTCAAGAATGTCCGGTTGGGTGTTCATGGTGTGACACGAAACAGACCTGGGAGGCGGCAGCAGAGGACCAACGTTCGATTGGTGATATTCTGATTAAGACGGAAGATTCTCCAACGTGGTGTGTTGCATCTGCAGATAACATCGTAGAACAATATAAACAGCAAGGTTTCAATGCAAAGCACATTGTTATTACTGGTGGTGAGCCGTGTATTTATGATTTGCGCCCGTTGGCACAAGCGTTTGAAGATATGGGTTGCCAGTGCCAAATTGAAACCAGCGGTACGTCAGAAGTCGTGACGACAGAGAAAACTTGGGTGACAGTGTCACCAAAAGTGGCAATGAAAGGCAAATTACCTGTGCTGAAAAGCGCATTGGAAAGAGCGAATGAAATTAAGCATCCGGTAGGCACGCAGAAAGACATCGACCATCTTGATGAGTTGTTAGCGTCTGCTGAGATTACGCCGCAGACGATCATTGCTCTGCAGCCGATCAGCCAGAAACCTCGTGCGACTCAATTGTGTATTGATACCTGCATCGCTCGTAATTGGCGCTTGTCGATTCAAACTCATAAATACCTAAGTATTGCTTAAGCCCGGAGAGTAACATGAATAAAGCCGTCGTTGTTTTTAGTGGAGGGCAGGATTCGACTACCTGTCTTGTTCAGGCACTGAAAGAATTTGATGAAGTACATGCGATCACTTTTGACTATGGTCAGCGTCACAAACTCGAGATCGAGGTAGCTCAACAGGTAGCGAAAGACTTGGGTGTTGCGGCGCATAAAGTGATGGATGTGGGCTTGTTAAACGAACTGGCTATCAGCTCTCTGACTCGTGATGACATTCCTGTCTCGCATGAACTGCAAGAAAACGGCCTGCCGAACTCGTTCGTTCCTGGGCGCAACATTCTGTTTTTAACACTAGCGGGCATTTATGCCTATCAGATTGGTGCAGAGACAGTTATCACTGGCGTATGTGAAACCGATTTTAGTGGCTACCCTGATTGTCGTGATGACTTCGTTAAAGCAATGAACACCGCTTTGGTAAAAGGGATGGACCGCGCATTGACCATTAAAACGCCATTGATGTGGCTGAACAAAGCGGAAACCTGGGCCCTGGCTGATCAGTATGACGCGTTGCAATTGGTTCGCGAAAATACGCTGACTTGTTACAATGGCATCATTGGGGATGGTTGTGGTGACTGTCCGTCGTGTGATTTGCGCAAAGCCGGTTTAGAAGACTACCTGAATAACAAAAATGCGGTTATGCAGTCGTTGGTTGAAAAACAGAGCTCAGAAGCTTAAAACCAATATGTGAGATAATGTCAGACATACTGGCATTATCTCGTACACTGGTTAATCGGTTCGTCGTAAGCATCAATAATGACATTGCGTCCGCTTCTTTTTGCTTGAGATAGTGCTTGGTCTAAGACTGAATAGAGTTCATCAAAATGAGTTAATGGCTGTGATGTTGCGAGATAGGCCAGACTGGCGGTAATGCTCACTTGTTCATCTTTACCTGTTTTGATTCGCTGTTCTGCAATCGTTTTGTGTAGACTCTGAATACGGAATGGGACGTCTATTTCATCGACATTTTTTAGTAGTAGCACGAACTCTTCTCCACTTAAACGCCCAATGAGCTCACCCTTGTTCAACTTAGCACTAAGTTTGTGGCAAACCTGCTTTAGAACCAAGTCTCCTGTAGGGTGACCGTAAGTATCGTTAATTGACTTAAAGTTATCTAAATCAATCAGCGCAAGGACATATCGTAACTCTTCGTTCGTTTTGAAAGCCTGTCTCTTGATCGTTTCAATACTGGCGGAACGATTCAATGCGCTGGTTAAACTGTCTACACGTGCCTTTTTTTGGGTTTGTCTTAGCAAGACCATTGTCAGTGCTAGCAATGTTACCAAACCGACAATAGCGAAATGATAGATGCTTTTTTGTTCTGTAAGTTTCTCAAATTCCGCCTGTTTTAGACTACGTTCCGTGTTTAATCGAGCAAGCTTAAGCTCGTACTCATACTCATTTTTGGTGAGATCGAGCACTTCCATCGCTTTGATGTTTTTTGCATCTCGATTGGCTAACTCCAGCGTCGAATACACTTCGTAATGCGACAATGCAGTTTGATAATTTTGTTGCAGCTGATAAGCCTTAGAAAGCAATAATTGCGCCTTTGCTTGGAGTAATGAATGTGAGTTGTCGCTCGACAATCTTAGTGCTAAGTTCGCGTGCTCAATTGCCGTTTCTGCCTGCAAACTTTTTAGATAAGCAAAACCTGCGGCTAAGTGTGCTTCGGTTTGAAGGTGTTTATTCTCGTGTCGTTCACCGAGCGACAAGGCCAGATTGACATACTCTAATGCCTCTTCCACATTGCCAGACTCAGCGGTTGCAGATGAAAGACCAAGGTAAACTAAGCCTTTACCATATGGATACTCGACCTGTTCAAGAATAGTCAGGGAGTTTTTATAATGTGTAATGGCTTTATCAAAGGCTTTGGCTTTGGCATACATGGCCGCCAGGCTGTGCTCGACTTGTGCTACCTGTACTGGAGTACCATCACTTTGACGGGCGAGCAGCGCCTGTATCAGGTACTGTTCTGAGTGTTCAAATTGTCCGAGCTCCGCCAACAAATTACCCACGTCGTTATAAACCCCAGATGGATCGCTTTGATAGGGCATATTTGCTAGCAGGCGGCGATATACGCTGATGGACTTTTCATAATCTCCGCGAAAATTGTAGTTATTAGCGATGATGCGTAGTGAGAGATCTTTCGGAAAGGCTTCCTGATGTTCACTATCAAGGTGGCTCTCCAGTGAGGAGCAGAAAAAGTGCGCCTTATGGTAACGCCCTTGTTGATTCAATGTGTAACAGAGCTGATAGTTCATCAGGGCTTCTCCCTCGCTATCAGAACTTTCCTTCATCCTGTTTCTTAGTGAAATGAAGCTGTTGACTGACGCATCATAACTGCCTTGTTTTCTCTCATTTAAAGCGAGGATGTACTCTGATTCCAGGTTGGCAAAATCATTGTTAAGGTTCTGGCTATTCCCATAGTATGGCTGTTTAATGTTAGCCATGTATTCATAGATCAAACCACTCACATACAGCTTCTCACTGTCAAATTTAGCGGAGTGATAACGGCTTTGAAGTAGGATAAGCGCAGAGTTCGCGCTGATTTTTAATGTGGCCTGATAAACCGAGTGCCATTGAGTAACGTTCTGATCTTGTTTGGTATATTGAGTGTGATTAGCATAGACAGGGCCGCAGGAAAGCACAAACAAGAGCAAAGAATACAGCGTACGCATATTATTGTTTTATCGTATTACTTCTTATGAATAGATTGCTCATTATCTAATGAATGGCGTGAAACAGTGAAGTAGGAGAAGAAGAAAAGAAGAGCAAAAACTATGCGCTTCGTCGATATTCGGAGTGAAAGTTGTAAAAGTGGCAAACTAAAAGGCCCCAGCATTGTGAGCTGAGGCCTTATCAATTAGTCTACATAAAGTTTTGCTAGATCTTGTGGCTCCATTTCTTTGCCTTCTAGCTGTTCGTTCCAGTTAGTGCCCACAAGAACGCCATCTTCTGCAAGAGTAAGAAGCCAATCTTCAACAAAGATATCCAAAGGAATTTCCAGGACATCAAAATCAGCCCACTCTTCAACGTTATGTGCTTCTGCCTCTTCTTTCGCTGACCAGAAAGGCATCACTTCACTATTTTCGAATTCAGTCGAATCGCAGGATAACCAACCTTCTTCGTTGCGCAGACCCCAAACCAATTGGTTTTCTTTGGTTTCGGACACGAAAAGGTCAAGGTTTGCTTGGATATCTGATGTAAGTTTGCTCATTTCAAAACTCTCATTGTTATGACGTGGCTAGGTTAACACTAAAGGGCCGATTCCTAAAGCATAATACGGCTTTGTATCGCTGTTAAAACAAAAGGAGCCGAAGCTCCTTTGTACAATTTAAGGTTGACAATAGTCAGCAAGGGAAGTGGTTAATTTTTTGGTAGTGTCGTAAAGACTGTCCACTCTTTTTTCACCGCGCCTTTATAACCCATCACTGTTGCCGTCACACGTCTGTTTTGAGCGTGACTCACTTCATCCGTTCCTTGTGTCGCCAGAACCGTATCGCCATAACCGACGATAGTGACTCTTCCAGGGCTAATGCCGTTACGAAGCAATTCGTTTCTCACGTTATTTGCCCGTCGCTTAGAAAGGTCCAGGTTGTGCTCTGCAGTACCAGTTCGGCTCGCATAACCCTGAATTTCGATAGAGGTTTCAGGGTACTCTTTCAAGAAGTTAGACAATTCAAGAATCTGTTGTGCAAATACAGGATTGATGACGTCTGAATCATTGGCGAACAGAATACGAAGCTGCATTTTCTCCGACGTGTTTTCGTACGCGCCACAACCATCGTTATCTATCTCAGCACCTTCTGGTGTGCCTGGGCATAGATCTCTTTCGTTGATTACTCCGTCGCTATCATCATCAAGGTGATCAGCGGTTTGTTCGGCGATAGGTGTATCCATGTATTCATATTCATCACCGTTTTCATCGGGTGTAGAACTACATGCGGCCACTGCGAATGACAATGCAATAATAGTTATGTATTTCATAATTAGTACTCCACCTTATCTAGCCATTCTTGTGGTACCTCGACTCTCAATGCACTAAGAAGCTGACCAGTCGCGTTCATTACTCGATATTTTGCATACTGCTCTGCATATTTCGCGTCAAGGTAATCCTTACGAGCTTCAAACAGTTCATTTTGGGTATTTAATACATCAAGAAGCGTTCGTTGACCGATTCTGTATTGCTTTTCGTAAGCAATCACGGTTTCAGACGCTGAATCTACGTGATCCGACAAAAATTCTTTTTGTTGGAGTGTTAAATCCAGTGCTGTCCATGAAAGTTTTAACCCTTCTTCCACGTTTCTGTACGCGCTTTCACGCAAATCTTTCGCTTTATTGAGTTGGTAAGCGTAACTATCTGCATTAGCGACATCACTACCACCGTTGAACAAGTTATAGCGAAGTCGAAGCATAGCTAAGGTTTCATCACTTCGACCTTTCAGGCCGTCGGCATCATCTCGCCATGTTTGCGATGCTTCTATTGAAATGGTTGGGTAGTAAACACCTTTGGATTGTTTGTATTGGAACTTGGCTGAGTCAACATCTGCGAGAGCGACTTGAATTACAGGATGGAGTTCGTATGCCGTACTGACTGCCTCGTCCACCGTGTAAGGGAGAAAGTTTTCATCTGCTCTTGGGAAGATTAATCCTTGCGGTGTTTGCCCAACTAGACGAGTAAACATCGTATGAGTGTCGTATAAGTTATTTTGCGCTGCAGCAAGGTTACCGTGTGCTTTAGCAATACGAGCTTCCACCTGGGTTAAATCTGCTGTAGATCCAATACCAGAGGTGACTCGCTTTGAAATGTCGGAATAGATATCTTTGTGAACCGCGAGATTGTCTTCTGAGAGTTTCAATACTTCATAGGCTTTCACCGCATCTAAGTACACTTTTGCGACCTCAAGTGCCTTGTCTGACGCATCAGCTAAGAGTTGGAACCTTACCGATTCTGCATCGGCTGCAGTTCTGTCGATGTCATTCAGCGTCGCGCTACCGTCCCAAATCAATTGGGTCAAGGTAATTGACGCTTCTTTTCTCGTGTAGTCTGTGTCGCCCCGAGCTACCTCGTCTGACGGGTCCAGACCTTCGTAACCAATCCCTGCATCCAGGTCAAGGGATGGCAGGTAAGCACCGGTAGACGCGTCATTTACGTACCGCTTACTCGTAAACTCGTTGAATGCACTTTTAATATCTGGGTTGTTTTGTAACGTCAATGTCACTGCTTGCTCTAACGTTTGACCGAAAACGGGTATAGACACCATTAAGCTGCAACAACAGGCGTATTTGAGTCGGTTCCATTTCACGGTAGTTCTCCTAAAAATCGTGTTTCTTTTTGTTGTTTTATCTCATTATTGAGACAGAACACCACAATTAACAGTGTTTGAGTTAGGAATAGATCAACCTACTGTTAAACCTAGGCTTTTACTCAGAAAATCCACGAACTTACCTGTATAAACCATAGCGCATAGGCTAGCAGTTGCTTAGCTGGCTATTGTGCTTATTCAGGAAAAAAGCTCGATTTTTTAACACCATAGCGCTCCGTAGACTGTGCTTTTAGACGCTTTTTAAAAACCCCGCCCCTTGAGTTAAAAAGCTCTGTAAGCATTAAACATACAACGAAAAATATGATGATTTTGACTAAACTATAGTCGTAAATTAAAAGGTGACAAACTTTTGAACTAGTTTGAAGTGGGGCAGGTAGGTATGGATCGTATAACTTTGAGCTCTTTAGTGGGCAACATAGTGGTGATCGGGCTAGATGGGAACATAAGGACCCTTGCAGAAGGAGAGTCCCCAAAGCCTGGTGAATTAATAATTGAAGAAGTTTCAGATACTTCGGAGCTGGTTGTTGAGCAAGTTACCCCGCAAGGGAGCTCGATAAATGTTACCGATGATATTACTTCTCTGATTGAAGCGATTGCACAAGGGCAGGACCCGACTCAGCTTGGCGAAGATTTTGAAACCGCAGCTGGCGGGTTGAACGGTTCGAGTCCCCAAACCACTGGGGCGATTAACCGAACTGGTGCAGAATCGTTAGCTAGTACTAATTTTGAGACAGTTGGCATAAACGGAACAGGATTTTCTAGTACACAAGTTCAGACACTGTTTGACATTTTCCAACCGCAAACACCAGAACCAAGCGTTATTCCAATTCCTGCTGAGGTCGTCGTACAGGAAATATCCAGCCCTACTGTTAACGAAGGTGATCAAGTCACTTTTGAAGTCACTTTAGATCAAGCAACCGAGATAGAAACAAATATTGAGTTGTCTTTGGATGATGGCTCCGCTATTGGTGGCCCTTCTGGTGCAGAGGGAGTGGACTACGTTAATACCACGGTACTAGTAACCTTATCCGATGGCACGACTCAAGAAATCCAAGTGAATGAAGATGGCACGTTTAGCGTTTCTCTCCCAATAGGCGTGCAATCATTTACTGTGAGTTTAGATAGTGTCGCTGATGATATTTATGAAGGTCCAGAAACGTTTACTTTAACAGGTGCAACCCCAGAGCAAGAAACGCCAGTTTCTGGTACTGCGACGGTTCTCGATGATGGTACAGGGCCTGGTCCAAACCCGGATGATGACCGTCCAGAAGTGGCGAGTATCAGCAGCGTGTCAGTGAATGAGGGCGATCCGGCGACCTTTGAGGTAACGCTGAGCAACACCAGCACCACTGCGACGTCGGTTAGCATGAGTCTGGCAGAGGACGATGATCCGAACACGGTCAATGCCGAAAGAGGCGTCGATTATGAGGCTACCTCTGTCACCGTGAGGTATGCAAATGGCGAAGAGGAGCCTGTTGAGGTTAAAGAGGATGGTTCATTTACCATCAATGTGCCAGCAGAGGACCTCACATTTGAAATTCTGGTTGATACAACACCGGATGATGTATTTGAAGGGCCAGAGATGTTTGCCCTGAGCGGCAGCACTGCAACGCAAGAAGAGCCCGCTGTCGGCATTGGTACCATTTTGGATGATGGCACAGGCCCGGGGACCGATCCGGATGATGACCGTCCAAGGGTGATCAGCATCAGTAGTGTGGAGGTCAATGAAGGAGAGTCCGCGCCGCTGGTAGTCACATTAAGTAACGCCAGTACCACCGAGACGGTAGTCAACATGACCTTGTCCGACGTCAGCGCAGAGGGCGGCGCAGAGGACACCGCCGATTACACCAATACATTTGTGACCATTGACTTCGGCAACGGCGAAGCTCCCAAAGACGTGGCTGTTAATTCGGATGGCTCGTTTGAGGTTACGGTACCGGCTGTGGAACCGGGCGAGGAGTTGATAGCCCCGACATTTACCGTCAAAGTCCAAACCACATCGGATGATGTGTATGAAGGTCCAGAGACATTCGAGTTACGTGGCAGCACCGCAGCGCAACAAGAGGAAAACGAGTCAGCGTTCGGCATTGGTACCATTTTGGATGATGGCACAGGCCCGGGGACCGATCCGGATGATGACCGTCCAAGGGTGATCAGCATCAGTAGTGTGGAGGTCAATGAAGGAGAGTCCGCGCCGCTGGTAGTCACATTAAGTAACGCCAGTACCACCGAGACGGTAGTCAACATGACCTTGTCCGACGTCAGCGCAGAGGGCGGCGCAGAGGACACCGCCGATTACACCAATACATTTGTGACCATTGACTTCGGCAACGGCGAAGCTCCCAAAGACGTGGCTGTTAATTCGGATGGCTCGTTTGAGGTTACGGTACCGGCTGTGGAACCGGGCGAGGAGTTGATAGCCCCGACATTTACCGTCAAAGTCCAAACCACATCGGATGATGTGTATGAAGGTCCAGAGACATTCGAGCTACGTGGCAGCACCGCAGCGCAACAAGAGGAAAACGAGTCAGCGTTCGGCATTGGTACCATTTTGGATGATGAAGACCGTCCAACCGTCTCGATTGAAGGTGGTGGTGAAGTGGATGAAGGTGGCATCGCAGAGTTTACTGTTAAGTTGGATATGGCAGCTGACACTGAGGTTACAACAAAACTCCAGTTCAACCATGTTGATACGGTAAATGACGATTTTGACGGATACCAATATCAGGACAAATACGGGGAATGGAAAGACGTACCTACCAGTGGCTCTATAACTCTAACGTTTGAGGTTGGTCAGACTGAGATTAATTTGCGCGTACTGACTAAGCAAGATGATGTTTACGAAGAGGACGAGACTTTCAGTATTGAGGTTCTTAAGACTTCTACTACAGTAGTTGATCTTGACAATAACGTGGCCAGTGCGACGATACTTGACGACGATAACACACCACCAACAGCTCGTGACTTCTCTATCTTATTAGATGTAGAAGAAGGCATTTTCCCTGAACACGATGTAGAATTTGATGGAACTACAAGTGCAGGTTTACAACGTGTGGAAGACCTCGAAGATGATATCGATGGCGCAAATGATGCTGACATCAAAATTCAAATCACTGAACTTCCAGAACACGGTGAACTGTATTATGAGGATGGTGGACAGGAAGTCATCATAGATGAAACCACGCAGTTTGCTGAAAACACAGACGTCAAATACCGCCTGACTGACGACTTCTTTGAAAATCAGAGTTTTGATTCGACAGATGTAGAGGATCGTAAAGGTTTCGAAGCAGACAGTATCCAGATTAATGGTTTAAGTTTCTATGGAGGTCAGATAGGAACCGCAACCGATATTAACGGTGACCCTACTTTTGACTCTACTAACTTTCTCCTAAGAATCGACGGTGCAAGTCAACAGGAAGGCTTAATTGTAGTTTCTCCTGGTGAAGAGGGTCAGGGGGATGAAATCGCTACCGGTGAATTTATTGCCCTGGAACTGGACGAGGGTTTAGAAGCAAAAGAAGTTAAGTTGAATTTAGCTAGTCTGAATAATAGTTTCAACAGCAATGGTACGGGAATAATAACAGCGTATTTGTTCTTGGATGGTGCTCTTGTTGATACTCAAGACTTTAACACAAGCCAAATAGAGTATTTATCAGGAAGTCAGCACGAAGGTTCAATCACAGTTACATGGGATAGTGGCTTTGATGAGGTTCGACTTACACCAGAAAATGAAGGTGGGGGTGATAAGGCGAGTTTTACCTTGGTTGGGACAGAATTTACCAGCTTTAAAGAGGTGAACGATGACTTTACTTATCAAGCTATCGACACTGATGGCGCGGTTAGTAACGAAGCAACGGTATCTGTTAATTTTGATAACGTCACTTCCGATTCTGTATCAACAGCCGACTACAATACTCAGTCACTCACATTGACATCGGCGGCAGATGCCGAAGCCAATATCATTATGGGTGATGATGGAGATAATGAGCTAGTCGGCACCAGCGGCGATGATATTTTAATCGGTGGTTTAGGTAATGATATCTTGACCGGTGGTGAAGGTGATGATGTCTTCAAATGGACAGAAATGAAGTCTGCTACGGACACCGTTACTGACTTCGAAAGCGGCGATCAGCTTGATTTTGCTGATTTGTTTGAAGATGTGAGTCAGAGTGACATCTCGCTATTACTTGATGACTTAGGCTCCGGCGACTTCAGCGGGCAAGTTGAGGATATTAGTATCACCGTGACGGAAAGAGGTCAGGATTCAACCTTGATGATTCATAAAGGTGGGATGGATTTGGAGGTCAATTTTGACGGCGCATCGGCTGCAGATATCGCAAACAGCTTAATTAGCAATCTGGAGCAATTACGAGAGTAGTTGATGTTAGATATTAAAAAACGGAGCGAAAGCTCCGTTTTTTATTTGATACTTGAATGAGGTCTAAAGTACCTTACAAGCAAAACCTTTCAGATAGAAACCTTCTGGGTAAGCGGTATCCGTTGGGTGGTCTGCTGCTTGCTCAAAACGCTCAACAAACTTCACTTGGCGATTCGCATCTACTGCTGCATCCGCGATGATTTTTTGGAACAGGACTTGGTCCATTAACCCAGAGCAGGAGTAAGTAAGCAGAGTGCCACCAGGCTTTAGGATTTGCATCGCTAACATGTTGATGTCTTTATAACCGCGACAGGCACCATTAAGTTGCGCTTTGCTCTCGGCAAACTTTGGTGGGTCCATAATCACCACATCAAATTTAGTCCCTTGGTCACGGTACTCACGCAGCAATTTAAATACGTCTGCATTTAGGAACACAGCACGTTTCTTAGAAATGTCGAACTCATTCAGTTCGGCGTTAAATTTTGCCGTGTCCAGAGCTGGTTGAGAAACGTCTGCGTTGATAACACGTTTTGCTCCGCCTTTAAGTGCATAAAGACCAAAGCCGCCGGTATAAGAGAAGCAGTTTAGGACTTCTTTATCCTTCATGTATTTCATCGCTTGCTGACGACTGTCGCGTTGGTCCAGGTAGAAACCTGTTTTGTGACCACCAACGATATCCACGCTGATCTTGACGCCGTTCTCTTCGATCACCACAGATTTTGGTGGTTCTTCACCGAAAAGTACGCCAGTGGTTTCTTGCAAACCTTCTTTTTTACGTACCGCCACATCAGAACGTTCGTAAACGTTACAGCCAGGAAAGCACTCAACCAGCGCGTCTACGATTGCCTGTTTGTTGTACTCAGCGCCAGCACTTAATAACTGACAGACGAAGAAGTTCTGGTAACGGTCGATAGTAACGCCTGGTAAGCCGTCAGACTCAGCTGCGATTAGTCGGTAACCAGTTAGTCCATCGCGCTCGATAACATCTTCACGCAGAAGCTGTGCATCTTTAAAACGTTTGACGAAAAACGCTTTATTGATTTCTTCTTTTTCAAAGCTCCAAATACGAGCACGGATTTGAGAAGCCGGTGAATATGCTGCTTTTGCTAACCATTTACCGTCGTGAGTGAACACATCAACCGTTTCGCCAAGCGCGGGGTCGCCCTCAACTTTATTGATGCCTCGAGAGAAGATCCATGGGTGCTTGCGCTTCACCGATTTCTCACGACCTTTAACCAAATAGATAGCAGCTGTCATTTCTTTAGCTCTTGTTGAATTTTGAAAGGGGCGTATTGTCCGGGATGTTGCTGGTAAAAGCAATAACCATTGGGAATCAGTTGTTTTTGCTACCCGTTACAGTGTAGTAGAGGTTGTGTACCTAACCTAAAGGAAGCGCTATTTGAAATTTAAGTGAATGAGATATGTATCAATCCCGCATATCGGATTTTCTTCCATAATTGTCTTATAACCCACTACGTTTATTGAAAGGGCTGAGCGGGTTAAAACAACCATTAGAAGAAGCGAAATAATGATGAATCTAAAGTGTGAAAAATATGTAGTTAAAGGTCTTGTTCAAGGAGTGGGGTTCCGGTATCAAACCTCACATCAGGGATTGAAGTTGGGTCTGACTGGCTACGCTAAAAACCTAAACAATGGTGATGTAGAAGTGGTTGCCTGTGGCACTGAAACGCAAATTGATGAGTTTACTGAGTGGTTGAAAGAGGGGCCACGGACGGCAACTGTCGAAAGCGTATCGCATGAGAACGCTTCTTATAAACCATACCGCGGCTTCAAAATTTTATAATTATAGACATTTCGCTGGTTTCGGAAGTCCAGCCAGTTTTGTCGCCTGCTTTGCAGGGCCTTTTTTGAATAGCTTAAACAGGTATTTGCTGTTGCCTTTTTCTGGTCCGTGCGCTTTTTCCATCGCCTTAACCAACATTCTTACTGCTGGGGAGGTGTTGAACTCTTCATAAAAGTCGCGAACAAAGTGGACGACTTCTAAGTGCGCTTCGGTTAGCTCAATACCTTCTTCTTCTGCCAATAACTCAATCATACCTTCTTCCCATTGAGTATGGTCCAACAAGTAACCCTGAGCATCGGTTTCAATTTCTTTGCCGTTGTAAACGAACATAACGTTCTATCCGTTAAGTAATCTTTGATGTTTATAGATTAGCGTACAGGCGTGGAACTTCTCAACTAAATAATCTCCTCATTATTCCAAGCGAAGTAAAAGCAACCAAATTCTGATGTGGGTTGCTTTTTGTTTGTTTATTCAGAAATTTAGGTATTTAGTCGCTTAATTAGAAAATCTTCGGAGGGTAAACAAACGAACTTGCATAAAAATGCAGTGTTAGTTTAATGCCGTTAGTTTAACAGTGAATAGCATGTTTAAGACTATCGTCTTCCTGAACAGCGACGAAGGAGCGTGATTCAGGATCTGATTTCCGAGCACTTTTTATGGCCAAAATTATTTCACTAGCTGTTTAGCGTGCTGCTATTAGATTCCTCGTCTCGCTGAAATGACGCAAACAAAAAGCCCGAGGTGTAACCTCGGGCTTTTTTAATTTCGATTCAATCTGACGGATTAGTCGTCGTTCATGATACCTAGAATGCTTAGTAGGCTGATGAAGATGTTGTAGATTGATACGTATAGCGTCACTGTCGCAGAGATGTAGTTCGTTTCACCGCCACGGATGATGCCTTGAGTCGTCATCAGAATCGCCATGGTTGAGAACACGATGAACAAGCTGCTCATTGCCAAGTGTAGAATCGTTGACTGAATGAAGATGCTTGCGATCATGCCGACGACAAGTACCACGAACAGAGACAACATCAGGCCGCCCATCATAGATAGGTCACGCTTAGTGGTTAGCGCGTATGCTGAGGCTGCCATAAACGACAGCGCCGTACCACCTAGAGCGGTCAGTACAACGTCACCCATACCTGCACCGATGTACATGTTTAGGATTGGACCAATCGTGTAACCCAAGAAACCTGTGAACAGGAAGGTGAACACCAATCCAAGGCTGTTGTTACGGTTCTTTTCTGTTAGGAAAAGCAGACCATAGAAACCAACCAGCATCAGGATAATACCTGGGCGTGGTAGGTTGAATGCCATTGAAACGCCAGCGACAACGGCTGACCACAGTAGAGTCATTGAAAGTAGGGCGTAGGTATTACGCAATACTTTGTTCGTTTGTAGAGCACTTTCTTGTGTTGAAGTGCGAGTAAACATTGGACTGTTCATAATCTTCCTCGATAAGAGACTTTCTTTTAAGTACATTTATGGGGTTGAAAGTTCAAAAAATCAAGCCCTAACCATGTATCGCTATGACAAAATAATAATAGAAATAAGACGTTATGTATGCGAGAACTTGTAACACAATATTACTGTCAGAAATAGCGAATGTGATTACATTACCATAACTGACTAAGGATTGAAAAAGGCACTGATCCTATTGAAACCAGTGCCTTTTGAGTGTGTTTAACGCAACAATTAATGATGTAGAATTTGCGATAAGAAGTTTTGTGTACGATCCGATTGCGGGTTCTCGAAGAAGTCTCTTGGGTTATTTTCTTCGATGATTTCTCCTGCATCCATAAAGATAACTCGGTCAGCTACCTCTTTTGCAAAGCCCATCTCGTGCGTTACGCACAGCATGGTCATGCCTTCTTCTGCTAATTCAACCATCACATCCAGCACTTCGCGTACCATTTCTGGGTCGAGAGCAGACGTTGGCTCGTCAAATAGCATCACTTTTGGATTCATACACAGAGAACGGGCGATTGCCACACGTTGTTGCTGGCCACCAGAGAGCTGACCCGGGTATTTATCCGCTTGGTCAGGAATCTTAACCCTCTCTAAGTACTTCATTGCAATGGCTTCTGCTTCATCTTTAGGCATTTTCTTAACCCAAATCGGAGCAAGTGTGCAGTTTTCCAGCACGGTCAGGTGAGGGAAGAGGTTGAAGTGCTGAAAACACATGCCAACTTCACGACGAACCGCTTCGATGTTTTTCAAGTCTTCCGTCAGTTCGGTTCCCGAAACAAAGATTTCACCTGCCTGATGCTCTTCCAATCGGTTGATACAGCGAATCATGGTCGATTTTCCTGAACCAGAAGGTCCGCAGATAACGATCTTTTCACCTTTTTTCACATTTAAATTGATGTTCTTCAGTACGTGAAACTCACCGTACCACTTGTTCATGTCCTTCAACTGGATCATATAGTTTTGTTGTTGCGTCATAATACGTCCTTGATCTTAATGAGTTATCGTTTGTGACCGGTATGAAGTTTGTTTTCGAGCCATATCGAATAACGAGACATGCCGAAACAAAATACCCAAAACACTAACGCGACAAATACATAACTTTCCGTCGCAAAGCCGAGCCACTCAGGGTCGGTGTTTGCTGCTTGCCCAATACCCAGTACGTCAAACATACCGATGATCAGTACCAGACTGGTATCTTTAAACAGACCGATGAAGGTATTCACGATAGAAGGAATCGTGATCTTCAGAGCCTGAGGTAAAATAATTAACCCTGTTTTCTTCCAGTAGCTTAAACCGAGCGCATCTGCGGCTTCGTATTGCCCTTTTGGAATCGCTTGTAAACCACCGCGGATCACCTCTGCCATATAGGCTGCGGCAAACATCACCACACCGATCAGTGCACGGATGAGTTTATCTGTCTCTGAACCTTCCGACATAAACAGTGGCAACATTACCGATGCCATGAACAAGACGGTGATTAGCGGCACACCACGCCATACTTCGATGTAGACAGTACACATGCTGCGAATAATTGGCATATCAGAGCGACGTCCCAGTGCTAAGACAATACCAATCGGCAACGAGACAACGATACCCACAAGCGCGATGATTAAGGTAACAAGTAATCCACCCCATTTATGCGTGTCAACCACCTCCAGTCCAAACACACCACCATACAGTAGACCGGCAATCAGGAATGGATAAACGTTGACTAAAAATAGCCAAATCCACATGCGCTTTGGCGTTTTCTCATAAGCAACAAGCGCAGTCAGGATGGCAAGTGAGATATAAAACAGGCGAGGGCGCCACAGTTCAGCCTCAGGGTAGAAGCCGTACATGAACTGCTCCCAGCGCACGCTAATGAAAACCCAGCACGCGCCTTCTCGGCTACATGCATCACGTGTTGTTCCTACCCAATCCGCGTTGATGAACGCCCAATCAACGATGTTCCACAATGCAGTAAATGCTAAGTAGGCGAGAATAATGGTAACAATAGAGTTTACTGGTCCATTAAACAGGTTTTTACGCATCCAACCTACCGCACCGACCGTGTTTGATGGCGGTGGGAGATCAGGCTGAAATTGATGTGTACTCATATTATCTCTCCACCAGTGCTACTTTACGGTTGTATAGGTTCATTAACGCGGAAGTAATCAAACTTAATGCTAAGTAAACGCCCATTGTCATTGCGATAATCTCAATAGCTTGTCCGGTTTGGTTTAGCGTTGTACCAGCAAACACAGACACGAGATCCGGATAGCCTATAGCCATTGCCAATGAAGAGTTTTTGGTTAAGTTCAAATATTGACTGGTTAATGGAGGGATGATGATTCGCAGAGCTTGCGGAATAACCACAAGTTTTAGCGTTTTCGTTCTTGGTAAGCCCAGTGACATAGCCGCTTCAGTTTGACCATGGCTCACGGCATTGATACCAGAACGTACAATCTCCGCAATAAATGTCGCGGTATAAACACTCAAAGCGACAAGCAGAGCGGCAAGCTCAGGAATAATGCTGATCCCGCCTTGGAAGTTAAAACCTTTCAAAGCTGGGTATTCCAGTGAGATAGGCATACCAACAAGGAAATAAACGACCAAAGGTAAAGCAACCACTAAACCTAGCGCAATTTTGCCCATCGGTGTTTGTTGACCGGTTAGACGCTGTTTGTTCTTTGCCCATATAGAAATGCAGATAGTTGCAACCAGGCCGATAACAAACGCAGCAATAACAACACTACTGCCGTTTTCCAATATTGGCGCAGGGAGGTAGAGTCCTCGCACGTTTAAGAAGATAGCCTCACCAAGGCTGATACTTTGTCTTGTTGAAGGTAGTGCCTGTAAAACGGCGAAATACCAAAAGAAGATTTGGAGAAGAAGGGGGATATTTCGAAACGTCTCAATATACACTGCTGCTAAGCGGCTTACTAACCAGTTAGAAGAGAGACGAGCAACACCCATGGTAAAACCAATCACAGTTGCCAGGATAATACCCAACACTGAAACCAGTGCGGTGTTTAGTAAACCAATGACAAACGTTCTGCCATAAGAGTAGGTTTCGTTATAATCGATCAGCGTCAGCCCAATACCGAAGCCTGCTTCCTGATTAAGAAAATCAAAACCCGTAGCAATGCCTCGGGCGTCTAAGTTATTTAGCGCGTTGTTGATGATGGTATAAAAGAATAATACCAATGCAGCTACAGCAATGATCTGAAAAAGAGCGGAGCGAAAAGCAGGGTTATAAAACAGGCTTTTACTTCCACTTGGTTTGGACATCGTACTTAGCGATGCATCTTTAGTCGGTTCCATACAGCGTTAACCTCAAACCTTAGTTATAGATATCACTCTGCAGGAGTAAGGGCTTGTTACTGGCCGTTAAATCTGGTACACCGGCAATCACAGACCGTGAGCGTTAGTTTAACGCTATCAATCCTATTTATTACTGGGCTCAGCTATCACCAGAGGTTGAGTTTCCTTACTCATCCAGATTAATAGACAACGAAAAAGGGCGGATTCACCGCCCTAAATAATCGTTTCTATCGGATAGGTGATGCGTACATGAAGCCACCTTCGTTCCATAGTGCGTTCACACCACGAGAGATATCAAGCGGCGAGCCTTTACCAACAGTACGCTCGAAGCTCTCACCGTAGTTACCCACTTGTTTAACGATTTGGTAGCCCCAATCGTCACGGATACCTAGGCCTTTACCTTGAGGGCCGTCTACACCAAGAATACGTTTGATGTTTGGATCTTCAGATTTCAACATCGCATCTGCATTTTGAGAAGTAATGCCGTACTCCTCCGCATTGATCATTGCAGATAGAGTCCACTTAGCAATATTGAACCACTGGTCGTCACCTTGACGAACAACAGGGCCTAGAGGCTCTTTTGAGATGATTTCAGGAAGAACGGCTGCAGATGATGGGTCTTGAAGGTTTAAACGCAGCGCGTAAAGACCTGATTGGTCTGTCGTCAACGCGTCACAACGGCCTGAGTCGAAACCTTTTGAGGTTTGAGCTGCGGTATCAAATACGACCGGCTTGTAGCTCATGCCATTATTACGGAAGTAGTCTGCAAGGTTAAGTTCTGTCGTAGTACCTGATTGTACACATACAGATGCGCCATCTAGCTCTTTAGCACTTGATAGACCGAGCTCTTTTTTCACCATGAAGCCTTGACCATCGTAGTAGTTAACTCCTACAAAGTTAAGACCAAGAGCAGTGTCGCGGTGTAACGTCCAGGTGGTGTTACGTGAAAGCACGTCGATTTCACCAGATTGAAGCGCAGTGAAACGTTCTTTTGCAGTTAGGGGTACGTACTTCACTTTCGTTTTATCCCCAAGGACGGCGGCAGCCAGTGCTTGGCAATATTCTACGTCGATGCCTTCCCATTCACCTTTTGAGTTAGGGTTTGAGAAGCCTGGAAGACCAGTACTTACGCCACAAGTAAGAAAACCTTGTTTTGTTACTTTGTCCAAAGTAGAGTCTGCAGCTTGGGCTGATGTTGCCATCATTGCAGTAGAAGCCGCTACGACGGAAGCAAGAATTGTTAGTTTATTTGCCATTTGTATCCTTCCTGTATGATCCATGTTAAGTCAATGTTACATTGAGTTAACGTGTCCAATTTATTTTGTGTTGTGTCCTACGTGATTGATTTTCGAAGAAACGGCACTCGAATAATCAATCAGTTATAAGCGTAGAAAAGGATCTGTGAATTCTCAAATATATAATTTAAATGGAATTTTAAGAGAACCAACAAAATTCCTCAGGTTTTAGAATGACTAAATGTTAATTGTTTGTAAATAGTGCAAATGGTGATCATGATGGTGCATCAGAATGTTCAACGATTTATTTGACGCAAATAGAGAATAAAACGTCGTGATTAAAACGGTCTTTAGCTGACCTTGGCTATGTTCAGTGAAAATTCGAACAAAAATTATTTGTGTCAGCGAAACAGGGTGATGACCATGCCCCATTTTTGGTAGCATGGTTTTTAATAGTTAATTAGTGTAATCAAAGGTTGAGATGCGATATTTTCCACTGTTCTTAGACTTAATCAATAAACCAGTTCTTGTTGTTGGCGGCGGGGAAGTCGCGAGCCGTAAGGTCGAAGCCTTATTGAAGGCAGGAGCTGATATCACGGTCGTCTCTCCAACCTTGGTTGACTACCTTGCCAAGCTGGCAAAGGACCACCAACTAAGATGGATTCAGCGCTTCTATTCAAGTGACATTGTCACAAAAGGCTTTGTTCAGGTGTGGGCGACCACAGATAACCCAGACTTGAATCATCAAGTTTATAAAGATGCGAAAGGTTTCGGAATCTTGGTGAATGTGGTTGATGATAAGCCCTACTGCGATTTCATCACGCCTTCAATGATCAATCGCGGTCGTATTCAGATAGCCATTTCGAGCGGCGGCGCCTCGCCAGTTTTGATTCGTAATATTCGTGAGAAGCTAGAGATGATTCTTCCACAGAACATGGGATTAATGGCTGATTTTGCGAACTCCAAACGCAACTCGATTAAAGAAGCGTTACCAAGTGTCGATTTACGCCGTAAATTCTGGGAGCAATTCTTTGCTAACCCTGATGTTGAAAACGCGCGTGATAATCGAGATTTAGAAATCATCTACCAATCAACCATGGAAGCCCCACTTGAAGAAAAGGGCAGTTGTACGTGGATTCACGTCGGTAAAGATGTTGAGATGCTGCCAATAAAAGCGGTTCGTTACATGCAACAAGCGGAGCTGGCGTTGTACTCAACAAAATGTGAGTCAGACGCAATGGAGCTAGTGAGAAGAGACGCAGAAAGGGAATCGTTTAAAAACGCAGCTCAGCTATCAGATATGCTTGCCAAGGCAAAAGAAGAAAACTTGCGTGTCTGTGTGTTTATTCCTGAAGGCACTAGTGAGTTCATGTTGTTACAGGGACAAGATCTCGTTATCTAGAATAATTCCGTTAACACAACTAGAAACGCCGATGATCACTCGTCGGCGTTTAAGTCTTTGTTGTGTTAATGACGACTACGCGAGGTAATAATCACTAATGAGCATTAATCGCGGAAGTTGTTGAACTGAAACGGTAGACCTAGTTCTGCTTCACGAATGGCTGCCATGGTCGCCTGTAAGTCATCACGCTTTTTACCCGTAACACGAACTTTATCGCCTTGGATTGAAGCTTGCACTTTAAGCTTGGCATCTTTAATTAGCTTAACCACCTTTTTAGCCGTC
Organism: Vibrio sp. EA2; assembly: GCF_033042495.1. NCBI lineage: Bacteria > Pseudomonadati > Pseudomonadota > Gammaproteobacteria > Vibrionales > Vibrionaceae > Vibrio > Vibrio sp. EA2. The sequence goes on along the minus strand of NZ_JAWLID010000002.1, from coordinate 673,107 downwards.
GGCGTATCAATACCCTGGCGGAACAAGATGTTCTGATGCCAGTTTCTGCCAGTTGCCTCGGGTTTTTGAGAGTCCATAGCATTGGCATCAATGTTACGTTTCGCTAAATGACCTCGTAAAATGTCACGCATTTGTTTAAGCTGAAATTCACCTTCAGCGGACACTTTTACATTTTCTTCTACTAGCTCAAAGCTCGCATTTACATTGCGGAAATCGAAACGAGTAGACAATTCACGGTTAGCGTTATCAACGGCGTTACGTAGTTCAACCGTATCGATTTCTGAAACAATATCAAACGATGGCATGAAGATTCCTTGATTATCTTGTTATTAATTACTTAGTGGATTTTACCGCGTCTGCCAGCATATCTAACATCGTCACGGTATCTTCCCAACTCAGACATGGGTCAGTGATTGATTGCCCGTATGTCAGGTTGTTAATGTCAGTCATTGGCTGATTACCTTCTACGATGAAGCTCTCAGCCATAATGCCTGCAACACGTGTACTGCCAGACTGGATTTGTTGACAGATATCTTTAGCGACATCAAGCTGCTTTCTGTGTTGCTTCTGACAGTTAGCATGACTGAAATCAACAATTAAGCGTTGAGGCAGAGCAAATTCTGAGAGCGCGTCACAAGCTTGCTTGACTGAAGCTTGGTCAAAGTTTGGACCTTTTTCGCCGCCACGTAAAATAATATGACCGAATGGATTACCACTGGTACGATAAACCGTCATGCGACCGTGTTTATCTGGAGAGTAGAAGTAGTGTGATGCTTTCGATGCACGAATCGCGTCGATCGCTATTTTCACATTACCATTGGTACCATTTTTAAAGCCAACCGGGCACGAAAGTGCAGATGCCATTTCTCGGTGAATTTGAGATTCAGTGGTACGCGCACCAATGGCACCCCAAGTAATCAAATCTGCAATGTATTGACCGGTAATCATATCAAGAAACTCAGTAGCGGTAGCAAGACCAAGCTTGTTGATATCCAGTAGTAGTTTACGTGCTTTATGAAGACCGGCTTCTAACGCATAGGAACCATCAAGGTTTGGGTCGGTAATTAAGCCTTTCCAACCCACTACTGTACGCGGCTTTTCAAAGTAAGTACGCATGACAATAAATAGCTCATCTTTGTACTTATCCTGGATTTCGCTCAGGCGCGTTGCGTAATCAATTGCGGCTTCTGTGTCATGGACAGAGCAAGGGCCAACAATCGCAAGAAGACGCTTATCTTCACCCGTTAAGATCTTTTCAATCTGACGGCGAGATTGAGCAATACGGTCTGCAACGTCATCAGTAATAGGATATTCACTACCTAGCTCCACTGGGGTAGGCATTGGACCCAAAGGCTGGGTTCTCAATTCATCTGTTTTAATAGGCATCTTATAGCTTTATTCTCTGTTGCGAAGCGATAAAGATAACGGAATTACTGGCAGGAATAAACTGTTTCAAGGGATTCTTCGCCTCTAAGTGCCAATTAGTATGAAACGGTTGTAGGGTTCTTACTATTTGATAACAACCCGAGGGCACGCTATTGCGAGATAGTTACGCCATTGATCAGGATTAGGCAGTGAGCAAATTGAGAAAGCCGCAATAGTACGTTGCGCCTTGCCAGCCATAACCTATGTCAACAAATAACCCTATGTCAGCAAATAAACGATAGCTTGTATTTGTGACGTTGTCACCTTAGTCTATCTATGACGAATAATTTAATAGGTAGATCAAGTTCTGTTAACAACTCTTTGACATTAAAACGAGTGTTTGATTAACTGGCTGGGTTAGGTTGGTAAGGAGACCAAAATGTTATCTGCAGTACGCCGTGCAAACCTTTACTTGAAAGTATTCGGTTTCACAAAAGTTCCGTTAATTTGGCTATGTCGTCCAAAGATCATCGCGATCGACGATCAGCACGTTGAAGTTAGTATTCCACTACGTAAAAGAACCAAGAACCATCTCAATAGTATGTATTTCGGTGCTTTGGCTGTGGGCGCTGACGTTGCTGGCGCATTTTTAGCGATGAGTAAAGCGAAGGAAATAGGAGAACCTATTTCGCTGGCTTTTAAAGGGGTAAAGGCAGAGTTTTTAAAACGACCAGAAGCCGATGTTCATTTCGTTTGTGATGATGGACCTTTAATCGACGAGATGCTGGAGAAAACACTAGAGACCGGTGAGCGTGTCAATCGTGATGTGAAAATTACGGCATTATGTCCGTCTCTCCATGGCGATGAGCCAATGGCAGAGTTTTACCTGACGCTTTCGATCAAAAAAGCAGCACAACAAACAAAGAAGGCTGCTTAATCGCTCGGTATTTTCGTTAGTTCAGCTCGATTTTTTCAATTGAGACTATCTTCGAGCGGTTCAATATTACTTTCCAGCGATAGTAAACCGGTTCATCAGTGTGGTTGTCTTCTTTGACAATCACATTGATGAGGTGGCGTTTCTCAACGGATTCTTTCGTAACTTGTCCTTCATTTAAGCGATACACTCGGTTTGAACCTTTGTCCATCAATCGAATAATGGGCCTCAAACTGATGTTCAACGTTTCTCGCGTTTGCTCGTACCCACTCAAAAACATCGATGTCGCCATTTCCGTCTTTTCTTGATAGTGAAGTATTTTCTCTTCACGTTGAACGACACGCTTTTTACGGATCTGTTGAATTTTATCCGGTAAGCTAGAAAGCGTTCGGTAGTCAAGCCACTCTAACTTTTTCCCAACCACTTTCTTGGTCGTAGGATCGATATACTTTTTACGCCATTTTGGTTTACCTTTGCGTATCCAGCGCCACATGGCATCACGAAGATCATCTTTAAAAATTTCACGTAAGGCATAGATGAAGGACATCGCAATAATGAAGGATGCAGAAATCTCTCCCAAGTAGTCTCGTGCGAGGATCACGGTCGATGTCACGACCACCATGACTAAACCTGTCGCAATGCCTTTTATTGCGCGTTTAACATTTTTCCCCATTGAGACCGTCTGTTCACGCAGGACGACAGGGTGTTCAATCAGGCGTCTTAAAAGACGCATTTTATTGGAAAGTCGCGTCACTTCTGCAACGACTTTGGGCGAGTTATATTTATTTAACTTACGGTGGGCTTGCTCTTTTTCACATAGCGTGACGAGTCTCTTCTTGATCGTGCTGTAATCGCCTTCTCTTGGCAGGTGAGCGACGAGCGACAAGAACTTTTGCTCTGTGTACCACGACAAATAGTTGTCGATGTTAACGTAATAACGTTTTAAGTTCTCTTCAAAAGGAATACCACGACGAAGGCGCTTTAAAATCGCGATAGCCAGTTTGATGACTTCATCAACTTCATCTTCCGTTACAGAGTTACTCTCTAGTTTATTCAGACTGGCAACGGCTTTGTCTAAGGCGATGACGTATTGATAGGCGAACAAACTCAAACTAACACGGTATTGTTGATTCGAGAGACGTCCACGCTTAGCCAGTCGGCTATGAACCAAAGGAAGAAGAATTTCCTTACTGTAATAAGATCGCTGTTGTGTGATAGAGGTGTAATAGAATTCTGATTCACTGATGATATCGGCATTTAGGCCAAGCTCACCAGGTACAAAGAAGTAAATATCAAGGTCGACACTTTTACTTTTTGCTAGCTCATGGCTGATTTTTAATGTGATTGAGTCTTGTTTATCAACGGTGACCAAAAAAAGCTCCTGATTTTGCTAACGCATCCTTACCCCGAAAATTGTACTCTTTATATAAGTACCAGATTGCTAAGAGAATGATAGGGGTAGACAATAACAGCATAACAGAGCGATATGCTTTTCTCTCTGATTTTCTTGTTAGTTTAGGTATAATTCCAGGTAAATTTAAAAAGAGACAAAATCAATGATTAAAATTGGTCAAATTAACAGCTTAGAAGTCATTAAAAAGGCTGATTTTGGCGTATTTCTGGATGGTGATGACTACGGTTCTGTTTTGCTGCCAAATAAACATGTCCCAGAGGGCACAGAAATTGGCGATAAAATTGACGTATTTTTGTACTTTGATTCAGAAAGCCAACTGGCTGCGACCATTGAAACCCCAATCGCTCAGGTAGGTGAGTGGGGCCTGATGAAGATCGAAGGTGTCAATAAGACCGGTGCTTTTGTTAATTGGGGTATCAAAGATAAAGATTTGCTCATTCCATTTAGTGAACAGCGCACGCGCTTTTCTGCGGGTCAAACGATCTTGGTTTACGTATACACTGATAAAGCCTCGGGTCGAATTGTTGGTACGACAAAGTTCAATAAATGGCTGGATAAAACGCCAGCAAATTACGAAATTAACCAGCAAGTGGACCTTATTATTGCTGAACGCAGCCAACTTGGTTACAAAGCGATCGTAAACGGCAAACATTGGGGCATGATTTTCCCATCCGATGTTTTCGGTAAACTGTATATTGGTAAAAAGCTGAAAGGCTACATTAAGCAAATTCGAGAAGATGGCAAGATTGATCTGGCGTTACAAAAAGTGGGTGTCGCTAAGATGGACGACCTTTCAAGTAAGATCATCGATCAGCTAGAGAAGAAGGGTGGTTTTCTTCCTCTTAATGATAAATCTTCCCCAGAAGCGATTTTTGAAGCATTTCGTACCAGTAAAGGAACGTACAAAAAAACCATTGGCGGTCTGTACAAGCAAGGTAAGATCGTTATCGAGAAAGATGGTATCCGCCTAGCATAATACTCCATCAGTGTACTTTAGCTAAAATAGCAGAGCGAAATAACGGATAAAAAAAACGGCCCAAATGCTTCCATTTTTTTGGGCCTAGGGGAAATGGCTCCGAGGAGCCTACGCTAAAACCTTATTATTCGCTTATTTTTGAGCGTTTATTGCTGAAGTTATATGGAAGATGCAGTAATAATGCTCTGAGTTGATATATTTAGTTTAGTACAGGCCACTCGGAACGCTAGACCGCTAGGCTTCTTTCATACTTATAATAAAAAAAGCCATCGAGTTTACGATGGCTTTTCTTTTATTTATCGTTAAGTTATAGCGATGGCAAAAATATTAAAATAAGTTCTTGTCTCGTACTAATTCTCTCGGAAGACCATTTTTAATTCGGTTACTGACCCACTTTCCTAAACCGATGATGGTGCCCTGATACTTAACAAACACTTCGCCTTTACCTGTTTTTAAGCCTGCGGGAATATTTTGCGGACGGACGTCACGCCCCATATACCACTCACGGGCTTCATCTATGGTAAGCTCAATAGCATTAGTTTCTTTACCTGTCGCCAAAGTGGTTGCGACCTGATGTTGCCAGCGGTATCCATTTTTGTGTGCTTCAGCTATTTTTATTCCCATACGAGAGAAGCGCAGCTCACCAATCATAGGCTCGAGCGCATCAGGGAATAACCAAACGTCTTTATCGCGCAGCCAAACCGTACTGTCATTCGGAAGAACAATGCCCAGAGCTTTCTGAAGCTGATGAGCAATCTCAGCTGATTCCTTTTTTGAAGCTTTAGCAAACGGGAATCTACCCATGCGCTTTTTCACCTCGGGTGCTTCGACGGAAGAGTGTTTGCGAATACGTGCAACAAAGAACCCTTCACAGTCATAAACCTGAGGGAAAATATGTAAAAAACCCTCTTCGGTCAGCGCCGCTTTGGCATCTTCAAATAAGTTTTCTAGGCTCTCAAACTCTACCGCATCACCAAAGGTGTTTTTTAGATGATGACAGACTTGCTGGTTTTCTTCCGTACTTAGCGTGCAGGTTGAATAAACCAGAACACCGCCAGGTTTCAATGCGTGAAAGGCACTTTCAATCAAATCCTTTTGTGTATCCGCAATCTCTAAAACCGAATCTTGTGTCCAGTTTTTCATCGCATCTTCGTCTTTGCGTAAGGTGCCTTCTCCGGAACAAGGTGCATCCAGCAGAACGGCATCGAACTGTTCTGGCAACCAACCACCGAACACCCGACCATCAAAGTTACTGAGCGCGGCGTTACGCACTCCGCAACGCTCAATATTGGCATGCAGCACTTTCACACGGCTCGCGGCGTATTCATTGGCAACAAGTACACCTTCATTGTTCATTAGAGCTGCGATTTGTGTGGTTTTTGAACCCGGAGCGGCTGCGGTATCAAGGACCGCATGGTATGCCTCATCGTTCATGAATAGGGCAGACACAGGCATCATCGAGCTTGCTTCCTGAATGTAGAATAATCCAGACATATGCTCTGCAGTGTTTCCTAGCGGTACGACAGACTCATCTGCATCAATCCAGAAGCCAGTCTCACACCATGGAACCGGTGAAAGCGTCCAGCCTTTCTCTTCTGCTTTTTGGACAAAGGATTCGACGCTGATCTTTAGTGTATTGACGCGAATGCTTTTACGTAATGGCCTTTGACAGGCAGAAACAAAGTCTTCCATGTTAAGGCCGTCAGGCAGGATGGTTTGGATTTTTTCCAGAAACGCGTCTGGGATGATGACATTAGGATGCAATGTGACGTCTCGTTTGCAGAATTTGCCGCAAATAATATACGAAACCGGCGCAGAAACGAATAGCCACCGGGCTCGGAGAATAAAAAAGAGCAGCGATTACTGCTCTTTTGTATATCCTGCCACTATGGTTTAGGAATCGCTGTTCGCCACTGCAACCAGTTCTCTTCCGCTTGAGGGTAGAGGAAGAAGGTCTGGCCATTTTTTGCAGCCGGTGGAATTTGTGATTGTTCCGGTGTTGAAAAGGCGATTCCTCCACGCACAATGCTATCAATGGTGCCTGCTTTGATGTTTGCACCAGTAAGACCTATCGATACATCGACGCCAGATACATTCCAAAACACACTGTTCTGTCGCACAAGGTAGGCGTATTCCGGTTTGAGTTTAATTGTCGTAACAATACGATCGGCGAATTCACCTAAGCGAACATCGGTTACCTGACCCACCTCCATTTGACGGTAAAGAATAGGTGTTCCTGCTTGTACCGAACCGCGTTGTTCACTTTGTAGGGTGAACATCACGCCATCGACTTGATCAAATTGTTTCTCTAACTCGAAACTAAAGGCTCCGTTGCCTTTGCCGGGATTGACACTGATGGACTTGGAAACCAAGGCTCCGAGGTTTTTCACCCCGCCAAGACCGATCTCTGGCTCGGTTAACCAAAAACGAGAACCTTCCACGGCAATATCAGCCACGTACTCGGGTAATATACGCGCCGTCACTTCGACTAAATTACGTCGGAAGTTTGGTACAACAAGTGTCACTTCACCCACCGTCACGCCTTGATAGGTGATAGGCATGCCTTTCACGACTTCTTGAGTACCGTCCGTTGTCAGAGATATAACACGGCCAAATTTGCGTGCTGTTTTTTGGTCCTCATAAAGCTTCCAGCGGTCACCGATTTTGTTTTCAACGCCGGGAACCGAATCAAAGGCAATACCGCCTTGTATGATGGATTTGAGTGGGTGAGCTTTTACGCTAACGCCTGCGAGAGATGCATCGATTTCTATACCTGAACGGTTCCAGAATACCGTCTGCGACGTTAAAAGATGTGCAAAACGATTTTCAATACTCACCTGAATCACCACGCCACCATCAACCAAATGGAAATCGGCCACGTTACCTACCGGAAGGTTGCGGTAGAGTAGAGGACTGCCTTTCGAAATCGAAGGCAACTCAGGAGCGAACAAGGTCAATATTTTTGAGCCGCGGCGGTTGTATTGCGCCAGTTCTGCTAATGATTCGCTTTGGAACAGTTGATACTCTTTCTGAATGCTGCTTTCGCCTTCACTGACAAAGCTGATTGATCCAGTAAGCAACTGTTTTGCCGGCGGAACGGTGACACTGAGCCCTGATTCTGTTAGTTCCGCCGAAGCACTGCCGGTCACATAGAATCGGTTATTCGACTTAATTAAGTGTTTATATTCGTGATCAATCAAGACATCCATATACACTTCATGCTGTGCTTGCTGGCCTTCCTCGGCTAATCCCACTTTAATGATTGAACCAACGACAATTCCTTTGTAGAGCACATTCGCGCCGCTGTCTAAGCCAAATGAATTATCAGAACTGAGCCGGATAGCGATAGACTTTTCCTGCTGCTGATTAAATTCATTTTTACGAATAGCGGTGAACTTACGAGATCGTTCGCCTTCACCCGGAACAATGGTCAGGTAGTTACCACGTACCAGGTTCGCGATGTTTTCGACACCGGAAAGTGAAACCTTGGCTTCTTCCAGCACAAAGCGAGTCCCTGTGGTCAGTATGTCACTGAATGCTGGCTGTATCGCTGCAGAAGCAAGAATCACTTCTCGGCCGTCAGAAAGGCTTAAATCGGTGACCTGACCAATTTCCAGGCCGCGATACATGATGGGTGCACCTTCGGCGCTGATGTTATTGTCATCGGGCAAGACTATTTTGACTGCGATGCCTCGGCCCGCTGTCTTCAAATCTTTGTATAAACGGAACTGGGTATTCTCAACAACGGGTTCACCATCGTCAGGCGAGTCTACCGCGATTGCACCTCCGATTAAGGCACTCATGCTTTCTAAACGAACGTCGACACCGCCAAATCCAATGTTTGCTCCGATGCCACTCACGTTCCAGAAACGGCTACGGTCATTAATGATGTGGCGATATTGATCCTGTATGTTGGCGCGAATGGTAACGGATTTGGCATCCTCATCTAATTGATAGCTGTATACGGCGCCAATAGGGATTTTCTTATAAACGATTTGAGAACCGATCGATACGCCACCTAAGTCGCGACTTGTCAATTTGATATTTAAACCTTGAGTTACGCGTAAGTCTGTCGGGACAGAATCAAGGGCATGAAAAACGGTTTCTAACTCGTCACCTTCGCCCGGTTGAATAGAAATATAGTTACCAGAAACGAGGGCATCCAAACCAGAAATACCACTGAGGCTTGCTGTTGGTTTGACGAGCCAAAAGCGTGTGTTCTCATTGAGTAATTTTGTGGCTTCGGGGTAGATATCCGCATCAACATAAATACTGCCAAGATCTTCGGTCAGATTAATATCGCGAACCATACCCACTTCCAAACCTTGGTATCGAATGGTGGTTCTACCTGCGACTAAGCCCGCTGCATCGGAGAAGTAAATTTGAACGCGCTGACCAGCATCGTGGATTGATTTCACCACCAGCCAACCGGCTAAAACCATCGTCAAAATCGGGAGTAGCCAAAGGGGAGAGATACCTTTACTCCTCTTAACCTCCGGCACGTATGACGTTTGAGAACTGTTCTGATCACTCATTAACTGACTCTTTTTCTGATTGTTTTTGGGGCTGGTCCCAGATTAGTCTTGGGTCGATACTGTCTGCAGCTAGCATAGTAAACACCACGACTAACCCAAAGGCGACTGCACCAAGCCCTGGTGTAAAATCGAGTATCTGGCCTCGGTCGATCAAGGTCATCATGATAGAAATAACGAACAAATCCATGACGGACCATTTACCAATCCATTTGACTGCAAAATAAATCATCATCCGTTGGCGTTTAAATACCGAACGTTTGAATTTGATGCATAGCATGATGTAGGCGAGGCTAAGAATTTTGACCACAGGTACGACGATACTGGCAATAAAGATAATTGCAGCAATGCCGTACATGCCACTGTTAATTAAAGATGCAACGCCGGAAAAAATGGTGTCTTCAAGGCGCTGGCCATTGGTAATTAAAATTGAAATAGGGATTAAGTTTGCCGGGAAGATCGCCACGGTTGCCGCAATTAGATACGCCCATGTTTTTTGAATCGTGTGAGGTTTTCGATGGTAAAGCTCGTGGTGACAGCGGCGGCATCGGTCATTCTCTGGTTGCGACAAGTGGCACTCATGACAATGTACATCTTTGTGTTCAAACGGATACGTGCCTTCTGGTTGCCAAACCTCCCAGTAGCGACGAACACTAATTCGTGAAACAAGCAGGACGGTAAATATTTGCAACAAAGCAAGGCCAATTAAGCCGGGACCAACAAAAATATCTGAATAGTCCTGCAGTTTGAAGCAAGCGATAGCAATACTGACCAGAAACACATCCAGCATCACCCAGTGTTTTAAATGCTGAATAAGCCAAAGCGAAATACGCAGCCCATTAAACCAACGTGCTTGGATTGAAATATGTGCCGTAACGACAGACACACAGACAATAAGCGGCGCTAAAGAGCTACAAAACATGATCAAAAGAGAGAGAAGTACGAAGCCTTCTTCCATCAGTGCAATCATTCCAGACGGTAATGTTGCAGGGATCATGACACCAAACAGCCTGATACTGATGAAATTAAAAAAGTGGGAAGGGATAAATAAAAGAATACAGGTCACGGCGATGGCTAAGTTACCCGACAGACTATGCTGACCGCCACGGTATAATTGTGTGCCACAACGAGGGCAGTACGCATGTCTGCCCTGAGGTAACTCGACGACATCAACCGGAAGTTCACAACCCTGGCACAAACGGACTCGGTTGGGTTTCATGACGTGCTTAGCTAGAGAGGGCATTACAATGACCTCTCTAAACATAATGCTTTAAGCGTGGGACTGAATGCCACCATATAAGGTTTGATATAAGCCTTCCTGCTCAACTAACTCTCCATGGGTCCCGGTTTGTGTGACTTTTCCATCTTCAAGCACATAGATTAAATCGGCTTGTTTAACAGCAGACAGTCGGTGTGCAACAATTAACGTTGTCCGGCTACGCAAGAATTCCGTTAACGCCTTGTGGAGAGCAGCTTCTGTCGCTGTATCTAATGCAGACGTTGCCTCATCCAAAATAACAAATTGAGGGTTACTCAATACCATTCTGGCTATCGCGAGGCGCTGACGTTGCCCGCCAGACAAACGGATACCATTGCGGCCAATTTGTGTATCTAACCCGTGGTTTAACTGAGAAATGACATCTTGGAGCTGAGCGACATCTAACGCACGCCACAACGACATCTCATCAAAGTTACCACCGAGAGTCAGATTATGCCTTAAGGTATCGTTAAATAATATAGGTTGCTGTAATACCACGGCTATTTTATCGCGTATTACTTCAAAGCCTATGTCCTCAGTAAGTTCATCGTTGTAACGAATGTGCCCCGAATTTTGATGATAAACGCCGATCAATAGTTGAATCAATGTCGACTTACCGCCACCACTGGCACCAACTAAGGCGACTTTCTTACCCGCGGGAATATGCAAAGAGAGATTATCCAGCACATTGTGCTCACTGTTGTAAGAGAAATTAACGTTCTCTACTTTGACATCCACCTCACGATCATCAGTGAAAGGGTTAACTTTCGAAGGCGGTCTGTTTTCTTCTTCCAGCATTAGCAGATCGTTAATACGCTTTAATGCTGCTTTGGCACTGTACCAAGAGAATTGGATGCCAAGTAGCTCCTGAACAGGAGACAACATAAACCACAAGTAGCCAAAAACCGCAAAAATTTGGCCAATGGTCAGATCGCTAAACAGCACCATAAGCATGGCTACTGCGCGAAATAACTCAAAACCAATTAAAAATAGTAAGAAAGATACGCGACCTGCCGCTTCAGACTGCCAGGCATACTTATCTGCGTCGACGCGGACTTGATCGGCATTGTTTTTCAGCTGTTGGAGGAATTCTCGTTCTTTATTGGCGGCTCGTAGCTGATAAATACCATCTAACGTTTCGACCAGACGCGTTTGGAATAACTCAAAAGAGTGGTTCTCTTTGCGCTTGAGGTGCTTGACCATGCTGCCAAGTTTTCGAGAAAAATAGATAACGACTGGATTGACCAGCAAGATAAACAAGCCCAATCGCCAGTCAAGCCAAAGAAGAACGATTGCAGTTCCTATCACGGTCAGTAAACTAACGACAAATTTCGCCAGTGTTGAGCCGATGAATTGATCAATCGTTTCAATGTCAGTGATTAGGTGAGCATTGATACCGCCACTGCCTTTTGTCTCGTATTGACGAATACTGATTCGGCCTAGCTTGTCGATCATCTTGCTGCGCATTTCGAAGGTGATGGTCTTCGATACCAGCGTAAATTGACGACTCTGAACGATATTAAGTGCTTGGCTGGCTGCTCGCATGAGCACGACCAAAAAAAGCGTAAAGAAAATATAGCCAGTAGGTGCGTGCCACGCTTCTGGAAGAATAGTATTCATTGCAGCGATGCCGTTGGCGGGTTGGTCCAATAGAACTTCATCCACCATTAACGGCATAAGAAGAGGGATTGGAACACTAATCAAGGTCGCCAAAACAGCAATCAAGTTCGCTATGATCAGCTTGGACTTGTGCTTTTTTACTTGTGTTATCAACCAAGAACGGCTAATAGTGTCATCTTTCTGAATCATTGTAATTGAGAATAAGTCCTATTATAAAGTAGGTCAGCATTTTAGCGTTATCCCATAAGAATGGAAGCGTTATCAGTAAGTAGGAAGTTAATATGAACATAGAACAGTATCAAAGACTAACCAAGCAAGCTGCTGCACTCATTGAGTCAGAGCCAGACTTTATTGCCAACTTGGCAAACCTGAGCTCACTTCTGTTCATGGAACTAGAAGATCTCAACTGGGCAGGCTTTTACCTAACTCAAGGTGACGAACTGGTTTTAGGTCCGTTCCAAGGTAAGCCAGCTTGTGTTCGCATCCCAATGGGGCGAGGTGTCTGTGGTACCGCTGCAAAAACTAACACTACACAAAGAGTATACGACGTGCACGCGTTTGAAGGCCATATTGCTTGTGACGCGGCAAGTAATTCAGAAATTGTGATTCCATTTACTATTAATGGAAAAGTCGCGGGCGTGTTAGATATTGATAGCCCGAGTATTGGTCGATTCAATGAAACAGATGAAGCAGGGCTTACTCATTTTATGTCTGAAGTAGAAAAGCTGCTTAATTCACACGCGAACAACGCATAAATTCGTCCACGAGTGTGGTTTTTCGTTGTCATGTCACTATAATACGAGAATATTTTTTCTTAATGCTCTGCGGAAATCCGCTCAAACCAGGAACCCTCATGACTGAAAAGTTAAAAAACAGCAAAGAAGTTATCGCATATATTGCTGAATGTTTCCCTAAGTGCTTTACTTTAGAAGGTGAAGCAAAGCCTCTGAAAATTGGTATTTTTCAAGATCTTGCGGAACGTCTAAATGAAGACGAAAAAGTAAGCAAAACTCAGCTTCGTGCAGCGTTAAGACAGTACACTTCATCATGGCGTTACCTCCATGGTGTAAAACCAGGTGCGGTACGTGTCGATCTGGATGGCAACCCATGTGGTGAGCTAGAAGAAGAGCACGTAGAACACGCTAAAGCTACGCTTGCAGAAAGCAAAGCGAAAGTTCAAGCTCGTCGTAAAGAACAAGCACAGAAAGCTCGTGAAGAGGGTAAGGCGAAAGCAAAACCAGCGGCTAAGAAGCCTCAACAGCCTCGTCGTACTAATAAACCAAAAGCACAAAAACCAACTCAGCCTGTAGAAACACGCGCGCTAAATGCTGACGAAATCACAGTAGGCAACGCAGTTAACGTGAACATGGGTAAAGGAAACATGGCAGCGACCATTGTTGAAATCAATAAGGATGATGTACGTGTTCAACTTGCTAACGGCCTACAAATGGTTGTGAAAGCGGAGCACTTGCGCGCATAAGGGAGATACTCCTACGCATGAATTGCCGTTCAAAAGTGACCTTGATCGCTGCTAGCTTTTTGCTAGCAGCATCAACTCAGGCTCTAGAAGCCAAACTAAATAAAGATGACTTGCCGGTGCTTACTCCTGAAGTTCAGCACGAAACGGCCAGCAAACGAGTCACCTCTCGATTCACCCGCTCTCATTACAAGCATTTCAGTCTCGATGACGATTTCTCCAAAGCGATATTTGAACGCTATGTAGAAATGCTTGATTATAATCGAAATATTTTCACTCAAGCCGATATTGATTCTTTCAAAGATTGGTCTGTAGAACTGGATGATCAGCTCAAAGCTGGCAACAACCAGATCGCATTCGATATTTATAATCTGTCCATGCAAAAACGTTTCGAACGTTTTGCCTATGCTCTGACGTTGCTCGACAACGAAATCAAATTTGATAACGACGACGAGATCGAACTCGATCGTTCAGAGGCGGCATGGCCAAAAAATGAGTCGGAAGTGAATGAGTTGTGGCGAAAACGTGTTAAATATGACGCGCTAAACCTGAAACTGACTGGCAAAGAGTGGCCAGAAATCAAAGAAGTTTTAGAGAAGCGTTATAACAATGCGATGAAGCGAATCACTCAAACCAATAACGAAGACGCATTCCAGCTCTATATGAATGCCTTCGCTAGACAAGTTGATCCGCATACCAGTTACCTTTCTCCTCGCAACGCAGAACAGTTCCAATCAGAAATGAACCTTTCTCTGGAAGGTATCGGTGCGGTTCTACAAATGACGGATGACTACACCGTTATTCGTTCTCTTGTTGTGGGTGGGCCGGCTTCAAAAAGTAAGCAGCTTGACGAAGGTGACCGAATCATTGGTGTCGGTCAGGATGGCGAAGAAATTGTCGACATTATTGGTTGGCGTTTAGACGATGTGGTTCAGTTAATCAAAGGTCCGAAAGGAACAAAGGTTAACCTTCAGATCTTGCCAGAAGGTGCTGGAGCAAAAAGTCACATTGTCACAATTGTTCGTGACAAAGTTCGTTTGGAAGACCGAGCGGTTAAGTCAGAAGTCATCGAAAAGGACGGCAAGAAAATCGGCGTGTTGGAAGTGCCGAGCTTTTATGTCGGACTGTCAAAAGATACTGACAAACTATTGGCAGAGTTTAAGACTAAGAATGTTGACGGTGTGATTGTCGACTTACGTAACAACGGTGGCGGTGCTTTAACCGAAGCAACGGCACTGACCGGTCTGTTTATCAAAGAAGGCCCGGTAGTCCAGGTTCGTGACAGTTACGGTCGGATCAAAGTGAATGCGGATACCGATGGACAAATCAGTTACGACGGTCCGTTAACGGTTTTAATCAATCGTTATAGTGCATCGGCTTCCGAGATCTTTGCCGCAGCAATGCAAGATTATAATCGTGCGATCATTCTTGGTGAGAACTCCTTTGGTAAGGGCACCGTTCAGCAGCACCGTTCGTTGAACCATATCTACGATCTATTTGATAAAGAGCTCGGGTATGTTCAATACACAATTCAAAAGTTCTACCGCATTGATGGTGGTAGTACCCAGAATCGTGGGGTAGCGCCGGATATTGCTTATCCATCGCCAATTGAAGCGTCCGAAACCGGTGAAAGCGTCGAAGAAAACGCATTACCATGGGATAGCATCGATAAGGCAAATTACACCATGTATCCAAGTGAGGATTCATTGGTAGAGAGCTTAACCAAGTTGCACAATAAGCGTATCGCGGATGAACTGGAGTTCCGATTCATCAAAGAAGACATACAGAAGTATCGTCAAGAGAAAGACAACAACTTCTTGTCGCTTAATGAAAAAGTGCGTAAAAATGAGCAAGACTCAGAAGATAAGCTTCGTCTGGAGCGCATTAATGAACGCCAGGCATCGCTAGGCAAAAAAGCATTTAAGTCGTTAGACGATGTGCCTAAAGACTATGAAGCCCCAGATGTTTATCTCGATGAATCTGTCTCAATTATGATTGATATGCTAAAAGCAAGCAATCAGTCATAACGACTAAAAATTCACTACTACATGAGCGAGTCCTTATGACTCGCTCTTTTTTTGTGTCTTTTTATCTCTGCTTCTCAGTAATATTGAGATAAATATGCGCTTTTTTTGTACCAATAAATTACGTGATGAAGCTCAAATATTTCGCTAAACAGATGACTAAAGCCTAAGCTAAAAGAAAACGATAAGGATGCCGGTATGAAATGGTTCTTTATTTTACTTAGTTTTTTTTGCTTTAGTGCGTACAGTGCGGATAACGCTCGTGAAGAAGAATTAAGTCACTTTGACACCCCGTTCTTAATCGGGGATTGGTACTTGCTGAATCAGAACCCAGGAGAGTCGGCAGAAAATTTTCGTGCCATCAAATTATCTTTGGGCTCCGACTATATGTTTTCCATCGATATACAGAAAAAGGACTATTCCGTTGACCACTGGGAAGGGATGTACAATGTCAACGAAGACACGATTGTTCTTGGCCTGAATACTGATGAGCCCCAAATCTATGCTTACCGGAATAACCATAACACGCTTGATCTCAATGGCGTCACCTTCACGAAAGGCCTCTCAAACGCGCTTGCTGGAATTTGGTCTAGCTCTCACGTTTCCGGAGATGGTCTGGCTGCGAGTAATATCAACCACATGGACTTAATACTTCAGCCTGACTTCGTATTTTTGTTCCGTGTTTCCAATGAAGCTGGGAAAGAGTCAGTAAAACAGGGTGTATTTTATACTGAGGATGAGTATCTCGTTCTTTTGTACGAAAATGGTGAGCATGGAACCACGTATAAACTCAACAAAAACGAATTGACGATAGAAGACTCAAATGGTGATATGTACGCAGTTTTAAATAGGGTGACACAATAATAAATATCAATAAATGTTAACCGTGAAGTAACCCTAATGAATGTAAGTTATGTTGTATAAATGTTAACCCAAAAGTAGAGCTAGTACACTATTAGCTCTACTTTTTGGGATAAAGGCTTGTATTTTGATACCACAAGCACTACTAATAGCTTATATAGTGATACCACTTCGTCTTTTTAGTCCTTAAAGAAGTGGTTTTTTATTTTTCGACAGACAAGGATTTATGGACATGTCCCAAGCTCCCCAAGCTAAATATCGTAAAGATTATCAAGCGCCATCTCATACCATTACCGATATTGATCTCACGTTTGATCTATTTGATAACGACACTACCGTTACCGCGGTATCAAAAGTTGTTCAACAAGGTGAACTCACAACACTGGAGTTAGATGGTGAGGGGCTGGAACTTCGCTCTGTTAAAGTGAATGGCGAAGACTGGGCTCACCATGAAGTGAAAGAGGCCTCTCTGGTTCTTTCTGATTTACCGGCTGAATTTGAACTTGAGATCATTACCAAAATTGATCCAGAAGCGAATACGGCACTTGAAGGTTTATACAAATCTGGTGGTGCTTTCTGTACTCAATGTGAAGCTGAAGGTTTCCGCCGTATCACTTACTACCTGGATCGCCCAGACGTATTGGCAAAATACACAACAAAAGTCATTGCAGACAAAGGTACTTACCCTTACTTGCTGAGTAACGGTAACCGTATTGCACAAGGTGAAGCTGAAAATGGCCGTCACTGGGTACAATGGCAAGACCCGCATCCAAAACCTGCTTACTTGTTTGCACTGGTTGCTGGTGATTTTGATGTACTACGCGACAAGTACACCACCATGTCTGGCCGTGACGTAGAGTTAGAGATCTTCGTTGATAAAGGCAACCTTGACCGTGCGCCGCATGCAATGACGTCATTGATCAATTCAATGAAGTGGGATGAAGAGCGTTTTGGTCTTGAGTACGATCTTGATATTTATATGATCGTTGCCGTTGATTTCTTCAACATGGGGGCAATGGAAAACAAAGGCTTGAATATCTTCAACTCTAAGTACGTTCTAGCCAACGACCAGACAGCAACTGACCGTGATTACCTGGGTATTGAAGCCGTTATTGGTCATGAGTACTTCCATAACTGGACTGGTAACCGCGTGACTTGTCGCGATTGGTTCCAGTTAAGTCTCAAAGAAGGCTTGACTGTTTTCCGTGATCAAGAATTTTCGTCGGATCTTGGCTCGCGCGCCGTTAACCGCATCGATAACGTTCGTATTATTCGTGGCCCTCAGTTTGCTGAAGATTCAAGCCCAATGTCACACCCAATTCGTCCAGATAAAGTTATCGAGATGAATAACTTCTACACACTGACTGTGTATGAGAAAGGCAGTGAAGTGATCCGTATGTACCACACATTGCTGGGTGAAGAAGGGTTCCAAAAAGGCATGAAGCTCTACTTTGAGCGTCATGATGGCACGGCGGCAACATGTGAAGACTTTGTGTCTGCGATGGAAGATGCAACGGGTGTCGACCTGAAACAATTCCGCCTATGGTACAGCCAGTCGGGCACACCAACATTGCGTGTTAACAGTCAGTACAACGCAGAAGCAAAAACTTACGCATTAACGGTTGAGCAGTTTACTGAGGCAACACCGGATCAAGCTGAAAAACAGGCACTGCACATTCCATTTGATATCGAACTGTACGATGACAAAGGTCAGGTCATCCCATTAACCATCGATGGTGAGACTGTACACAACGTACTGGATATTAAACAAGACAAGCAGACATTCGTATTTGAAAATGTAGATGTTCAACCAGTACCATCGTTGCTACGCGAATTCTCGGCGCCAGTAAAACTGGAATACGATTACAGTGATGATGAGCTTATCTTCCTGATGAAACATGCGACCAACGATTTCGCTCGTTGGGACGCAAGCCAAATGTTACTGGCGAAATACATCCGTCAAAATGTAGTCAACGTTCAAGCGGGAGAGGAAGTGACACTTTCTGAAGAGTTGATCGACGCGTTCCGTGGCGTGCTGCTTGATGCGAACCTTGAGCCTGCCTTCATCGCACACGTGCTGTCTCTACCTTCGATTAATGAAATCACTGGTTGGTACCAGCAGATTGATATCGATGCTGTTGATACCGTATTGAATAGCATTACACTGTCACTTTCTAAAGAATTAGAAGATGAGTTGAGTGCGACTTACCATACGTTGAAGCAAACAGAGTACTCGATTGATCACGATGCTATTGGTAAGCGTGCGCTACGTAATCAGTGCCTGCAGTTCCTGGCGCATACCGAAAAGGGCAATCAACTTGTTCAGGCGCAGTATGAATCTGCAAATAACATGACAGATACCATTGCTGCGATGACCGCCGCGAATAATGCGCAACTTGAATGCCGTGAAGCACTAATGGCGGATTACAGCGATAAGTGGAAACACGATGGTCTGGTTATGGACAAGTGGTTTATACTGCAAGGCAGTAATCCTGCTGAAGATGCACTAGAGAAAGTAAAAGCGACCATGTCTCACGAAGCATTCAGTCTGAAAAACCCGAACCGCATTCGTAGCTTGATTGGCTCATTCTTAGGTGCAAACCCTGTTCACTTCCATAACAAGTCAGGCTCTGGTTACTTGTTTGCGGGTGAGATCCTACGTCAACTGAATGACACCAATCCACAAGTCGCCTCTCGTCTGATTGATCCTTTGCTTAAGTTCCGTAAATACGATGAAGATCGTCAAGCATTGATGCGTGCCGAACTTGAAAAGCTCAAATCGATGGATAATCTTGCCAAAGACTTGTTTGAAAAAGTCACCAAGGCACTAGACGAATAGTCGACAAACGAATAGGGTGGTCTTAACGGCCACCCTTTTTTGTGAATGCTCTTTGTTTAACAGCGAACGGCATGTTTAAGTTTCCCGTCATGCAGAACAGCGACGAAGGAGCATGATTCAGGATCTACTTTTTCAGCACGTTGATGTATGGTTTGTTGTCGCGAATTGAAACTCGCTGATATTAGATTCCTGATGTCGCCGTGGCTCCTCGGAATGACGCGCAGATAAATCTTGTTAAACTATTGGCATTTATCTTTTTTCAATGACGTTTTTGTTGCATGAAGCATTACTATTTCACTCTCAATATTCCATACCAGACATTTGTTTCCCATTACTCTGGCGTTTCAAACGCAATTCAGGTTGTGACACATCACGGTTTAAGACTTCAGTTACCAGCGGCTAAATTTCGACCATTTCTTAGCCAGTTGGGCGTTAGAGGGCAGTTTAGACTAACAACTGACCAAAATAACAAGTTTATTAAGTTGGAAACTCTGTGAGGGAAGGTATTTCTAGATGTTTAAATAGGTATCTTAGTCACAGAATCAGACATTTCACCTCATACCACTGCTAATAGTTGTTAAACATTTGTAATTAACCTTTTACAATAGATTGTATGCATTACCAATGCTTAGTTTCCGGGCGTTTGTCCTGTTGCTAAGTCCCCCTACAAAACAACAATTATTCTGTGGAGTGTGAATATGACCGCGCGTGAAAATGTAGTGCCGGTTCTGCTTGAAAAAGTGTACCAACTGATTCAAGACAAACTCGAGCTTTCTCACCAGACGCTTGTAACTAAACTTGCTCAACACTTATTTAGTAATATTTCCGATGATGACCTGATCCAACGAAACGAATCCGATCTCTATGGTGCTGTTATCAGCCTCTGGCACCATATCAACGATAAAAAACCAGAAGACGTTTCGGTACAAGTCTTCAACCCGACCGTCAGCCGTCAAGGTTGGCAATCAACTCACACAATCGTAGAAATTGTTGTTCCTGATAGTCCGTTCTTAGTGGATTCAATCAAGATGGCATTAGCACGCCTGGACTTGGTTGCTCATCTGATGCTGAACAACCCAACTCAGCTACAGCGCGACAAAAATGGCCATGTCACCGATGTAAATGGTGAAGGTGGCGTGCTGCAGTCTTTGTTCCATATCGAAGTCGATCGTCTGACTAGCAAAGAAGCGATGCAGGCACTGAAAGCAGAGCTATTAGACATTCTTTCGGATACACGCCTTGTGGTAAGCGACTGGAAAAAGATGGTCGACAAGCTGAAAGTCGTTACTGATCAACTTGAACAGAATAAAGAACGCGTAACGATCCAAAAGGATCGTATGGATGAAACTATTGCATTTTTGCGTTGGTTAGGTGAGCACAACTTCACCTTCATGGGTTACAAAGAATATGACCTTGTTGAAAACAATGGTGATACAGAACTAAACCCTGTGAAAGAGAAAGGCTTGGGTCTGTTTGCGGACGACAAGCGAGTTCGCAGCGTGAAACTGTCCGAACTGTCTGATTCAGCAAGATTAGAAGCGAGAAAGCCATACGCGCTGATCATGACAAAAGGCAATAAACCATGTCGTATTCACCGTCCTGCTTACACTGACTATATTGGCATCAAGAAGTTTGATGAAAATGGCAAAGTGATCGGTGAGCACCGCTTCACTGGTCTTTACACGTCGGCGGTATATAACCAAGCAGTTCAAAGCATTCCTCTGATTCGTGAAAAAGTCGATCGTATCCTTACTGCAAGTGGTTACCGTCACGGCTCATACTCATACAAAGCACTGCACAATATTCTAGAAAACTACCCACGTGATGAGTTGCTTCAAGCCAACGAAGAAGAGTTGCTGGAAGTCGGCATGGGCGTAGTGCAAATGCAAGATCGCGATTTGATACGTCTGTTTGTGCGTAAAGACCCGTTTGGCCGCTTCTTTAGCTGCATGGTCTACGTAACAAAAGACCGCTATAACACAGAATTGCGTCGCCAGACTCAACGTATATTCAAACAGTATTTTGGCTGTGAGCAAGAGGTTGAATTCACCACTTACTTCTCAGAGAGTCCTTTGGCTAGAACGCATTACATTGTTCGTGTAGACAATAACAACATTGACGTAGACGTGAAAAAAATCGAGCAAAACCTAATGGAAGTTTCCACCTCTTGGGACGACAGACTGAAAGAGTCCATCATTGCTAACTTCGGTGAGAGCAAAGGTCTTCCTCTTTCAAAAGAATACATGAGTGCATTCCCGCGTTCCTACAAAGAAGACATGATGCCAGGTTCTGCCGTTGCAGATATTGAACGTCTGGAAGCATTAAGCGACGACAACAAACTGGGCATGTTGTTCTACCGTCCTCAAGAAGAAGCGGCAGATTCAAAAGCGGTACGTTTGAAACTTTACCACCGAGACGAGCCGATCCATCTTTCTGACGTCATGCCAATGTTGGAAAACTTGGGTCTACGCGTGATCGGTGAATCTCCATATGAGATCGAGAAAACCAACGGTCAGACATTTTGGATCCTTGATTTCTCAATGCTGCATAAGAGCGAGAAAACGGTAGATCTTCGCGAAGCGCGTGATCGATTCCAACAAGCATTTGCCGCAATTTGGTCAGGTAACTTAGAGAGTGATGGCTTTAACCGATTGGTACTGGGTGCTTCCCTGACTGGTCGTGAAATCTCCATTCTTCGAGCTTACGCGCGTTACATGCGTCAAGTTGGTTTCCCATTCAGTCAACAATACATTGAAGATACGCTAAGCCACTACCCAGACTTAGCAACAGGTCTAGTTAAACTGTTTACTAAGCGTTTCGATCCTAAGCACAAAGGTAGCGAGAAAGGTCAGAATGATCTTATCAAGAAACTCACTGAGCAATTGGATCGTGTAGAAAGCCTGGATGATGATCGTATTATCCGTCGTTACATGGAAATGATCATGGCGACGCTACGCACCAACTACTACCAAACCGACGAAAACAAACTGCCGAAGCCTTGGTTGTCATTGAAGATGAAGCCGAGTGAAATCCCAGAGATTCCACAACCGGTACCGGCATTTGAGATCTTCGTTTACGCACCAGACATCGAAGGTGTTCACTTGCGTGGTGGTAAAGTCGCACGTGGTGGTTTGCGTTGGTCTGATCGCCAAGAAGATTTCCGTACCGAGATTCTTGGCCTGGTTAAAGCACAACAAGTTAAGAATACCGTTATCGTTCCTGTTGGTGCGAAAGGTGGTTTTGTTTGTAAACGTCAACCATCTCTGACCACACGTGATGAGATCTTCGCGGAAGGTCAACGTTGTTATAAACGCTTTATCCGCGCATTACTTGATGTATCAGACAACATCATTGAAGGCGAAGTGGCGCATCCGCAAAATGTTATACGTCACGATGAAGACGACCCATATTTGGTTGTTGCTGCAGATAAAGGGACTGCGACATTCTCAGACTTAGCGAACTCAGTCTCTGAGGAATACAACTTCTGGCTGGGTGATGCATTCGCTTCTGGTGGTTCTAACGGTTACGACCACAAAGCAATGGGCATCACAGCGAAAGGTGGCTGGGAGTCAGTAAAACGTCACTTCCGTGAAATGGGCATTGATTGTCAAGCCACTGACTTTACAGCAATTGGTGTGGGTGACATGGCAGGGGACGTGTTTGGTAACGGTATGCTGCTTTCTAAGCACATTCGTCTACAAGCTGCATTTAACCACATGCACATCTTCATTGATCCAAACCCAGATTCAGCATCAAGCTGGGAAGAGCGTAACCGCTTGTTTAATCTGCCAAGATCAAGCTGGGAAGATTACAACAAAGCGTTGATCTCTGAAGGTGGTGGCATATTCTCTCGCCGTGCGAAATCGATCCAATTAACACCTGAAATTCAGAAAATGTTGGGTACTAAGAAAGCTTCTATGGCACCAAACGATCTGATTAAGATGATCCTGAAAATGAAAGTGGATCTTCTATGGAATGGTGGTATCGGTACGTACGTTAAAGCTTCCAACGAGACGCATACTGACGTTGGCGACCGAGCAAACGACATGCTGCGTATTGATGGTCGTGATCTGAGAGCGAAGGTTGTAGGTGAAGGCGGTAACTTGGGTATGACTCAACAAGGTCGTATCGAATACGCACTTAACGGCGGCCGCGTAAACACAGACTTTGTTGATAACGTTGGTGGTGTTGACTGTTCGGATAACGAAGTCAACATCAAGATCTTCCTGAATGGTTTGGTTTCAAACGGTGATCTGACTGTTAAACAACGTAACCAGATCCTAGAGTCAATGGAAGATGAAGTCGGTGATATTGTTCTCGATGACGCTTACTGCCAATCAGAGTCGATCTCTGTGACTGAACAGCAAGGTGTTGGCATTGTTAAAGAACAGATTCGATTCATCCACACCATGGAAAAAGCGGGATTCCTGGATCGTGCGCTGGAATACATCCCTGATGACGAAACGCTTCTAGAGCGTGAAAAGCAGGGGCTAGGTCTGACACGTCCAGAGCTTTCTGTTCTGGTTGCTTACGGCAAAATGGTATTGAAGCAGCAGCTTGTTACCGACGAAATCGCAAATGACGAGTTCCATGCGAAGCAGCTAGTTGCGTACTTCCCAAGTGAGTTACGCCGTAACTATAAACATCAGATGGTCAACCACCCGCTACGGGCAGAAATTATCGCGACAGCGCTGGCTAACCAAATGGTTAACGAGATGGGCTGTAACTTTGTCACTCGCTTGCAAGAAGAAACAGGCGCAAGTGTTGTTGATATCGCCAATGCGTACAGTGCAGCACGTGAAATCTTTGAATTAGAAGCGATTCTGAAACAGACTCGTGAGCTGGATAACGTAGCTACTGCACAAGCACAATACGAAATCATGTTCTATGTTCGTCGCGCACTACGTCGTATTGCTCGTTGGTTACTGCGTAATCGTAGCGGCAAATACACTGTGGGCGAACTGATCAACCTTTACAAACAAGATGTAAATGTTATCAGTGAAACACTGGATAGCATGCTTGTTGAATCTGAAGTTGAAGAACACAACGAACTTGCACAAGTCTGGATGGAAAAAGGGGTTGAAGAGAAACTTGCTCATCAAGTCGCGCGTCTAACAAGTCTGCAATCTGCTCTGGATATTTCTGCAGTGGCGACAGAAACTGGCAAAACAGTCGAACAAGCGTCTAAACTGTACTTCAACTTAGGCGACCGTCTATCGTTACATTGGTTCTTGAAGCAAATCAATAACCAAGCGGTAGACAACAACTGGCAAGCATTGGCTCGAGCTGCGTTCCGTGAAGACTTAGATTGGCAGCAACGTCAGCTAACGGCTCAGGTTCTTACTTGCAGCTGTGCAACAGAAGAGTTTGATGTGATAGAAGCGCTTGATAACTGGATGAAATCCAATGAGCCTTCACTGCAACGTTGGGAAAGTATTCTAAACGAGTTTAAAGTTGGCTCTGTCCATGAGTTTGCGAAATTCTCGGTTGCACTACGTGAGTTAGTATTGCTTAACTTAAACTGTTCACCAAGCGAGTAGTCGAGCGTTAGCGTTTTAGACAAAGCCCCGTAGTAATACGGGGCTTTTTTGTATTTCTGCGCTGAAATTACCACATATTATGTTACGCTGTAACTTTGGTTTTAAGTTTATATCTACTGAAATCGATTGCTTTGCCATAATTAATTAGGATTTTTGTCGTCAAATAGTTATTTTAACTCACTGTTTTTATGTGATATTTGATTTTGAAAAATATGATTTTACTTAATTCGGTCATTTTCATTGAATTACGATTAAAAACAGTAAATAATATTGACCCGTTTACACGGGGCTTTTTTCTTTCGGAGGCACAATGCTTTACCGTCTAGCCAGAACTGGCTTTTTCCAACTTGATGCCGAAAAGGCACATGATCTTGCAATTAAGAATTTCCAACGCTTTAACGGCACACCTCTCGATCTTTTCTATCGTCAACAATTACCAAACCGTCCAGTAGAATGCATGGGGCTAACGTTCCGTAATCCAGTAGGTTTAGCTGCCGGTTTAGACAAAAACGGCGAATGTATCGAAGCGTTTGATGCGATGGGTTTTGGCTTCGTAGAAGTCGGTACCGTAACGCCACGTCCGCAACCAGGTAATGATAAACCACGTCTGTTTCGCCTAGTGGAAGCAGAGGGCATCATTAACCGTATGGGCTTTAACAACCTTGGTGTTGATCACTTGGTTGAGAATGTAAAGAAAGCGAAGTTCGACTGTGTACTCGGAATCAATATCGGTAAAAACAAAGACACGCCGATTGAGAAAGGGGCAGAGGACTACCTGATTTGTATGGAAAAAGTATACCAATACGCAGGTTACATCGCGGTGAATATCTCTTCTCCAAATACCCCAGGATTGCGCTCTCTTCAATATGGTGAAGCATTGGATGAGCTACTTGCAGAGTTGAAGGCAAAACAAGCAGAACTTGCAGAGAAGCATGATAAATACGTTCCATTAGCGCTGAAGATCGCGCCTGACTTGAGTGATGACGAAATCGTCCAGATTTGTGAGTCACTGATTAAGAACAACATTGATGGCGTGATAGCAACCAATACTACGTTGGATCGAACGGTTGTTGAAGGAATGAAACATGCGAATGAAGCAGGTGGCTTAAGTGGCCGTCCGGTACAATCTCGTTCTACAGAAGTGGTTCGTAAACTTCACGAAGCGCTTGGTGACAAACTTCCGATTATTGGTGTAGGTGGTATCGACTCTTATGTTGCGGCAAAAGAGAAGATGATGGCCGGAGCAAAGTTGGTTCAAGTCTATACCGGGTTTATTTACCACGGTCCAGGTTTAGTACGCGATATTGTTAAAAATCTTTAAAATATTTTAACAACTCGCTGAGTTTACATTAGTTATTACAAAAAAAGAGGATCTTGTTTCCTCTTTTTTTTTATCCGTTCATTTGTAGAATTTAAAATCATGAGTAGGTAATTAAGCGTCTTACCTCTTTACCACTGATTTAACTAGTCAAGAGAGAACGGAACAATGCTTAAACCCAGCGACAAATGGAATTGGTATTATGACGAGCATAAAGCTTGCCTAATGCTGGATTTAGGGGAGGAAATGATTTTCCAAACCAATCTAACCCGTAAGCTGTTAGTCAACTGCGCCTTCTCAAACAACGAATTTACTGTCGATGATGCCAGCGCGTTTCAGACTTATAATGAACGTATTCGCTGTCTCGATATCAGTGAATACCGTCAGGCAGAGCTAACTCTTTACTGTGTAGCTGCGAAACGTTTCCATAAGCCAGTACAACCTAAAAGTTGGTTTTTCGATGCTCAGTCTACCGGATATGAGCCAGAGGAAGGGGATATGGTCTTCCTGACTAACCAATATTCTGAAGGCGTATTCATTGTTCTGGAGCCTGGTGAAACCTCTAGTCTATGCCTTTATGTAGGGCAAGATGAGTTTGTTCTTGATGGGAATAAATCCCTACCATTCGGCCAACCGATTAAAGTGATGCATGACCGTATGGCGTGTGCCAGTCACCTGTTTGTTATGGCACCTATGGCCATGGTTGGCTAACCGATTTAACTTCTTTATTTCGTTCCTTTGTTTGCCTTAATCGACCGCTTCAGGTCGATTTTTTTTATCCGCATTCCTCACTTATTCCAGATAAACACCTCTGTAACTGTTCGTTTTTTGTGCATTTAATCATGAGGTAGGTCACTTTTATTCCACTTTTTTTTACTCAGTTTCTCCTGATGTTAGGCAACTTGGCGCTTAACATTCACCTATTTATTCCCCTATATCAACAAAATGTAATTAAATAACAACGATAAGTTCACTCTGGTATAGTCCAAAATGTACGTGAATAAGCATTCACTACCGCCATGTACTCAATGATTTGGTTCAAAAGTCGTTCAGGCAAAAGATGAGTGAAATGCAAAATGTAGGAACTTTCAGATCACGGAACTGGTGAGTGTTTGTGCTAACGAAAGGGAAAATACCTTTAAAAACGAGGCATTGATCGTAAAGTCAGGTATAATTGAAGCCATTTTTTATCAGCGAAAGAACACTATGAATCAATATCTCGCGGTAACTTCAAATGGCATGGAAAATTTGCTTGTTGAAGAACTGACTAAACTAGGCATCGAAAATGCGAAACCAGTACAGGCAGGCGTAAAATTTAAAGCGACAAACGAACAAGTTTATCGCTGTTGTTTGTGGAGCCGCTTGGCGTCTCGATTTGTACGTGTTTTATCTGAATTCACCTGCAACGATGATATGGACTTGTACCTTTCTACAATGGCCATTAACTGGGTGAACCAATTCCATAGTTCAAAGCGTTTCGTTGTCGACTTTAACGGTACAAACCGTGAAATCCGCAATAGCCAATACGGTGCGATGAAAGTAAAAGATGGCATCGTCGATTGCTTTGAAAAGAAAGGGTTACCTCGCCCAAACATCAGTAAAGAACGTCCGGATATTCGTATTCACGTTCGTCTGCACAAAGACAAAGCACTGCTGGGTGTGGATATGGTAGGTAGCGGGCTTCACCAGCGTGGTTACCGTCCGGAATCAGGTCGTGCACCGCTGCGTGAAACATTAGCTTCAGCGATTATCATGCGTTGTGGTTGGGATGGTCACCAGCCTTTACTTGATCCGATGTGTGGTTCAGGCACGCTTCTTATTGAAGCCGCGATGATGGCAGCGAATATGGCGCCTGGTGTTAAGCGCAAGCAGTGGGGGTTTGAGTCATTAGAAGACTTCGATCCCGAGATCTGGGCTGAGATTAAATCTGAGGCCAATGTTCAGGCTCGCCGTGGTGTCAAAAAAGTTGACGCGAAGTTTTTCGGCTTCGATAACGACCCTAAAGTATTGAAAGTCGCCCAAGATAACGCCCGCAGAGCAGGTGTTGAAGAGCTGATCGAATTTGCACAAGGTGATGCGGCAACCATCACTCGTCCAGCAGGGTTTGAGCATGGCGTTATTGTTTCTAACCCTCCGTATGGTGAGCGTTTAGGTACAGAGCCAGGTTTGATTGCGCTATACACCGCATTTGGTGGTCAGCTTAAGTCTGAGTTCGGCGGCTGCAAAGCGTCGATTTTCTCTAGCTCTGATGAATTGCTTAGCTGTCTTCGCATGCGTGCGGACAAACAGTTCAAGTTAAACAATGGCGCATTACAGTGTCACCAAAAAAATTACAGCATTGCAGAGCGCAGTGTTGATGAAGTGAAAGGCGCGGATACCAATGTACAAATCGCACCTGACTTCTCTAACCGCCTTAAAAAGAACATGGGTAAGATTGGTAAGTGGGCTCGTAAAGAAGAGCTAGACTGCTACCGTATTTATGATGCTGATCTACCTGAGTACAACGTGGCCATAGACGTTTATGGCGACCAAATCGTTATTCAAGAGTACGCCGCGCCTAAGAATATCCCAGAAGAAAAAGCCAAACGTCGTTTAACCGATATCATCCGTGCAACCATTCAGGTAACGGGTGTGGAAGCGAACAAAGTTGTCCTTAAAGTTCGTGAGAAACAAAAAGGCCGCAACCAGTATCAGAAACTTGGACAAGTGTCTGAAACACTCGAAGTTAATGAGTATGGTGTGAAGCTGATCGTAAATCTTCACGACTATCTTGATACAGGACTTTTCCTTGATCATAAAATCACACGTCGCCGTATTGGTGAAATGGCGAAAGGGAAAGATTTCTTAAACCTGTTCGCTTATACAGGCAGTGCAACGGTTCACGCAGCCGTAGGTGGTGCTCGTTCAACTACAACGGTTGATATGTCTAATACCTACTTAAACTGGGCGAAAGACAATATGGCGCTGAACGGTTGTGTAGGGCGCCAGCATCGTTATGAGCAAGCGGACTGCCTGCAGTGGTTAGAAAATGCAAAAGGCGAGTACGATCTTATCTTTATTGATCCACCGACGTTCTCGAACTCTAAGCGTATGGAAACGTCGTTCGATGTTCAGCGTGACCACATTAAATTGATGAAGAATCTTAAGCGTCTGTTAAGAAGTGAAGGCACTATCGTATTCTCAAACAACAAGCGTCATTTCAAGATGGATGAAGAAGCGTTGGCCGAATTAGGTCTGAAGGCGCAAAACATTTCTTCTCAAACGCTGCCGCTCGATTTTGCACGCAACAAGCAAATTCATAACTGCTGGTTAGTCACACACGCAGAGTAAACAAAAGGATTTAGATGTGCTGACATTGTATAGCACAGAGGGCTGCCATCTTTGTGAGATGGCATTCTCTCTAATAACTGAGGTCGGTCTGGCAGAACAGACTGATATCGTCGACATCGCGTTCGATGATGAACTATTTTCTCGTTACGGCGTCACGATACCCGTACTAAAATATCAAGATTCTGAGCTGAACTGGCCGTTTGACTCAGAGCAACTTACAAATTGGTTGGAAAATAATGGCATTACTTACCATTCATAATGCGCAGTTGGCATTTGGCGATCATCCGTTACTCGACCATGCAGAATTCGCCTTACAAGAAAACGAACGAGTGTGTTTAGTAGGGCGAAATGGTGCCGGTAAGTCCACGTTGATGAAAGTGCTTGCTGGCGACATTGTATTGGATGACGGCAAAATCCAAGTGACTCAGGACGTCGTTGTTTCGCGTTTAGAACAAGATCCGCCGCGTAACCAGGAAGGTACGGTTTACGAATACGTATCAGGTGGGTTAGCTGAAGTTGGCGAGCAACTAAAGATCTACCACGATCTTCTTGATCTTGTTGCGCAGGACCCAAGTGAAAAGAACATTAATCGCTTATCAAAGGTTCAGGAGCAACTTGATCATTCCAATGCATGGCGCTTTGATGATCGCGTTAACAATGTACTCGGCGCACTGAAACTTAGCCCGGAAACCAAGCTAACGGATTTATCTGGTGGCTGGCAACGTAAAGCCGCGCTTGCTCGTGCACTTGTGTGCGATCCTGATGTACTGCTTCTTGATGAGCCAACCAACCACCTTGATGTGACGACTATCGAATGGCTAGAGACTTTCCTGAAAGACTTTAAAGGTTCGATCATCTTTATTTCTCACGACCGTGCTTTCATTAAGTCGATGGCAACGCGTATCGTCGATCTGGATCGTGGTCAGCTTGCATCATTTCCTGGGGATTACGAAGGCTACCTAACTGAAAAAGAAGAAATGCTTCGCGTTGAAGAGATGCAAAACGCAGAATTCGACAAGAAACTGGCTCAGGAAGAAGTGTGGATTCGTCAGGGCATCAAAGCGCGTCGTACTCGTAACGAAGGCCGTGTGCGTGCACTGAAAAAACTCCGCGAAGAGCGCCGTGATCGTCGTGATGTGCAGGGTAAAGTTAACCTGAATATCGATGATGCCTCTCGTTCCGGTAAAATTGTCTTTGAAGCTGAAAACGTGTCATTTGCTTATGAAGGCAAGAAAATCGTTGATGACTTTAGTTTCAATATTATGCGCGGTGACCGAATCGCTCTCATTGGGCCAAATGGCTGTGGTAAGAGTACGGTTCTTAAGTTACTTTTAGGCCAGTTAGAGGCACAGTCAGGTCGTCTACATTGCGGTACTAAGCTTGAAGTCGCGTATTTCGATCAGTACCGTGAGATATTAGATCCAGAAAAGACGGTGATTGATAACTTGGCAGATGGTAAGCAAGAAGTGATGGTTGGTGGTCGTCAGCGTCATGCTCTGAGTTACCTGCAAGATTTCTTATTTGCGCCCAAACGAGCAAGAACACCGGTTAAAGCACTTTCCGGCGGTGAAAAAAACCGTCTATTATTAGCTCGTATCTTGCTGAAACCAAACAACTTACTTATTCTTGACGAACCAACCAACGATTTGGATATCGAAACGTTGGAACTTTTAGAAGAAATGCTTGCCAACTATCAGGGTACGTTACTGTTAGTCAGCCACGACCGTGAGTTTGTTGATAATACGGTCACAACAAGTTGGATCTTCGAAGGAAATGGAGTCATCGAAGAGTTTGTTGGTGGTTATCACGATGCAAGACAGCAACGTGAGCAGGTACAGGTCGCTCGTCAGTCGGCTGAAAAAGCAGCGAGTAAAGAAAAAGTGGTTGAGGAAACTCCCAAAACACCTCAGCCTAAGAACAACTCGAAGAAATTATCATATAAGCTGCAAAGAGAACTAGAAGCTCTTCCAGCTAAACTAGAACAATTAGAGTCGGATATTGAGACGTTGCAAGAACAAGTGAATGATCCGGAATTTTTCGCTAAATCTGTAGAACAAACTCAACCGGTATTGGAACAGCTTGCTGCTCTTGAGCAGGAGTTGGAAATCGCATTCGAGAGATGGGAAGAACTCGAAGCAATGCAACAGGATAGTTAAGAATTCAATGAATTGTAGTCACAAATTCAAACTAACTGCCATCGCGATGATGGTGGGTTCATCAATGAGTGCAAACGCTGCATTGTATCAAGTTATCGAAGTTTCACCTGAAGATCATGGTTCCAACGGTGACTATCAAAGCGCTTATGGTGTCGCGATTCAGCAGGGTGATGTTGAGATTGATGCATCTACGGGCTCTCCATTTGCTCTAGGGTGTTTTGATTCGACAGCAAACTGTACGGCAGAGCAATTTAAGCTAGCGGTAGAGACTCGTACAACACCTCTATCGGCAGGTCAGGCGATAGATGGTATTAGCTATCGTGAAGAAGTGCCATTTGGAATGGACTCTCGATTTGCTTATGTAGACGATCGCGATGACTTTGAAACTTACTGTTATTACAACCTTGGGTACAATACGTGTGAGACATGGTCTGCGGTCAATTTTGCCCCTTGGAATAACGAGCGTTATAAAGACTTTACCTCTAATGCCCTCGCATTCGTAGAAGGTGATAGCGCGGCGTATACAAATGAGTACAACAACGTTATCAACAGTCTAACGGCAAACGGTGAAGCAGTTGGTAACCAAAGCGTAATCAGTGCGGAAGATTCCTCTACGCTAGAAACGCGTAACAGGGTTGTTGCTCCGGTTACTCCGACTATCGTAACGGAAGAAGATCAGGCAGCGGTTGTAGAAAGCCATGCGTGGAAAACAGATGGTACTTTCACATCGGGTAGTGTCTCTCGTACAGCGAGTAATACTAATGGTACCCACCATACTTCCAAAGCCGCAATCTGGGATCAAGAAGGTAATGTATCTGAGCTGTCGTGGCCAAGTAATTCATCAAGAGAAAATGAAAGGTTAGCGCAAGGTAGCATGCGCGATTTCATCGTTGATGATACGACAATATATGGTGTTGGTTACAACACCTACGATTCAGATCGTAACTACTTAAATGCAACAGTATTTGTTGGTACGCTAGAGCCTGAATCATCGATTGCAAACGTTACTTGGTCGAACAAATCGGTAGTTGGTGCACGCCAGAGAGAAGACGGTGACACCATCCACTCGAACTCACGTCTGACAGCCGTTAACTCAAACTTTGTTGCTATTGGTGAGGCTAAGCGTAGTACGGTTGAAGCTGGTGCGTATGCAAATCGCTTGTTTATCGTACCGGATGTTCGTTCTGACTCTATAAGCGCTGTGTATCCAAACTCTGGCATCTTCTTTAATGGTGCGGGCGGTAAAATGGGTGGTATCAACGCTTATAATGAAATTGTTGGTCAGATAGATGCTGACTCTACGCGTGAAGATGATGGTAAGCCACGTCGTAAGCGCGGATTCATTTACCCATATAGCGCAGACGGTGCAGCAAGCGAACGTGCTGAATCACTATTTGGTGGTCAGGCATGGCTCCTCGATACGCTGACTAACGGTGGTGAATACTCCGACACGAACAACGAATTCCGTATCATCGATGCAACAGACATTAACGATGCTGGTGTTATTTCTGGTACTGCGCTGAAGTGTGCCGGTGGCTATAACTCTACTGCCCACAACGCCTCGTGTGATGGCACAGAAGAAATTGTTGCTGTGAAGCTACTGCCAATTCCGAATCAAACTCAGGACAATATCGTGTCTCGAAGCGTGGAAGGAGAGACTGCAACCCGTGAAGGTGCCGGCCTTGGTTGGTTAGCTTTGACCATGCTTGGCTTATTTGGGTTCCGTAGAAAATAGTTAAAAAATTTTAATACAAGCACAGACTCACAGATTTGAGTCTGTGCTTTTTTTATGCCTTGAGAAAATCCCAAAGTTGATCGATTCTTGTAGTTGGAGTCATAAAAACTCCATTAAAGTTTCACAAAAACAGAAGCAATTTTTCAAATGGATCTGTATGAGGAATTACCTATGAAGAGACAAAAGCGTGATCGCCTAGAACGAGCTCAATCTCAAGGCTATAAAGCTGGGTTGAATGGAAGGTCCCAAGAGGCTTGCCCGTATCAACAAGTTGATGCTCGGTCGTATTGGTTAGGTGGTTGGCGTGATGCCAGAGACGAAAAAAACTCTGGTCTCTATAAATAATAACTCCCACATACAATAGAAGGATTTGAAAGGGCTCTTTAAGGAGCCTTTTCTGCATTCTGCAGCATGAGAAAATTGGTATCGCGAAGTGCAAAAATATGAGATACAAAAAAGGCTCCAACCGGAGCCCTTTAAGAGATAGCAGAAAATCTTAGCTTAGAAGTTCGAGGTGTCCTGGAACAAACCAACTTTAAGATCTTTCGCTACGTAGATTTCTTTACCGTCTACCAATACACGGCCATCTGCCAGACCCATAACAAGCTTACGGTTTACAACGCGCTTCATGTGGATTTCGTAGGTTACTTTTTTCGCTGTTGGCAGGATCTGGCCTGTAAATTTCACTTCACCTACACCCAGAGCACGGCCTTTACCTTCACCGCCAATCCAGCCTAGGTAGAAACCAACTAGCTGCCACATTGCGTCTAAGCCAAGACAACCTGGCATTACCGGGTCACCAGGGAAGTGGCAATCAAAGAACCAAAGATCTGGAGTAATATCCAATTCCGCTAGAATTAAGCCTTTACCAAAGTCACCTTCCGTTTCTGACATTTTGGTAATACGATCCATCATAAGCATGTTTGGCGCAGGTAGTTGTGGGCGTCCTGGGCCGAAAAGCTCACCTTGGCTCGAAGCTAGAAGATCATCACGATTATAAGAATCACGTTTGTTTTGCATTATCAATCACTCCAATTTTTGACAGATGCATCTTAGTGAACACGTGTACGCTAAACAACTCCGATCAGTTCGAAACAAACCAGTTTTTGATACGCTGCACAAATCCTTCCGTGTGTTCATGTCTTTCAAAGTTTTCAATACGTTCAGCAATTTTTCCAATAATGCTGTCGTCTTCGCCACGGAATGGTTTACCCATTAAGATAGGAATGGCTTCATCGACAGTCGATACTGACCAAATGTTGAACTCTCCATTCTGTATGCTTTCTATGACGCTTTTATGTAAGGCTAAGTGCTTAAGATTCGTCTTAGGCAGAATCACCCCCTGATGCCCAGTAAAACCCTGATGCTTACAAACCTGATAGAAGCCTTCAATTTTCTCATTCAAACCACCAACGGCCTGAACGCGGCCAAATTGGTCTACTGCGCCTGTGACTGCAATTTGTTGATCCACTGGACATTCAGACAGAGCACTCACCAAACAACACAATTCAGCGAGCGAGGCACTATCGCCATCAACTTCACTATAGGACTGTTCAAACACAATCGAAGCGGCGTAGGGCAATGGCTCATCAAAGTTTAGCGCAGAACTCAGGAACGCCTGCATGATCATCATACCTTTAGCGTGTAAATTACCGCCAAGTTCAGCTTTACGCTCTACATCGGAAACATCACCGTCACCAAAGTGAATCACACAGGAGATACGTGCAGGCTCACCGTAAGAAACCGGGTGACCCGCCATATCGATGACCGTTAAGCCATTAATCTGTCCAACTTGTTCACCCGTTGTTTCAATGATCACCTGACCATCAAGAATGTCGTACACGGCGCGTTGTGGTAGGTAAGATTCACGATAGTATTTATCATCAATTGCGTGGTCTATTGCTTTGAAGTCAATTACCTCACCATCACGGTGTTGGCTGGCCAGGGTTAAAAGCTGACAATGCCACATGATACCAAGCGGAAGGTAATGCTGGTCTTCCATTTCACGCATGCCTGCGAGCATCAGCCTTTTATAAGCGTCTGTATCTAAACTTGGTAGGTTGTATTCCGTACATAACCAATTCACAAACCCCAAGTACGAAGACAAATTGTCCTGAGACAAATGGATGTCTTCCTCAACCTCGGTATACATACTAAGGCCAGAAGAGAAATCCTCATCAACATATTCAAGTTCGGCTAACTGGCTTCGGTCACCTGTAACAATAAGCTTAACGTCATAGCTGTTTGATGCCACTGCAGAGGCTGCAATACGTGTAGGGCTCATGTTCATCGGTGTAAAAGGTTGTTTTTGAATCGCAGACTTAATGCTTGGCCAGTATCCTGGGTTGGCCAGAATCAAATTTGCTGGAACCATCAGATAACCACCATGGGCTTGAGCAATGAGGCCCGGCTCTAACGTCACTTCGCCATTTTCAGAGATACTGTAACGATTAAACAAGTGTTTCGCATCGAGCGATTCGGTCGTAACTACTGGCGAAGAAGCGTTATGTTCGACCGCCTTACTGATAAACCCACGGTATATAGAGTTATCAACGCAATTAATCAGCAGGATTCGGGTAAGGCCACCAAGTTTTGTGAAACGAGAGATAGTGGCGGACATTCGAGGTTGTAGATCAACAAATGTCTTCTTTGGTAATGTCGAAGCGGACTTCAATAATGCTTCGTATTGATCAAACGAAGGTGTAACGTCTTGCCAGTTAAGTTGGTTCATTAAAATTCATCATCATTTAATTTGGCGCCATTATAGCGAAACCGCTAATAACTCCCTAGTCCGAATTTCTACAATCACGCCAAAGAGATAATTAGCTTGTGTAAGACTTAGACAAATGAGTGATCAGCATCGATACTTCTTAGAGATTTGTTTGCTGATCTTAAATAACTGGGTTACGCTGTCACTAGGTGAGAGTTATGGGTCGGAAAGGATGAAATATCAGCAACTTGAAAATTTGGAATGTGGGTGGAAGTGGAACTATCTGATCAAGAAATGGAAAGATGGAGAAGCGATAACGCGTCACATTGACACCAGCGAAGCAGATGCCGCAGTAGCAGAGCTACGAGGCCTTGAGCACGAGCCTACACAAGTATTGGCATGGATTGATAACCACATGTCTGAAGAGCTTGAGAACAAGCTCAAACAAGCGATACGTGCTAAACGCAAACGTCATTTCAATGCTGAGCAAGTTCATACTAAGAAGAAGTCCATCGATTTGGATTACCGGGTTTGGGAAAAGCTATCCAGCCGAGCGAATGATTTAGGTTGTACATTATCTGATGCGATTGAATATTTACTGTCCGAAGCATCACGAAGTGAAAAGGCAAGTCAGAAGGTAACTTCACTTAAAGAAGACTTGAGTAAGCTGCTATCCAGTTAAGGAGTACTAAATGTTATACGTAATATTGATTGCTGCTGTTGTTATCTTTTGGCTGATTGCGGTTGACCGGCCGATACTCAAGGTATCGTTTGATGAAGGGCGTATCAGTAAAGTGAAAGGCCATATTCCACCGTCTTTTAAACACAACTTGGAAGATATCAGTGAACATAATCCGTTTACCGGTGAGATGAAAGTTTATAGCCAGCGTACAGGTATGCGATTGGTCTTTTCTAAAGACGTACCGAAGAAGACCCAGCAAAGAATTCGCAATGTCTTTCCTCACCAAGGCTTTAAAACCTCGAAAGGCAAAAAGCGCGCTTAGTATACACATCAATTACTTCTCCATGTTAAGTGGGACGCAAAATCGCGTCCCATTTTTGTATTCCAAACGTAGAAAACTAACATAACTCTATATTTCTCAGATGGTTATATGGAGTTTGATATGCGATACGTTGTCACTTTATTGGCTTTGGCACTTTTTAGTGCTCCGACGTTTGCGGATGATTCACAAACCAATCCGGTTGCGAAAAAGATTAAAAATAAGCTTCAGCGAAAAGTAAGTAACAAGTTCGATGAGTATCAGGGCTATTGCGATGTGATGATTGAAATGGAGCATAAGGGAAGTAAAGCATCCATTAAGCGAGTATCAGGGACAGGCGATCAAACCGTGTGTCGGTATGTTAAATCCAACTTAAAAGTCGGCAAGCGATTTAGGTATAAGTTTCCCGAGAAGTATATCCGACTCCATATCACGACAAATTAAACAAAACCGGATCATTTTGCTTTGGCTCTAAAGGTTCGTAGCAATAATGAAAACGAATGCGAAACCTTGCGACAAGCTTCGTAACCCTACAAATGACGGTTTACACAACGAGCGCACTGCTCATAACATAGCTAAGTCGATTGGCCTCGACTGGCTTACAAATTTGAGTCGTAATTACTGTCCAAATCTTAAGCCAACTTAAAAGCCGAACCTTAGCGATGGGGTTCGGCTTTTAGTTATGGATCTCACTCCAAGGTTCAACCGCTTGTCTGAGTTTGCTTTAGAGGTGGTGTTAGTATAAAAGTCACAGTCACTTCAGTGAGATTTTGCATGATGCGAGATCTCGACGACCTAAACAATCAAGGAAGACATATGTTTATCGCTGTTTATGAGTTCGAAATTAAGGAAGGGACAGAAACGTTATTTCGTAATGCATGGCTGGAAGTCACTAAAGCCATTTATCAGCACTGTGGAAGTTTCGGATCCAGGCTTCATACTTCAGACACTCCTAATATTTTGATCGGCTATGCACAATGGCCAAGCCGTGAGCAATGGGAAAAAGACAGCGAACTTACCGACGCGCTTTATCAAAAAGCACGGAATGAAATGCATGATTGTCTGGTTCAATCTAAAACGGTTTATAAACTAGAAGTTTGCGATGATTACCTGCAAACTGAATTAGCTTCCTAGTTGAATAGTGCTTTGAGCCAGAGGTAAACAATGAAGTTAGTCGAGTTTAAACAAGCTCACTTTGATCTCCTGGTGGAATGGATTAAAACCGATGAGTTGAATTACTTATGGGGTGGGCCAGCATATACCTTTCCGTTAACTGCAACTCAAATTAAACGCCACTGTGCTCAACCAGAAGTTCATCCTTATCTTTTCTCCGTTAATGATCAAAACGCAGGATTTATCGAACTGTATAAAGTTTCAGACGATCATTACCGGATCTGCCGTGTCTTCATCAGCGATGCGTTTCGTGGTTTAGGTTTAGCGAAAGAAATGATGTCGCTAGCAATTGAAAAAGCGCGAAAGGACTTGTCTGCAGAAATGCTCAGTTTGGCGGTATTTGAGCATAATACGGCGGCTAGAAAGTGTTATGAAGCGTTGGGTTTTACCACGTTAACGATTGAGTCGGGCACGCGATACTTTAACGGTGAGTCATGGAAATTACTGCGCATGGAAAAGACGTTTTAGTATCTTTCGTGTACGACTTACTTTTTAGCACACATAGTTTTGCCTATTTAGCCTTCCGCAACCCGTTCATCATCAACCTCTTTTATCTAAAACCGGAGTTTCGAGGCCAAGGTTTAGGAAGCGAGTTGCAAGACTTCATATTTTCACAATTAAAATCTGCCAAATGCCAGTATGTCCAGTTAAGGTATTTACCAGCCAATAGCCAAGGTGTTGCGTTCTATCGTAAACATGGCTGGAAAGACGTTGGTGAGATGGATACACGAGGGCAACTGGCTCAAAAACGCATACCTGAATAGGAGATAGTCATGATCGATTTTGAAAACTCATCGGTGTTTAAGCTAAAACCGATTGAAGAATCGAAGGTGAGAGAAGATTTCTACAAGTTTCTGATTGATGGCGAAGAAATCATTGCCGCTTTCAAAAGTATCCGCGATCAAGTGGTTTTCACTAACAAACGAGTTATTGCCGCGAACGTTCAGGGGATTACAGGCTCAAAAGTGGACTACACATCGTTGCCGTATGGCAAGGTAAACGCGTTCTCTGTAGAAACGTCCGGCACATTGGATCTGGATTGTGAGATCGAGCTTTACCTGAGCGAGGTTGGCAAAGTACTGTTTGAGATTAAAGGCTCTTTTGACCTGGTAACTTTTAATAAACACATCAGCCAATGTGTGATGGGCTAACAAGCTCACTAGAGAGATTCGACACGCATGGCATTGGGGCGTTGTTTCACTCAGTTTCTGTGGTAGCTGGTGGTGCTTAGGGGGCTCGGCTTTTACCAAATACCGCTTGTTGTAATGGCTAGGAGAGAATCGCTTTGAAGTGATAGCCCGATTGTTTTTCAGCTATTTTATTTTGAATATCACATTTAATAAGATGGGGTAGGCATGAAACTAGAATATTACGTAAACGATATAGCTCAAGATAAAAGAACTTGGTGCAAGTGACGTCGTCAATATTCCAGTTTTAAGTTTTTTTTGGACACAGTCACTGTGTTGAGACCATTTTAAAGATTAATTTTGGAATGAGTCAACGCTGAACAGTTAGATTCTTGCATCTAAAATATCACACTTAGACTTATGCATCTAAATTTGCCTATTTAGACTTATAAATCTAAAATAATCATATTAGATTCATGCATCAAAGTGATGTTCATTGTGCTTTTGAGGTGAAAATGGAGCGGAACGAGAACTACATTGCTGTGATCAGTGGTGACATAGTTAAATCGACTAAGCTATCGACAGAAGAGTATAGCGATTTATTAAAAAGGATTAAGGCTATCCAAGATTTGATTTCAAAGGACTATAACGGGAACTCAAGCGTCATCCTGCGTGGAGATGAGTTTCAGTTCATTGTCCTGAACCCTGAGAAAAGCTTGATATATGCTCTTATCATTAAGGTAGCAATCAAGGCACTTGGTAAGCAGTTTGATAGTCGTATCTCTTTTGCTATCGGCCAAGGGGCTGATTTAGGTGAATCTATCCATGAGTCGATGGGTGAAGCATTCACTCTCTCTGGTAGACGATTAAAAGAAATGAAGTCAGAGCGGTTTGTCTTTACTGCTGCTGGATCAATAGCCATCTCACAAGAGTTTCAACTTTTATTTCAGTACCTTGATAAGCAACTTTCCGACCTCTCTACTAGGCAATGTGAAGTACTGTTACCAGTCTTGCAAGCGGGTCGCACCCCATCTCTTAAAGACTTATCGGAGAAGCTTGATGTTACTGGCCCTACGATAAGCGTATCTCTAAAAACTTCGGGTTATCATCTGATGAATGAGCTAAACATGTTGTTTGTAGACAAGTTCAAGGGACTGAATGATGACTGATTTTTTTGGTGTATTAACACTGTTTTTGATCTCCCACATATTTGCAGATTTCCCTTTACAACCTGATTCTTGGGTAAAGGCTAAGAAAGATAAAATGGCTAAAGCTCTTGAGCTGTACATGCACGTAGCGTTGCATGGCGCCATTCAGGTGATCCCAGCCCTCATTATTGGTCTAGATTGGCAATCAACGTTTAGCTTGGTGCTACTTGTCGCAGTAAGTCACTTCTTTATCGATTGGGTTAAAGCAGTGTTTGATAACTACGCTGATAAGGAGGGAAATGACCTGCCACAAAAAGGATATAAATTGAGATACTTCCTAATTGACCAATTGGCGCATATTTTTGTTCTGGCGGCCATCGCCGTCCATGTTGTTGGTGGAGTGTCGATACAAAGCGTTTTTGAGCATGAGCGATTCCTTGATGGTGCAATGGTGCTGCTTGGATATATGTTGCTCTTAAAGCCGACGTCTATATTGATTGGCACTGTGCTTCAAAAGTATCCATTGAGTAAGAATGCAACCGATGAAAACTCAGAACTCCCTGATGATGGTCTCGATAAGGCAGGCGAATTCATAGGATATTTAGAGCGTTCGCTGATATTCACCTTTACGTTGGCTGGCAGCTACGCGGCCGTTGGTTTTGTGTTGGCCGCTAAATCGATATTCAGGTTTGGCGAGTTGAATGCGAAAAATAACCGAGGATTAACAGAATACGTCCTTATTGGGAGTTTGTTGTCGGTGGTAATAGCGACACTGGTTGGAACCTTAATTTCGCTCGCGATTGGATATCAAATTAAGTAAAAGGATTAGTTGCAGCTCCTTATGTATCGTGGAAGATGTCCACTACGTCGTTACGCTCGATGATTTGGAAAGGTTTATCACTTGAATCTGACTCAGTGGTATGGCTACCAGTTACAAAAGGTAGCTCTTGGCCAACGCTAATCAGTCTATCTTGGGAAGGTTAAAAAGAGTAGGTGGGTTACGTTTTACTGTTAGACGCTTTGAACATTTTTGAAGTGAGAGTGCTGGATTTATGGCTCGAAGTTGTTCCTGTAAGGCTCTTT
This sequence comes from Vibrio sp. EA2, assembly GCF_033042495.1. Lineage (NCBI taxonomy): Bacteria > Pseudomonadati > Pseudomonadota > Gammaproteobacteria > Vibrionales > Vibrionaceae > Vibrio > Vibrio sp. EA2. The sequence continues at coordinate 631,486 of NZ_JAWLID010000002.1, read as the reverse complement.
GTTGAGCTCTGCGTTTAGGGGCTTTCTTGCTTCTAGTGCGTTTCTGTTGTTGCACAAATTCTTCTTGTTGCTGCTGGGCAAATTTTAGGACTTGTCCTAACCGCTTGTTGTCGACGATTTGAGTCTGTTGAACGTGCTCAAGCTTATCAAAGGTTTTGAATTCCAGCTTTCTGTGACCGTAAACAAATGTGGTACCCAGAGACCATCAGCAATCATCCAACTTCGTAAGGTCTCGTTGGATATCGGAAGATTATGTAACTCAGATAATTTTTCTCTGGCGAGTGTTGGAAAAAAGTCCGAGTACTTATCACGAACCAACTTTAAAATTGTATCTCGATAGTCGCTGGGATAACGGTTGTTACTTGGCTTACCTCGAGCTTGGTGAGCCAGTCCTGCAAGGCCAAATTCTGGCAGACGATTCATCAGTCGCTGTCGCTGTACTTGGAGAACACTCAAATCAAGAATGTCTGCCGCATCGACTCGGCGGATTCGACGATCACAAACATCCTGGATTACTTTAAAGCGATTGATATCAGAGTCATTCATAGTCACTAGCATCTTCATCATGTCCTTAGCACAAATTCGAAGTAAATAAGGACTAGTAATTGTATGCTAAAGAGACATTTTAACTTTGTTAAATAGTGACATTACAACTTTGCTCCTACAGCCCCTGTTATTCCCACTTTAAAATGTCCTATTGTCAGCAAAGTAGAAATGTCCGCTAGATAAATTGAACGAGTAGGAGAGTCAACGTTTATTGGTACTGGCTTTGAAGGCCTCAGGGTTGATTAATACCGGGTTGATGATTCGTAACTTCTCCTGGAGTGCTCGTTGTTGAGCCCGTCGTCTTGGGGCACTTTTGCTGCGTGTGCGTTTCTGTTGTTGCTCGAATTCTTCTTGTTGCAGTTGGGCAAATTTTAGGACTTGTCCTAACCGCTTGTTGTCGACGATTTGAGTCTGTTGAACGTGCTCAAGCTTATCGAAAGTTTTGAAACGGAGTTTGCGATGGCCGTAAAGAATGGCGATGTCGCCGTTTGGGTAGTCCAATACTTTGACGTTCTCATGCACCAGTCGGGCGTTTTCTTCCGTATTTTCAATTAAGTAAACCACTTTATCGTACTGAAAGGTCAATGAGTTGGAGAGTTTACGTATTTCCTGCCAACTGAAGATATCGTCCAATTCTTCGGAGGTTTCCCGAACTTTACGGTGCATGTCTTTTGGATAGAGCGCCGGTTTGGCGAAGCGTCGGTTAAAATCAGCGATGAAGTAGGGAAGCCAGGCATTGGCTTGTTCCATGCTATCAATGCCTTGCAACCGCATTTCTTTCACTAAGCGATCCTGTAACGTTTGATTGGCTCGCTCGACACGACCTTTGGCCTGCGAGCTATTGGCACAAATCAGTTCTATACCCAGTTCACTCAATATACGCCCATACTGGGTCTGACCAACTTGCTTGTGTTTTTCCTGGTTGACCCGAAATATCGAGTGCTTGTCACTATAGAATGCCACCGGTTTACCATGTTCGTTGAGGTATTCTCGTGTTGCGACCATATAGTCGAAGGCGGATTCAGTCTCGCTAAAACGCAGGTTCATCAGGCGACCGGTCGCATCATCGATGAAGACCAGTAAGCAACATTTATCGCTGCGTCCTTCAAACCAGTCATGATGAGAGCCATCAATCTGGATGAGTTCACCAAAGCAGTCGCGGCGATAACGAGGCTGATAAACACGGGGCTTACGTTGTGAATGTCGTACCCAGAGACCATCGACAATCATCCATTGACGGAGAGTTTCAAGTGATACATTGATATGATGTTGTTCTGTTAACTTTTCATGCGCGAACGTGGGACCAAAGTCCGGATACCGCTCAGAAAGGATGTTCAACGCCTGGGCTTTTACTTTGTCATCGATTCGATTGGATGAAGGTTTGCCTCGGTTGCCGTGTGCCAAAGAAGCCGCACCGAACGTGAGAAAAGACTTTATCAGCCGGGAGAGTTGCCGATAACTGATACCAAGAATTCGCGACGCATCTTGACGAGAAAGATTACAGTGCAAGACATCTTGGATGACAGAAAATCGTTGTAGTTCGCGATCGTTCATGGCTATTAGCATCCTTAAACCTCCAAGCGAATATAGGACAAATTCACTTGGTAATATTAGGACATTATAGCTTTGTGTTTACACCTTAAGTTCGCATTATGTATAAAGGGGTTAATAGGAGCTTAGACTGGTGCGCCTGACTGTAAAGCACTGACTAATCTAGGGTTTTTGTATTTATCTTCAAGCAAATTATACACTACATCTTGATCATCAAGCCCTAGAAGGTCAGCGATTCTGAAAGCCATTTCCCAATCAAGAACACTGCGACCATTGCGGTAATTACTAATTCTACTTGCGCCAACGTCCAAAAACTTAGCTAACTGATAGTCAGAGGTAAGCTCTAACTGGATTTTCAGTTGGTCTAAAAGCACATTTGTATAATTAGTCATGTTCCCGCATTCCTTCGCTGTGTTGTTAAATTTTAGTGGATAGTCCCGCGTCTTTCACTATTGCAAGCATCTTGCAACCGAAAAAAGATTTCCTTAACGTTGTTTTTGAGACAGGAAATCAACAGCTTGCGGAGGCTAGACCATGGAACGTATCGTTACCAACCCAATTCACTTACCTTGCCCTGATATGGCAGGGTGTGCAAACCCAGACCCAGATAAAACAGCCAAATCTCTACGTAAAATTGCTTTACTGCGTGAAAAGTTTGCCGAGCAGTTTCCTAAGAAAAAGCGCAGCTACATCCCAGCACGTTTTCGTCAGGGGGTGTCAGCATGAATTTAAGTATCTGGAAATCAAAGCGCAATAAATCACTATTTGTTGCATCACTCGACAACGGTACGCATATTTACTTTGATGCCTTCGAACTGGAACCCGTTGAAGCGTCACTTTGGCTTTACCAAGGCACAACGCTCGTTTCGTGCATCCGTGCAACAAGCGCAAACATGCCAAAAGTAACAAACTATGCCCGCCGTATGTTAACGATGGGCGCTCAAAACTATGGCGAGCCACTGAGCCAAATTGAGGTGGTCGCATGAAAATTTCAACGTCAAAAGACTTTAGAAAAGCGGTTGTACGCATAGAAAAACTGATGCGCGAAAATCAATATCTCGGATTAGTAAACTTAGCAGCCAGCATAGAGAAGGAAAACCCACGCCACGCGGGTTATCTTGATATCCAAATCAACCGAGTTATCAACCATCGCAGTGGTTTATTGCCGTTTAAATGGGCACTTGAAACCAACTTACAAAGCGTTAAGTTGCGTAGTAAGTTACGTGCATACCATCAAAGAATCCGCAAGCAAGATGAAGCGCCCCAAGTGGGCGCGGATTCTTCCTCTTTGGAGGCATAGCGGTGAACCATCTTTATGACGCGCAACCGCCGCGCGAATACACCAACCAACTAAGCCCGCAAGATGTGGGCTTTGTTACCGCCTTAGCCCAAGACGTCACCGTCACTGAGAAGAATATCGCCGCTATCGAAAGCGGTTTTTTTAGCACTCCAAACCATGACTGGATGGAAAGTGAGCTAAAAAAGCTCAAATCGTTTGACCAAATTCACCACTTACGCACATTAAAAAGTGCTGAACTCGGGCGCGCAGCGCTGGACGAAGTCCAGAAAAGACTAGGCTCGTCAAAGGGCGCAAAAGTCGGACACGGAAAACGAAAGCACATAGAGCGTTTTCTTACCCGTTCCCGCCGTTTGCCGCCGCGTCATAAAACGGAATCGTTTTGTGGCGATAATGTCACCGATGAATACCGAGAACGCTCAGAATCGCAGACAGGCTGGATTCTGAATGAAAACAAGCGTCTAGAATGGCAACCAATTGGCAAAAGTCGTGCGTATTTGATGCAGCGTGGCTGGGCGAATCAAGTCAAAATGCAGGTGAAATTCCATCCAAGCCCGTCCGATGCTCCCGCACCGCAAAGTGGCGAGCGTTTTACCGAAAAACTGACACCTCGCGCCGTAAAGAAAATCTTTGAGTCGGGCGCCTATGTTGCCGCGTGTCATGGTGGGTTCAGTACCTTTCTGACGCTGACCTTTAGCCCTGAACAACGCGAACGTATTTTTGGCGGTGAAGCCATTACCGAAGATGGGCTGCGTTATTGTCCAATCCAGACCACCATTGGCGCCGAAGTGTCCCGCTTTCTTGATGGACTCAAGAAAATGTACCAGCGCGGTTTTGAATATTCCGCCAAAGCCACTGACCAACTGGCACTGGATGGCGAAAAGGTCAAAATTGCGGGCAGAATTGGACGCCCGTTAAAAGCAGCGTGGAAAGATGACCAAGGCATCAAGCACGTAAAAGAGATTCACGGCGCAACCAAGAAACCGTTCGATTTTCATTACATCTGGGTTGCCGAATCGCCAGCTAACGACGATGGCGAACCTAATCCCCATGTACATGTGCTGTTGAACTGGCGCATTGAACAGCACCACTTTGCGGGCTGGGCACAACGTATTGAGCAGCTTTGGGGTAATGGCATGGCGCACTTGGAGAAAATCAAATTCAGTGAAGCGGCGGCAGGTTATCTGATTAAAGCCGTTGGCTATGCTGCCAAGGGTGACAACGCCGACCAAGGGCTAATCAAGGGCAACCGCTATAACATTGCTCGTTGTAGTCGCGCACCCGATTGGGAGGTGCTGAGTTCGTTCGACGTCGACAACATGACAGGCATCATCAAAGAGTGTGGCTATCGCTTAGAACAATGGCGCAAGCCGATGCAGCGCGAGATTAAACGCAAAGAAACCAAGAAAGCTGACGCCATTCGCGCCATTGACATCAACCGCAAGTCGGGCAAACACGATGCGGTGCAAAAGCTCAATCACCTGATTAAAAAGCTCGACCATGAAACCCGCCAGATTCGTGACCGAATCAACAGTCGCGGCACGTTCGCCAGCAGCTTAAACCAGTTTTCGATAGTGTTTGAGGGTGAAAAACACCGACGCAACGCGGGCATGTTTTTGCTGTGGGCTTGCGGTGCGCGGGGCTGGTCAATGAAAGCCTCACACGAAACAAAAGGCAACGACTTTGATTTGTTGCGCGACGATGCCCGCTGGATGTTTGAAGAAGAATTTCAGCGTTTCCATTTACGCCAAGCTGACTGGAAAAGCCAGCTTAGCCAAGACATACCACCGGAACCCGATTTCCACAGCATAAAAAGCAATGACATGGCAACGTATCATGATTATTGCCGCTACACCCATTAAGCCCGCTTTGGGTACTTGCTTGCGCCACGATTTCCAGTAAACAAACTAAAGGAATGTGAATGAGCAACATCGACAAAATCACCAACGAAATGGAAGCCGAAGTGAAGCGCAGCAAGGGCGGTGTTTTCTGGCGTCTGCTATTGGTCTGGATGAAAGAGGTCAACAAGCACATCCAGAAAAAGCCCGAGTCTGGCGACGAACTGGCGGAGGTGTAAAACATGGAAATGCTATCCCTGAAAGAATGCCAACAGGCACTAGCCGCGCTCGATGCGGCGGATAAGCTTAACGCCAGCGTAGAAAAGGAACTCAGCCAGTTTAAAGAAATGGACACCAACGCGATTATCAAGCGAGCCAGCAAAATGCTCATGACGGGTAATTTTAGCCTTGAGGCGTTCGGCTTGAATCCAACCTTATTCCAGCAAATCGACCAATTAACCAAGCTCAACAACAAAGCACGGGAAAAATACCGCGCCTGTGTCGTGGCGAATGTTGAGCAGTTAAACCAAGTCGAGGTGAGCGCCAATGAGTAAACATCCTAATCCAGTTCGGGGGCACGTTTCGTGCCCCGTGTGCCAGCGTCATTCCACTGTTCACCGAGTGGGTGAAGGTAAGCTGATTGCCGAAGGGGAACCGACGAAAAACGGACGCAATTTGGGGCTGCTTTATTACAAGTGTCCCGACTGTGGCAACAGCCCAATGAGCAAAAGTATTAACGCGTTTTTGGAATCCAACATGGTCGAATCGGTTGAACTGCTAGATACGAGTGACCCTGTCACTATTGAGGCAGAATTACCAGCGGTTGAGCCAACGCCCGACACCGCTGAAAGCCTTGATACACCGGACTTGCCCGTGATTGAACAAAGCGAATTACCAAGCGTTGAAGCCAGTGCCACAACCGTTGAAAGCGTGCCGCCAACCCCCGTTAACAAGCGCCCATTTCCGGTTAAAAAGGTACTCGCGGGGGTGGCATTAGTGACCTTGTTGGTGTGGGCAATTCGTCAACTGATACCAACCAAGAAACCAACCGAACAGGGAGAAACCGCCAATGCAGGATGATTACGAAAACCAACCCGAGCTGGACGATTGGGGCGACTTTTCCAGCGTGTTAACCGACCTTGAACAAACCGAAGTCAGCACGTTAACCGATTTACCCACCACGGCGGCGAATGACGACGAGGTAAAGCCAGCGGGTGAAATGTTCGAAGGGGCGTTGTCGGTACTGTTCACCATTGCCGAGCAAGCCACGACCATCATTTCGGGCGTCGAGTTTGAGTTTGACGAAAAAGGCAAGGCGGCGGTGATGGATGCGGCGTTACCTGTGCTGCAAAAACACTGTGACACGGTAACGTCAATGTTTGGCGACTACATGGAAGAAGCCGTACTTGGTCTGGCGGTGCTGTCGCTGATTTACAGCGCCAAGAAAAGCGTGGCGCAGCAAAAAGCCTTACTCGAATTAGAGGAGAAAAAGCAGCGTGAGTCGCAAGAAAAAACCGCCGCTTAGGTTTCCCAATCCGGTGAACTCGAACCCGTCGCATGATGCCGAGCATGTGATTTATGTGGCGGGCACGGGTGGCGGCAAAACCTCAGCGGTCAAACATCTGGGCTTAGTCCCCAAAGCATCACAAGCGGTATTCTTTGACCCGTACCGAAATTATGCGGGCGCCAAGTTTCGCGGGCAGCAATGCCACCAAACCAGTTCACGGGTGGCGTTCGTCAAAGCCTTGGTGATGGCACGTAAACGGGGCAAATCGTTCAAGCTGGCGTATGTGCCAGGGCAAGGCGCGTGTGATGAAGAACTGGAGTTTTTCAGCGCGGCGGTGTGGGCGGTTGGTAATGGCAACGCCGACCGTTTGCACGTGATCATTGAAGAACTGGCAAGCTGCGTCGAAACGTCCGGTAAGCTGAAAGGCAAAGCGGGTGAACTGTGGCGCGGTGGGCGTCAGTATGGTTTGGTGCTGCATTCCATTTTCCAGCGTGGGCAGGAAGTGCCCAAGACCGTCACCGAGCAATCGCCTGTGTGGTGGATGGGCGCGGTGAACTCAATGGCTGACGCCCGCTGGCTGGCAGATAAAAAGGGCTTGTGTGTCGATACCTTGGCGGGGCTGAAATCCGCCAAGCACAACAAAGCCGCCGTGGGTAAACCCATTGCCGAATATATGCTGGTTCGTGACGGGATTGGCAACGTCGAGAAAGCCGCTTTTAACTGCCTGACCGGACACCTGCAACGCTAATTTCAACGCCTCTCCAACCTATAGGTTAACGCCTTAACCTATAGGTTTCCCTTGCTTCCAAACCTTTCAAATTCGTCGTTTCATGGAGTTGCTTTTTAACCGTGTGCAACCGAAAGGAACAACATGAAACAACAACATAAAAACTTAGTGATGGCGCTTATCCTCACGCTCATCGTGATTGCGGCTATCAACAACATCGGCGCGTTGTCATCAGTACGCGAAACTCTTAACGGCGACAAAGGATGGTTCTAAATGGAAGCCCTAAAACAGCCTTTTAACCCTCGTCCACGTGAATTAGACCCAGTTGAAGGTGTGAACTGGGGCAACCAAGCCACACTACGTTTAGTGTCTGGTCCTACGTATCAGAACATTGAACTGGTGACCGACATTGTTGACCCTGCCGACATTGAGCGCATCACTGTGAAAGTGAACGGGCGTGAAATTGTCAACGTCACCGCGCAGGACTTAATTGACCTGCAAGAGCACAAAAAAGAGTTCGTTCAGAAAGGGCGTTACGTGCTGAATTTCTCGGACATGTCGATGCGTACCAAGCTTGGTATCCGTACGGGTGAGTTGGTGACCTTGCAGGGTGAAATCTGGTTCATGTACATCCAGCTTAAAGCCAAGTCCGGCACTGCGGCGCCCGTGATTCGTGCCCGTGCTCATACGACCGCCGCACAGTCTCAGCGTGTGTACATGCCGCGCATCTACTCACAAACATGGTTTGCTGCGTCCAGTGGTCGTACGCCGTTTGACTTTGCCGAGCGTAGCGCGGGGCTGTCGCTTAAGCGTATTCACCTGAAAGACAAAACCATTGAGCGCGTTCGTGTGCTGCGTGATGAACGTGAAGAACTCAACGTCAACAAAGCGGATAACGCCTACGACTTGGCAGCGGCTGGGCGTGAGCAAAACCAAGGCTTTTTCTCGGTGGATTTCACCCGTTGTGGCTTTGGCAGTGAAGCGCGTTTGCCAACCGCCGCCATGAAACAACTGGCGTTTGAAGTCGAAAAAACCGCTGCGGGCAGCATTCCGGTGCTGATTGAAGCCATCGAACAAGTGTCTGTGCCAACGGCGCAGTAAGGGGGCGTTATGGTGATGGCGCTAGACCGATGGGGTTCAGTCTGGGATGGCATCTTGGAATCAGGCGGCGAGCTGCTAACCGATGTGACGGACATTGGCACCGATTGGCTTGGGGTTAAAGTGCAAAACGAAGCCAAGCGCGTTGAGTCCAGCAACCCAGATGAACAGCGCAAGCACAATAACGATTACCAGCAACCAACGGGTGAGCCTGTGGGGACTTCTGCTGTGGCGGGGTTAACACAGACTCAGCTCATGTTGGGCGCGGTGTTGTTACTGGTGCTGTTGCTGTTGGTTTTCTACGTCGCTAAGGGGAAGAAGTAATGCCGTTGTTTATTCCATTTCTATGTGTGGGAGGACTTGGCATCTGGGCGGGCATCAAACTCAGCGGCGGCTTTGAGCGCATGGGTTGGGTGCTCGGCTTACTTCTGGTGTGTTACGTGCTCTACAAGAAAGGGTTCAAATTATGATTGGCGGGCTTTTAGGTAATTCCGGCTCACTGCCCATCAGTGCCAATGGTGGTCCCGCGACCAGCGGTGCCAGTGGTGATTCGGGTGGTTCTCTGAAAGTGGGCAACATCAACATGGGCGGCGGCGGTATCAGTTCCACCATGTTGGTGGTGCTCGCGTTAATTGTGGTGGTGTGGCTATGGAAAAAGAAGTAGTTGAAGTCGTCACGAAGTCGGCGCGGGCACTTGGCGAGTTAAAGCCCGCCTTTCGTGCTGTCCCTGATGGTGAATATCAGGAGCTTTGTCAGGCGGTCAAAGAAGGACGCGTGAGCATCTATCGCTTTAAGGGTGAAAACCATCATCTTGTCGTTGCGGGTGAGCGTGAAGGTGACCATTACTACATCTGGGCGGCGGCAGGTCGCGGCTTAGTGGCAGGCAGTCGCCATCTGTTCAAAACCGCTAAGGAGGCGGGCATCAAAACCATGGAAGCGGAAACCGCCTTTGGTGGTGTGGCTCGTATGTTACAGACGCTGAATGTCGCCAATAAACCCAAGGGCGAATTCATCCAGCTAGATTTGGGAGCGTTATAGATGGGTAAATCTAAATCCAAGTCGACCAACAACAGCACCACGACCAACAACAGCGGTCAGAACGCCATTAGCGGCGATAACCTCGGGGTGGCAATTTCGGGCGTCAATGACTCGACCATTAACGCCACCATGACGGACCACGGCGCCGTTGATGCGGCGTTTGAGTACGGCGGGGAGTTACTCGATAGCAATGAGCGTGTTACGCAGCAAGCGATGAACACCACGCAAGACTTGGCAGAAACTGCCATTGATGAGGTGTCGGATTTTGCGGGCGACTCGCTGGCGACCTACGCCTCGACCAACAGTGAAAACCTCAACATGCTGGCAGGGCTGGCGGGCAACCAAGCGGCGCAGAACTCTAAGAATCTGCAATCCATGATGGACTTAGCCAAGTTCAAACAAGATGGCGGTCAGGTCGAAACCAGCAAGCTGATGGTGATGTTGTCGATTGTACTGGTGTTGGTACTGGGCTTTGTAATGGTGAAAAAACGATGAATGCACAAATGGTCGCGGGACAATCTATCCCGCTTACGCCAGACGGTAACTGGCTCTATGTGAAATCGGCAAAAGCTGAAATCGAAATTTACCGCCAATTGACGGGCGAGCATGTGAAGCTGAGCCAGTCGTCAGTGTTTAACGTGGGTGAAGGGAAAAGCCTTGGGCGTTTGATTATTATCAGCCGCACCGATAACGAAATCGAATTGCAGTTTGGTTATGGCTCGTTTACGCCGCCGGTCGAAGGTCAGGGCGTGGTGGTGCAAAGCCTGCCGAACATCAACGTTGAGCAATTACCGGATGTGACGGTGAAGCAACTGCCAGCGGTAGAAATTGCGCCTTTGCAGCAAGTGGCAATCAGTGAGCTGCCGACACTTAACATTCATTCCATGCCGCCCATTACCCAAGCCGCGACGCTTAATGTCAACATCGAGAGTCTAACAACGGCAGTGAAAATTTCACGGGGGCAAGCGGTACTGGTTGAAGAAGTCGCCAGCGAAAACTTGGTGACAGAAGCGGTAAACGTATTCCCGCACAACATAGCGGCTAACGCACAGCGCAAAGCCATCACCATCAAAGCATCCAAAACCAATGCGGAATCGGTGTTCGTCGATGCCTTTGAGTTGGAAGCAGGCGAACGTATTGAAATTGGCTCGACAGCCGCCATGACCATCACAGGCGCAGCGGGCGACAAAATCACATTAATGGAGATTTAACGCATGGGAGAAGTACGCGAAAACCTGCCAAACGGCAACTCGCGCAATAAGATTGAGTACTTGGCAGGGTGCATCGACTTTGCCAAAGAACAAGCCAAAAAAAGTGCGTCATCATCGGCACCACGTCCGGCTAACCTGCTGAAAAACGCCGCCTTTCTTGGTGTGCATGACTACAGCGTGAGCAATCGCTGGGCTACTAACATGGGCTATCGTGCTGCGGGTGCAATGAATGTTTACTCAAGCACCGGAACACCTGCCGCGCCGTTCTGGGGTGTGGAAGTGGTACCGAACTCCAACAAAATGCCTGTATGGGGCGCGTATCAGGTTGTGGGTGACTATGTCGAAGACCAAGACGACATTGATTTCTCTGAACTGATGGGCGGCTTTGCAGCAGCGTGGGGCAACGGCTCGAAACAGGTGGTCTTCCAAGTGTTTGACCCGCAAATGTTCTATTTGGTAAATCACAGCGGGCATGAAGGCAACGACTATCGCTGTTACCTGCGCTTTATCAGTGGTGGCGCCACGGACAAAATTCGCTTTGGCATTGTTGAGCTCAACCGTGATGGTAAGGCGACAAGAATCGTCGTAAGCAAAACCATTCAAGAATCGGCAGTGCAACAACACCGTGAAGAATGGCTGTCTATCCCTCGTTTTCAAATGAATTCAGAGATTGGCGGTCAGCGTTACGCGTTCTTTGTTGAACGTCTGGAACACACCGACAACGGTTACACGGTGTTAACGGGAGCGGGTGTCTATTGGGGTAAAGAAGGTGAACGCCCTGAACTGGCGAACACCGAGCAACACGACCAAGGCGGGTTTTACACCTTGCCCGTGACAGTACCCGCTAACGGGGAATTCAGCTTTGAACTGCCCAATTTCCCAATGCGCTATGAGCCAGAGCAACACCTGATTTTTGCCATTACGGACGCGGAAAATCGTCTGGCACAAATCGAGAGCCGACCATGCACGTTTGCGGTTTCGGGGAATACCGTCACGGTCAGCGGCGCCAGTGGCGATTTTACCTCACCATGCAAGCTGGAAGTCTATTACAGCCAGTGTGTGAATATCGGGTTTTATCAAATGGTGTAGCCATGCAAATAGTCATTCTTGCCATCATCATCTTAGGAATTGGAGCGTTTACCATGACAACACCGACCTCAAGCGTTCGCGGGATACGCATCAACAACCCGCTTAACATTCGCATTGCGTCGAATCCGTGGAAAGGCAAAGTGTCCCCCTCACGTGACACCGATTTTGAAACCTTCAGGGCGCCAGAATGGGGCTTTCGTGCAGGGGCTATTTTGCTGCGCAACTACCAGCTACGCCATGAACTGTACACGTTAAGTGAAATCATCAACCGCTTTGCGCCTCCACACGAAAACCACACAGGCAATTACGCTCGCTTTGTGGCTGGGCAAGTCAGCGTTGGCATTGACGAACGGATTGATTTAGTGAACAACCAGCGGCTTTTGGTCGATGTGCTTCACGCCATGAGCATCATGGAAGTCGGGCGCCACTACAGCAAAACCACCGTCGCTAAAGGCGTAAAACTGATTTAACCGTCAACCAAAACGTCAACCAAATCGTCAGGTGACGTTTTAAATATGTTAGGGAAATTATAATGTTTGAACGTTCTACATGGAAAGGCATTGCGTTGCTCGGCTCGGTGATTGCAGCGGCAACAGGCTACGGGCATTTGTTCAGTGTCGAAGTCACCGAAACAGGCTTGAACCTTGGCGGCGCCGTGGGTTTGGCAATTCCTGCCGTCATTGGCGCTTATGAATCATTACCAGACCACTGGAAGCCAAATAAAAGTGCAGGGGGCTGGCATGGAAAGCGCCCTAGCTAACGCCTTATCCGGTCTGGGCTTTTCATCTGAGTCTATTGTGATGTTTGCACTGATGGCGATGAATCTTAAGTATCAAATCGCCATCAACAAACAGCTTACCCAAGGGCTGCAAGACGTCCGAGAAAGTGTTTTGGTTCTAACCGCACGAAGCAAGAATGAAAGCTGACAGCTAATGTTGAGAACAGCGTCGAAAGGGCGCCGATTACGGGTTACAGAGCGAGTAGGGAGTCGATACCTTGGGCATGTCGATTGACCTCGACTGGCTTCAACATCCATATAGTGTTTTCTCTTTCAAGCACGAAGCCAAAAACAAAGCCGAACCTTAGCGATGGGGTTCGGCTTTTTGTATTTTATTCTATGCTGTAGTAACGAATGGTTAGATTGAGAAGTTCTTAATTATGGAAGACTACACTGACGACGAAAAACATATAAACGATCAAGCCATAGCGCTGTTGGTCGCTGTAGGTTACCTTGAAGAAGGTTCACCTACACACGGAATACTAAAGCAATATTTAGACAAAGGTTATAATTCTCTCACTAAGAATCAAAGATACCATTTCCATGAAACAGTTGAGCCTCTGTTAAATCAAAAGTGCAATCTATGTGGAGAGGTACTCTCTTTGGATGACTTGGCTTCCGAGATACATCAAAACGTAAAATTGTGTGGATACCATCGTTATCAGGTTAGTAAAGATGATTAATCTAGGTATAAAGAGTATGGTTTACGGGTAAACGGCGAATCTTAGACTATTGGAGGGGGTAGTGAACATTTGGGAAATTGATAAATTACTTCTTTTTATTGCTTTTGTTATCCCCGGCTTTATCTCTATTAGAGCATATGAAATGTTCTTCCCTGGTAACTCAGAAGATTCTTCAAAGAAGTTAATAGATGCTATCACATACAGTTGTGTTAACTATGGATTTCTTTGGCCTCTTATTTATTGGGTAGAATACATTGAATTGAGTGGCATAATTTACGGAGCGTTTTATTCCTTTGTACTATTTTTTGCCCCTATATTATGGGTATCCCTTTGGAAAAGGCTTAGGGAGACTCAGTATGTACAAAAACGCCTACCTCATCCCGCAAACAAAGCTTGGGATTTCGTTTTTTCTCAGCGTAAATGTTACTGGGTAATCGTAACTCTAAACGATGGCTCAAAACTAGCCGGAAAGTATGGTAGTAATTCATTTGTTACAAGTTCACCGTATCAAGAACAAATTTACCTTGAGGAATCATGGGAGTTAAATAGTGACGGCGGTTTTGAAAGGCCACATGAACAAACGAGTGGTATTCTTATAATTGCTGATGATATTAGCTATTTGGAATTTTTCGAATAAATGGAGAGTAAAATGTCAAATAAACAAGGTTTTAAAGACGGATATCAACCTAAACCGGATTCATCTAGAGGCCGCAACGGGGGTGCTAAGGGAGGATATCAACCGACTAGAAGTGAAGGAGGTAGCCCAGCTAACCCGCCTCCAAAACGTAAGTAAGCAAATGTTTAGGAGTAAGAATGAAAGTTAAAGAGCTGCAAGAAAAACTAGCCAGTTTGGATCCTGAATTACAATTAATTTGTTCATCAGAAGATGAGGAAATGCTAGCAGATAACGAATTGTTCAAGCTATTTGAAGTGTTAGACGTAAACGTGGTTAATGCTGAACGAATGCGTGACGCATACCGTAAACCAACTTTGAAAATTGGCGACTCAGAATATTCTATGCCAATAGTAATCGTTAATATCAGCAATGACTTTTAAGTGTCTATAGCGGCCATTCTTATCTTATAAAAGGCCGCTAAATTTATCCTTATCGACTTCCTTTAAACTTAGTCGGTATCCATTCGGCAGCTTTCATCCGATGGCCGCCACGAAACGGTAAGACGTTTTCTTTTGCAGGATAGACCTTGGGTTGTCCAATGTGTCCGTACATTTCCACGAACTGACGATGCTCGTCACGCCAATAGACAAAGCTTTCCAATTCTTTAGGACTGAACTCACGACCGGACGGCGTGATGATGATGGCGCGTTCCTCACAAACTCTAAAACCAGACCAGCGAATATCATTAGGTAAATAGCCAAGCGATTTGATGAGCAGTAGTTTTTCTGCCATTGGATTGAGTGGCACGGTGCCATCAAGCCAACGGGTAATCGTCGGTTTGGACACGTGAAAATAATCAGCGCCTTGCTTAATAGAGTTAAACTCACGCCAATAGAGAGTGCGGAATGATTCGTGAAACATGACAACGCTCGCAGTTCGTATAATGGACTAAAATTTTTTTTCTTATCGTTTTTGCCGAAACAGACCGCAACATTATGTGGCGGTGATGGTTTTCGGCGTTTTTCGTAGATTGTGCAAAACAAGCATTACGAATAGTACAAGTGACTTGAAGTACGTAAACTGACAGAAGAAAAAATTACAGTTGAGTTATCAGAGACTTATGAAACAAATCGTCAGTTAGTAGCAAATGTTAAATCCTAGCTCGAATTAGTCCTTTGGTGCGCATTATGTATATTATGTTAAATAAAGCGTAACGCTACGCCAAATCTTTACTGGTTAAGCCTCCTATCCCTCTCTTATTTCAATTTCATTCAGGGTTTTGAGGCTTTCATTAAACATAATGGCTATTTACCATAAAATACTTAATATAGATCTTAATAATCTATCGATTGTTAAGATCTATATTAAGGTTAACCATTTCCTAAAAACATTTGGATAGCTTCGTAGATGTCTTGTCTACGGACTGGTTTTGAAATGAAGCTGTCCATGCCAGCTTCTAAGCATTTGTCACGGTCACTTTCTAAAGCATGTGCCGTCAATGCGATGATTGGGATGGAAATTCCTTTTTCTCGGATCAAACGTGTTGCGGTAATGCCGTCCATTACTGGCATCGACACGTCCATAAGTATTAAATCGATCGAGTCACCGTTTTCTTCCAGAAACATCAGTGCTTCTTCACCGTGGCTTGAGATGTGAACGTTATGACCTAACTTATTCAGAATTAATTTAATCACGAGCTGATTTGAATGTGTGTCTTCGACCACGAGTAAATTCAATGCTTTTACTGGGCTATTTGCTTCTATTTTGACGGGACGATTTTGATGAAGCCTGGTTAGCACTGGAATCTTTATTGTGAATGATGAGCCTAGATTTTCTTCGCTCTCCACTGAGATGGTTCCGCGCATCATCTCTACTAAATGTTTGGTGATCGCCAGACCTAACCCTGTTCCTCCGAAACGTCTGGTTACCGATCTGTCGCCTTGATGAAATGCGGTGAACAGCCGTGACTGCATGGCTTTTGATATACCGATGCCGGTGTCAGAGACGGAAATAATTAGCTCTTCTTTTTGCTCTGACACTGAAATGTTCACACTGCCGCTATCAGTGAATTTAATAGCGTTACCTATGAGGTTAAATAAAACTTGAGATAATCGGGTCGAGTCAATCCAATACTGTTTTTCTGGCGGTATGCTGCAATTAAGGTTAAAAGCTAAGTTTTTACTACTAGCTATTTGTTTTTGCTGGGAAATAACAAAGGTGACGGCGTCACTAAGGTTGGTCCATTGCTCATGTAACTGAAAGCTGCCCGACTCTATTTTTGAGAGGTCGAGGATGTCACTGATGATCGCAAGAAGCAGCTCTGCAGAGCTTTCCATCTGACAAAGTGCTTCGAACTGCTCGTTGGATAATGTTGATTGTCTCAAAATATCGAGCATGCCAAGAACGGAATTCAACGGGGTTCGGATTTCGTGGCTCATCATTGCTAGAAACTCGGACTTAGATTGGTTCGCGTGTTCAGCTTCTTCTCGCGCTTTAGCTAACTCTGTCGTACGTACATCAACGATACGTTGTAACTTTTCTTTGGTTTCGATATCAATGACGGCTCGCTCTATTAGCGGGCGAAAACGTCGCAGTGTTTCTCTGTTTTCGATACTGAAGTGCCCTTTTTGTGCCCCAATCAGTAGGATGATATTTTGTGTCACTTCTGAACGAATACCGGTCATAATGACTGAGCTTACGTGGTTCTTAACGAATATATTTAGGTTAGCAAACTCACCTAATCTCAATGGTTCGAACAGTAATATACATTCACCATTTAACGCACGCTCCAATGTGTTACCTTGTAACCAATTGACTGTGTCGAAGACGCGGTTTGTTGATATTAGAGTTCTGAAAGGCTGCCTGTTATCGTCACGGGTAATAACGATAAAGTCTTCAAAGTGAATGTATTTTTTTAAGACCGTATTTAACCCGGAGAAGATTTCATTACGGTTTTTGGCTTCGCTCATCGCAGAGATTGCGGAAAGAATGGCTTTGTTTTCATCAGCCAGCAATTTTTCTCTCTGCTTCGCTTGCTGTAACTCAACCAATGCTTCCTGCAGTGCTTCTTGCTGGTAAGTTTCTAAATATTTATCTTTCATAAGGCTCATGGAATATCGCTGATGAAATCATTAGGTTCCCATGTCCATTTTCGCCACCAATAAATCTTCCTTGTTCGCCAAAGGTAAATGGGCATATAAATGGCAGGTTTTCCAGTTCTTGGTTGATTTGTTCACAAACGCTTTTCATGTCTTGCTTCAAGTGCAACATAGGCCCTGCGCAAAAAATGTTGATAACGCCAATTTTACGAGACTCCTCTAATTTTTGGTTGAACGCGATATTGACAACTTTTGCAGCTCGAGCCAGTAGATGTTCACGGCTGCCTTTCATTAAAGTGATCTCGTCTCCTTCTTCAATATTAGTAAAGAGTTCGATGCCCCCTTCTGCTGTTTCTCTAATTGGGTGAGATAGCTTGTAGTATGGCCTGTCGTACAAGTGCCCTGCGACTCTTCCTATTGGGTATGCACTGGAGTTCGTGAATAGTAGATTGTCGTTACTTGTTTGATTTTGCTGATGATTGGTCCATTGTCTGTAGCGCTCTAGTGCTGGCTCTCCGTCAATCTCTAGCAAACAGCGTCCTTTGGTTTTAGTGGCAACACCTTTTATGTTTGTTGAGGTATGCCCTGCACTAAAAGCAATATCAACATGCTGCGATGAATAAAATAAAGTGAGGCTAACCCCTGATTGCTGTTGACCTTGCGCGGTAATGACGGACCACTTTCCTTTGATATTATTGTCGGCTGCTGAGCCTCCAATAATCGGTACCAATGTTCCAAACCTGTCATCGATAGATTCGATGATTGATTCTTCATTTCCTGGTGTGGCATGGAGCAGGATTAAGTCTGGTATTTCCCCTATTCGATTGGCATCTTGAAGTGCCATGTCCAGTGCATGCATGACGCCTTCGTTTTGGGTGCAGTTTGAAATACCAGTCCCGTAAGCATGCGGGCCGTGATCGTAAACCGCCAATGCCCCAATAACCGGCCCAGTATGAAAACCCTGGTCCGTCATTATTGCTTGGCATGAACTTGCGCCATGGAAAGGCGTATCGGGAAAGTATTTGAGTAGCGCGTTGCGTATTAACGTAAAGTCATACTCTTCCGTGTAATAACATACGATGTATGCGGGATTATCTGAGATCAGATCAGAACGAAGCTCTTGAACCGCTAAATGTTCGTCGGTGATATGAGTAAAAACTGATTGGCACTGCATACGCTTTTAAAATTGTTTATGACTTTGATGTTATAACACTCCCACTAATGATCACTAAGTAAGAAGTTTTAATTTTCTTAAATAAGTTCCAATTATCGCGGTTCACATCCAATTTATAATTGAACTACGACAATATTTTGGTCTATTTTTAGCTTAATGATTTTGCTTTGCGAAATAGATATCCATTCAATTTTTTTATTAATGTCCTTTACATTAATAAATTGCTCTGATTGATCTAGATCAATTGTTAGAGAGCTACTTTTCAGCGTTTCGATAGAAAATCCATCCGAGTCGCGATTAATAGTGATTCTTTCCCCTGAAATTGTTACATCACATCGTTCTTTTTGTGAGCAGTCGACGCTTTTAGGCGTCTCGTGTGTAAAGGTTCGCCATAAAAATGCGCCAACTAAAACACTGAGCGTGATTAAGATTTGTGCGAGTCTTGCCTTTGTTAACTTTTGTGCCGGCATAAATACCAATATCCTTGTTACAAACTTCAAACTTTTTAAATAAAAAATGTGTTCCCGAGCTTCATTAAGGTTACTACCCTGTCATTGAATTGTTAATTCAAGTATAGTGTCGAGCTGAAAATGCCACTTTTTATTAAAGTCAGCAATGGAAATAAAGTGATGATAACACTTGAATTCTAGAGTTTACTTGGGTGGTGTTACGACGCAAGTCGTGTTGGAAGTAAAAGTGTAGTTAATTAGAAATTGGAAGCATGCATAATGAGCCAAGTAAAGCAGCTTGAACAAAACTACAACTATACAGTCGTTCGCCAATTTACCCTTGTGACCATTTTATGGGGCATAGTTGGTATGGCTGTTGGTGTTTTGATTGCCGCTCAATTAGTTTGGCCACAGCTAAACTTTGATACGCCGTGGTTGACGTACAGTCGTTTACGTCCGCTGCATACTAATGCGGTAATTTTTGCGTTTGGTACCAGTGCCCTGTTCGCAACATCTTATTATGTTGTTCAGCGTACTTGTCAAACACGTCTTTTTGGTGGCCCACTCGTTGCCTTCACCTTTTGGGGTTGGCAATTAATCATCTTAGCCGCAGCAATTACTCTACCACAGGGGATGACCACCTCTAAAGAGTACGCTGAGCTAGAATGGCCTATTGATATCGCAATCGCGATTGTATGGGTTTCATACGCAGTGGTGTTCTTCGGAACATTGGTAAAACGTAAGACCTCCCACATTTATGTGGCGAACTGGTTCTTCGGCGCGTTTATCATCACCGTAGCAGTACTTCACATCGTGAACAGCATGGCAGTTCCTGTTTCCTTGACTAAATCGTACTCGATTTATTCTGGAGCGGTGGATGCGATGGTTCAGTGGTGGTATGGACACAATGCGGTAGGTTTCCTACTGACCGCTGGTTTCCTGGGTATGATGTACTACTTCGTCCCTAAACAAGCTGAACGTCCTGTTTATTCTTACCGTTTATCTATCGTTCACTTCTGGGCATTGATCTCTCTATACATTTGGGCTGGTCCTCACCACCTTCACTATACTGCTCTACCTGACTGGACTCAGTCTTTAGGTATGGTGATGTCTTTGGTTCTCTTCGCTCCATCTTGGGGTGGTATGATTAACGGTATTATGACGTTGTCTGGTGCTTGGCATAAGCTTCGTTATGACCCTATCTTACGTTTCCTAATTGTGTCGTTGTCTTTCTATGGTATGTCTACCTTCGAAGGTCCAATGATGGCAATCAAGACAGTAAACGCGCTTTCTCACTACACCGACTGGACCATTGGTCACGTTCACTCTGGTGCTCTGGGTTGGGTTGCTATGGTTTCTATCGGTTCCGTTTACCACTTGGTACCTCGCCTGTTCGGCCAAGAGCGCATGTACTCTGTCGGTTTGGTTAACGTGCATTTCTGGTTAGCAACAATCGGTACGGTTCTATACATCGTAGCGATGTGGATCTCTGGTGTTATGCAAGGCCTAATGTGGCGTGCAGTTAACTCTGACGGCACACTGACTTACAGCTTTGTTGAGTCTGTGCAAGCGTCATACCCATTCTATTTTGTGCGTTTCTTAGGTGGTTTAATCTTCCTATCGGGCATGCTTCTAATGGCATACAACACGTACAAAACAGTAACTGCACCTAAAGAGAGCCTTAAGGCTATCCCACATCCGGCATAAGAAGGAGATTTAAAGAATGAGTAATAATTCTAATAATCGCCATGAATTCCTAGAACGTAATGTCGGTTTGTTGGCTATTTTTATCGTTTTTGCTATCAGTTGGGGTGCTCTTGTAGAGATCACGCCTCTGCTTTTCCAAAAACAAACTACTGAGCCTGTAGAAAACCTACGCGCTTACACTCCGCTTGAAATGGAAGGTCGTGACCTTTACATCCGAGAAGGCTGTAGCGTTTGTCACAGCCAGATGGTGCGTCCTTTCCGTTCAGAAACTGAGCGTTACGGTCACTACTCTGTTGCTGGTGAAAGCGTTTGGGAACATCCATTCCTATGGGGTTCTAAACGTACTGGTCCAGATCTGGCTCGTGTCGGCGGTCGTTATTCTGACGAGTGGCATCGTGTTCACCTAATTGATCCACGTGAACTCGTTCCAGAATCAAACATGCCTGGTTTCCCATGGTTAGCTGAAAACGTCTTAGACGGCAGTTTGACTCAGAAGAAACTTGAGTTGTTCCGTGATCAGTTCGGTGTTCCATATACCGATGAACAGATCGCGAATGCGGCTAAAGAAGTAGAAGGTAAAACAGAGATGGATGCAATCATCGCTTACCTTCAGTCTCTTGGTCATGCGATGAAGTAAGGGGGACGTATGGATTTCGGTACGATTCATAGTGTTTATACCGTTGTGCTCTTCGCCAGTTTTATTGGCATTGTATGGTGGGCATTTAGCAAGAAACGTAAATCACGTTTCGAGGAAGATGCTTACCTGGTCTTTGCTGACGAAGAACAAACGACCCCACATAACCAAGGAGTGAAGAAGTAATGACTACATTCTGGAGTCTCTGGATTATCGTGATTACTATCGGTACGCTAGTAGGCTGTGCGATCCTCCTGACTTGGTGCGCCAAAGATAAAATGGGCGTCGAGGAAGGGGAAGACATGGGCCACGAGTACGATGGTATTCGCGAGCTAAACAACCCGCTACCTAAGTGGTGGACTTACCTTTTTGTAAGTACTTTCGTGTTTTCTGCAGTGTACCTTGCTCTATTTCCAGGCTTAGGCAGCTTTAAAGGCTTCTTGAACTGGGAGAGCTCGGCTCAAGAAGTGCGCTCACTTGAAGAGTCAAAACAAGCCATTGCTGCGGCACAAGAGAACAAACAACTTAACCAATACGCTAAAGAGCTTGATGACGCGGATGCTTACTTTGGTGAAGCTTTCCGTAAGCTAGCACACAACGAAAGCGGCTTACGCCCTATTCCGGAAATTGCTAACGATCCTGAAGCGCTTAAAGTTGGTCAACGTTTGTTCTTGCAAAACTGTTCACAATGTCACGGCTCTGATGCACGTGGTCAGCAAGGTTTCCCTAATCTGACTGATGACGCATGGCTATATGGCGGTGAACCGCAAGCAATCGTAACAACCATCATGCATGGCCGTGTTGGTCAAATGCCAGCATGGAAAGATGCGCTTGGTGAAGAAGGCGTTCAAGAAGTGGTTAGCTACGCGCTGAGCCTTTCTGGGCGTAAAGTGAATGCCCGTGAAGCGGCAGCTGGTAAAGCTCGCTTTGTTGTATGTGCAGCATGTCACGGTACAGATGGTAAAGGTAACCCAGCAGTGGGTGCGCCTGACCTGACTGACCAAGACTGGTTGTTTGGTGATTCACGTGCAGCCGTTACTGAAACGGTTATGAATGGCCGTTCTGGTGTCATGCCTGCCTGGAAAGATATTCTAGGTGAAGACAAGATCCAGTTGGTTGCATCATATGTCTGGAGTTTAAGCAACTCCGAGAATAAGTAACCGAGATATTAGTAACATAGCAATAACAGCCCCTTTCATAGGGGCTGTCTTTCCTTTAAATTTAACGCCTCCTATTTTTTCATTTAGCTGTTGAGAACTTTTTTATGGTAAAGCCTTGGTATAAACAATTTTGGCCGTGGTTCCTGATTATCCTTCCTCTTATTGTTATTGGCTGGACAATCGTGACAGTGGTTATCTTCTCAAATAACTCTGTTTCTTTAGTTGCCGAGGATTACTATAAAAAAGGTAAAGGGATTAACATCGACATCAGTAAAATGAATGTCGCTCGTGACCTGAATCTTAACGCGCATATTTCGTCTGATAGCAACACAGTTGTTATTCATTTTGATAAAGGTGAGCTGGCCCACTACCCGGCCTTAACCGCTACTTTTACGCACCGTACACTTGCTGATCGTGATTTTTCGAAGCTAATCACTGCAGATGCTTCTGGAAACTACCGCTTAACACCAGATGAAGATATCCAAGGTCCTTGGTTCATTGAGCTGCAACCTCACGATAAAGAGTGGATGATTCAAGGTAAGGTTGAGTTTCCTGCCGCTGACACCGTTTTGATGAAGTAATCTTATGTGTAAATCCTGTTATCACTGTGGTGAAGATGTACCAGCCAACACGGATTATAAGGTAGAAATACTCGGTGAAGTCCGTGATATGTGCTGCCCTGGGTGTCAGACTGTGGCACAAACGATCATTGATAGTGGTCTCGTCTCTTATTACCAATACCGTACTGCGCCTGCTGAAAAAGCCGATTTGGTACCAGAGCAGCTTCAAGCGCTGATTCATTATGACAATGAAGACGTCCAATCGGAGTTTGTTCGTCACCATGATAATGTTTCTGAAGTGACTCTTTCCTTAGATGGTGTCTCCTGCGCCGCCTGTGCGTGGCTAATCGAAAAACAGGTCTCCAATACCAAAGGCTTGGTTTCTATTCGTGTCAATACCACAACAAACCGTGCTTTGCTCGCTTGGGATACAACCCAGGTTCGTTTAAGTGAGCTACTTTCGGTGATTCATAAACTGGGTTACAAAGCAGCGCCATTTGAAGCGGACGTTCAAGAAGCGTCTTATCATCGAATGATGAAGCAATACCTTTACCGTTTAGGGATAGCAGGCCTGGCAACCATGCAGGTCATGATGCTTGCCGTAGCTTTGTACCTAGAAGTTTTTGGCGATCTGGAACCTGAGTTTAAAAACTACTTTCGCTGGGTCAGCCTGATATTTGCAACGCCCGTTCTTCTCTACTCGGCACTTCCTTTCTATTTAAATGCTTGGCGAAGTATCAAAGGCCGTACTCTAGGGATGGATGTGCCCGTCTCGATTGCTCTCATTTTTGCTTATGTTGCCAGCCTCGTCGCGACGTTTACTGAGCAAGGAGAGGTCTTTTTCGAATCGATTTCGATGTTTACCTTCTTCTTGCTTGTCGGGCGTTTCCTGGAAATGCGAGCTCGTCGTAAAGCGGCTGCAGCAAGTGGTAACCTGCTCAAATTGATTCCGGCCATTGCGACAACCTTAGATGGTGAGCAAATCCCGGTGAAGACTTTGAAAATTGGTGATCGTATTCGCGTTCTGCCTGGTGAACACATTCCTGCTGACGGGAAAGTCATTTCTGGTCGTATTCATATCGATGAATCCATGCTCACCGGTGAGTCAGTTCATGTGGTTAAGAAGGAAGGCGATGCGGTATTTGCAGGGACGCTCAACGGTGATGAATCTTTTGAACTTGAGGTGACAAGCTCTAAAGCGGACTCAGTCATTTCAAACATTGTACGCCTGCAAGATGAAGCTCAGCATTCTAAGCCAAAGATTGCCGAGATTGCAGACGTTGTGGCGCGCTACTTTGTTGGTGCGATACTCATTATCTCAGCGGGTACTTGGTTTTATTGGCACCAAACAAAACCTGATGATGCGTTCTGGATCATGCTGTCGGTGTTGGTTGCGACCTGCCCTTGTGCGCTTTCTTTGGCAACACCAACAGCGTTGACTTGTGCGACGTCAAGAATGGGCAACTTCGGTATTTTACTGCGTAAAGGCCACGTTTTTGAAACATTGTGCAAAGTGAATCACCTTGTTGTCGATAAAACCGGAACTCTGACAAAAGGTGATATCGAAATCAGTCGCACAAGCGTTTTTGGTTCGCTATCAGAGAATGAAAGTCTCTCACTTGCCGCAGCACTGGAAGCTCATGCCAACCACCCTATTGCCCGTTCTTTTGCGCAGTACGCGAAAGAAGATGTGACTGTGTCAGAGGTGAAAAACATTATTGGCTCTGGTATCGAAGGCATATGGAACGATAAAGACGTAAAAATCGGCAGCGCTGCGTTTGTCTTAGATGAAGGTTGTGATGAAAGTAACGCCGTGTATCTGTCGGTCAACGGAGAACATGTCGCGACGTTTTATTATCGTGATCCAATTCGTAAAGAGAGTCAGGCATTTATACAGCGTTTTGCAGAAGCAGGTATCAAGACTACGTTACTTACTGGCGATTCAATACAAAATGCTCAGCCTGTTGCGGATGAAATCGGTATCGACCATGTGATCGCCTCTGCAAAACCAGAAGACAAACTCGCGTATCTTAAGAGCCTGGATAGTGAAGATATTACCATGATGGTTGGTGATGGTATCAACGATGCGCCGACACTGGCTGGCGCTCACCTGTCGGTAGCGATGGGCGGTGGTACAGACGTAGCAAAAGCATCCGCTGATATGACGCTACTGGGTGATAATCTGGATAAGTTATTAGAAGCTCGTCTGCTTGCTCTTCGTACAAGAAAAATCATCAGAGAAAACTTGGCTTGGTCTTTGGGCTACAACCTGTTAATTTTGCCGCTGGCGGTTGCGGGATTAGTTGCACCGTATGTTGCCGTTGTCGGGATGTCTGCAAGCTCAATTATCGTGGTATCCAACTCGTTGCGACTTCTAAAAGAGAAATAAATAGAGAAAGCGAACATGGAAAGCATATATATATTAATTCCCATTGCCATCATTCTGGTCTGTGTTGCTGTCGCTATTTTCCTTTGGGCTGTTCGCAGTGATCAGTTTGAAGATCTTGAGCGTCAAGGTCACAACATTCTTCTTGATGAAGAAGACAAATCAGACAATAAGAAATCGTAACTTTCTCTATGAATCCTGACTTTATTGGCGCGTTAATGATCGGGCTCGTTGGGTCTGGTCACTGCATGGGCATGTGCGGTGGCATCGCCTCTTTGCTCTCTATGGGCTCATCACAAACCCAAGGCTCTCCTCTGATTCCGCTTTTCTACAATCTGGGAAGATTGACTAGCTATGCGTTATTTGGCGCTCTTATCGGTGGTGCTGTATCGGGATTGTCTGAATTAAGTGGTTTAGCACACTCTCTTGCATGGCTGCGCTTTGTGGCGGCAATATTTATGATTTTAGTTGCACTATATATCGCTAAATGGTGGCAAGGTTTACTAGTTGTAGAAAAACTCGGTCAGAGCCTTTGGAAGTTTATATCGCCTGCTGGAAAGAGCTTGTTACCGTTAAAAAGCGCAATTCATGCACTGCCATTCGGTTTTGTTTGGGGATGGCTTCCATGTGGCTTGGTTTATTCGGCATTGACGTGGTCTGCTGTTTCCGGAAGTGCAGTTAACGGTGGTTTGATCATGCTTGCCTTTGGCGTGGGGACCCTTCCTTCGATGCTTGCTGTGAGTTACGGGGCAAGCTACTTTCAGAAACTACAAAAATCATTAATATTTAGAAACATCTCTGCATTTATTCTTATAGGTTATGGAACGTATACTGCTGCGGGTGCCATGCAAATGCTTGGTTTCATATAACTTGAAAGTCTATACCCACAATATTTTTGCTATCCTTTAGGATTAAGCAGTGCTAAAATATTGATGTATATCAAATAGTGAAAGGTTGTTATGATTTCTGAAAAACCTGCAACAAAGCGTGTCCAATCAGGTGGTTGTGCTATTCACTGCCAAGATTGTAGCATCAGTCAGTTGTGTATCCCATTCACTCTGAATGAATCTGAACTGGACCAGCTTGACCAAATCATTGAGCGTAAAAAGCCAATTCAAAAAGGCCAAGAGCTATTCAAAGCGGGCGATGAGCTTAAGTCTTTGTACGCTATCCGTTCTGGCACAATCAAGAGCTATACAATCACTGAGCAAGGCGACGAACAAATAACGGCGTTTCACTTAGCTGGTGATCTCGTGGGCTTTGACGCTATTACTGGGGACTGTCACCCAAGTTTTGCCCAGGCTTTAGAAACGTCTATGGTGTGTGAAATTCCATACGAAATTCTAGATGACTTGTCAGGTAAAATGCCGAAACTACGCCAGCAAATTATGCGTTTGATGAGTAACGAAATCAAAGGCGATCAGGAGATGATCCTGCTTCTTTCTAAGAAGAATGCTGAAGAACGTCTGGCTGCATTCCTGTTTAACCTGTCAACGCGTTTCTCTCAGCGTGGTTTTAGCCCTAGAGAATTCCGCTTGACCATGACTCGTGGTGATATCGGTAACTACCTTGGTTTGACCGTTGAAACAATCAGCCGTCTGCTGGGGCGCTTCCAAAAATCTGAGATCTTAAGTGTTAAAGGTAAATATATCACTATCTTAGATCACGATGCGCTGATGGAACTTGCAGGCGTAACGACAGAGTAACCTCTCCTATTATTTGATGTGGCTTTTAGCTGAGCCACATCATGTTTCTCACAAATTCCCTTCGAAAGTCCTCAAAATCTTCTGCAAACTGAGCTACATTAAAAATATGCGGTGAGTACTCCAATATACTGATTTACTTTAAATTCAGTAATTGGTCTTGCAATATAAGTGGGCTTAGATATGAGTATATACAGTAAAATTCTAGTTGTAGCTAACATCAATAGTGATGATCAGCCGGCACTCGCAAGAGCAGTTCAATTAGCTCAAAAAAGCGTATCAAGAAGCCGAATTACCTTCTTTTTATCCATCTATGATTTTTCTTATGACATGACTTCAATGCTGTCGGTGGATGAAAGAGATGCGATGCGTCGTGGTGTTATCCATCAGCGTGAACAGTGGATGCGTAAAATTGCTCAACCATACTTAGACGACAGCTTTGACTTTGATGTGTGCGTGGTTTGGCACAACCGCCCGTACGAAGCCATCATCGGTGAAGTATTTGCAGGCAGTCACGACTTATTGATTAAGGGCACTCGCAAGCATGACGTCTTAGAGTCCGTTATTTTCACGCCAACAGACTGGCACTTGCTACGTAAATGCCCTATCCCGGTTCTACTTATTAAGAACGCAGACTGGCCAGAACATGCGAATATTCTGGCGTCGGTTCACATTGGTTCGGAAAACCCAACCCACATTGATCTTAACGACTCAATGGTAGAACGCTTGAAAGAGATGTCAGGTCGTTTGAACGCGGATCCGTTTCTTGTTAACGCTTACCCTGTGACGCCAGCGAATATCACCATAGAACTACCAGAATTTGACCCAACAACGTACACCGATGCCGTTCGTGGCCATCACCTAACCGCGATGAAAGCCCTTCGCCAAAAACATGGGCTGGATGAAGAACAAACCATCGTGGAGCAAGGGTTGCCTGAAGATGTCATCCCTGCAGCGGCAGAACGTTTAAACGCAGCAATGGTTATTTTGGGTACCACTGGCCGTACAGGCCTTTCAGCCGTCTTTATTGGTAATACGGCTGAGCATGTGATTGATAAGATCAACTGTGATGTTCTCGCATTGAAACCAAAAGGCTACATCAGCCCACTGGATCCAAACGAGGCAACTTAATCTATCCATTCTGTCGTTATATTCATCGGGTACAAAACTAAAAAAGGAAGGCACTGTGGCCTTCCTTTCTTTATATTTATCTCAATCAGATATTTGTCACATCAATGAACATAGATTCATCAATGTTCGTTGAAGAGACGACCGCTTCATTGAACTCGTACTCTTCACGGTCACCTTCGCGATCGAGTGGAAGGTTAACAAAGTCAAACAACTCTTTGTCAGCCAATTGGCTTGGGCTTACGTTCTGAATTGATTTGAAAATCGCTTCGACGCGTCCAGGAGTCTTCTTATCCCATTCAATCAACATTGCTTTGATCGATTGGCGTTGCAGGTTCTCTTGAGAACCACACAGATTACAAGGAATGATTGGGAAATCTTTGTGCTCTGCGTATTTGATCAGGTCTTTCTCACGGCAGTAAGTCAGTGGACGAATTACAACATTACGGCCATCGTCAGAACGTAGCTTTGGTGGCATCGCTTTTAGGCGTGAACCGTGGAACATGTTGAGGAACATGGTTTCAACGATGTCATCCATGTGGTGACCCAGAGCAAGTTTAGTTGCGCCGATTTTCTCAGCAAACGAATAAAGCGTACCGCGGCGTAGGCGTGAGCACAGACCACAGGTTGTTTTACCTTCTGGTACTTTTTCTTTTACAACCGAGTAAGTGTCCTTATCTACGATGTAGTAAGGGATATCAAGTGTTTCGAAATAGTCCGGAAGAATATGTTCTGGGAAGCCCGGTTGTTTCTGGTCAAGGTTGACGGCAACAACTTCGAATTTAATCGGAGCAGCTTTTTGCAGATTCAGCAGGATATCCAGCATCGCAAATGAATCTTTACCACCACTTATACATGCCATGACAACATCACCTTCTTCAATCATGTTGTATTCGGTAATGGCATTTCCAACATTTCTTCGCAGGCGTTTCTGAAGCTTGTTGAATTCAAGGGTTTCTTTTCTTGTATCTTTCTGGATCATTGCGGGCTCTCACATCGCCGATAAATCGACGGTAGGACTTCCTAACGTGGTTTTCTATGGGGCGTGGATTATACGGCCTTTTTACTCAGGATTAAATGTTTGTCTTAGTTGAGAGCCGATAAATCCAATCAATTCTTTTCCTTAGCAGCAAAAAAAGCCGCTGCTGCGGCTCTTCGATTAAAAGTATATGATTTATTTTGCGTTCGGCAGGTACGGAAGAACTCGCATTGTTGGTTCTGGCAGCGTCATCGTTCCACCCTCACCAATTTCGCTTAAAGCGACTTGGACCTTTCCGTTAACAATTGGCTTCTCTGTCCCGTTGGAGAAAGAAATAGTACTATTCAGTCCGTTTGCAAACTCCATCGTGACACCTTGAACATCGGGCGTAAACCAACTGGCAAACATACCACCCAAGTCTTCTAGCATACTTTGCATCTGAGGCATTAACGGTGTGAGCTGATCATAAGATACGTTACCCTGTAATGGCTCTTTCGTCATTACAACCAGAGAATAATCGCAGCGGGTGTCTTTCGGGGTCTGAACGAAAACCAAAGGGTTTGCGGATTTCAGGTTTTTATCGATTGGAAGTGGCAGCTCTTTGGATGCTGGAATGACGAACTCTTCATAGTGCTCTTCTTTTTCCATCCACGCTTTTTCGATGTTACACAGCTTCTTAGTATCAGCATTAACGAAAAATACACCGACTTTTACATCGTCATGGCCTTCCTTATTGTTATTCTTCAGCTGTGTGTACAGCTTAGAATAGGTAAACATGTATTCTTGAGCTTGTGTGACAGGAGCAGCTAAGATCAGCGCCGCGCTACTCAGTATACTTAGGCTTAACTTTTTCATTTGAACCGTTGATTTATTTTAGTTTGTGTCATGTGTTCATGCTCTATATTGGCTTGAGCAATTCTGAGCATCCTTATAGCACCTTTAGACCATTAAGTTACCTGATAAGTAACAAAACGAGAGGTTCCCCACGCAGATTCTTATTCAAGTTGAATCGTGGCTTGTGCTTCTGATAGGCCATTTCTCACGGGGTTAGTGGCGATACAAAAATGGCGACTTGTTATAAGCCGCCATTGATTGTCATTGAAATGATACTTTACGCATCAAAGACCTGAGACTTGCCGTCGTGATCGCTATCATTATTATTTTTTTGTTTCGCCACAATCTTGAGTTTAATCCCAAACATCTCACGGTAAAGTATGCCCTTCAGGTGGAAGAAGAATGGCAG
This sequence comes from Vibrio sp. EA2, assembly GCF_033042495.1. Classification (NCBI taxonomy): domain Bacteria; kingdom Pseudomonadati; phylum Pseudomonadota; class Gammaproteobacteria; order Vibrionales; family Vibrionaceae; genus Vibrio; species Vibrio sp. EA2. The sequence continues at coordinate 601,286 of NZ_JAWLID010000002.1, read as the reverse complement.
CACCACAATAAGCCCGATACCGTAGAACATAGCTGCGATAATAAACATGAACATCACGCCCAGATATAGGGTTGCGACAACGAAAATCTTTTTGTTCACCGCTCGTAATGACAGTAATAGCGATTGCATTGGCGGCACTCGTTTCTCACAAATAAGTAAGATAGAGTGACTGAACGCCAGAGATAGGTATAGCGATAGCGGAGCCAGAAGCATGCCAACCAGTCCTTGAAGTACCAGACTCATTAACGTTGCCAGAATAACCGGAACCGTGAATTGTAACCCTTTTCCCACGTGGCGAAGCTTTGTTTTTAGCCCCGCTACGTGACTCATTGCCATTAAACTGATGCCTGCGTATATCGGAGCGCTGATCACTTCATAGCTAAAGTTTGCTACATAAACAGCAGACACAATGTCGGTTGAAAAAGAATCCGGGTTTTGTATTGCATCCAAAATGACACTTGGGTCACCCAGTTGTAGCTGCAATGCGATATAGAAAATGCCTACCTGAACCAAAAGCAAGACGATAATCGCAGGAGAAAATGACAAAAAGTGTTGAATGGTGGCGCGCCATGCTTCGCTAAAAACCGCTCCGGCTTTCAGCTCGTAGTTGCCAGACAAAGCTCGCTCTACACTCCCTCCAAGGTTAAAATCGTTCTCAAAGTCGTTGTTCATATATTATCCAAGATTCACTTGTGAAATTTTTGCTGGGATACCAGTCAATTAGTGTGCCCGCCATTATAAAGAATTCTTGCCACGTCTAAAATCATAACTCGCTCTCAACCCTTGCAAAATCCACTATTTGGTCGATAATTAGCCACTCACAAGGCCATGAAATTGAAAACAATTGTTGCAGAGCGGTAAGCTTTAAAAAGCGCTGTTGAAATTAGGAGTAATCTTATAAAAACAGTATGGTAAGGAATGATGACTTTTGCCTGTAAAATTTTTTCTGATTTGAGGCTAAAAAATGCTTTGATTTCACAATTTTGGTGATTATGATGCGCGCCTCAAAAGTGAATGAATAATACCAGTTTCAGTAAGTAAGCGGTCAGATATAACGTAGAAACAAATACTTGAGAATAAAGAAGAAATATTCGATAAGCTGTTATTCTACAATGAAATTTTCCGCCATTCTTGAGTGTTTTAACAAGCCAGAATGAACCGTTATTTACTGCGATGGATAAAGAGTCAGATCAATTGGCGTAAACCCAAATTTGAACGTGGGAGAAATACAGACGTTGAACGCTAAACAGCAAGCAGGAAATCCAGTTATTCGTTTATCTGGCATTAGTAAGAGTTTTGATGGTAAGGAAATCATCAGCAATTTAAATCTGGATGTTAATCATGGTGAGTTTCTAACCATTCTTGGCCCATCTGGTTGTGGCAAGACAACCGTTTTACGCATGGTTGCGGGCTTTGAAGCGGTAGATAACGGTCAAATTATTTTGGATAACCAAGATGTTACTCAGGTTCCTGCTGAACAAAGACACGTTAACACCGTATTCCAAAGTTACGCCCTCTTTCCTCACATGACGGTTTTTGAAAACGTTGCGTTCGGTCTTCGTATGCAGAAAACCGCGGCAGCAGAAATTGAACCACGAGTGATGGAAGCATTGCGCATGGTTCGCCTAGAAAAAATGGCACAGCGTAAACCGCATCAACTTTCAGGTGGTCAACAACAGCGTATTGCTATCGCCCGCGCAGTCGTTAATAAGCCGAAAGTACTGCTGCTTGATGAATCGCTCTCTGCACTGGATTACAAATTGCGTAAGCAAATGCAGATTGAGCTTAAACAGTTGCAGCGCCAACTAGGCATCACCTTTATCTTTGTGACGCACGATCAGGAAGAAGCGCTATCAATGTCGGACCGTATCATCGTAATGCGTGACGGTGTCATTGAACAGGATGGTTCTCCACGTGAAATTTACGAAGAGCCTAAAAACCTGTTTGTTGCACGCTTTATCGGTGAGATCAACGTATTCAATGCAACCATGTTAGAGCGCGTCGATGAAAAACGCATTCGCGCTGACATTGAAGGTGTTGTGTCAGTGGTTTATTACAATGAAGAAGCTCAAGCCGGCGATAAACTCCAAGTATTACTCCGCCCTGAAGACTTACGTATCGAAGAAATCAAAGAGTCGGAAGAAAAAGGCATTGTTGGTCACGTGACGGAACGTACCTATAAAGGTATGACGCTAGATTCTGTTATCGAACTCGATTCAGGCATGCGTGTAATGGTAAGCGAATTCTTTAACGAAGATGATCCAGATGTGGACCACTCACTCGGCCAGAAAGTCGCTATTACTTGGGTTGAGAGCTGGGAGGTTGTCCTCAATGATAACCAAGAAGATTAATCTTCAGAACGCAATCATTACCTTAATTGTTGGTTGGCTGACACTGTTTGTGTTGGTGCCAAACTTGATGATTATCGGTACAAGTTTCTTAACGCGTGACGAAGCGAACCTAATAGAACTCACCTTTACATTGGACAACTACGTTCGTCTGTTAGATCCGCTGTATGCCAAAGTGCTTATGCACTCGTTCTACATGGCGATCATTGCAACGTTATTGTGCTTAGTGATTGGTTACCCATTTGCGTATATCGTCGCGAAAATGCCTGAAAAATGGCGTCCGTTTATGCTGTTTTTGGTGATTGTACCCTTCTGGACAAACTCGTTGATCCGTACATATGGCTTAAAGATTGTTTTGGGCACTCAAGGTGTTTTGAACAAATCGCTGATGGCAATGGAGATCATCGATAAGCCAATGCGAATCATGTATACCGAAACGGCAGTCATGATTGGTCTCGTGTACATCTTGCTTCCATTTATGATTCTGCCGCTTTATTCGGCAATTGAGAAGCTGGACAACACTTACATCGAAGCTGCGAAAGATTTAGGTGCGAACAAGTTTCAGACAATTACTAAAGTGATTTTGCCTTTGACGATGCCCGGCATCATCGGTGGCTGTTTGTTGGTGCTTCTTCCTGCGCTTGGCATGTTCTATATCTCGGACCTTCTGGGTGGTGCGAAGAACCTGCTAATTGGTAACGTCATTAAGAGCCAGGTATTAAATGCTCGCGATTGGCCGTTTGGTGCAGCAACCAGTATTGCGCTCACCATTGCAATGGCAATCATGTTGTATGCCTACTATCGAGCTGGCAAGTTGTTGAACAAGAAAGTGGAGCTAGACTAATGGGACGCACAGTTAGATTTAGCTTTATGGCACTGGTGTACGCATTTTTGTATTTGCCAATCATCGTGCTTATTGTGAACTCATTTAATGCGAATAAATTTGGCATGAAATGGGGCGGATTTACCACTAAGTGGTACGAAACCTTAGTGAACAACGACAGCCTGATGCAGGCTGCCTGGCACTCTCTAAATGTTGCCGTATTTTCTGCAACAGCTGCTACTATTATTGGTAGTTTGACGGCAGTTGCCCTATTCCGCTATTCCTTTAAAGGGAAAGGCGCCGTAAACGGCATGCTGTTTGTTGTAATGATGTCACCGGACATCGTGATGGCAATTTCATTGTTGGCGCTGTTTTTAGTGCTGGGTGCACAGCTTGGTTTCTTTACACTGTTGATTGCGCACATCACCTTCTGTTTACCATTTGTCGTGGTAACGGTCTATAGCCGCTTGAATGGCTTTGATGTGAAAATGTTGGAAGCAGCAAAAGACCTGGGTGCAAGTGAATGGGTTATCTTGAAGAAGATCATCCTTCCCCTGGCGAAACCAGCGGTTGCTGCCGGTTGGTTATTAAGCTTTACCCTGTCTTTGGATGACGTGATTATCAGTTCGTTTGTGACAGGCCCAACCTACGAAATCTTACCATTGAAAATTTACTCAATGGTCAAAGTGGGTATTTCACCAGAAGTGAATGCTCTGGCAACGGTTATGTTGATTGTTTCTTTGCTACTTGTGGTGATTTCTCAGTTGCTTGCAAGAGAAAAAGTAAAGTAAAATCAATACCCGTTAACATCACGAAACAGAATGGTTACATGCCATTCTGTTTTTCTATCTATCGTCCAAAATAGTTTGGACAACGTTTGGTTTGGAGCTAACGTCAATGAAAAAATGGGCTACTTTATTAGCTGGTAGTGCATGTGCGCTTTCTCTGTTCTCAGGTTCAGTGGCAGCGGACGATAATGAATTGGTATTTATGAACTGGGGTCCTTACATCAACAGTAACCTCCTGGAACAATTTACCAAAGAAACTGGTATCAAAGTGATCTACTCAACTTATGAGTCGAACGAAACTTTGTATGCAAAGCTAAAAACTCATAACGAAGGTTATGACTTAGTAGTACCTTCTACTTACTTCGTAGCGAAAATGCGCGATGAAGGTATGCTACAAAAGATCGATAAATCTAAGTTGAAAAACTTCGGTAACCTTGACCAGAACTACCTGGACAAGCCATTCGATCCTAAGAATGACTACTCTATTCCTCACGTTGTTGCAATTACTGGTCTGGCTGTCAATACCGACATGTACGACCCCAACGATTTCCAAAGCTGGGCTGACCTATGGAAGCCAGAGCTTGAAGGTCAAGTGATGCTAATGGACGACACGCGTGAAGTATTCCACATTGCACTGCGTAAGTTAGGTTATTCAGGCAACTCAACGGATCCAAAACAGATCGACGAAGCGTATGCTGAGCTACAAAAGCTGATGCCGAACGTGCTTCTATTTAACTCTGACAACCCAGGTGCACCATACATGTCTGGTGAAGTTGGTGTTGGCATGCTTTGGAACGGCAGTGCAGCAGCAGCTCAAAACGAAGGCCTTAACCTTAAACTGGTATTCCCGAAAGAAGGTGGTATTGGTTGGGTTGACAACTTCGCTATCTCTTCTGGTGCGAAAAACGTAGAAGCGGCGCACAAGATGATCGACTTCCTACTTCGCCCGGAAATCGCAGAGCAGATTTCTCGTGACACTGGTTACCTGACCGCAGTGAAAGCATCGAACGAGAAGTTTAAAGATGTGGCTCCTCTGTTCCCTTCACAAGAAGACCTTGACCGAGTTGAATGGCAAGATGCTGTTGGTGATCTGACCGTGAAATACGAAGGTTACTTCCTCAAGCTAAAAGCTGGCCAGTAATCGAATTTGTTTCACGCAAATTGACCAAAATGAAAATAGGCAGCAATGGCTGCCTATTTTTGTAATTGACTGATATAATTATGCCTTGCTACGTTTATTTAGCTCGGCTCGTTTCATCTCAATGGAATGAGAGACATCGGGTTAAATAAACAGAATTGTACTTGATGCAATTTGGTTCAACTTGATCATTACCACTAGTATTGATTTGTCCAATCGCTAAACAAAACGGAAAACAAATGAAAAGTAAATTCTACGCAAGCGCTCTATGTGCAGCGACTCTGTTCGCTACTCCTGCAATGGCGGCTGATCAAGAACTCTACTTCTACAATTGGTCTGAATATATTCCAAACGAAGTTCTTGAAGACTTTACAAAAGAAACTGGAATCAAGGTGCTTTACTCGACTTACGAGTCTAACGAAAGCATGTACGCGAAGTTAAAAACACAAGGTTCTGGTTACGACTTGGTAGTACCGTCTACCTATTTCGTATCTAAAATGCGCAAAGAAGGCATGCTTCAAGAGATTGACAAAGAGAAGTTATCCCATTTTGCCGACATCGATCCTAACTTCTTAAACAAACCTTTTGATCCAAATAACAACTACTCTATCCCTTATATCTGGGGTGCGACAGGCATTGGTATCAATGCGGATATGCTGGATAAGTCGTCCGTCACAAAATGGGACGACTTCTGGGATAGTAAGTGGGAAGGTCAATTAATGCTGATGGACGATTCTCGTGAAGTTTTCCATATCGCGTTGACGAAACTTGGTTACTCACCAAATACGACAAACCCTGATGAAATCAAAGCTGCTTACGAAGAGCTGCAAAAGTTGATGCCAAATGTGTTGGTGTTTAACTCTGATTTCCCCGCGAACCCATACCTAGCGGGTGAAGTTTCTCTTGGCATGCTGTGGAATGGTTCTGCTTACATGGCACGTGAGGAAGGCGCGAACATTGATATCATCTGGCCAGAAAAAGGCACAATCTTCTGGATGGACAGTCTTGCGATTCCTGCGGGTGCTAAAAACGTGGAAGCCGCACATAAGATGATCGACTTCCTGCTGCGTCCAGAGAATGCGGCTAAGATTGCACTGGAGATTGGTTACCCTACTCCAGTTAAGACGGCGTTTGACCTACTTCCAAAAGAATTTGTTAACGACCAAAGCATCTTCCCTCCGCAAGAAGTGATGGACAGCGGTACTTGGCAAGATGAAGTTGGTGAAGCAAGTGTGATGTACGATGAGTACTTCCAGAAGCTAAAAGTAAACAACTAATACGAACAACAGTAAAGAATTGAAAAAGCGGCCAACTGAACTGGCCGCTTTTATTGTTTTTATGGCGCTCTATTTATCTTCTAACGCTAAGATCTCATCAACTAACTTCGGCACTTCCACACTCGCTTTTCCATAGCGTTTTTCTTCAAATTCACTTTCTATTGCACTAGGCTCCAGATTGATTTCGATGGTATGGGCACCGTGCATTTTTGCATCGTGGACAAACCCAGCCGCAGGATACACCACACCAGATGTACCAATAGAAATAAACAAGTCCGCTTGTTCTAGCGCTTCGTAAATATCACCCATGCGCAGAGGCATTTCGCCAAACCAAACAATGTGAGGGCGCATTTGGGACGGAATTTGACAACAGTGGCAAAGCTCACCGGTTTCGATATCCTCAGTGTGTTCTATCACCTGATGCGATTCACTACAGCGGGCTTTGAGCAGTTCGCCATGCATGTGGATGACATTGTGGCTTCCGCCTCTTTCATGCAAATTATCGATATTTTGCGTAATGACGGTCACTTTGCCATCCAGCTCTGCCTCAAGTCGCCCTAAAGCGAGATGCGCTGCGTTTGGCTGTATCGCCTCGTCCTGTAGCTTTTTACGACGTTGATTATAAAATGCCTGAACAAGGTCGGGATCTCGCTCAAATCCTTCAGGGGTTGCCACGTCTTCAATACGGTGGTTCTCCCAAAGGCCATCTTGAGCTCGAAATGTTTGAATGCCGGACTCTGCTGAGATACCTGCCCCAGTAAGTACTACAATGTTTCTATACGGGAAATTCATAACTGATCCTTGTCGTTCTTTTTCATTAGCTTAACACTGAAACAATATCAGCTGTAGTAATATGGATTAGACAATGGTAGTAATGAACAATAATAAAATGATACTTTGAGAGGAAAAGCAATGAGACACGTATCTCTGGCTCTTGTCTTACTTACGACTCTAGCGGGCTGTCAATTGACCAATGTTGAAGGTGAAATTGATGATGTGAGAGTGAGCGTTGGTACCAATGATCATGACAGACACCGAGGTAGTGGCGATTTCTGTCCTCCGGGTCAAGCTAAGAAAGGCAATTGTTAAAAAGAGCGGCGTCATGCCGCTCTTTTACATTTTGTTAGTCTTCATTGGTTGAAGAGATTTTATGGATAGCCAAATCGGCACCATTAAATTCATCTTCTTCTGACAATCGAATACCCGTTACTGCGTTAATTGCGCCATAGACAGCCAGTGCACCTAATACGGCAATAGAGATACCTAATACAGTTCCCATTAGCTGTACAACAAGGCTAACACCGCCTAACCCGCCTAACGCTGTTTGTCCAAAGATGCCTGCAGCGATACCACCCCATGCGCCACAAATGCCGTGAAGAGGCCAAACACCCAACACATCGTCAATCTTGGTTTTGTTTTGTAGATGTGTGAACAGGTAAACAAAGAGCACACCCGCAATCGCACCTGTTATCAGCGCACCGATTGGATGCATAAGATCAGAACCGGCACATACGGCAACTAATCCGGCTAAAGGACCATTGTGGATAAAGCCAGGGTCATTTTTACCAGCGATAAGTGATGCAATGATGCCACCAACCATTGCCATCAATGAGTTCATTGCAACTAGACCGCTAATACCAGAAATGGCTTGAGCCGACATAACGTTGAAACCGAACCAACCAACACAAAGAATCCACGCGCCAAGGGCCAAAAACGGGATGTTTGAGGGAGCAAAGTTGGTATGTTTGCCTGCGCGAATTCGCCCTTTACGCATACCTAAGAAAATAACGGCAACCAGAGCAATCCAACCACCTACGCCGTGGACAACGACCGAACCTGCGAAGTCATGGAAGCCAAAGCCAAAACTTGCTTCAAACCAATCTTGGATACCAAAATTACCGTTCCATATGATGCCTTCAAACAGTGGGTAAACGATCCCTACCGTGAAAAATGTCGCAATGAGGATAGGATAAAAACGCGCACGTTCGGCAATTCCGCCAGAGACAATCGCAGGTATAGCGGCGGCAAACGTTAGCAAGAAAAAGAACTTAACCAGTTCATACCCATTCCCCTGGGATAGAGTCTCGGCGTCGGCAAAAAAAGTGCCACCGTAAGCAACCCAGTAACCAATAAAGAAATAGGCGATGGCAGAAACACCAAAATCGGCCAGAATTTTAACTAATGCGTTAACTTGGTTTTTCTGGCGTACGGTCCCCACTTCAAGAAAAGCAAAACCGGAGTGCATCAAAAAAACCATGATGGCACCAAGCAATAAGAATAGAGTATCGGAACTTTGTGTCAGAGTTTGTACAACGCCATGTACCTGATCGGCTGTTACACTCATTATGATTGTCTCCGTTAGTGTTGTGCGCACTTATCCTGTGCAATAAAAGTCAACCATCACCAAAATGGTGAATCAAATTTGTAAAGCGTCTAACAAAGCAATTAGTGTTCCAAAATTACTAACTGTTGATTAATGTAATTTAACTTGTTGTATTTTATTAAAAATCCTGTTTTTGAAGTGATTAATCATCTCGCCGTTCGCACATTTTTGCGCAACCATTTCGCACCAAAAGTGTCTGGCTGCACCAAGCTAATGCGCACCAAATTGTTAACTAAATGTAGATTTATATGCAACCAAGGATAACTTGGCACAAACTGGGTGCATATTTATTTGTGACGAATAGCCAATAAAAAACCGCCTTGCTCGGCGGTTTTAAATGTTTTGGCGTTCTACAGGTTCGGACCTGTAGAAGGCCTGTGTGGCTTGTTATTGCGTAGTTGATGCATGCCTTGGAACATTCTCCATAGCCAGACGCCTATCGCGACCACAGCGAACACACTGCCTATATAAGGAATAACATAAGCGATGTTATCTAACAGCGAACTGCGTACCCAATAATCACTGACCCCTTTTAACACACCATTGGTGGTCGCAACGGTCACGATTAAAACAACAAAGAACGTAAGGTACAGGAAGAAAGTACGAATTAGCCCGTAATAATGCGAGATAACCACATCACTGTCTTCGCCTTTGTCCAAACGATAACCAGCATAGATAATAGCGACAACGCCAGAGATCAAAAACGTGAACGGGGTTAAACAACTCAGGATATACGCAATCCAAATCCCGTTATGATGTTTGTTCATTCGCTTTCGCTCCTTTATCTGTAGCTTTAGCCTCGTCTGATTCTCCCATTGCCTCTTGAGATTTGACTTCTTCGTACCAGAGATCGTGGTGCTCTTTCGCCCATGTTTCGTCAACCTCACCCGTTACCATGCCTTCCAGTGCACCTTCCATACCGAACAGGCCGATATAGATGTGGAAAACAAAGCCGCAGATAAGAATGAGCGCTGAGACTGCGTGAATAAGGTTAGACAGCTCCATATCACGGCGGGTTTGATCAAAGATAGGGAAATCCAAAACCAGACCACTTGCTGCTGCGATTGCACCGACAAAAATGAGCAACCAGTAAACCGCTTTCTCACCACCGTTTGAGAAACCTGCCGATGGATGAGTGCCTTTGTGTTTACCCACCATCCCGCCCATTTTCATGAACCAACGTACGTCCGTCATGTTAGGGATCGATTTACGCCACCATTTCAGCAGAATTAACGTCAACAAGATGAAGAACAGCGGTCCCACGTAATTGTGGTATTGCTTCGCCAGCATAACGATGAAACCCCAGAATTCACTAGGAACGTAGGGTTTCAGGAAGTGCTTGCCGTAAACGAGCATTAATCCACTAAACGCGAGGGTTAAAAAGGTAAACGCCATGCTCCAGTGAAGCGCACGGTCCAAACGAGACCAGCGTTTGATTTTTTTACCCGTGCGAGGTTTGCTCAGCATCAATGGCCCAACAAAGATATAAGCCAGGACAACCAGCGCGATACTACCGAAAATAGCGATGGCGCCAGCTGGAGACATCCACTTTTCTTTCAGGATGTACCAGGTTTCGCCCGGTTTACTGATGAGCACGCCATGCTCTGGTGATTGGGATGTGGTGTAACCAGCTTCACCCTGCCTCAACTGACGCCAATAATCCGCACCGGCAAGTTGCGTCATCTCCTGTTGCATGACTTTAGAAGATTGCTCTTCTGCAGTCGCAGGTATCGAGAAAGTCAGCAGTAATGCTGTCATTAACGACAGCATTACCAGAGACGCACGTTTTAAAGTGTTTAACATGTGTCTCTCCTTACTTAGCTTTTGGTTGCGTCGTAAGAAAGATCATTTCCGTCTGTCCAACCTGCATTCTTAGCGCCGCGCTCTACCACTCGCTGACGGAAAATATCAGAGACTTTCTCTGCATCACCAGCCAACAATGCTTTTGTTGAACATAATGACGCACACATCGGCAGCTTGCCTTCTGCAATACGGTTTGCACCATACTTCTGACGCTCTTCAACCGAACCAGGTTCCGTCTCAGGACCGCCAGCACAGAAGGTACACTTGTCCATTTTGCCACGCTCACCAAACGCTTCTTGTTTAGGGAACTGGGGCGCACCAAAAGGACACGCAAACAGACAGTAACCACAACCGATACACAGATCTTTGTTGTGAAGTACGATGCCGTCTTCAGTGTACTCAAGACAGTCTGCAGGACACACCGCCATACATGGTGCGTCAGTACAGTGCATACAAGCAACAGAGATTGAGTTTTCGCCCGCTTCACCATCATTTAGTGTCACGACTCGGCGACGCTGTATGCCCCACTCAAGCGCATCGTCGTTTTCGTTCTTACATGCAGTAACACAACCGTTACACTCGATACAGCGTTTGGTGTCACATAGGAATTTCATTCGTGCCATTGTCAGACTCCTTACGCTTTACGAATGTTACATAGGGTTACTTTGGTTTCCTGCATTAAGGTAACCGGGTCATAACCGTAAGTCGTTGCCGTGTTGGCAGACTCACCGCTGACATACGGTTGTGTGCCTTCAGGATATTTCGGGCGTAGATCTTCACCTTCAAATTCACCACCAAAGTGGAACGGAATGAACGCCAGCCCCGGTTTCACACGACGAGTGACCATCGCTTTGACCTTGATTCGGCCTTTCTCCGCACCTTCAACCCAAACATCGTCGCCATCTTTAAAGCCAAGATCGTTCGCGTCTCTCGGGTTTACTTCTACGAACATCTCTTGTTGCAGCTCTGCCAACCAAGGGTTTGAACGGGTTTCATCACCACCCCCTTCGTATTCAACTAAGCGACCTGATGTCAGAACAATTGGGTACTCACCAGATTTGTCTTGGTCCTGAATCGATTTGTATAACGTCGGCACACGGAAAATCGCGTCTTTGTCTTCCCAGGTTGGATAATCCGTTACAAGGTCACGTCTTGGTGTGTAAAGTGGTTCACGGTGCAGTGGCACACGGTCTGGGAATGTCCAAACAATCGCACGTGCTTTTGCGTTACCAAATGGGATACAACCGTGAGCAATAGCAACACGCTGAATACCGCCAGACAGGTCGGTTTTCCAGTTTTTACCTTCCGCTGCTACCTTCTCTTCGGCTGTCAGGTCATCCCACCATCCTAGTTGTTTTAGCAACTTGTCGGTAAATTCCGGATAACCATCTTTGATCTCACTGCCTTTCGAGTAGCTGTCTTCAGCGAGCAGGTTTTTACCTTCAAATTCCACACCGAAACGCGTCCGGAAGTTACCACCCCCTTCGGCAACGGTCTTAGAAGTATCATACAGAATGTGCGTGCCCGGGTGCCCCATCTCTGGCGTGCCCCAACATGGCCAAGGAAGACCATACGTGTCACCATTAATTGGTCCGCCCTCAGCTTCAAGCGTGGTTTTGTGGAAGGTGTGCCAGTTTTGTTGGTGCGCTTTTAAACGCTCTGGGCTTTGTCCTGTGTAACCGATGGTCCACATACCCTTGTTGAATTCACGGGTCAGATCTTCAATCAGAGGTTGGTTGTTTTCCACACGAATGTTTTTGAACAACAGATCGTCATAGCCAAGCTTTTTCGACAGCAGATACATGATCTCGTGGTCTGGTTTGGAATCAAACAAAGGTTCGACTACCTGATCGCGCCACTGTAAAGAGCGGTTAGAAGCTGTAACACTGCCGTAAGTTTCGAATTGGGTCGTAGCTGGAAGCAGGTAAACACCATCTGTGCGATCGTTCATTACCGCCGCTACCGTTGGGTATGGATCAACGATGACCATCATATCCAGTTTCTGCATCGCTTTTTTCATCTCAACACCACGTGTTTGAGAGTTGACGGCGTGTCCCCAATAGAACATGGCACGAATGTTTTCACGCTGACGAATGTTGTCTTTATTTTCTAACACACCGTCGATCCAACGTGATACAGGAATACCAGCGCTGTGCATTGGTTTTTGGCCACCGTACTCGTTGTCATCAAAACGTGATTGGATCCACTCGTAATCGACATCCCAAACTTTTGACCAGTGACGCCAAGAGCCTTCAGAAAGGCCGTAGTAGCCTGGCAAGGTATCAGCAAGAACACCAAGGTCGGTTGCACCCTGTACGTTATCGTGACCACGAAAAATGTTGGCACCACCGCCAGATTTACCGATGTTACCGAGCGCTAGTTCAAGTACACAGTATGCGCGAGTGTTGTTATTACCCGTGGTATGTTGAGTACCACCCATACACCATACAACGCAGCCCGGGCGGTTTTCTGCAAGCAGTTTTGCGGTCTGGTAAACGTCTTCTTCACTTACTCCTGATACGCGTTCAACTTCTGCTGGCGTCCATTTTGCGACTTCAGCACGGATTTCATCCATACCAAATACACGCTGACGGATAAATTCTTTATCTTCCCATTGGTTTTCAAACACGTGCCACAATACACCCCAAATGAAAGCGACATCAGAACCCGGACGAAGAGACACAAAATGATCGGATTTGGCTGCAGTACGCGTACGACGAGGATCCGCAACCACGATCTTACAGTTGTTTTTCTCTTTAGCGATCAGGATATGTTGCATCGCAACTGGGTGTGCTTCTGCAGGGTTAGAGCCAATGAACAGCATAGATTTGCAGTTATGCATGTCATTGAAAGAGTTTGTCATTGCACCGTAGCCCCAAGTATTTGCTACACCCGCTACCGTGGTTGAGTGACAGATACGCGCTTGGTGATCAACGTTATTGGTACCCCAAAGTGATGCCATTTTGCGGAACAGGTACGCCTGTTCGTTACTGTGTTTCGCACTGCCTAAGAAGTAGACAGAATCAGGACCGGACTCTTCACGGATATCCAGTACCTTATTGCCGATTTCTTCAATGGCTTCGTCCCATGACAGCTTTTTCCATTTGCCATTTTCAAGCTTCATTGGGTATTTGAGGCGGCGTTCACCGTGGCCGTGTTCGCGCAGAGCTGCCCCTTTCGCGCAGTGTCCACCAGCATTAAATGGGTGATCGAACGCTGGCTCCTGACCGGTCCAAACCCCATTTTGAACTTCAGCGTAAATACCACAGCCGACCGAACAATGAGAACAGATCGTACGCTTCACTTCGGTTTTTGCTTCTGGATCGACGGTTTTCGCTTGTGCTTTTTTCATCATACCCGGCGCGAACAGGCCTGCGCCAACCACGGCACCACCAGCAGCAATCGAGGTGTTCTTCATAAACACTCGGCGAGAAATGCCAAGTTGATTGGTTTCTTTGCTCACACTGTCGGAGCGTTTGACAAGTTTCATCTCTTACCTCCTAAAGTGTGTCGTAGTAATCACGAATGTGTTGAGTTTCACGGTACCCTTTCTTCTTCACGTCTTTATCAGAAGACTCAACCGTTTCCGACGCGTTTGCCACTTTCGTGGTTCCTGCGACGACGGCACCAGCAACGGCAGCGGTTGTGAAGCCTTTCAATAGCTCCCTGCGGCTTGAGTTTATTTCTTTATTATCTTTCATCATTGCTTCCTTACCTTCCGGTAGATCTTTGGAGGATCATGCCTCTCTATCAATATGCTATGTACTGCTCGATTACTCGTAATCAGTGACGTTTTTCACATCAATTTTTAATTTGGCTTTAGTGCTCTTAGTATTCTCGCTAAATCGCACCTGCTCCAGGGTTAAAAACGCGTCGCAAAGCTGAGCTGCTGGCTGGTAAAAATCCGCGCTTTCTGCATTTTCTAATTGATGAGTAAACGCCTTGAACCAAGGAGCGATGTGTTTGTTAAACACGGCTTGCTGTAGCCCTTCTTCTTCGTCTGTTAGCATGGCCATCACTTCACAAAGGGCTGAGATATGATCTTCGGGCTCTTTCACGTTCTCGGCACGCTCAATACCTAACAGTTCTAAATCGTGACGAATATCGGCCAGTGGTTTTTCCATCATTGACCCTGTGAGGTGCCATGAAGCGAACGGAACCACTTCACCACGTCCAATACCGATAAAGAGATCTTGATATTCATCTTCAAGCGTTTCTCTTTCGGCACGTTCTGCCGCTAGCTGAAGCCCAGTCCATGCTTGTTGCATTGCGCTCGCTGAAGGTTCCACTTGCAGAGATTTAAGAAACTCAAGCATTTCTTCCGTTGGAGCATTGCGAAAGAGCGCCGATAAGATCAGATAAATTTCTGTTCTCAGTGTTTGTTCTTGCTGTTTTTCCACTGTGAGCTCCTAATACTTCAGTTGTTTCAATGGGTCAGAGGCCATCGACTCGAACATGTCGGCCACACGGCAGTCTTCACACATCGCGATACGGTTAATCGCGGTTTCATCAGTAAAATGAGAATGTCCACGCAACTTGTTTTGCAGCATGTCGATCATGGATTGTGGGGCGAAAGGCTTATGACAACGAAGACACTCTGCCGCTTTTTCTTCGTGAATCACCACAGCTTTCTGACGCTCTTCTTTTACCCAGTTCATACGAGGTGTCAGCGTAAGCACATTTTCAGGACACGCTTTCTCACATAGGCCACATTGAACACAGTCTTGTTCAACAAATTTAAGTGATGGCGAATGACCATCAGTATGCAGTGCACGGGTTGGACACACGGCGACACAACTCATGCACAGGGTGCAGTCTTTACTTTCACAGGAAACGGAGCCATAAGGCGCATTGCCCGGTAAGTCGACAACATTTTCGACAGGGATACGCGATGCAGATAGCGCATCCAGGGCAGTAAACAGACGCTGACGTTTATTCCCTTGCAGCTCTCCCACAGCTAAGTCGAAGGCGTCAGTACACAGCGTTGGCGCGCCCTCTCGAAGTGATTCCAAATAAAGGATGTCGATGGTTTCTTTTGCAATGCCAAGTTGATCGAGAAGCTCTTGTGCAATACCGACTTCACTATTGAGTACACGCAGAATCGTTGGAGGCATAAAACGCGAGGCGGCAAACAGAACCTGAGTCGCGCCGTTCACCAGTGCCGCAAACCAAGTATCGATACCAACAGATGGCAGCTCTTCTACCACAATAGGAATGACGTTATCTGGCAGCACTTTTAAAGCCATCACGTTATAAGTTTCATGGCGCGAGCTACAAATAAGCACAATAGGATTAACGCCACCTGCTTTCTCATAATTGGCTAACGTGCGCTCGATGAATTTTTGTGTATCTTCCGGATTTGGTAGCGCATAGTGAATGGCTTCAGTAGGACAAGCCGTCGCACAAGTTCCCACACCCTGACAGAGATAAGGATTGATCTCGATACGATGTCCTGTTTTCGGACTGCCTTCACTGGACAATGCCCCTGCTGGACAGGCATCAACACAACGTTCACACCCTTTTACGCCTCGCGAGCTGTGTGCACATAGGTCAGTGTCTAAGCGGAAAAATTTCGGTTTATCGAACGTCCCCATTAACGTTGGGATCTCTTCCAGTGCTTCGGCCAGTTTTGGATAACCACGGCCCACTGGGTAATAACCCGGCGCAGGGACTTCTTCAGGCATGCAGCTGTTCAGGCAAAGATCGAGAACGACATCAAAACAATCGGTATTAATTGCTACTTTAGCGAGATTGTTTGTCGAGCCGTTATTTTCGATAAGGACTTCAAAGGTCCCCAGGAAGCCAGAAACCTGAACGGCATTTGCATAGTAAAGCTCTCGATGCGTTCCCTTTTCCCCGTCGGTAGAAAGCAAGGTAAGGCTAGTCATTTGTGACAGCTGTGACGCCGCACTTTCAATGATTGCTGTCGGGCCAACGATTAACGTATTACCACCACTTTCGTAGCTTACCGTTGGCGGGATCAGGTTTGTTAACTCGATGGTATTATCAAAAGCGTACAGCCTTGCTTTACCGTTACTGGAAGTCGTTTGTTCTAATAGTTGTTTCAACATTGCTCGTTTCCATTGTTCAACATGGATCATCTTCCATCTTTCATTGTAGTTAGCGCGCTCGATTCTGCTGATTAACTTATAAATAAGCTGCTTTGTCTGGAGTATCACGGCCCATAACAAAACGCAGACAAGCGATAAATTTACATGAAGATTGGTAATAACAACCTGATAGCAAACGCCATGCCAGGTTTTATTCTATTTATATTCAATAATTTATCTTGATTTTAATGGAATTTTCCTAACAAAAAAGCCGGATGAGACAATATGTCCCACCCGGCTCGTTGAGTATTTAGTCAAAATGTACCTATTTTGTGTGTGGCATATTTTGTCCTACTTGTTCTGATGTTGGATCTGTCGTTTTATTCTCACTTTCTTCAGGCACTGTGTTTTTATACAGTTCTGCGGTATTTTCAGAAGGTTCGGTTATGTCTTGCTCGGATTCATTAACATCGGAAGCGTCAGCTTGAACAGTGGCTAACTCATCGTCTTCTGTAGATAGGTCATCTTCCGTTTTGTCTTTAACCCAGTCTCGTAGTGTCTCTGCGACACCTTCTGAAAGCGACTTCAAATTACTGTAATCGTCATCATAATCGTCTAACCCATCACGGACATTGAACTCTTCTGATAGAAACAGTTTACGCAAAGCGGCTTTTTTTACGCTTTCTGACGCCTCTGAAACCAATAGATTGGCAATCGACATCTCTTCCGGCTTTTGCTCTTGAGCGTCCGCAGTTGTTTCGCTTTCCTCTGTCGTCGTAATCTGTTCAGATACGTCGCTTTCAAAAGCCTCTTCAGCTGAAAGACTTTCTACGATTTCGGTATCTGTCTCATCACTTAGGTTGGCGTCTTGTTGAGTATTTTGAGATTCTTCTAACTTCCGTTTTGACCAACGGCTTAAAAAATCACGACTAGTTGCCATTTGCTCTACCCGCTCCTTTGCGTTTCTTACCTTTCACCTCTAGCATCTCACCGTGGCGCCCAATAAAGGCTTCCATCCAAGCTTGCACAGGTAATGGCATGTCATTAGATAAGACGAGATTATCTCCATCCATATAGCGTGCCGCGACGGCTTGAGAGGCGGTGATTAGTTGTATTGCTGGCTTCTCATTAGAGTCAAGGTTATCCATAACGAGAAAGAGTTTCGGGGTTTGCGAGCTTAGGTTAAATCGGTAATCAGTACGCTCATCTCTATGCAGTTGTAACAGGCAAATATCAGAGGTTTCCTCTGTAGGCGTTAGGTGAAATCCGGTTAATTGCCACTGGGTTGTTACCCATGCGCCTGTGATAATTTCATGCTCAACCAATTCTACGCCGATAGGCCAAGAATCTTCAGTCTTCTCGTATCTGTATTCTAAGTCTTTATTATTGTCCGACATAACTCACCCAACTTGCTTCCTTTGGTTTGATTGGCGAAGAGGACATTCTGACCCATGCTTTCAAACCATTTTAGGTTTACAAAGCAATAAACGCGCCAAATAAACCGTTGTAATACTCAGATAAGGTATAGATATAAGTATTAAATTAGTCGAAACTCAATGGCTTGCCTGTGTCATTCCTGCGAACTCTCAATTTTTATATTAAGCCGAGACAATCACTCGCATTTTCTGGCTTAAGCGCTATGTTGGAATGAGATTTGCTATTTGAACTCGTAACAAACAGAACAACTTTTTTGAGCATGTAGCTCCTTCACTGAACAGGAAAAGACTGTGGTAAAACCAAATATTATTAAAACCAGTGAAAATCCCCTGCAGACTATCGAAGTCGATGTGTACGACGAATATGGTGAAAAGCTGACGAAACAGATCGCCTGCGAACGACCTCTTACCGTCATGTTGAACTGGAAAGAAATCGTGACGTTGATGACGATTGGCTCTCGTCCAGATGCCCTAGTGTTAGGCTACTTAAAGAATCAAAGCTTCTTATCTGACCCTGAAGCGATAGAGTCCGTCATTATTGATTGGGAAACGCATTCAGCAGCCGTGATAACGAAAGAAAACATCGAGCATTTAGAAGGCGCACTGAAAAAGAAAACCGTCACCTCCGGTTGTGGTCAAGGCACCATGTACGGCAATGTGATGAAGCAGTTGGAGAACTATCAGGTTCCGCAAGTACCGCTTAAACAATCAGAAATCTATGCGACCTTAGAAGCTCTCACACACTACAATGATACGTACCGAAAAGCAGGAGCGGTTCACGGGTGTGCCATTTGTAAAGGTAACCAAGTCTTGTCGTTTGTGGAGGATGTTGGCCGTCACAACGCGGTGGATACCCTTGCCGGAGAGATGTGGTTAAATCAGGAAGCTGGCGATGACAAAATATTTTATACGACAGGGCGTCTGACATCGGAGATGGTGATAAAGGTAGCACAAATGGGTATTCCAGTTCTTCTTTCTCGCTCTGGTGTGACTCAGATGGGGCTGGATCTCGCCAGACAATACGGCATTACCACCATCGCGCGTGCGAAAGGATTGCGTTTCCAGGTATTCACTGGGGCTGAAAAAGTCGCGTTTGATGTAAAAGGCAGTAATAACGAATAATTCGTAAACGCAAAGATTGGTGTAAACTTATACTGATCGCAGTCATTAAGTGCTCGGGCATTTTACCAAGCTCGGATTACCCAGTATGTACTGCCTACTCGCTGTGATCAGTATCGTTAATACCGTTTATTCACAAAGGATGTGAACTATGGACAATGACCAGCTTTGGAACTTTTTACTTACGCCTAGTGGTATTATGGTTTCGATGATAATTACATTCGGTGTTGTTGGGATATATGCATACCTAACCGGTCAGTTTAAGGATTAAACATCCAAACGTAAAAAAGACCTCGTTATGAGGTCTTTTCATTTTACTAGATCGCGTCTTAAGGAGTGGTATTAACCATCAATGCCGCGCGATTTAAGGAACTCAGAGTAAGTGCCTTTGAAGTCAGTGATTTTTCCGTCACGAATTTCAAGAATGCGGGTTGCCAGGGAGTCAACAAATACACGGTCGTGAGACACGAAGAACAAAGTACCTTTGTACTGCTCAAGAGCTGTGTTCAGTGATTCGATGGATTCCATATCCATGTGGTTGGTTGGCTCATCCATTAGCAGCATGTTTGGTTTGTGCATCATGATCTTACCAAGCAACATACGGCCTTGCTCACCACCTGATAGCACTTTTACCGACTTCTTGATGTCATCCTGGCCAAACAGCATGCGCCCCAGAAAGCTACGTACAACTTGTTCGTCATCGCCTTCCTGACGCCACTGACCCATCCAATCGGTTAGGTTCATATCTTGCTCAAAGTCATGAGCATGGTCTTGTGCGTAGTAACCAATGTTTGAGTTTTCAGACCATTTGTAGAAACCGTCGCGCGGTTCAAGAACGCCAGCCAATGTGTTTAACAGCGTGGTTTTACCAACACCGTTCTCACCGATAATAGCGACGCGCTCGCCCACTTCAAAAATGGCATTGAAGTTAGTAAACAGGTCATTGTCAAAGCCCTGGCTTAGGTTTTCGACTTCAAGTGCATTACGGAAAAGCTCTTTCGACTGTTCGAAACGAATGAACGGGTTTTGACGGCTTGATGCTTTTACTTCGTCCAGTTTGATCTTATCAATCTGTTTCGCACGTGATGTTGCCTGTTTTGCCTTTGATGCGTTCGCTGAGAAACGCGCTACAAACGTCTGAAGTTCAGCAATTTGTGCTTTCTTCTTCGCGTTGTCCGCTAATAGACGTTCACGAGCCTGAGATGCTGCCGTCATGTACTCGTCGTAGTTACCAGGGTAAATACGAAGTTCACCGTAATCCAAGTCAGCCATGTGGGTACATACTGAGTTTAGGAAGTGACGGTCGTGCGAGATGATGATCATGGTGCAGTTACGTGCGTTAAGCGTATCTTCCAGCCAACGGATTGTATCGATATCCAGGTTGTTGGTTGGTTCGTCAAGTAGCATGATATCTGGGTCTGCAAACAGAACTTGCGCAAGAAGCACACGCAGTTTCCAGCCTGGAGCGACTTCGCTCATCAAACCAAAGTGCTGCTCCATTGGGATACCTACAGCAAGAAGTAGCTCACCCGCCTTTGCTTCTGCCATGTAACCGTCCATTTCAGCAAACTGCACTTCAAGGTCCGCCACTTTCATGCCGTCTTCTTCACTCATTTCTGCCTGTGAGTAAATGCGGTCACGCTCTTTCTTAACTTCCCATAGCTCTTTGTGGCCCATGATTACCGTATCGATAACCGTGAACTCTTCGTACGCAAACTGATCCTGGTTTAGCTTTGCAACACGCTCGTTCGGGTCGTAGCTTACGTTACCACTGGTTTGCTCAAGCTCACCGCTGAGGATTTTCATAAAGGTTGATTTACCACAACCGTTAGCGCCAATTAAGCCGTAGCGGTTACCTTCGCCGAACTTAACTGAGATGTTTTCGAATAGCGGCTTAGCGCCGAATTGTTGAGTAATATTCGCTGTGGAGATCAAAACCTTTACCTTAGCAATTGGAGTGTATTTATAAAAACCGGCCAACGGTACTTGTTAAGGCTACACTCTGCAAGTTTTGTTTTTATTAATTATTCATAAAGCCTTTGTTTTATGCATATCACAGTAACTCTCCAGGCCAGGTTAAGCGATGTTAGTGACCTCCAGCATTAACTCGGCTTTCTTGGGCAAGTAAATACTGAACACACTGCCTTTGCCCCACTCGGATTCTACTTTTAGTTCACCACCCGTTTGGCTCAGAATACTTTGAGAGACCGACAGCCCCAACCCGGTGCCATCACGTTTGGTTGTGTAGAACGGTGAGAATATGCGACTCACGTTTTCTGGTTTGATTCCACAGCCTTCGTCAGCAACGTGGATAACAGCACCTCTGATCTCGTCACCTTCCATCCAGTCATCGCTGGTGACGACCAACTTACCTTTGCCATTCATGGCGTGTATCGCATTCATCTGCAAGTTAACCAATATCTGTAGTAAATGATGGCGATTAATCTCGACTGAAGTATGAGCCTTAAGGTCGGTAACAAATTCAACATCACGTTTCTTCGTGCCCGTTTTAACCAAGGTAATACTCTCATCGATGATCGGGTTGACATGCTGCCAGGTTATCTCATCTTGTACGCCACCCTGTCGGCTGTATTGCAACAAACTGCGCGTGATATTTCTGATGCGATCAATTTGCGCGTGTATAGCGTCAATTTCTTCCTGAACCCGATTCGCGTCCTCACCAAGTTCAAACTGAATCAACTCGATATTGCCAAGTATCACTGCGGTTGGGTTATTGATTTCATGGGCTATTCCTGCAGTCAGTTCCCCAAGGGCAGAGAGCTTTTCATGAACGACGAGTTTATCTCTGGTTTGATTCAGTAGCTGAATGTGCAATTCTAGCTCTTGGGTTTTCTCTCGCAGACTCGCGGTACGTTCATGAACTTTACACTCAAGTTGCGCAGCGGCATTCTTCAGCTCTACTTTACGTTCCTGCAGCGCATCCAGCATGTTATCGAATTGCTTCGCCAGTTGTGCCAGCTCATGATCACCATCCAGTCCTAAAGGGCCAATACGCTTTTCTTTGCCCAGTTGAACCAGTTTTACCACCTTGTGAATGCGTTCTATTGGTCGGAATAAATCGCGCGAACCTCTATACACCATCACTCCGGATACCAGAAGTAGCATCAGCGTTATGAGGCTGACTTCCGCGATGTTGGTCATATACGCTTTGACAAATGGCCACATTAAATACCCGGTATATAGCATGCCGATCACGTTGTCATACTGGTCTTTAATGGGCTGGTAAGCGGTGATATACCAAGCGTCATAAACGTACGCCCTGCCTACCCACATTTCCCCTTTGGTTAGCACTTGCTCAGATACTTCGTTACTCACTGTGGTGCCAATCGCTCTGCCAAGGCGATGATCGCTATCGAGCGGCACGTTGGTGCTCACACGTAAATCTGACAGAAACAGTGTCAGGGTACCTACAGGGCGTAATCGGTCATTCACATTGGGATAAATCAGGTCACGGATCTGATCGACTAACACGGTGCTATTGTTGAGGAGTAAACCGCCGTCTAGGAAGCCGATTAAATCGTTAGCGCGACTATAAACTGGAATGACCGTACGGCTTACTAATCCGCGGGTTTCTGTTTCATGTTCCTGGTTCTGAATCGGTACTTCTGCCCGTTTAGCCAATTCCGGGGAAAGTTGTTGCAGCTCTTCTTTATTCAATACATCAAAGAACGACTCCCGTTTGGTCAAATCGAGAAAGCGGAACTTGTTTTCTATCGAATTCACGTAGTGGAAAGAGAGAAAATCTAACCCGTAACGATGCTTTTGTGCAGAGACCCAGGCTTGGAGCTCTTCCACGGGCATATTCTGATTGATACGGTTGTGAAAATCATAAGAATCTGCGAACGCCGAAACATAGTTGGCTTGCTTTTGTTGCAATAGCTCGACACTGTTTTCTGCGACACCTAAACGTTCTGAGACATCCAACAGCGTATTCTGCCACGTGTATTGAATAGACCAATAAATAGTGATGGCAATCAACGCGAACAGCGTCATGAAGATCGGGGCGGATGTCAGAATTAACAGCCGGTAACGCACCATGGTTTTAAACCGGTGCGTCCATTTCGACAATCCTTTGTGCTGCTGCCATTTAGTTGGCATATTCCTCATCCTCTGCATCCCATTCCTTGTACTTACGTTCTAACGTCTTACGCGCGACACCTAAATCACGTGCGGCTGCCGATTTGTTACCATCATGCAGAGTGACAATCTGTTGAATGTGGGCTTTTTCTACTTCTTTTAAAGTCCAGGTATTAGGGTAACCGTCGCCTAAAAATTCATTACTTTCCTTTAGTGTCGGAAGTTCAGCTGTATGTGAGACGGTCATCGAAACATTCGGCAAAGTGTGAGCACCATTTATTTCACGCCAATGATGCGCGGGAGGCTTTCCAAGTAAGATACAGCGCTCAATCAAGTTTTTTAGCTCACGGATATTACCTGGCCAATCGTATTCGTTCATCGCTTCCATATCTTCATGAGCCCACTTGGGTGCGGGCATGCCTAACTCGCGAGTTAACATATTGCTGAAAAAAGGGACGAGCTCGAAGAGATCACTTTTACGTTCTCGAAGTGGACAGACTTCAATCTTCAGAACGTTAAGGCGGTAATACAAGTCGCTACGGAAATTGCCCTGATTCACTTCTTCCTGAAGGTTTCGGTTCGTCGCGGCGACGACACGAACATCAATGCTAATTTCTTTCTCTGAGCCAACCGGTCGGATTGTACGCTGCTCTAACACACGTAAAAGTGACGCTTGCATCGATAATGGCATTTCACCGATTTCATCAAGAAAAAGGGTTCCGCCGTTGGCCACTCGAAATAAACCTTCACGTGATTTCTTAGCCCCGGTGAACGCACCGGAAGTATGACCAAATAGCTCACTTTCTAATAGCTCTGGTGCTATCGCTGCGCAATTAACGGGAACAAATGGACCACTTCTCCCGCTGGCCTGATGAATTCCACGGGCAACCAGTTCTTTCCCCGTCCCCGACTCCCCTTCAATTAATACTGATGCACGAGATGGTGCAAACTGAGTAATAAGTAACTTAAGCTGACGGGTTTTCTCTGAGCCACCTATGATTTCCGAGCTATTGTAACGTTGATAATCCCGTTTCATCGCATATTGCATACGCTCGTTCAGTCGACGATCCATACAGCGGACTACTGCTTTGAGCATTTGATCGAGATTAAACGGTTTGAGGATAAAGTCTGAAGCACCAAGCTGAAGGGCACGAATTGCGGTTTCAAGGTCGGCATAACCTGTCATGAAGATCACATCGGCTCTTTTATCTTCATCGGTAAAAGCTTCTTCCCACTCAATCCCTGAACGGCCGGGCAGATTTATGTCGAGCAAAATCAGATCATAATGGCGTGAGCTTCTTAGTTGCTCTGCTTCCTCAATGCAGCCAGCCGTATCAACCTGGGAAAAGAGTTTCCCCAACGCTTTTTTCAAAATGGCTTGCATACCTAACTCGTCATCGACGACCAGTACTGAAAAGGCATTGTATTGTTGCTTTGTACTAATATGGGATTGAGAGGACATATTTACCCCAGTTGTTTTCAGGTGGGACAGAGTGTACCAACGCTACAGAATTACCCTGCGCAATAATTGGGACATTTTGTACCAATAGAAGAATTTATGCAAACAAGTCTATGAAATGGCGCATAAATCGCACAATTTTAGGTTGAATATTGTTGGCATCTTGTTTGCTATAAGGGGTATCCAAGTCGCCAATATGTTGGGCTCTTAGAGTCTGCCACTCAAGGAAGGCTTGTGATTTGAGCAATCAAGATCGTTCAGGAACTTCTCACACGTTAAACGTAAAAGAAACCGAAACATCGTTGGAAAGGAAACAAATAAAATGAAAAAAATTGCGCTAACCTTGGCAGCAACGTCAATCACACTAGTAAGTTACTCTGCTTTTTCCGCTCAAGATGGCGAACACATTCGTCTAGCCACTACTACCAGTACTTACCATTCAGGACTACTGGATTACCTGCTTCCAGAATTTGAAAAAGACACCGGCTACAAAGTCGACATTATTGCTGCTGGTACCGGCAAGGCACTTAAAATGGGTGAAAATGGCGATGTAGATTTGGTGATGACACATGCTCCTAAAGCGGAAGGCCTATTCGTAGAGAAAGGATACGGTATCCAGCCTCGTAAGCTCATGTACAACGATTTTGTGATTGTTGGTCCAAAGGCCGATCCAGCTGAAATCAAAGATGATGAAAGCGTTCTTGATGTGTTTAAAGAAATCGCAAGCAAAGACGCAACCTTTATTTCTCGTGGCGATGACTCAGGAACACACAAGAAAGAGATGGGCTTTTGGGCACAAACCAAAATTGAACCAAACTTTGGTGGCTACCGCAGCGTAGGTCAAGGCATGGGCCCTACTCTCAACATGGCGTCAGAGATGCAAGGCTACACAATGACAGACCGTGGTACTTGGTTGGCATACCAAAACAAATTGGATCTGGAAATCTTGTTCCAGGGTGATCAAATGCTGTTTAACCCTTACCAGGTGATCTTAGTTAACCCTGAACGTTACCCAACCATCAATCATAAAGGCGCTCAAGTATTCAGTGATTGGTTGGTTAACCAACATGGGCAGGAATTGATTAACAGCTTCCGCCTCAACGGTAAACAGCTGTTTGTCGCGAACGCGGACAGTCAATAACGTACTATGAATCTTGCTGAAACAACACTAGAAGCACTCCAGCTGCTGGTGAATTTCGACGCAGAGCTTTGGGAGATCGTTGCGGTCTCCTTTAGTGTTTCTATAACGGCAATCTCTCTAGTGGTGTTGCCGGCAATTCTGATGTCCTTTGTGCTTGCCTACACCGATTTTCGTGGGAAGTGGTTTTTGCTGTCGATCGTCAATACGCTTCAAGCAGTACCAACCGTTGTTATCGGCTTATTGCTCTACATGCTTTTGTCGCGAGCTGGCCCTTGGGGTGGCTGGCAAATGCTGTTTACGCAGAAAGCGATGATATTCGGTCAAATGCTGATCTGTTTTCCGGTATTAGTCTCAATGATGCACGGAGCATTGCAATCAAGCGATCGCCGCATGATAGAAACGTCGCTCACCTTAGGTGTATCCCTTCCTCGTGTTGCAGCAACGATGATTTGGGAAACGCGCTTTCCGTTGCTCGCAGCGGTCATCGCAGGCTTCTCTCGTATCGTGACAGAAGTAGGCTGCTCAATGATGGTGGGCGGTAACATTATGGGCGTAACACGTAATATCCCAACAGCAATCGCTATGGAAAGCAGTAAAGGTGCTTTTGCGCAAGGTGTTGCATTGGGAATTGTATTACTATCTTTAGCATTGGCCCTAAATTTCTTCTTATCGAGTATGAGAGGCAAAGGCTACCTTAGAACATGAAGCTAATGATCGACTCGTTTTCAATTCTATGTAGAGGCGTATTATGACTATAAAAATTACCGCCGAGCAATTGTCCATGCGCTTTAAAGAGCGTGTGCTCTTTCACATTCCCGAGTTAACGATTGGACCAAACGATGCAATTTATCTGAAAGGCGATAATGGTGTCGGAAAAACAACATTACTTAAAATTCTGGCCGGCCTGTTAAAAGCATCAACCGGTACCGTAGACGCACCAAAAGATACCTGGCTGAAGAAGCTGACCCGTCGAAATGGTCGTGTCGATGTTATTTATCTCCATCAATCTCCTTACCTATTTGACGGCAGCGTTTACGAAAACGTAGTTTATGGCGTGAAATATCAGCAGGACAACGCAAAAGATAAGCGAGCGCAAGTTATCAACGCGCTACGCATGGTAGGTTTGGAAACCTTAGCCGATGAACATATCTCTGTATTGTCAGGTGGCGAAAAGCAGCGTGTTGCCATGGCGAGAGCATGGATCTTAAAGCCGTCGATTTTATTGATGGATGAGCCAAGTGCTTCACTAGACGCCGAATCGATCGAGCGATTAGTCGTAATGGCCAAAGATCTTTTAGATCGTGGCTCTAGTATCGTGATCACGAGCCATCAAACCAACGCGCTAACCGATTTATGTAAAAAACAGTGGTGGATTAAAAACAAGACTTTGATAGAGTCTCCACTGTTGTATGTCATACCAAAAGAAAACTCCCAAGAGAACGCATATGCTTCAACCAACACAAACTAGTTGGGTCATTTTAGCTGGTGGTCAAGCTAGCCGTATGGGTGGAAAAGATAAAGGTCTGATAGAGCTTAATCAGAAACCACTCATCAAACACGTCATTGAACGTTTATCGCCACAAACTCCAAGCATTTTGATCAATGCAAACCGAAATCAACAGGCGTACAGTCAGTTTGGCTTTGTCTTTAGTGATCAATTCAAAGATTACCCTGGGCCGATGGGCGGTATTCATGCTGGATTGGTGCACGCCGAAACCGACTGGGTTGGATTTGTTCCCTGTGACAGCCCGCAGATTAATACCGACTTAGTTGAGCGCTTTTGTCAGGCAGTCGAAGACGATACGGATATTTTGGTCGCTCATGATGGTGATCACCAACAACCAGTTTTCACGATGTACCATAAGCGCGTACTGCCAAAATTGACCGCGTTTTTAGAGCGTGGCGATCGAAAGATCATTTTGCTTTATAAAGAGTGTCACACCCGTTACGTTGATTTCAGTGACTCACCAAACTGTTTCGTCAACTTAAACACTCCAGAAGAATTGGCGCAATTTGGACAATTAGAATCATGAAACACACGCTAAACATCCCTATTCTTGGTTTTGCCGCTTACTCAGGTACTGGTAAAACTACGTTGCTAGAAGCACTGTTACCAAAACTGACCGAAGCTGGTTTACGTATTGGCATGTTGAAACACGCGCACCACAACTTTGACGTCGATAAGCCAGGTAAAGACAGCTATCGTTTACGCAAGGCTGGTGCTTCACAAATGTTGATCGCATCTCGCAATCGTTTTGCTTTGATGACAGAAACTCCGGATGCTGAGGCAGAGTTCGAATACCTGTTGACTCGTTTTGATGAAGACAAGTTAGATGTTGTTCTGGTTGAAGGTTGTAAAAACATCGCCTTCCCAAAAATCGAACTTCACCGTGAAGAAGTTGGTAAACCGTGGCTTTATCCTCATGACGAAAACATCATCGCGATTGCTTCCGATAGCGGTGAACTGGACTCCGAATTACCACAATTGAACATCAACGATCTCGATGCTATCGCAGAGTTTGTTCTTCAATATGCTAATGCAACAAAACAACCGAAATCGAAAGAGAAAGAAGCCGCATGTTGTGACACGTTATCCCCAGCCTATCTTTCTGTAGAACAAGGTCAGGAGAAAATCCTGTCATTAGTTCATCCTCTGACTGACCTGGAAGCCTGCAAGGTGGAGCGCAGTTACGGACGAGTATTAGCCGATGACATTGTTTCTCCGGTTAATGTGCCTCAATACACAAACTCGGCAATGGACGGTTACGCTATTCGCAGTGACGATCTTGAACGAGAGAGTTATCAAGTGATGGCTGAAGTGCTCGCAGGCTATGCTTATGATAAGCCATTAGAGCTTGGACAAGCGGTTAAAATCATGACTGGTGCGCCTACCCCAATTAATGCTGGTACTGTTGTAATGCGTGAGCAAGCTGCGCAGGGTGGTGACAAGGTAACGTTTAATACAGCAAGTATCAAAGCGGGTCAGAACGTTCGTCAAGCTGGTGAAGATCTTGAAATTGGCAGTAACGTTTTTCAGGCTGGAACTCGCCTTTCCTCTCCAGAAATGGGAATGATCGCCTCTCTTGGTTTTGGACAAGCGAATGTATTCCGAAAATTGAAAGTCGCGGTATTCTCTACAGGTGACGAAGTACAGGCGCCAGGGACAGAGCAGAAACCTAACTCAATCTTCGACTCAAACCGCTTTACTATTATTGGAATGCTTGAACAACTTGGTTGTGACATTCTCGATTTCGGTATTCTGGAAGACAACGAACAACAGATGATCGAAGCATTGGAGCAAGCCTCTCAACAAGCGGATATGGTGATGACGTCTGGTGGCGTGTCTGTTGGTGATGCGGACTACATTAAGTTAGCCTTGGACAAGTTGGGTCAAATTGACTTCTGGCGTATCAACATGCGCCCTGGTCGCCCACTTGCTTTTGGTCAGATCAACAACAAACCGTTTTTTGGCTTGCCGGGAAATCCGGTTGCCGTGATGGTCTCGTTCATCAACTTCGTTGAGCCAGCAATTCGAAAAATGCAAGGTGAGCAAGGCTGGCAACCGTTAAAAGTCAACGCGGTTGCAACAGAAAACTTACGCTCACGTCAGGGGCGAACTGAGTTCAGCCGAGGGTTTTATCAGCTCGATGAAACTGGCCGACTCACCGTTCGCACAACGGGGAAACAGGGCTCTGGTATTTTGCGTTCTATGAGTGAAGCGAATTGTTTAATCGAAATATCCCCTGCTATTGACACAGTTAAAGTGGGAGAAAGCGTGACAATCATCCCTCTTCAAGGCAGAATCTAGCCCCAATAGGTTACTAGCAACGATTTAATAAAGGTCAGCTATGCTGGCCTTTCGTTTTTAGTGAAGTTTGAAGTCGGATTGAAGCTTGACGCTCAGCCTCACTCATCCCTGTAGAGGGTAAAATTCAGTTTCACTAAAAGCACTAACAAACAATTCGAGAGATGACTATGGCTCGCACCATTCTTTACACATACAAGAACGAAGACAAAGAACTGACGTTCTCTTACCAGCAACATCGCAATATTCAGGAAGCCGTTGCTGAAGCAGAAGGTATTGATATTTCTGAATACCTAAAGATGGAACAGCAAATCGAAGCGGTTTCTGATACCAAAGCGGTTCGCAACTACCGTGATAACCACTTTAAAAAACTTGGCTTTAGTAAAATTACTCTGGCTCAAAAAGAAAATTTGGGTGTCGGGAAAAAGAATAAGTAAATTGCACCAAGTAGAAAAAAGCAAAAGCTCGCGATTAAACGCGAGCTTTTTTGTATCTACTGATGTTCAGGAGCTTACTTGATGTTTAGGAACGCTGCGCCGCGAACACCGCCTGAGTCTCCATGTTTGGCTTTGATGATCTTTGGACATTTCGCCACAGACAGCAGGTATTTAGGGATACGTTTTGGCATCTCTTCGTAAATCAAGTCGAAGTTAGATAGACCACCGCCTAAAACGACAACATGTGGATCCGTTGCAGTAAAGATGTTGCCAAAGCAGATTGCAAGGAGTTCCATGAAGCGCTCAACGTGCTCTACTGCTTTTTCTTCACCTTCGCCATACGCTTTGATGATGTCTATTGCTTTTTTCTGTTCACCGAAGTAATGCGCGTAAATGAGTTCAAAACCTCGGCCTGATAGATAGCTATCCAGACAACCTTTTTTACCGCAACCACAACCAAGCAGTGGCGCATTGTCACCCAGATGGAACCATGCATCGAGAGGAAGACGCATATGACCAACCTCACCCGCAACGTGGTTACGACCGGAGAATACTTGACCATCGTAAATAAAGCCGCCACCAAAACCCGTACCTAAGATTAAGCCAAGTACAGAAGGCTCACCTTGCAGATCTTCATCCCATGCCTCTGAAAGCGCGAAACAGTTTGCGTCGTTTTCGATCTTCACTGAGCGACCAACTTTCGCTTCAAGATCTGCACGTAGTGGTTTACCTTTTGCCGCTGGTACGTTCACTGTTAACACAGTTGCATCATCAGCATCTTCCATTCCCGGAAGACCAAGGCCAATGGTGCCTTCACAGCTAAATTCAGCGTCGTACTTATTAATAAGTTCAGCGATCGTGTCGACCAACAGTTCATAATTATCCGTTGGTGTTGGTACACGCTCCGTTGCTACACGCTCAAGCTTTTCGTTAAATGCACCAAACTCAATCTTTGTACCACCGACATCAAAGCCATAATACATGCAATTCTCTCCTAAAAATGCTAAAACGACTCCCAAAATTTACTGGAGTCAAAAGATAAACTTTTGGCATTATCCACATCTATACGCCTACAAACCGTGACCAAATTCAGGTTTATCCCCTCACTCAAACCAGTTGAACAACAAGCGATCAACAAAAATTCATTCCTTAGAGTCAGTTCTCAGTTTTTGTCCACTCCCTGAATCGTTTCAGGTGTGGTCGATTGGGATCCGTTTTGACCCGCGTTTTGGTCAACATATAGGTTTCTCTGAACGCTTCGAACCATAATTGAAGGCACTCCGAGGCCCTATGCTCACCCGCCTGTTTAAGTACGAGCGTGGCAACTTCTGCCGTAGAAAGATGCTGTTCGTTTTCAGAGCGTCGCATTATGTACTCTGAGAGTGTTTCCGGTTGGATCGACAACACCGGCAGCGATTGTAGGTAGTCAGAACGGCGGAAAATCTTCCTCGCTTCACGCCAACTGCCATCAATAAAAATCAAAAGCCATTTCTTGCTGCTGTTTTCAGATTTTCGTAATAACTCAGGGTTAAGGCTGTCCACTAGTCGCTTAGGGTCATCGACATAATCTGCCGGGAATACGATCACCGGTTGATAGTCATCACTTTTTAATAGATCCAGCATTTCCTCTGAGGGTTCTGTGCGATTCCACTGGTATACATAGGTTTCCTCAATGGTGTCGGCAATCAGTCGGCCTGTATTGCTTGGCTTAAACACTTCGTTTTCCGATACAATTAACATGCAAGCGAGGTTGGATTGAATACTTGGCTGTAGTTCACACAAGCAGTGCTGTTTTGAAACCTGGCAATATTGGCAGCGGATGACTTTGCAGCCTCGCGCGTTAAATGATTTTGTCGAGATAGACTGACGGTGCTGATACAAACGGTGAAAAGCGTGAATTCTCATGGGTAGCGATGCCAAATAAAAAGTAGAGCGCGATTCTACTGGCATAACAGTCAAGCCTCAAGGTAAGGTATCAATACCGTAAGAAACTCATAATAAGAACGGTCTGTTCAGGCGGTGACAATAACGAGAGGAAACATCTGTGACAGAAACTGCATTTAACGATCCATCATGGATAAGACTCAGTTGTTTTGTTGGCGTGTTGGTGCTCTGTGCTTTGTGGGAGAACACCTTTCCCAGAAAAAAATTAACCGTGTCCCGCTCTTTTCGATGGATCAATAACCTTACTCTCGTCGCTCTAAACAGTACTATTGTTGCTGTGGTCATGCCTATCGCTGCATTTCAGGCAGCCCTCATCGCGACCGAAAACCACTGGGGGGTATTTAATTTACCGTCGTTTCCTCTTTGGTTAAACGTACTGCTCTCAGTCATACTGCTCGATTTTGTCATTTATGTTCAGCACGTTATATTCCACCGTATCCCTGTACTATGGCAGCTTCATCGTATGCATCATGCTGACTTAGATATCGATGTCACAACGGGTACACGCTTTCATCCGATTGAGATTTTACTATCTATGGGAATTAAAATCGGAGCGGTGTTTACACTCGGTGTCTCTCCAATTGCCATTGTTGTTTTTGAGATCATTCTGAATGCGAGTGCCATGTTTAATCACAGTAATGCGAAGCTTGCGTTGCCCGCGGATGCTTGGTTACGGAAAATCATTGTTACCCCGGACATGCATAGAGTTCATCACTCCGTTATTCCGAAGGAAACACACTCTAATTTTGGTTTCTTTTTGTCGGTTTGGGATCGAATGTTTAAGACGTATCGCGCTCAGCCAGAACTTGGGCACGATCACGTCGTGATTGGATTGCCCGATATTAGAGATGAACGAGAGCAAAGATTGGACTATTTGCTCTCTCAGCCATTTCGCTACCGTGTTAAAGCGAAAAAATAATCGTTGTTCTGGCCGACTCAAACTTCCTTGTACCTTGACCAATTTTTCTAGCCATTCGACCGTATCACTAGCGGAAAATCTGGCGTGACTGTCGATTCTGTCGCACACTCCACAACCAGATTGAAACACCGATAGAAAAGCCCAAAAACAGCGTCTTCATCTGTAAGGCGGTGCTGTTGTCTAAAATTTCCAGTGAGTAATGGGCATGGGAGTTGAATATCACATTGGTTAGTAAAATTATCAGCATTAATACTAACCCTGCCCGACGGTGTCGAATAAGCAGGTATACCGCTAATAAGTCAAAAATGCCCAGTAAACTCCAGTAGATATTTAACCAACGCGGCGCAAAATCATAAGGTAACAGACCATCGACAATATTGTCATAAATGTGGACAACACCGCCAACGGTCAAAAAAAGGCATAAGAGAAACACTACGAATTTATCCATCATCGTTTCCTTATTTTAGTGAATAGCGAAGAGCATATAGAACTAATCGAACAATTTATAATTTTGTGGCAATTTTTGGGACCGACCATGCCCTAATGCTTGAGCAAGTAATTGGAAATGTATTCAGTTACGAACATGCTGCTACTGCAAGGATAGTTACTTGTTTTCAACTTCGCACGGTTACGAGGGTATGTATTGCCAAATAACTTAGAGATAACTGACTAAGCAGTGTGGTTTGGTTTGGTTCACGTAAGATGAATAGCCAAGACAGGCGATAATCTGCCTTGGCTTGTCACGAGCTTGACTAAGTTCTAAAGCTCATATTTGTGCAGCATCGCTTGTTGGTGGCCTGCAATTTCTGCGACTTGTTCCGAATTTTCAACCATAGATTCAAGCTGTTGTTTGGTTTGCTCACCTTGTTCCGATATTTGTGTGATCGATAGCGATACATCCGCTGTTGCTCTTTCCTGCTCTTCAGTCGCAACAGAGATCTGTTCGACGCGTTCTTGGATAAGCCGAACGGCATCGTTAATATCGGAAAATGCTAACTTGACGCCATCGCTAGATTGTAATGCATGCGCCATCTCTTCTCTTGAATCGCTTACCGCTTGTCGAGAATGTTCAGCAGCCGTTATCAACTCATTCATCATTTCCCGGATATTGGTCGTTTGTTGAGACGTGTCGCTGGCTAATTTGCGCACTTCATCTGCTACCACTGCGAAACCGCGACCTTGCTCACCTGCCCGCGCCGCTTCTATCGCTGCATTTAACGCCAATAAGTTGGTGTTATCAGCTATACCGCTGATCATATCGACCATCTCTCGAATCTGTTTAACTTGTTGATCAAGCTCCAGCATAGACTGCTCATTGATATTAAGTGACGTGTCTAGCAATTCTAACCTTTCGCGGTTTTGTTCAACGACCTCCAAGCCTTTTTTTGTATGCGTTGTCGCCAGGAGCGCATCCTCAGATGAAGCGTTGGTTACCGTTGCTATCTCACGAATGGACGCTTCTAACTGTGTGATGGTCGTGACCATACTCACCAAGGCTTCATTTTGTCTGCTAAGGCCCTCATTAGTCTGTTCTGCAGCGGTATGGCTGATTTCCGCCGTTTGATAAAGCGTCTCACAATTTCTCGTCACCGTAGAGATGGAGTCATACGTGGAATCAATGACCAGATTCAATTTACGCGCCACCTCTTTCAGTTCCTCAGGTCCCACCTCATCGGCTTTCTCTCGAAAATCATGTTCTGTCAGGGCAGATAATCGGCTAAGGACCGACTGTAGTCCACGATTCGTCCAGCTCCTTAGACCAATCAAGGATGCAAAAATAATGATTGAGATAACCACTGCGGCGATAATCACCATTAAGCTAACGGTTTCTATCGTCGTATTAACCACGTTTTCTCTCTCATCAATCAAATCAGAAGCGGCAAGTGAAACCTGGTCAAGCAATAGCATCGTCTCGTCAGCGAGCTCGGAAGCGTGCTTAAATTCCGCTCTTTGCTGTTCGCTTTGCGCAAGTTTGGCGAGAATCAATGGCAGAATACCTTTGTCAGTAAAGCCTGCTTTTACCATGTCATAAGGCGCGGTTAGACTGGCATAGTCACTGACTTCAGGGTGCAGTGCTTGAAAATCTGAGTATGCGAGGTTAATCCCTGCAATTCGATTTCTCATTTCACGAAATTCTGCTTCCGCTTTAGTAAGATCAGACTGCATGAGCATCATTAAAAAGGTGCTCTCCATCGAGCTCGCTGAAGCGATAAACCGATTTGCAGCATCACTTGATTGTGGATTGTCAGTGCTCAGAAAGGAGCTGATTCGGTTCATTTCCGGGCCAATAGAGCTAAGGCCATAACGGAATCCACCGACAGCAGAATCTATATCCGACTGAATTCGGAGCACGGCCGACTGTTTTAACAGTATCGATTGGGTGATCTTATGTAAGCTTTCGGCGTTGGTTTTTAGTTCATTCGAAAGCGATTCTGCCACACCAGAGGTTTTTTCTACTAACCCTTCAGTTTGAGTGGCTAATGCTTCTATTTGGGCTTCAACGATAGGGAGTTCTTTCGCTTCTGTTACTTGCATTCCATAGTTAAGCAATTTAACAATTTCGAGCACATTCCTGGTTAACTTAGCGTTGGCCATTGCCATCGGTAGTGCTTTTTGAGACAACTCTTCAAATTGTTCTCCAGTATGCTCCATTCCTTTGAAACTTGAAGCAGAAAGAGCTATAACAAGAGCAATGATAGTTAAAAATGTTGCACTGATTGTCTGAATCAGTGAGAGAGAAAAGCGTGAGCGATTGCGCGTTGCCATAATCAATGTTTATTCTTTTTTGAGTTTGAACGGTTTTACTGCGGATCCATCACTTAAGGTGATAAAACCGTGATAAGCGTTCAATACTATGGAGTGATTATGACAATAATATTTCATGTATGAGTCGTTTGAATGGAAGGTAGAGGATTTGCGTCGTATTTATTTCCCTTTGATAATCAGTACCCTAATGACTGCGTGCTCTTCAGGGCCGGAGCCAGCTGAAGACGTGGTTGCGGTAACGCCTCCCGCTCAGACTTTGTCTAGCCAACCGGAGTTACTAAGGTTTTACAATGAGTGGCACGGTACGCCATACCGCTTGGGTGGGACAAAAAAATCGGGTATTGATTGTTCTGCCTTTGTGCAGAAGGCCTTTGTGGAGGCATATCAGCTTGCTTTACCAAGAACGACCAGACAGCAATCTAAACAAGGTGTTGAATTAGGCTGGAATGAAGCCCAGCAAGGGGACCTCGTCTTTTTTAAGACCAGAAGAACGACTTACCATGTTGGGATCTATCTGGGCAACAAGCAATTTATGCACGCATCTACATCGAAAGGTGTCATTATTTCTAGGATTGATAACCCCTATTGGGCCTCGAAATTTTGGCAAATCAGAAGAGTGAC
Source organism: Vibrio sp. EA2 (assembly GCF_033042495.1). Classification (NCBI taxonomy): domain Bacteria; kingdom Pseudomonadati; phylum Pseudomonadota; class Gammaproteobacteria; order Vibrionales; family Vibrionaceae; genus Vibrio; species Vibrio sp. EA2. The sequence continues at coordinate 564,931 of NZ_JAWLID010000002.1, read as the reverse complement.
ACTGTAATGAAAAGATACTGTCACTAGCTGAAATGAACGGATTGTCACGACTTCACTTTAGAAGCTATCAACCAAGCGCTTCATCGCACCTGCTTAGTCGTAAATCGCAACGGCATTGTCAAACAGGTTTTTCACTAGCGCGACGTACTCTTCCAGAAAAGTAATCTGTTCATTCGTAGCCTTCCTGCTCCAGACACCCGCCAGGACTTCACCGAGATCTTCTACCACTGCATCCGCTTCTTTTAATAACTTAAAACGTACGCTTGAATGAAGTTCTGGGTTCTGCTCAAAAATCGTCATGATATTGGATGCCACCATGTCGGTAACGACATCTTCGATACTTTCCAATCCTGTGTCACCGCGCTCTGAGGTAAAGATATCCAGGTTAAACGACAAATGTTCGATAAGAGCAAGGTAACCATCCGTTTCTACAACCACTGTATTTCTCCATTAACGTCAAGATTAGAAAGCTGGGAGCGAAATTGTATCAATAGTAAGACATTATTGCGAAATTTCATTAACTTATGTCATAGAAATCCGTATGTATCAATCAACTGGACAAGTAGCAATCAAATAAATGGCAACGTGCCACGGATTTGATTTACTCATGATCATATACACAACTTTGGTTTCGCCCATTTTCTTTGGCGCGATATAATGCAGAATCTGCACTTTTGAGCCATTGCGTATGATTGTCAAAATGAGGCTTATATTCACAAACGCCGATACTAATCGTGAAATTAATGAGAAACTCTTCAACTTTCAACGTCTCTTCTTCTACGCGTTTACGTAGCCGCTCCGCAAAATAACTGGCTTGAGCTTGGTTAGTATTGGGTAACAAGACGGTGAACTCTTCTCCACCAAAACGCCCACAAATGTCGCTACTTCGGGCTGTTTTTCTCAATAAACTCGACGTTCGACGAATCACTTCATCTCCGACAGGATGGCCATAGCTATCATTAACCTGTTTGAAGTGGTCTATATCGAAGATTACCAATGAGCATGAGCCATCGCTGACTTTTATTTGGGTAAACTCCTCTTTGAGAGCTTGTTCCCAGTACGCACGGTTATATAAGCCTGTCAGCCCGTCTTTACGACTGATTTCTGATAGGTGTTGGTTGGTTTCTTTGAGATAAATACGGTTACGTGCGGTCTCAGACACGTCGTTGATTTGGATGGCGATATGACTGATTTCCCCAGAAAGAGAACGTAGCGGCGTGATCACAATGTCCTGATACATAAATGCGCTACTGTCCGAGACCGGAGAAAAGTTCGTAAATTTAAAAAGGTATGGACGGTTTTCCCAGCTAGAAAATGAACGAGTTTCCAAATCTGCTGACGTTTTTAATTTTGTCTCCAGCCAAGCTCTGGGCAAATCTTCAAAGCGGTCAAATAAACATTCACCAAGAATGTCTTGAGACAGCACACCACTGTAGGATTGCATAAAGCTGTTCCAGACACACACTTTATTCTGACGATCGAGCACAATCAGACCAGAATCCATCGTGTCCAGAATTTGTGTGACCCAGTGAAAGTCTGCCATGTCCAGCGTGATTTCGGACATCAGATTAACTCCATGATTTCATAAATGATTTCTACAGATGGTTTGTCGACCAGAAACAGCACTTCACATTCAAAGTCCAGTGATTCCGCCATGTATGTGTATTCAATTGTAAAGAGCTCCCCTTTTTTACCTTGTTGTTCACTGTATGTGGGTAATGTATCGATGATACTAGGTTGGCGAAGAGAGAACTGTTTATCTAACTGGTTACCTAACGAGGTTAAGAACGAAGATACCAATAGGTTAGAAACATTCAAAATGATTTCGTTATAGGCGGTGAACTCCAGTTGAAAGCCTAACTTTTCTCCAATCTGATTGATGTGCTTTCCTCTGAGGCAAACCAAGGCTTCACCATGGATTCCTCCTCCCACAAACCGTTGTGCCACCGCAATCGAACCATCGCGTCGAATCACATCAACCAGAGTCATGTGGAGCTCCCCATAGGTTAACGGCCCAACATGAGGTACAGGCAATTGAATAAACTCCTGTAAATGATCGGCCATAATGGCAGCCCCTTTTCCCAGAGCAACATTCGCGACTTCTCGAAATTTAGCAAGTGAGGAAAGATCATCGAATACATGATGATTAGGTGTGAGTTCTACAATGGGCTTAAAAGCGTACTGTATGCCTAACTGTTCATACAGTGGGGCTGCCTGCTCTTCAGACAATGGCTTTGCGATGAACGCTTTCGCGCCTAATTCAATACAGCGTTGTTGAGCTTCTTGTTGAACATCCCCGGAGATGATCACTATTTGAGTATTATAACTGCTGACAGGTAAGGACTTTAGAACTTCGAAGCCGTCCAAAACAGGCATCGTGAGATCGAGGAACATGATGTCAATTTTTTGTTCCGCCATAATTTTCAAGGCTTCATACCCATCTTGGGCTTCGATCAACTGCATTGATGCATTTTGCACGATGGTTCGTATAATCAGTTTTCTCGCGATCGCTGAGTCATCACATATCAGTATTTTCATGCTATCAATGGAACTAAAGTCAAAAAAATAATGATACATGTTGTGCGGGTGTATAACCATATGCTAGGTCGGAAAATCATAAACTTATGAGCGATTTTATTCACACTTATTTAAATTTCGTTACCTGAATCGTAAATTAATTGCTCAAGTATGCGCGGCACCGCGCCAATTTTTCATCGTTTATCCTAAACTATTGGTGATTAAACAGATTCACGAGGTTTTGTATGTGGCAAGCAATATCGCAACAACTTTCTGATACGCTGTTATTTGATTATCAAATCATCGAAAAAGTTCGTCTTTCCGGTGGAGATATTAGTGAAAGCTATATGATCAATGACGGTGAGCAACGCTATTTCGTAAAAATTAATGATCGTGATTTTGTGTCTAAATTCCAGGTTGAGGCTGAAAGTCTGCATCTGTTACGTGAGACCTCCACCGTATTTGTTCCTGAGGTGGTACTGGTTGGCAAAACCAAAAATACTTCTTTCTTAATTCTGAATTACCTGCCGACGAAACCTTTAGAAGATACGCAAAACAGTTTCTTGTTTGGCCAACAGCTTGCTCAATTACACCAATGGGGTGAACAGAAAGAGTTCGGGTTTGATACCGACAATTATCTGGGTTCCACATTGCAACCTAATCAGTGGCATAAAAAATGGTGCATGTTCTTTGCTGAACAGCGCATCGGATGGCAATTGCAGTTGCTGAAAGAGAAAGGGGTAAGTTTGGTCGATATTGAAGACTTTGTTAACGTCGTAAAACAGCTTCTGTCGAATCACAATCCAGAGCCTTCTTTATTACATGGTGACTTATGGAATGGCAATGCTGCTGTCACGCCAGTTGGACCGATTTGTTATGACCCAGCGTGTTACTGGGGAGACAGAGAGTGCGACATTGCGATGACCGAACTGTTTGGTGGATTTCAACCTGAGTTTTACCAGGGATATGAATCAGTTATGCCGTTAACGCCTGGTTATGAGGAACGTAAAGAAATCTATAACCTCTACCACGTCCTCAACCATTGTAATTTGTTTGGCGGGCATTACTTAGAGCAAGCACAACTCACAATCAACAAGATAATGTCGGTCTGATTTGAAATAGTATAAATGTTGCGTAATGTAAAACCTCGATGCATATCACCTTACAAACGGACCCCGGATTCAGGCTTGAGTTTGGGGTCAAGTTTTATACTTATTTCGATTCAAATAGCAACAACTACACTTAATATTTAAGTATCTCTCAATGTTGAGGCTAGCAAGTGATAGGGCTGCGCTTTCACAATCTATTGTTTTAAGAATCAATTGTTTTAAAAGCCCGTCAATACCAGGAGTTGTTGTATGAAAAACTATACGGAAAGGCACGTAAAGTGTCCGCATTGTGGGCACTCTATTGGCATAACTTTAGACGCCAGTAATGGTGACCAAGAGTTTTATGATGACTGCCCTGCTTGTTGTCACGCGATTCATCTCAACATGCATGTGGATGAGCTAAATGACAAAGTGGAGCTGTTCGTAGACGACAACTACGAATAGGCAAGAAAGTAAAAAGGAGCAATCATGCTCCTTTTTTGATCGTGTTTAAGCATTAATGTGCTTAAATCTGTTTCGCTGCCAGCACGCGCTCAACGGTATCGACAATCGCCTGAGTCTGCGGGTCAAACTCGATGTTGACACGATCACCCACTTGTCTACCACCGAATAGTGTTCTCTGCAGCGTTTCAGGAATCAGATGCACTGAGAATCGGTTGTCTTCTACCTCGCCAATGGTTAGCGAACAACCATCGATACCAATATACCCTTTGGCTAATACGTATTTCATTGAATCTTGAGGCAACTCGAACCAGATTGTTCGGTTATTTGGCGTATCAATTACGTCAACAATTGTGGCCATTAAACTAATATGACCCGACATATTATGGCCACCGATTTCATCACCGAATTTGGCAGCTCGTTCGATATTGACTTCCGATCCTTCATCTAGCAATCCAAGATTAGTTAATGCTAGCGTTGCTTGCATCAAATCAAAACTAATGTGCTTTCCTTCAATCTTAGTCACTGTCAGGCAACAACCATTATGTGCTACGGAAGCCCCGATCTCTAATCCATCAAGAAGGGAGCCATCTAACTCGATGACATGGGTTTGAAAACGTTCTTTCTTCTCAATCTTCACGACTTTTGCCGTGCCCTGTACTATTCCAGTAAACATTGTTTATACCTGCTTGTCTGATCTCTACTACAACGCTAGAGAGGTTTTTATTTCTACGCGTTTACCTTTTATCTATTGGGCTACTATAAACTGTTTTCAAGTTAATAAGCAGTTAAAGGTATGGCATATGAAGATACAATTGTTTATCATTTGCGCGGAGGCTCTCTGAGACATTTTTCCACCTTATTATGGTTAAGATCAACCGCTAGGTCAGTCCATCACACCTTTTGTTCTCGAGCACTCTCATTATTTCAATCTCTCTTTGCGCCTTGGAGTATTTCGTGCATCACTATAAAGAAGAAGCGTCGAGTCTTATAAAGTTGGCTACCCCTGTATTGATCGCTTCAGTCGCTCAAACTGGCATGGGTTTTGTTGATACTGTAATGGCAGGTGGCGTTAGCGCAACTGACATGGCAGCCGTGTCTGTGGCTTCAAGCATTTGGCTTCCATCGATTTTATTTGGTATTGGTCTGTTAATGGCATTAGTGCCTGTAGTCGCGCAACTTAACGGCTCTGGTCGTCGGTTAAAAATACCATTTGAGATTCAGCAAGGGATTGCCATGGCTTTGCTGGTGAGTATCCCTATTATTGTGGTGCTCCTGCAAACTCAATGGATTCTTGGGTTGATGGACATAGAAGCGCTGATGGCTGAAAAAACCATTGGCTATATTTACGCGGTAATTTTAGCCGTGCCTGCTTTCCTCCTGTTTCAGGCTTTGAGAAGTTTTACCGATGGCATGTCGTTGACTAAACCCGCCATGGTCATTGGTTTCATTGGTTTATTATTGAACATTCCATTGAACTGGATTTTCGTTTACGGCAAGTTTGGTGCGCCAGAACTGGGCGGCGTAGGCTGCGGTGTCGCAACAACAATCGTTTACTGGATTATGTTTGCGCTGCTTTTATTTTACGTGATGACGTCTGAGCGATTAAAGAACATCAATATCTTCGCTGAATTCCATCCACCACAACTAAAAGCACAAATTCGTCTGTTTAAGCTCGGGTTCCCTGTTGCCGCAGCACTATTTTTTGAGGTAACGCTATTTGCTGTCGTTGCACTTTTGGTGTCCCCACTGGGCCCAATCATTGTGGCAGCTCACCAAGTGGCAATTAACTTTTCAACGCTTGTTTTTATGTTGCCAATGAGCATCGGTGCCGCCGTCAGTATTCGAGTTGGGCATAAACTGGGGGAAGAAAGTGTCGCAGGTGCACGAGTGGCATCACGAGTTGGTATTATGGTCGGTACCGCAATGACTGTCGTGACCGCACTTCTAACCGTGGTATTTCGTGAGTTTGTCGCAGAGCTTTATACCAGTAACTCAGAAGTTATCAAACTGGCAATGCAACTATTACTGCTCGCGGCTATTTATCAGTTTACTGATGCGATTCAGGTTATCGCGGCCGGTGCGCTACGTGGATACAAAGACATGCGTGCTATTTTTAATCGCACCTTCGTCGCTTATTGGATTTTCGGCTTACCAATGGGTTACATTCTCGGGCGCACCAATTGGATCGTTGAGCCGATGGGAGCACAAGGCTTCTGGATCGGTTTTATCATCGGCCTGTCCACTGCCGCTCTGTTGTTGGGAGTCAGACTACGCTGGATGCACCACCAAAAACCGGAAGTTCAATTGAACTTTTCGGTCCAGTAACTCGCTTTTCATTAGGAGATCGAAGCCAGCAACCGCTGGCTTTTTTGATCGAATAGAACTTGAGACAGGTATACTTATAAACAAACCACAGCAGGTGTTCAGAAGGGAGCAATGTGCGTCTAATACTAGTATTTTCAATAATACTGCTTACTGGTTGCAATGACTGGTTTAACCCCGAGCAAGCGATGCTGGAGAAATACCACCAACGCTTGGCTAATGTCATGGATGTTTCAGGTGCGGAGATTGAGCCCTTACCCGCCATCACACTGCCACCGCGTCGAGAGTTATTTCACTCTTTGCCAAGGTTAACTCTTGGGCTTCTTGAAAGTTATCAACTTCGCCAGTGTGGTCTGTTCAACTTGTTAGCCGAGAAAAATTCACAATTGGGTAAAGTGCAAGATGCCTTTCATGATCTAGATTATCAGGCGTCTTTACTTCGAACGCTAAACACATGTTTGTCTGAGTTCGAAATGAGTAATGATGAGAGAGGAAAGCTAGACAAACTGTACGAGCAGAAATGGAACCACCTTCCCACTCACCTGGATAACTTGCTATTAGCCAGTGCTACGATGCAAAAGCAGCTCACCGCTTCAGATTGGCTGTCTGTTGATAAGCAAAATCAAATTGCCCGTGTCAGTGATGCCTTTGGCATTTTAGAGGAGATGTATGCAACTCCGAATAAAACTATCTCTGGATTACCGGATATTCGTATAGTGCAATACCAGGAAGTATTGGAGAAATCCCGTCTAGTAGGTAGGCTTTACTATTCTATTGCGAACTCGTCCCGCTGGTTAAATGAAACCACCCAATTACTCGAACAAAACCAGAGCAAGATCATCTGCGGTAAGAATCGCGATATCACCAAGTTTCGTTACTTGAACAATGTGTTTCAATCCATCTATGTAGAAGAAGTACAACCGTATCTGGCCTATTTGGACAGTACATATCAACGCCTGAATCGCGGCGTTATGTTAGTAGAAGAAAGGTTGGCGCTTCATAATGAGGGGTATAGGCTAACTGATGCGCATAACACATTCAGAGAAAAGACCCTAGAACATGTGAAGTTCTGGCAGAGTCTTTTCAAACGCTGTGGTGTATCGGTGGGTAAACCGAGTAATTAAAATTGCTCGGCCTACTCCTTAAAACGCTCACGCAAAAAGCGGGCAAATTTAGGTTTTCCGTTATGAGTAAATCCGTTGTATCTAAATGTGATAATGGAGCCTAATTGTGGTGGATTTCGACGCAACTCATCAGTAAATCCACTACCAATATAAAACTCTGTACCATCAGGCATACGAACCAGTAAAGCGCCCATCATGCCGAACAGCCTTCCAGTTCCTGGCTTGTGTCCTATCACCTGTGCTTCGGTATCCGCATAATGTTTTAGCTTAAGTAGATCACTACCACGCCCGGCTTGGTAACGACTGGACACCTTACGCAACATGACACCTTCCCCATTCGACAGTGATATTTTATCCAGTTGATTGAATAAGTGCTTTTCATCTTGAATGATCATGTGTTCAACGTACTTGATGTGTGGCTCATTCAGTTCAAACACTAAACTCTGGATATTGTAATAGCGCTTTCGGTAATCTCCCGAAGAGTAAGGCATGTCGAACAACATGAAATCAATTTTTTGCCACGCACTATCAACAGGTTTTTTATCAAGAACCGTTTGCTGAACCAAATGAAAGTTTCCCCGCCCAGCCCAGAGCTCACCATCCAAGGGATATTCTGGTAATGATTCAGTAAACCAGTGTGGAGCATAAATACGGTTTCCATTCCGTGTTACAAGGTGTTGCCCAGTCCAGTATGCGCGAATACCATCGAGTTTTTCACTATACCAATACTCGGATACATCGATCCCTTCCTGATACGTTTCAGCAAGACAAACGAGGGGAGTAAAAGACGAATCTGCTCGAACTGGTGTGGATGCTATTACGGCGAGTGCAATCAATGTCATTTTAAGCGGCATAGGAAGAAACCTTGTACAAAGAAACACTGATATTGAAGCGCAACTTCTGTCGATGACCTATTTATCAGTAGTTATTCTTCGAGCCACAACAATGATTGCAAGTAATGTGTTACAAGGTTAACGATGGTTTTAGACGGTATTGAATACATCGTGAGCGATAACTCACCAAGTGCTTAATCTTGCCACTGGTGGCGCATCTTCTCAATGGTGGCTCGTGGCACATTATGAATACTTTGATAGTTACCTTCACAGACTCTTATCTCAACCTCAATCCCCTTCTTTTTGCAGAAATCCAGATAGCGCTCCATTTCCCAACGGCGAACAAAAGTATTGCTCACAATAACGATTTTACCCTGGTTTAACCATTTGCGAGTTTGCCGGAAGCACCACTCATGCGCTTGAGGAAGCAGCTGCGGGTTGAAATGGTATTCCCCACTCTTTGACTCAAAGTACATGTCGGCTTCAAAATGTTTCGCGTTGAGTTCATTCGCTAACTGTTTAGCCTGTGTTGTTTTTCCAGAGCCGGGTAACCCGCGAATAAGTATGAGTTTGGAAATGGGCATGAGTGAAAAGTATGAAGTAAGAGACGCAAAGACTCTAAAGGAATTTTAAAAAAAGGAAAGAATAAATCAACTGGGCGGGAGATTATCTAAGACTTGCCGACCTCTTTACTCTGAGTTCAGGTTAAACAAAAAATGCCGAGCGCATAACGCTCGGCATTTAGATTATTTGTTTAAGCTAGGTTGAGTTTGGTATGCAGATAGCTCTGTTCTTAAACCTTTAACCAGACTGACACACATCACCAGCAGTACCACTGTAAACGGCAATCCGGTTGCAACAACGCCTGACTGCAATGCTTGCAAGGCTTCTTTACCACCTACCCAAAGCATTACTGCGGCAATTGAACCCTCAATACATGCCCAGAAAATTCGCTGAGGCACTGGCGCGTCAATCTTACCACCGGCAGTAATACTATCGATAACCAGAGAGCCAGAATCCGATGACGTCACAAAGAAAACCAGAATCAGTCCGATAGACAGAATCGAGATCACTGAGCTGTACGGCAATTGGTCATAAACATGGAATAACGTCAGAGAAATATCGGTTAGACCGTTAGTACCCAGCTCACCCACTTTATTCACGACCTGATCAAGTGCAATACCACCAAAGATCGCCATCCAGATAAGTGTTACCACTGTCGGAACGATGATAACCGCACAAATAAATTCACGTACTGTACGACCTTTAGATACACGGGCAATAAACATACCGACAAATGGTGACCAAGAAACCCACCAAGCCCAGTAGAATACCGTCCAACCTTGCATCCAGGTTTCATCCTCACGACCGTGTGGGTTACTCAAAGGAATGATGTATTCGATATATGCTTTCGTCGTATCAAAAATAGACGTAAATGCTGTATCAAAGCTGATGAAGGTAATGAAAATAAGCAGTGCAAAAGCAACCACCATGTTGACATTACTTAGCACCTTCACACCACCATCAATACCACGAATTACCGAAAGTACTGCAATGAAAGTAACAAAGGCGATCACAATCATTTGTGTACCGATGGCACCATCAAAACCAAACACATGGTTGATACCACTCGTCGCTTGCTGCGCACCCAGACCTAGCGATGTTGCCAGACCAAACAAAGTCGACAGGACTGCCAGGATGTCGATAACATGCCCTAACCAACCCCACGCGCGGTCACCAAAGATTGGGTAAAAAGCAGAACGTAGTGACAGAGGTAGACCTTTGTTAAACGCAAAGAAGGCAAGCGCTAGAGCAACTAGTGCGTAAATACCCCAACCATGAACACCCCAGTGAAACATAGTCGCAGCCATCGCCAGGGACTTCGCTTCTTCAGAGTAAGGTTCTGCATTTAACGGCATTCCCCACCAGTCTGTGAAGTAAGCGGTTGGCTCTGCAACACTCCAGAACAGCAGTCCAATACCCATACCGGCAGCAAACAGCATGGATAACCAAGATGCTCTTGAATGATCTGGTGTTGCGTCCTTACCACCGAGACGAATTTTACCTAGAGGAGACAACAGTAAAACAACGGCGAATAATACGAAGAAGTTGGCTGACCACATGAAAAACGCATCAAATTGCTCGATGATTCCGTTTTTGACACCATTTAAAGCGTCGCGAGCGGTATTTGGGTCAACTAAAAGAAGTGAAACAAGACATAAAACGATAAGACCGGCGCTGATTCCGAATACAGGATTGTGAACGTCAAAACCCCACTTCTGTACGTTATCCTGTCCTACCTGATAATCTGTAGTCTCGATACTATATTTTTTAAATGAATTTTTATCCATAAATACAAATTTAACGTTAATTTGAAACGCTCCTCAACAGAGAAGAACTCCAATACCGCCCTCCAATAATTTGAGCTCTAAAGTTTTTAATCGCGGCGTATATTAACATTAGTCACAAATTTATGCAAAAATGATGTTTATATTGCATTTTAAAGACAAATTGTTTTCAGTGACTCTCAAAAAAGAAAATAATAAGCTATGATGTCTAACTATTATCTCTCTCGCTTTGACAACCGTCGACCCCATAGCTTTAAGTTGAAGTGATACAAAAAGTGGCCTCCCCTAAATGGGTACGACCACTTCATTATTCCTGCAAACTAATTGATGAACCTGGCTGAACAAAGCGCTACAAGAAGTGAAAAGTAACATTACCAGTAAAGCTGCTCAGTGAATCACTGTCACCATCGATATCAACGCCAAAAGCCTGATAACTCGCACCAACGGACATATTATCGAGCAAGAAGTACTCTGCCCCTACGCCATACATGTAAGAAACGCCGTCATCTTTATCAATCGAACTTAGTGAACCTTTATAGTCGACATTAAAGGCATTGATGCCACCCTTGGCGTAGATATGGAAAGGCCCAAAATCAATGCTTGGCTTCACCGCTAAATAGAGAGAAGAAAAATCACCGTCTCCGTTAGTGCCATCCACCGAAAGATCGACTTTACCATGGTTAAAATAGCCGGCTTCTATGCCAATTAACGGCAAAATTCCCGTACCAACGTGCACACCGTAGGTTGTATCATTTTCGCCTTCAATATCAGATTGTCCGACTTGACCACCCGCATAAAGCCACGAATCAGCAAAAGCAGACGTTGAACACAACGCCAAAGCCAATATCGAGAGTTTTGTTTTCATAGTTATACCATCCTTTGTCATTCTGCGTGATATCACGCTCCTAGCTCGTAGCAGAGTGATCACTATATATTGGAAAGTATAAGGAAATTAAGATCAAAAAATGAATAATTAATATTCAATTTGTTGTACTGTGACATCAATTCAGGCTGAGAGCCCTCTAGAACGAAAGACCAGAAACAAAAACACCGGCATAAGCCGGTGTTTTTTAACTATCGAGAGGCTCGACAATTATAGGAAGTGCAGTGATGCATTCACTGAGAACGTACCGATATCGTCTTTATCAGCCGTGTAATTCATGTAGCTTGCACCCACAGACAGTGGACCAAAAATGAAGTATTCAGCGCCAACGCCGTACATTAGATCGACGTCGTCATCGTCACTACCGCCTTTCACTTCTTTATCCCACTGGTGGATACCACCTTTTGCGTAAATGTGCAGAGGACCAAAATCGATGCTTGGCTTTAGAGCTGCGTAGTAAGAGGTAAGCTCAGTATCGCGACCATCAATGTTGAATTCACCGTGTTGTGTCACACCAGCTTCAATACCGATAATCGGAAGAATGCCTGTACCCACGTGCACTGAGTATGCTGTATCAGTCTCACCTTTGTAGTCAGATTGACCTACTGAAGCGCCACCGTAGATCCAAGAATCTGCCATTGCCGCAGAAGATGCGCCAAGTAGTGCCACTGCTAATAGAGTTTTTTTCATCATTTACCTTTTACTCTTTTTGATCCCGCATCTTGTCGACAAGACGCAGGCACTGCGAATACAAGGGAGGCAATTGATTGCCTCCCTAGAACTAAAAACAATACTTTGATAAATCAAAAGCAATTACCGTACCAGTAACCGCACGCGCGTTGATATAAATCGCGATTACGATTGTACGACACGACTAGCATGCATCAATTGCGTTTTTGACTCGTTTATCAGAAACCGGATACGGTGTGCCTAACTGTTGAGCAAAGTAACTAACACGTAGCTCTTCTAACATCCAACGCACTTCTTTTACGTTTTCTGGAATTGCCATGCCTTTAGGAATCTTATTCAGTAACTCTTTGTAGTCATTCGTCACCGATTCGATTTTCAGCATATGTAGGCGGTCCTTATTCGGATCGATTGGCAATTTCTCCATACGGCGTTCAATGGCACGCATGTAACGAAGAATGTCCGGTAGACGTTTCCAGCCACATTCAGTTGCAAAGCCTTTGAAGATCAGTCCTTCAACTTGAGCTTTGATATCAGAGAGGGCGAACGCCATAGTAAAGTCGATCTTACCTTTCAACTTCTTATTGATGTTAAAGGCCGTGGTCAAAATGGTTTCTACTTGCTTAGCAATTTCTACCACAGTATCACCAAGTTCCGCTCGAACGTGTTCTTTCAAAGCTTCAAACTGCTCTGGCTCCCAAACCAAACCACCATGCTCTTCGATAAGTTTATCGACACCACAAGCAATACAGTCGTCAATCAGATCCAGTACTTTACCGTAAGGGTTAAAGTACAAACCTAGTTTTGATTTGTTCGGCAAGTTGGCGTGCAAGTATTTAATTGGTGACGGAACGTTTAATAAAATTAATCGACGCTGACCAGCTTGCATCGCCGAGATTTGCTCGTATTCCGTTTCGTACAGTTTGATTTCAACACTGTCTTTGGTATCAACAAGTGCCGGGTACGCTTTAACGTCATAACCGCCACGTTTTTGCTGATACACTTTCGGTAGCTCGCCAAAGCTCCACGTGTGCAAGCCCTGCTGCTCGATATCATCGTCAGCGACTTTTGAAAGTGTTTCCTGAACCTTATCTTTAAGACTTTCTTTCAGTTCATGAAGGTCGCGGTTCTCTTTCAGCTTACGATTTCGGTGATCAACCGCACGGAAGGTGACTTTCAAATGATCCGGTACCTGCTCCATGTTCCAGTCATCACGCAGTACTTCGACACCTGTCATACGGCGCAACTCTTTCTCAAGCGAGTCCAGTAACGGAGCTTCCATTGGCGTTACACGAGCCAAGAATGCGTCAGCATAGTTTGGTGCTGGTACGAAATTTTTTCGGATGGTTTTCGGCAACGACTTAATCAGGCTGACAACCAGCTCATGGCGCAACCCTGGGATCTGCCAGTCGAAGCCAGCCGGCTCCACTTGGTTAAGGATCGGAAGCGGCAAATGCACTGTGACACCGTCACTATCGTCACCCGGTTCAAATTGGTAGCTAAGCTTGAGTTTTAAACCATTTTGGTGCCAGAAGTTCGGGTAGTCCAAATCAGTAACATGGCTCGCATCCCCCTTGAACAACATCTCTTTTTCAAAGTTGAGCAGCTCAGCATTTTCTTTTGATGCTTTCTTCCACCACGTATCAAAGTGTTTACCAGATACTACTTCTGTGCCGACGCGTTGGTCGTAGAAATCAAACAACTCATCATCATCAACCAAAATGTCGCGGCGGCGAGATTTGTGTTCTAGCTCTTCGACTTCTTGCAGAAGTTTACGGTTTTGCTTGAAGAAGGCGTGCTTGGTTTCCCACTCACCTTCAACCAACGCACTGCGGATGAATATTTCACGACTGACCGTTCCATCAATGTTGCCATAATTCACCAAACGTTTAGGGACGATCGGCACTCCGTAAAGCATCACTTTTTCGTAAGCCATAACGGCGGCACGCTTTTTCGACCAGTGTGGTTCACTGTAGCTGCGCTTGATCAGGTGTTTGGCCAGAGGCTCAATCCATTCAGGCTGAATTTTCGCAATAATACGGCCCCAAAGCTTTGAAGTTTCAACCAGTTCCGCAGACATGATCCACTTAGGCTGCTTTTTAAATAAGCCTGAAGCTGGGAAGATATGGAATCGGGCATTACGCGCACCTTGATACTCATTCTTCTCCTGATCTTTCATACCGATGTGCGATAGTAAACCAACCAAAATGGCGCTATGTACACCATGGTATGAAGCTGGTTCGTCATTGAGCTTGAATTCCATTTCATGCATCGATTGGTGAATCTGGAAGTAAACATCTTGCCACTCACGAATACGCAAGTAGTTCAGGTAATCTTGCTTACACTGTTTACGGAATTGATTCCCAGTCAGTGCTTTTTGTTGTTTCTTTAGGTAGTCCCACAAATTTACAAACGTCAGGAAGTCTGATTCTTCGTGGAAAAAACGACGGTGCTTATCGTCAGAAGATTGCTGTTTGTCCGATGGACGTTCACGCGGATCTTGGATAGACAAAGCCGCAGCAATCACCATCACCTCTTTTAGCGCACCATACTTTGGCGCTTCCAACACCATACGCGCAAGACGTGGGTCGATTGGTAGGCGTGCCAGTTGGCGACCAGTTGGAGTGAGGCGTTTTTTCGGATCTTTCGCATCTGAATTAATGGCACCCAATTCTTCTAACAGGCGCACACCATCTTGAATATTGCGTTTGTCCGGTGCTTCCACAAATGGGAACGCTTGGATATCGCCCAAGCCAAGAGCCGTCATTTGCAGGATTACTGACGCCAAGTTGGTACGCAGGATCTCTGGATCGGTAAACTCTGGGCGTGACTCAAAATCTTCCTCTGAGTAGAGGCGAATGCAGATACCCTCTTCCACACGGCCACAACGACCTTTACGCTGGTTTGCACTTGCCTGAGAAACCGGCTCAATTGGAAGACGCTGTACCTTCGTGCGGTAACTGTATCGACTGATACGCGCGGTACCCGGGTCAATCACGTATTTGATGCCCGGAACAGTTAACGAAGTTTCCGCTACGTTGGTTGCCAATACAATGCGGCGCCCTGCGTGTGGTTGGAATATCTTGTTCTGCTCGCCTGCCGACAAACGCGCATACAGAGGTACAATTTCTGTACTCTTAAGATTACGTTTAGAAAGCGCATCTGCCGTATCACGGATTTCACGTTCACCGTTCATAAAGATCAGGATGTCCCCCAAACCTTCATCACACAGTTCGTCAACCGCTTCGAAGATACCTTCTAACTGATCGCGGTCGTTATCCTCATCACCACTTAGCGGACGGTAACGTGTTTCTACCGGGTAAGTTCGACCAGAGACTTCAATGATTGGAGCATCGTTGAAGTGCTTTGAAAAACGTTCCGGATCGATGGTTGCCGAGGTGATGATGACTTTTAAATCAGGACGACGTGGCAGAAGTTCTTTTAGGTAGCCCAAAATAAAATCGATGTTCAAGCTACGCTCGTGCGCTTCATCGATAATGATGGTGTCATATTGATTCAAAAAACGGTCATGCTGAATTTCTGCCAGCAAAATACCGTCCGTCATCAATTTAATCTGCGTGTTTTCTGAGATTTGATCGTTAAATCGAACTTTATAACCAACAAATTCACCGAGCTTGGTTTCCATTTCTTCTGCGATGCGATTCGCGACAGAACGAGCAGCAAGACGACGAGGCTGAGTATGACCAATCAGGCCAAATTTCCCGCGGCCAAGCTCAGCACAGATTTTTGGTATCTGCGTGGTTTTACCCGAACCCGTTTCACCTGCAATGATAACCACTTGGTTTTCATCAATCGCCTTTGCAATGTCATCTTTTTTCTGGCTAACCGGCAGGATGGCTGGATATTCAATTTTTGGCTGGTAACTACTGCGTTGCTCCACGGCCATCATTGATTTTGCAATGTCTAATGCGATTTCATCAAACACGGCGTTGCGTGACGCTTCTTTCTTAATTTTGCTTGCACCGGAAATACGTTTGCTTAAACGAAAACGGTCTCGCATCATGCACTGATTGAGCGCTTTGCGTAGAGAAGCAGCATTGTTCACTTGAGCCTGAGGGGCTTGAACTTTCTTTGATCCATTCTCTGGTGCAGATTGCGCTTCAGCGAGTATCTTTTTTGTAGGCTGTGACGAAGTCAAAGCGTTTCCTATTCTTTTCATTACATAAAACTGCGCGAATTGTATCACAACAGGGCCAAAACAAGACAACGGAAAGGTTATTCAATTTTTTCGAACAACTTAAGCAAACACGTCGGCTTTAGAATATCAGTTCGTTGCTTATAATGCGTTACATAGTCGAAAGCACTTATTTAAGGAATAAGCATTATGTCTCGTGTACTAGCTCTAAAATCAAGCATCCTTGGCGACCACTCACAATCAAATAAATTGGTTGAAGAATTCATCAAGAATGTAGGTCAAGACAAACTAACTGTTCGTGATCTTGCTGCGAACCCACTGCCAGTACTCGATCTGACGGTAGCGACAGCACTACGCTCGGCAGGTGATCTTTCTCAAGAACAACAGCAAGTTGTCGACTTGTCGGACGCGCTTATCGAAGAAGTTAAAGCAGCGGATACGCTAGTAATTGCAGCACCAATGTACAACTTCACTATCCCAACTCAGCTTAAAAACTGGATTGACTTGATTGCTCGCGCAGGTGTGACATTTAAATACACAGAAAATGGTGTTCAAGGCCTATTCGAAAACAAGAAAGCGATAGTGGTAACAACGCGTGGTGGTATTCATAAAGATACAGCGACAGACAACGTAACACCTTACCTACGTACCGTACTTGGTTTCGTAGGCATTGCTGACGTGGAATTTGTTTACGCTGAAGCGCTGAACATGGGTGAAGATGCGGCAGCGAAAGGCATCACTGAAGCACAAAGCCAGCTAGCGACTCTGGCTTAAGCTTCACTCAAACCTAATAGATCTGAAAGGGATGGCGAGATGCCATCCCTTTTTTCATTGTAACTACTAACTTATACACGTTGTAAAAGTTTTCCTGACGCTGTTTATTGTTCTCGCCATTCAATGTTTACTACGTTTAATGTCCAACGTATTCCCATGAACCGAACAAACCTCGACATGCTCGCCTGATTGCAACTGCTCATCAGAACGCGCATTCCAATATTCATTGTTTAAACGAACCTTATATAACCCGTTCTTTATGCCGACTATTGTCCCCACTTGGTGAAGAAGCGCTTCAGCCCCCGTAACAACGGGTAAATGCATCGCACGATAGGCAAGCCAATAGATGATCACAGAAATCGTAAAAATCAGGCCATAGACTGGAATCGCGATGGATAAAGGAGCCAACCAAAAAATTGGCAGTACTAATAAAGGAAGTGCGAGTAAAACATGACACATAATGGATTAGCTCGATTGACACTTTAAATAAGTATAGTTCGCAATCAGCAGGTTATATATCAGGTTCCGGGTGTCAAAAGCTCCCTGCATCAAACACAAAACTCTTATAATACTCCTGTAAGATTGATCGCGTTATGTTCTCTATTTAATTGAATCCAAAAATTTGTTCCCAGTTTTTAAGCCCCCTATATGACAAATTCCGTTGTGTCTGATCGTGATTAAAAACTGACCTTTGATGACAAAAAAGTCACTTTACTGAAAGGATGGTGTCAGAGGTGATATTCAATAATGTCAACACTGAAAACAAGCACTCAAAGGATAAAAACATGAACAAAATCAAAACGGCTCTTTTCGTTACTGTAATGACATTAACCAGCGCATCTGCATTGGCTCAACCGCTTTACACGGCAGGCAACTACGTTAGCCGAGAAGAAATGAAAACGATTTATGTCGCACCAACGTCAACGTCGGATGAAGCTTATCAACAAGCGTTATCGGAACTTAATACTCTTAAATCGTTGCCAGCCAGCGAACTGAACAAAGAGTTCAATATTTTGACCTTCAATGTGAAATCACGAAGCACGCACTTGAACGATGGGGGTTTCGTCACGGTACAAGAACGCATGAATGAAAATGGTCAACTGGAGTACCTGGGTAAGGTGAACGTAAAAGTGCATTATGTCGAACGTCGTGATAATCAATAATGTCATGTCGATGGAAAAGAGTATACTGTGGCTCACATTATGCTCTTTTTTAACTATTTATACTGAGCGTTTACCCATCCCGCTAATGATGATATAGGTAAGTTAACTTGAAGATACTGATCGTCGAAGATGAACATAAAGCCGGAGAATATCTACAAAAGGGTTTGATTGAGTCTGGGTATGTAGTGGACTTAGTGCACGACGGTGTCGACGGGCTCTACCACGCGACCAGTGAAGAGTATGACCTGATTATCCTCGACATAATGTTGCCAAAACTCGACGGTTGGCAGGTGCTTAATACATTGCGCAGTAGCGGGATTCACACGCCAGTCATTATGCTGACAGCGAAAGAACAAGTAGAAGATCGTGTACGTGGTTTCGAACTTGGCGCCAATGATTATGTAGTAAAACCATATGCATTCGCTGAGCTAATGGCACGAATTCAAAATGTATTTCGTCATCATACTGCAGCGCAGGTGGTCGCTTCGCCTCAAACATTGCGCGTTGCGGATTTGGAACTGGATATGATAAAACGAGTTGCCACCCGAGCAGGACACTCAATCCCCCTTACAGCCAAAGAATATGCGCTATTAGAACTGATGATGCGGAAAGCGGGACAAGTTCTTTCGCGCACCACGATTGCCTCGTTAGTCTGGGATATGAATTTTGACAGTGATACCAACGTCATTGATGTGGCGGTGAAACGCCTGCGCAATAAAGTAGATAAACCTTTCGATAAACCAATGATTCACACCATTAGAGGAATGGGCTACAAATTAGAAGATATCTCGGATGCTTAAATTTCCACTCCCTTTCTCTATGAAAAACAGGCTCGTGCTGATGTTCATTGGCATGACGTTTGTCACCTATTTTTCTTTGGCATTCATTCTTCAGTATGCGATAGAACGCCACTTCTACACCCAAGACTTCAACTATATCTCCAGTAAGTTTAATGCCATTGACAAGGATTTAGAAAAATCGCCGGAGTCAGTATTCAAACAGTCAAACAGCACCCCACTCTACATGTGGGTGTTTGAAGGCGAGAACATTCTCTATAAAAACTCACGCCTAACAATTCCTAAAGTCCGAGCTTATGCCCTCAGCTCTCCACAAATTTTAAACAACGACCGGGCGATAGAATGGAGCGAAGATTCGCTCAATATACGAGCCTTTGCATTTCAGGCGGGCGACTATGTGGTCGTGCTTGGTATGAGTATCAATCACCACTTTTTATTTTTAGACAAGTTGAATTGGATTCTATTCTGGTTACTTGGCTTTGCATTTATCGTCTCTTCTGTATTTAGCAGCTTTATCGTAAAGCGAGGGCTTCAGCCGCTGGTTGGACTTAATAAGCACATTCAGCAGGTTTCGCTAGAACAAATGGGGATCCGTGTCGATCCTGATTCTTTGCCAACAGAACTTAGAGACTTGGCAAATAAACACAATGCAATGCTCGATAGATTACAGATGGGGTTTCGTCGGTTAAGCGAGTTTTCTTCGGATATTGCCCATGAATTAAAAACGCCACTTACCAATATTACGACGCAAAACCAGGTTATTCTGGGGGCCTGCCGATCTCCAGAAGAGTATCAGGATGCGATAGCCTCAACGTTAGAAGAGCTCTATCGCATCACTAAGACCATCAACGATTTGCTGTACATCGCGAAAGCAGAAAACAAGCTAATCCATCGCAATGACGAAGTGTTCGCAGTGCATGAGGAACTTGCTCGCCTAGTGGAGTATTTTGAGATACTCGCTGATGATGCCGAAGTGCAGATAGTAAGCTCTGGTAAAGGGCGACTCTACATGGATAAGAATATGTTTGAGCGAGCCGTGGGCAATTTGCTTTCTAATGCCATTCGCCATGCTTATGCTCATTCGACGATCACTATTAAAGTACAAGAAGTCGGCAAACACTTAACAATATCAGTCAGTAACCAGGGTGACGAGATTCCTAAGCAAAGCTTACCGTATATTTTCGATCGTTTTTATCGGGCAGATAAATCACGCCAAAATCTGGGGAGCATTGGCGCTGGATTAGGCTTATCCATCACTCAATCAATTGTGCACGCCTATGATGGTGAGATAAATGTAAAGTCTAAAGGCCAACATACGGCCTTCCAAATCACCTTGCGCTCCGCGAGTTAGTTATGTCTCATGGCACGAACAATCCGGCCAGTAGTATGTAAGTGGCCGGATTGTTATCTGAAAACAAATGAACTCTAACCAAAGAAATAAGCTAACGCTAAGATCAAGACTAACAACACACCTATCCCTTTAAGCATAGAACCCATTTCGTTATTGTTGGGGCCTCCTGCAGGAGGTCGATTACAGCAACTCATAATATATTCTCCATGTTATACGCTAATACCAAAACTCTTAAGCAGTAGCGCGTTAGTCATATTTTTTATACAGGCTTGGTTTACCATTTTTATCGAAAGCGACAACGTTGAAGTTTTTATATGCTTCTCCATCACGAGCCATACCTGGGGAATATCGAGGCATTCCTGGTACTGATATGCCTGATATATTTGCCGGACGTTCTTTTAGAAGACGGGCTACCTCTGCCTCTGGAACATGACCTTCAATCATATAGCCATCAATAATCGCGGTATGGCATGAGCTAAGTTGTTTAGGCATATTGAAAGGCGCTTTCACTGAATCCCAGTTGTGTTGTTTGTGAACGTTGACTTGATAGCCTTCTTTCTCCATTGTGGCCGCCCATTGGCTGCAACAACCACATGTTGGTGATTTATAGAGTTCCACGACCGGGTTAGCGAAGGCATTTACACTAAACACAAGTGCTGAAATTGCGGTAATGTTAAGATACTTTTTCATCAAATTTCCCTTAATTTTTTAGAACATGACATGCATGTCAAGAACATGCTGTTTGTACTTCAATCTGTAATCACCGGCATTTGAGGTCCATGAGTAGGATTTTGTCTCATAAGGTTCAATTGACAACGCACGACCAGATCCAATCGGCTTCAACGTCAAATCCAGGGTTTCAAAGGTTTTGTTTAAAATAACCAGTTGATTAGTATTGCTTTTGTCGACGTTTACTTCGGTGTATGAAGCGTCTCCATCGATCGTCCATTCAACGAGATGTAGTTTACCTAAGGCTTTTAGATATCCCGCCAACGCATACTTTTCTCCATCGCTAAGCGCATTATTCAGGAGCTGCATTGTCGGTTCATTTTTTAGCGCATCATTTATCTGGCTTAATGAGTGGTCTCGTATATTGCCTCCCACGTTACCACCCCCTTGTGCAAACAGACCATGGCAGGCGCTGCAGCCATAACCACCAACGGTACGAAAAAGCGTTTCAGCTTGTTTAAATTTTGCGGAATCCAATGTTAATGCTGGTACACCTTGGTTTGCCTCTTCTACACTAATTTGTTCCATTGGGTGATTATGGGCAAATGCGGTAAGTGCATGAGAACCTAATAGAAAGGCAGAAAAACAGACTAAAAATCTTCTGGTATTCATGAAGTTACCTTCTCGCGCTTATAAGCACGGCTACTAAGTGTTCGTTAAACTAATGACGTGGATGAGCAGGTTATATTGACAAGCGCTATTTAGAATGAGCTTGTGAATGTAACGATGGACAGAGCGATAGCCCTTGAAGGATTTATACTATTGGAGGTCGGTATAACGAACGAGTAACCGAGTTGGCATACTCGACAGTGTCTGCAAGGAAAGGTATCAAACGAGAGGTTTGATGATGACTAACGATAACTTGTGATATGAGTGGATAACTGGCCGTACAGCTTGCGGGACAGCATTGATGCGCAGAAACATCGCTATTTGCTGTGTCATGGCAGTCAGTTTTTACAGCGAGAATCTCATGTTGTGATGATGAACAATCTATGTGTGCATCATGTGATAGAGAGAGTGACGGCTGCGCACTCAGAACTGGTGAATTAAGAGATGCATTAACAGGCATACTGGAGAGCACTAAAGCAACCAGTGTTAGCCCAGTCAACCAAATTGTGTGCAGCGGTTTTAGCATCACAACCTCTCAATTACCGATACAATATCGATTTACAAAACTCACTTAAAAAATATAAACCCTTCCCCTAGGGAAAGGTCAATAGGTTCGAACAAAAAACCGCACTAATGCTGAGTTTTTTAAGGCATATATACCCAGCCCTATTCTTCTTATCCGCCGACACCTCATTTTTTATCCATAATAATTAACGTACCACGGTACATTTGCATCTGACAGGTAAAGCTATATTCTCCTGGTGCTCCGGGAAGCAAAAAAACATCTTTATTTTTGTTCAGTGGCAGCTCTTCACTAATATCGAAGTCGGCAAATACCACGGTCGCAGCGCAAGGTGAAGCATCTTTGCGCAGAAACCGTAATGTTATAGGCTTACCTGCCTCTACTCGTACACGTGATGGCTCATAGGTACCGTTTTCAACTTTTATCGTTATTACCCCCTTATCCGCCGTCACCTCTTTTGCTTTATACAGCCAAAACCACCAGACAATTAAGCCTATTAACAGCAGCCCGAGTAGATTAATTATTATCATGTCACTCCCTCCCGTTAATGTTCTTTTGCCTTAAACAACCGTAATCGATTTGCATTACTCACTACGGTTAATGATGAGAATGCCATTGCCGCGCCAGCGATTACAGGATTTAACAGCACCCCGAAGAACGGATAAAACAGTCCGGCAGCAAACGGAACACCAGCGACGTTATAAATAAACGCTCCGAATAAGTTTTGTTTTATATTGCGTAACGTTGCTTTACTTACCGCTATAGCATCCGCAAGACCGTGTAAGGATCCTCGCATCAATGTAATATCAGCACTCTCAATAGCCACATCGGTTCCTGTACCGATGGCAAAGCCAACATTGGCCAAGGCCAGAGCAGGAGCATCATTGATACCGTCACCGGTCATGCCAACGATTTCCCCCTCGATTTGAAGCTCTGCGACTTTATTTGATTTATCTTCAGGCAAGACTTCTGCGAAAAACTCCTTAATTCCCACTTTTTCGGCAACGGCTTTGGCTGTTGCCCTATTGTCGCCGGTGAGCATCACGACGCGAATACCATTGTTCTGCAATCGCTTGATTGCACTGATGGAGTCTTCTTTTATCGGATCGGAAACGGCAATGATGGCAGCTAGCTTACCATCGACGGCAAGGTACATAGGTGTCTGCGCTTCTTTGGCCATTAGCTGAGCCGTTTCGATATGTGGTTCAATATCAATTGACTGATCGCGCATCAGCTTTTCGTTACCAAAAAACAATCGATGTCCACGGACGACGCCTTCGACTCCATGTCCGGCTATCGCCTGAAATTTCTCAGCATGTTCAGGCACCAAGTCCCGATCTTGGACTGATTCAACAATCGACAACGCCAATGGGTGTTCGGAACCTGCCTCAAGGCTGGCAGCCAATTGCAATACTTCATTTTCATCAGAGGCTTCTGCCAAATGGATACGGGTCACTTTAGGCGACCCCAGCGTTATCGTGCCGGTTTTATCAAGGATCATGGCGGTTATTTTTGACGATGTCTGCAAAGCCTCACCATTTCGGATCAATACTCCGGCTTCTGCGGCTTTACCGACCCCAACCATAACGGACATAGGTGTTGCCAACCCCAAAGCACAAGGACAGGCAATAATTAACACAGAGGTAGCAGATACAGTGGCAAAGGCGACTGCGGGGGCTGGGCCAAAGTTGAGCCACATAAGGGCACTGACGATGGCAATAATCATCACTACGGGCACAAAATAAGCAGAGATGACGTCAGCAAGGCGTCCAATAGGCGGCTTTGAGTTTTGTGCCCGCTTCACCATGCTTATAATTTGCGCCAACGCGGTATCTTTACCAACCCTGGTCGCTTCAAATAAGATTGAGCCACTTTTGTTCATTGTCCCTGCGACCACCTTATCACCAGTGACTTTCTCGACTGGCATAGGCTCACCCGTCAACATCGATTCATCTACGGTGGTGTGGCCCTCTAGTACCTCCCCATCCACTGGAATTTTTTCTCCCGGCCTGACTCTGACGTTATCACCAAGCAGTACTTGCTCAATAGCAATATCAACATCTTTACCATCTCGATTTACCCGAGCCGTCTTTGCCTGTAAGCCAATTAACCGCTTAATCGCTTCTGATGTTCGCCCCCGAGCTTTTATCTCCAGGGCTAAACCAAGGTCAATTAAGCCAATAATCATGGCGGAAGCTTCAAAATAGACATGGCGTGCCATTTCCGGTACAAAATTCGGGAAAAAAACCACGACCATGGAATAAAGCCATGCCGTTCCAGTACCTAGTGCAATGAGGGTATCCATATTAGCGCTATGGTTGACAAAGGACTTCCATGCGCCAATATAAAAATGCTTGCCCGAGAAATACATCACCCCTAAAGTCAGCAATCCGACGACAAACCATGCAATTCGCTCTGTGGTTGTTGTGACTGTCATTTCACCGATAACAATACTGTAGAGCATTAAAGGAATACCAATTGACAAGGCGACTGTCATTTCACGTATCAAGCGCTTGTAGTATGCCCAGTCGGCTTGCTCTTTGTCATCCAGCAACTCTTCATCGCTTGCTTCTTCGCTACTTCTGGCGTTATACCCCACACGCTCAACCGCTTTTATCAACATCTCAGGAGAGGCGCTTCCCGTTACTGTCACGGTACGTAAAGCAAAGTTCATTGTGGCATTGTCTACGCCATCTACCTCCAATAAGGCTTGCTCTATCTTTCTGGTACAACTGGCGCAGGTCGCCCCATCGATGATTAGCTCATACGTCACACCATGCTCATTATGGATATGAGAATTGTTCACTTGAACCTCCTCTGCTTATTGAGGCTTGATACAACCCACTAGAAAGGTTAGTGATCCTGCGCCTCTGTCCCCGAAGTACCTTCGGCCAAATAATTGACTAAATCATCTAGATCCTGTTCACTCATCATCCAACGTGGCATTGTCGAATCCAGATGCTCTCCGGACGGGTCGACACCGAAGGTTATCACCTTTTTAAGACTTTCTTTGTCGTAAGCCGGATGATCGCCATGTCCATCACCATGATCGCCAAACAAAACCTCGGCTTTCAATGAAGGAGCCTTCTGCCAGAAAGACGGATACATCCGCCGACCACCTTCGCGGTACTCGCCATGGCAGTCGGCACAAGCAGTAAAATGCATCCGAGCATGCATATTACCCTCTTGATAAGTAATCATACTTCCGCTTTGACTCCTTCCGGTGAAATATATCTGTTCACCGTTTGTAGGGTATGTGCGGCTCTTATCTACTGTGGAATACATGTGGCTAACCGACATATCACAACCGACTAATACAAGGGCGGTAAGAAGCCACCCCCACCGTAGTTGCCTTATTTGTATTTTCATGCCCAATGAACCTCGATGAATAGCTAAAAATTACTGTATGACAGTTACCTATACTGAAAAAATAATTTCTCCATGATGTAGGTAAAAAGGAATTCCCTGAAAATAGCTATAACGGGACATAGTGAAAGGATAAGGTATCGAAATGGCAGTCAGCATATTGGCGTGATACGTTTCATGTAAAGTCGTCATCTGACCTTTGTTCTATGTTTTCCATTGCGCTTACATAGAGTTGCTCTAAATATGCCTCTGCCTCTTGCACCCTATTTTCTATCATTGCATCGAACGCAACGTCACTGGGAATCTCTATTTCCTCACCTTCGCTCACTTCTAATGAGTTAACGTAAAGCACTAACCATCCGTCGCCCTCCAAATGCCCCTCTCCGTGAACCACAAAGAAACGTTTGGCGAACTCGTCATTGGTACAGTTTGATCCCTCAATTTGAATATTGAATGACGAATCGATGCTCATCTTACTCATGCCATCGAATTCATCAGACGCATTACAAACGGCCTTAACCTTTGCTCGATAAACAAAATTTAGCTGGGATAATAATGTTTTAGTTTTCATCCCCATGAGAATGGGTGATATTTTTCGCGGTGACAAATCCGACCTTTGATCTCGTTGTAAAATAGAAACACATTCAAGCCCCAACCATAAATGCCAGAAGTGAGGCATGCCGGAGCCATTTCACGTATTTTCTATAAAATTGGTCGATAAAAAAGCAATCATTCGTTAATTGAAAATTTACGCTTATGTTCTTTCTAAATGGGCCGTTACAATGTGAAAAGTTGTCATATACGTGACAGAATAAATCTTATGCTTTGATAAATTGGCATTGAATCTCGTTGAAATAGAATGAATTACCTAACGAGTTGTGCCAGTTATGTCGCTAGCCCTAACGATAACGAATAAAAAGTGAAAGTATCAGAACTCATTTCCATCCTTAATAATTTGCCGACCAACACTGACCCAGATATTGTTATGGGAGAAGAGTGGCTGCCGGAAAGATTGGTGGAAACACAACTCGACGGCAATCTGTTATTTTTGAGCTTCGACAATGCACCAGAAGAATGTCAGGCAGAAGAAGGTCGGGGTTTCGTTGACCATGAAATTGACTTAATTCGTACGCGCCTAAAACAGGTTCTGAACGAAGACAGCGATAACGCTTCAAAGGCAGAAGCAATGCTGGGGTTATTTCTCGCAGGCCATGAATTAAGTAGCGCTCAAGTCATAGAACTATTAGAAGAACCAGACAAATAAGGAACCAGTTTGGCTGCATCATTAGACACTATCCAACATCCTCACCTTCCTCTTATTATTGCGGGCCCGATTCTGCGCAAAGTGACCGCGTCAGAAATTAATATCTGGTTGGTCACTACACAGCCCTTAGAAGGGGTCATCGAAGTGACCGATGCAACTTCTGAGGCTTGCTATCACTCTGAGGATTTTGAGCAACTTACTCAGCTTCAGGTCGGTCAACGAGCTTGGGTCTGTTTGCTGACATTAAAAGCTGACTTCCCGACTCACCAGCCACTCCGGTATCAGCTCCACACGCAAAATGGTTTGCTGACAGAGCTTTTGCCCCACTTGGGTTATGAGCAGGATGGGGATATTCAAAAAGGGATAGAATTTTTAATCAGTGAGAAAGCCGATTATGTTATTCATGGTTCGTGTCGCAACCCACAGCACTTCAGTGAAGATGCCTTAGTTACGGTGGATTCAAAAGTCGCTCATCAGGACGTAGAGGATCGCCCAGACATGCTTCTCATGAGCGGCGATCAGGTTTATGTCGACCATGTTGCTGGGCCAACCTTAGATGCGATTGAACAAGTGATCACGTTATTAGGCTTGCCAGATGAGCAGTTTGAACAAGCCCTGATTTCAGATACTAAAGCGCTATATCAACACCCTGCATGTTTTTATGGTCGCGACAAACTGCTGCCACATTACGTCGATGACGAAAGCCTGCTAAGTCAGTTTTTCCCTAACCGCGGTACCCCTATTTTCAGTTCCAAAGAGTGTGAAAATCACCTGATCAGTTTTGCAGAATGCTTTGCGATGTACTTATTGGTTTGGTCTCCGACATTATGGGCACTGGTCAAGCGAGATCGGCTGTTAGAGAATAAATTTAATGTCGGAGGCAATACACTAACGCCCGACTGGCAACAAAAGTGGCGTGAAGAAAAGACCGAGATAGATAAGTTTGTCAGCGGATTGGATCGTGTTCAGCGTCTTCTCGCTCATGTTCCGACTTATATGATTTTTGATGATCATGATGTTACTGACGACTGGAATTTAACCATTGGCTGGGAGCAGGCAGCGTATAGCCACCCTTTTGCGAAACGCATCATCGGTAATAGTCTGATTGCCTATTGGTTCTGTCAGGGCTGGGGCAACGCTCCGGAAAAGTTCGATGAGACGTTTATGACTCGTATAAAAGACTTTCTGGAACAAGGATCCTCTGACGCTCAAGATGGACTGATTCACACTCTGTATCGCTTCGAAAACTGGCACTACACCATCCCCACTTCCCCAAAGGTTGTGGTTCTGGATACCCGAACTCGACGCTGGCGTTCAGAATCTAAAATGAATAAACCATCTGGCTTGATGGATTGGGAAGCCTTGATCGAGTTTCATCAAGAGCTAGTCCATGAAGATAAAGTGATCATTGTTTCTGCGGCGCCGATGTTCGGTGTGAAGTTTATTGAATCTTTACAACGTGTGTTTACCATGTTTGGTAAACCATTATTGGTTGATGCAGAAAACTGGATGGCACATCCCGGCAGCGCCAACACACTTGTCAGTATTTTCACTCATACCAAGACACCGACTAACTTTGTGATTTTATCCGGTGATGTCCACTACTCTTTTGCCTATGACATCAAATTACGTTATCGAAAAAGTAGTCCGAATATTTATCAAATCACCTGTAGTGGCATTAAAAATCAATTTCCTACACGGCTGCTGACGATATGTGACGCACTGGACAGAATGCTATATAGCCCTCGTTCGCCATTAAACTGGTTCACTAAACGTAAACGACTCAAAATTTACAAACGGGCACCAAGTAGTCACAACTTTTACCGTTTGGTTAATCATAGCGCGATTGGAGAGTTACACCTCGATGACGAAGGCAAACCTCGCCAAATCAGTATATTGACGAGTGATAATGAAGAAATTCATTTCCCACCGACGAAAATCGAAACCTAACAGGTCGGCAACCAAAACCCTGTGCTTAAATTGATCACCATGGCTCATAAGCTCGTAACAGACTAGAGTTAATGTATAGAATTCGTAATTTCAGGTGCTACCCCTTGAGATTTAATACACACATAACCATGTTTACAAGATAGTTATCAGCTTGGTGTTCATTATGTTCAATTCTCTCACATCTTTGTTTAAACAGCTTCTCGAGGGCGAGGATCTGGCACAGACTAATACTCTGTCTCCCAATATGGCGATAGCCTGCTTGCTGTGTGAAGTCTCTGGTGCCGACTACCAAGTGGATGAAAAAGAGCTAGAGACAAAACATTCCCTGCTCATGAAGTTACTTGAATTAAGTTCGGAAGAAGCTACACAACTGCTGGAACAAGCCGCACAAAAGACAAAAGATTCGGCTTCGTTGTACGATTTCACCTCTCAGTTAAGGGAGTTGACTCAGGAAACTCGTTACGACTTGATAAAGAGTATGTGGGAAGTTGCTTACGCCGACGGTGAGATAGACCCACTGGAAGACGCTGTGATTCGTAAAACTGCCGAACTGCTGTACGTCGACCACCATGACTTTATCAGAGCGAAGCTTCAATCTCAGTAATCGCGCAACACAATCCCCACTGTTACTTTTTAAACGTCCAATAAAAAACGCGCTGAAAAGCGCGTTTTTAAGTACAAGCCAATGAGTTGTTATTTTAATACTGGTTAAGGTAAGAATTTGTTTGACACGGTACAAACTAACGTCTTTTCATGACAGAAAAACATAAGTTGGATTAAACATTCTTTACAGGCTCATACCTAAAACATAGTTAGAGCATGGTTAGCGCAAGTTTGGCAAGGTTATAAGCATCAACATAACCAGAGTGTTGACGGCCTTCCCAGTCAATCCCTTTCGCTTCTTGCGCGGCTCTGTGACCAATACGCTTATCTTTAAGGCGGTTTTGAATACGGTAAAGCGTCGCTAGGTTAATAAATTCGGTAAAGGGTGCTTCAATTCCTTTTTGCTTACACTCTTCCAGCAAAATCGTGTCGTCTCGGCCCCAAGAGGCATAAATTTTGTTGCGCCCGCCGAAGTTCTTAACCATAGACTTCAACACTTCTTCAAGTGGTCGGCCCTGCTTCTCAATTTTACGCGGTGTAATACCGGTTAACTCTGCACAAAACAGTGAAACTTCGTCATGCTCAGGCTTAACGTAGTATTGAGCACGCTTAACGATCTCACCCTTAGACAAATCTATTTCAGCCAACCCGACTTCGATTATCTCGCCAGTGCGACCGACGCCATTTTCGTTCCAGCAACACATTTCTAAATCGAAGCATACGATACGGTTATGGTTCATAGTTTGTCTTGATTCCTAACGTAGATTTGAAAGCGTGAGATTCTACCTCAACGCCATGTAAAACTCGAATTCGCTTGCTGATTTAATCGCCGAACGCACAGCAGCAAAGCTATTTTATCTAGTGAAGATTAAAAACTAGTTCCCACAAAGGTGTAAAAAGCACGATATATAACGTCGACGAAAACTGAAGCAAGGTGTCATTAATTAAGGAAATATCGTGTTGATAACCAGCATTGGCCTTTAAAGCGTGTTCCAATCGTTGATTTTTCGCGCTAATCGTGCGGTAAATTTACGAATTATTACAGCGTTAAGCCTTGAATATGCTAACATCCGACATCATTTTAGTGTCTAAACTTGGTGCAGGATCGCAAAGACGATCATTTTAATAAACACATTGAGCCTATGCACCAATGAATCAATAGAAAGAGAAAAACGTCATGAACATTGATTTGAACCTAATTCCTCAAACGTTCGATATGCTTCACGCTGGTCTTGCTGCTTCGAGCGTATTGCTTTTGCTGGTTGCTGTATCACGTAAATCGAAAGTAATTGAGAAAGTGGTAGAAAAACCGGTTGAGAAGATCGTCGAGGTTGAAAAACCTGTCGAGAAAATCGTTGAAGTTGAAAAAGTGGTTGAAGTAGAGAAAGTGGTTGAAAAAGTGGTTGAGGTTGAATCAAAACTTGCAACAGCTTCTACCGACTCGGCAATGCAACTGCTTTCTATCATGCAGCAAGAAGCTCGCCTAATTGACTTCCTACAAGAAGACTTAACTTCTTTCTCTGATGAAGAAGTTGGCGCGGCCGCTCGTGTTATCCACACTGGCGGACAACAAGTATTAAGCGATTACGTGACACTTGCACACGTACGTAACGAAGACGAAGAAACACGCATTACGGTTGAAGAAAACTTTAACCCACAAGAAATTCGTCTGACTGGCAATGTAACAGGCAGTGCGCCTTTCCACGGAACACTGGTTCACAAAGGCTGGAAGGCAACGTCTATGAACCTGCCTAAACTGGCTGAAAACTACGACGCATCTGTGATCGCACCAGCTGAGGTTGAGCTGTAATGGAACACATGAACCAAGAAAACACTTCTCAAGAAGAAAATACCCACGCGGCGACTGAACAACAGTCTCCTCAATTCAGCGTTGGTATTGACTTAGGTACAACACACTGTGTGATGTCTTTTGTTGATACTCACGATGAAGACGCTCGTGTAGAAGTCATGTCAATCCCGCAATTGACAGCACCTGGCACAGTAGAAACTCGCAGCCAACTCGGCTCGTTTCTATACCAACCTCACGAACATGAAATGAATCCGCAGTCTCGCGTACTACCGTGGTCAAGCGAGCCTAAAGCTCTGGTTGGTGCGATAGCGCGTAACCTAGGTTCAAAAACGCCTATCCGCTTAATTGCCAGTGCAAAATCTTGGCTTTGCCATGGTGGTGTTAACCGTCGTGATGCTTTCCTTCCAGCAGGTAGCCCAGAAGAAGTTGAGAAAGTATCGCCTCTTCGCGCAACAGAACTGTACCTAGAGCATCTGAAAGACGCCTGGAACCACACTCACCCAAATCATAAGCTTGCTGAGCAAGAAGTGACGATTACGGTTCCTGCATCTTTCGATCCGGCTGCTCGTGATCTGACAGCAGAAGCTGCTCGCAACGTGGGTTTTGTTCACCTGACTCTACTCGAAGAGCCTCAGGCTGCTCTTTATAACTGGATCGACAACAGCAATGACAAGTGGCGCGACGAAGTTGAAGTTGGCGACATCGTGCTGGTTGTTGATATCGGTGGTGGTACCACTGACCTTTCCTTGGTGGAAGTCACTGAAGATGACGGTAACCTGAGTCTTAGCCGTATCGCAGTAGGTGAGCATATCCTGCTTGGCGGTGACAACATGGACCTTGCGCTTGCGTACCGCTTGAAAATGAAACTTGCTCAAGACGGCAAAGATCTACAACCGTGGCAAGTTCAGGCGATGACACATGCGTGCCGTGATGCAAAAGAAGCGTTACTCAACGACAGCGAGCTACAATCTGTGCCAATCGTTGTTCCTAGCCGTGGGTCTAAACTGCTTGGCGCAACGCTTAAGACCGAACTGACTCAGGAAGAAGTACAGCAAACTCTGGTTGATGGCTTCTTCCCACAAGTTGCGATTACTGATCACCCTGTTCAACGTAACCGTGGTGCACTAACGCAAATGGGCCTGCCTTACGCACAAGACGCGGGCATCACTCGTCACATCGCTGCATTCTTATCTAAGCAAGCAAACGCACAAAGTGGCGCTGAATCGGCTCCAGAGCAAGACTTCAACCCGTTTGCGAACATGCCTGGCATGCCGGGTGCAGACGCTGCGCCATCGGCAGATTTCATCAAACCAACCGCGATTCTATTTAACGGTGGTGTGCTGAAATCAACGCTATTGGCTTCTCGCTTAGAAGACACCATTAACGAGTGGTTGCTGGAAGCAGATACCGAAATGGCAAAACGTCTGACTGGCGTAGATTTGGACCTTGCAGTAGCAAGTGGCGCAGCTTACTACGGTTCAGTTCGTCGTGGTCAGGGTGTTCGTATCCGTGGTGGTATTGCTTCGGCTTACTACGTCGGTATTGAAAGCGCAATGCCAGCGATTCCGGGTATGGCGCCTCCAATGGAGGCTCTATGTGTAGCACCATTCGGTATGGAAGAAGGTTCAAGCGTTGACGTTCCAAGCCAGGAGTTTGGTTTGATCATCGGTCAACCAGTGAACTTCCAGTTCTTCGGTTCAACCGTTCGTCGTGATGATCTGGCTGGTACCCACCTTGATCACTGGGCACCGGAAGAGCTTGAAGAGTTACCAGAAATTCAAGTAACGCTACCAGTCTCTGAAGGTCGTCGTGAAGGTGAAGTCGTTCCAGTTACTCTGGCTTCTCGTGTTACCGAGCTTGGTACGCTTTACCTGGAAGCGATTGCCGCTGATAACGGTCAAAAATGGCACGTTGAGTTCGATGTGCGTGAAGACGCGAAAAGTGACTCAAACGAAGAAGAATAAATAGAAATCAAACGGCATCCAATCGGGTGCCGTTTTTAAATACACGAAGGTTTGTATGGCATCTCCTAGTTTTCTAGTTGGTATTGACCTTGGCACCACAAACACCGTGGTTGCCTACTGTGAAATCACCGACAACCTTGAACAATCCGAAGTATCGCTATTTGAAATTGACCAATTGATTGGTCCTGGTGAAGTGGTTCGTAAGCCGCTGTTACCTTCTTTTCGTTACCATCCTGCTCCGGGACAAATCTCCCCTTCTGATTTGACACTCCCTTGGGAAATCCAGCCAGTCTCTGGCGACATCAAGAATGTCATTGTTGGTGAATGGGCTCGCGAGCTAGGCGCAAAAGTTGAAGGCCGTCAGGTATCCAGTGCGAAAAGCTGGCTATCACACCAAGCCGTAGACCGTAGCTCAGACATTCTGCCTTGGGCAGGCGCACACGACGTTGATAAAGTCTCACCTGTTATTGCCAGCGCCAGTTACCTGAACCATATCCGCCAGGCGTGGAACTACCGTCATCCTAGTAACAAACTGGAAGACCAGGATGTAGTGGTTACCGTTCCTGCATCGTTCGATGAAACCGCTCGTAAACTCACCCTTGAAGCGGCCGAGCTTGCTGGTTTGAATAAAATCGTTCTGCTCGAAGAGCCACAAGCGGTATGTTATGACTGGTACGCACGGCACCAACAAACCGCAGCCGACGAGCTCAGAGAACTGCCTCTTATCTTAGTTTGCGATGTGGGTGGTGGTACGACCGACTTAAGCTTAATTGAAGCTAAGTTTAAAAATGATGAGTTAGCGCTAGACCGTATCGGAGTCGGCGAACACCTTATGCTGGGTGGTGATAACCTCGATTTGGCATTGGCGCACCTGGCAGAAAGTCGCTTTAATCAAAACAAAAAGCTGACTGCCGCAAGCCTGACAAAACTGATTCAGCAGACCCGTAAAGCGAAAGAGAATCTACTCTCTTCCAATGCACCGGAAGAAGTGAAAATCACCATGCTTGGGAGCGGCTCTAAACTACTTGGTGGCACCAAGAGTATTGGGCTGAGTAAACAAGAAGTGCACCAAATTGCTTTGGATGGTTTCTTCCCGCTTTCTGAATTTAATGAAGTACCAGATAAACGCCGCAGTGCGGTGGTTGAGTTCGGCCTGCCATACGTTGCAGACCCTGCGGTAAGTAAGCACGTTGCCGAGTTCTTGTCTCAACATCAGCAAGTTTCTCGCGCTGCACTTGGTATAGCAGACGATAAACAAAACGCAATTCCTGTGGGTTTACTGCTCAACGGTGGTGTGTTTAATAGTGACCTTGTCACAGATCGTGTCACTACCCTACTCTCTGACTGGCGCGGCGCTCCTATCACGGTTTTAGATAACCCACACCCCGACTGGTCAGTGGCCCTTGGCGCGGTTGCTTTTGGTAAAGCGCGTCGTGGTGCACAGCTAAAAATTGGTGGTGGTGCTGCTCGATCTTACTTCCTGCATCTGCAAGAGAAAAACAAAATGGGCAAAGCGCTTTGTTTACTGGCAAAAGGAACGGAAGAAGGTCATGAAATTCGTCTAAGTGGTCGTCGATTCTCTCTTACACTGGGCGAACCGGTTCGATTTAATCTACTGACTTCAACCCACGATACGCTGACCAACAACACCGCGATTCAAAATGGTGTGATGGTTGACGTTGATCCTGATTTGTTTGTTCCACTTCCGCCTTACATCACCACGCTAGAAGGTGAAGGCGCAGAATTACACGCAAACCAAAAAGAGCGTGTCGAGGTTCAACTCGCTTGTCAGTTAACTGAGGTGGGCACACTCAAAATGGAATGTGTCAGCGCAGAAGACGACAGTAAACGTTGGGGGCTGGAGTTTGAAGTTCGTAATAAACAAGCCGACGACAACGAAGAAGTACAGCTTCATCCAAAGTTAAATGAGTGTAAGGAGCTTATCGCACGTCTCTACAGCGGTAATAAAAAGAGTGCCGACAGTAAAGAGATCAAAACCTTAGCGAAAGATCTTGAGAAGAAACTGGGTAAACGTGATGAATGGGACTTCACCACTCTTCGTCAATTGTTTGATGCGTTTGCTCA
Source organism: Vibrio sp. EA2 (assembly GCF_033042495.1). Lineage (NCBI taxonomy): Bacteria > Pseudomonadati > Pseudomonadota > Gammaproteobacteria > Vibrionales > Vibrionaceae > Vibrio > Vibrio sp. EA2. Next base: position 529,520 of record NZ_JAWLID010000002.1, on the reverse strand, counting down.
AGGCAGAAAACGTCGCCGTCGTTCAGAACCACACGAGAAGAACTGGTTGCGTCTCGCGGGCTTTTCACTCCGCCCAGGATTTGGCGACCCAACAGACTCATGGCGTATCGAGCAAGTTTGGGGTCTCTACCAACAAAACATTCAGTTCAAAAACCATCAAGGATGGACAGACTGGTGGGTATTCTGGCGTCGTATTGCTGGTGGCCTGAGCCAGGAGCAACAAGAAACGATTCTGGCTGACATTGCGAAATACTTACACCCTGGCGCGATGAAGAACCCACAATCGGCTAAAGCCGCGCAGGATATGGGTTATGAGTCAATGGTTCGCCTGTCAGCGTCACTGGAGCATCTGGAAGTGGAAGACAAAGTACTGCTAGCGACTTGGTTCCTGAGCAAAGCCGTCAACCACAATCAATTCCAACAAGCGCACTGGTGGGCAATGGGCCGACTTGCTTCGCGTACTCCGCTATACGGCAGCCAGCACAATGTCATACCACGTGAGCAAGCGGAACAGTGGCTTCCTAAACTGCTTGAACAAAACTGGCAAAAAGAGCCGATGATCGCGTTTGCTGCTGTCATGATTTGCCGCAAAACGGGAGACCGATTGTTCGATATTTCAGACGACTACCGTAAGCAGGTTCTGAACAAACTGAAACAGAGCAAAGTCCCTGACTCTTGGGTTTCTCTGGTTGAAGAAGTCAAAGAGCTGTCTGAAAGCGAATCGAAACGTGTCTTTGGTGATGCACTTCCTAGCGGTCTATCGCTGGTTCATCACTAAGATATCTCAAACAACAGCTCTCTAAATGCACAAAGCCCTCAACGAAGGGCTTTGTTTTATCTTGTTAAACACGGCTAATTCATCTCTGTCGTAATCACCACATCGCGCGTTTCATTGTCCATATCACTGATGCCAACCACCGAGACTTCCCTATCAGATAGGGTCTCGATTATGCTGTCTTCTAATCCACCATCGGCTAGCCAAGTATAAAATTTCTCTGCGATGCGCTCCGAACCTTCCCCAACAAACGTTAATGTGACCTTCTTCATTTGTGACACTCCATCAATTTACGATTCAGCAACTTAAGCGTAGTATGTTTGCCTAACATCTACACGACACGAGTTCGAAATCTTTTATGACCATTGAAAAATTTGACGCGATTTATCAACGCGCTGCCGAGCGTAAAGGCGGTACAGATAAACTTGAAGCCCTGCTTACTCAGCCACTAAGTAAACAAGAGTTAGCAGCGATACCGAATGACCGTTGGTTAGCTGCATTTTCAATGAAAGTATTTCAGAGTGGCATCTCATGGAGTGTGGTACGTAACAAATGGCCCAACTTTGAAGAGGTCTTTTTTGGTTTCAAAATCGAGCCATTACTTATGCTTTCTGACGAGCAGTGGGAAACAAAAGCGACTGACGAGCGTATCATCCGTCATCTGACAAAAGTAATGTCGATTCCGGCCAACGCTCGTATGATTCATGAAGTCAGCATTGAATACGGCTCATTCGGTAAAATGGTCGCAGATTGGCCGCAAGAGAACATCACCGAGCTTTGGGCTTATTTAAAAAAACATGGCAAACGTCTCGGCGGTAATACTGGTCCATATACCCTACGCCAGATGGGTGCCGACACGTTTATCCTCTCTAACGATGTTGAGTCTTACCTGCGTAACTGCAAGATCATCGAAGGTGGTAAAGATACCAAGAAGTCTCTGGATGCAGCCAACAAAGCCTTTATTCAGTGGCAAAAAGATAGTGGCCGAAGTCTAACGGAGATCAGTCAAATCATTGCATTTAGTACGGGTGATAATCGAATTTAGCATACCTCTTATGCTCTTCGCTTTCATAAACCAAGCCAGGCTTGATTGAAAAGAATGTATGAGCTTAATTTCATTCGATCCTCTCTCGCAAAACAAAATTCTTTTGCTTTAAAGCGTTGATTGAACTCAGTTAAACTGTGTTTTAGCGCTTTAAACCATCGAACAGATCTGAAACCACCAAAACGGTATAATTAACATTAATTTCACATAATCTTGTTACATTGGCGGGTTGCAGTAATAAAGTCAGAAATTAGATAGAGCATATATTCAAATTCAATACAAAATATCGTATTCATGTCTGCTTAATATTTGTACTTGTAAACTTTTCATTTCGCCTAATAATGGTTCCATAATAATTTCAAATATTTAAGTTGGGAGGCGGAATGAGAATTTTCTGGCAGCTACGTTGGTATTTCAAACAGAAATGGAAACATTACGTTGGCTCCATTCTACTACTGGCACTGATCTCCCTCCTCCAATTAATACCGCCAAAAGCGGTAGGCGTGATTGTAGATGGTGTTGTCGATAACACTTTAGAAACAAGCACGTTAATCATGTGGTTGTTAGGTCTTACCGCCATATTCGTCACGATTTATGTCTGCAGAATACTGTGGCGGATATGGTTGTTTGGCGCGAGTTGGGAGCTAGGAACCATCCTGCGTAATAAGCTTTACCGCCATCTTTCAACGCAACCACCTCGTTTCTTCGAACGTTACAAAACCGGCGATTTAATGGCTCGCGGCACCAATGACGTCAGAAACATTGTCATGACCGCAGGCGAAGGCGTGCTCACCGCTGCGGACTCGTTAATTACAGGCATTGCGGTTCTTATCGTGATGGTAACCCAGGTTAGCTGGAAGTTAACGGTTATGGCGCTATTGCCAATGCCGTTTCTCGCCATCATCATTTTCTATATTGTGCGCATCCTTCACCAGCGTTTCCGCATTGCACAGGAGGCTTTCTCTACGATGTCAGATATGACTCAAGAGTCGTTGAACGGCGTCCGCATGTTGCGTGCTTTCGGATTAGAGAAGCAAGAACAACAGCGCTTTGAAGAGGTTGTTGACGACACGGGGGCAAAGAATATTGCGGTTGCTCGTGTGGATGCGCGTTTTGATCCTGCTATTCAGCTGACTATCGGCCTTTCGTTTTTACTCAGTGTCGCTGCAGGTGCGTACCTCGTTGACAAGGGGGAAATCTCTCTTGGTGACTTAACCGCTTTCACGATGTATTTAGGCCTTATGATTTGGCCAATGCTGGCGTTTGCTTTCCTGTTTAACATTTTGGAGCGTGGCTCGGCGGCATGGAATCGCCTGCAGGAAATCTTTGATGAGCAGCCTGAAATTGTCAGTGGAGACACTCCGCTGCAAGATAAACCGTTACCCCTGAAAATCAATATCGATAAGTTTCATTGGTCGAGAGATTTACCTCCTGCCCTGGCAGACATTAACGTGACGCTAGAGCCTGGCAAAATGTTAGGAATTGCAGGCCCAGTAGGGAGTGGTAAATCGACCTTATTGACGCTGCTTTTCCGCCAGCACGACTTGGAACATGGCACGATTAAATTTGGTGATGTATCGATTAAAGATGCCCAGCTAGCGCAATGGCGAAATCGCTTCGCTGTTGTGAATCAAAGCCCATTCCTGTTTTCAAAATCGATTTTTGACAACATCGCATTAGGAAATCCCAAAGCGTGCAAAGAAGAAGTGTACCGAGCCGCAAAACTGGCCTGTATTCACCAAGACATCGAGAAGTTTCCAGACGGATACAACACCGAAGTGGGTGAAAAAGGCATTACGCTTTCTGGCGGTCAAAAACAGCGTATTGCGATTGCGAGAGCGATGTTACTCAATGCTCAGGTCCTGGTTTTGGATGACGCACTGTCTGCCGTGGATGGACGCACAGAGCACCAGATTCTGAAGAACCTTGAGACACACTATCGTGACCAAGCCTTAATCGTCATCGCTCACCGTTTAACGGCACTTAAATCGGCGGATGAGATTATCGTCCTCAACCACGGCCACATTACGGAGCGAGGTCGTCATCAGTTATTAGAGCAGAACCAAGGGTGGTATGCGGAAATGTTGCAGTACCAGAAACTAGAGCAGGCAATGGAGGAGTAACCGATGAAACAAACGAGCACATTTAAGCGGTTGTTGTCTTACCCATTGTCACAACCAAAGCCGATGCTCAAGGGGCTAGGTCTGCTGTTTATCGCCGCATTAGCCAGTGCAGGTGGGCCTTGGTTGATTCAGTATTTTATTGATGAACACATCGCAAAAGGCGATTACTCACAAAGTGTCTTGATCTCACTGGCCGCTGGTTATATTGCACTTCAGGTGATTTCAGCGACATTCCAATATTTACAGTCATTGCAGTTCAGTATGGTCGCAACCAACACGATTAAGATGATCCGTAAACAAGTGTTCTCTGGCGTAATCAAACAGCCGCTTTCTGCCTTTGATTACACACCTGCGGGTAAGCTAGTCTCACGCATCACTAATGATACCGAGTCTCTTCAGCAGTTCTATGAGCTTCTGATTGCGACTGTGGTTAAAAACGCAGTGATGATCCTCGTGATGATCGGCGTCATGTTCTTTATGAGTTGGCAACTTACTCTGGTGGTTTTGGTGCTGTTGCCTATCGTGATTGGCTTTATGTATCTGTTTAAACAGCTCAGTACAGAAAGCTATCGCAGAATGCGTGACCTGCTTACTGACATTAACGCCAACTTAAGCGAATCAATCCAGGGAATGAGTGTCGTTCAGTTAATGCAACAAGAAGCGCGTTTTAACCGGCAGTTTAATGAGCTAACTGCAGAGCACCTAGTGGCCTCAAAGCGTGTCATTCGTTTAAACGGTTATCTATTGCGCCCACTGATGGATTTGCTAGCAGGCCTTGCTTTGTTGAGTTTAGTCGCTATTTTTGGTTTCAATGGTGTCGAGGTGGTAGGTGTCGGTGTGCTTTATGCGTTCATCAGTTACCTAGGGCGTGTTACTGAGCCGTTGATTGAAATGACACAGCAGCTTGCCTTATTGCAACAGGCATTAGTCTCAAGTGAGCGAGTATTTGAACTCATTGATGCAAAAGAGCAAACGTATGGCGATGATGAAGTAGAACTTAAAACCGGTTCTATCGAGATTAGAAACCTGACGTTTAGCTATGATGGCAAACAAGACGTACTCAAAGACATCTCAATTGATGCCGCGCATCAAGACTTTATTGCCTTAGTTGGTCATACAGGAAGCGGGAAAAGTACCCTAGCCTCGCTGCTTATGGGTTTTTATCCAACAGAGGTTGGCGAGTTGCTGATTGATGGCCGTCCACTGAATAAGCTGGCGAAACATGTTCTGCGTAAAGACGTGGCTATGGTTCAACAAGATCCGCATATTCTTCCCGATTCAGTTAGGGAGAACATTTCTCTGGGTCGTCCCGTTGAAGATACTGAAATATGGGATGCATTAGACAAGGTAGGTTTATCGGAACAAATCCATCGCTACCCGAACGGGCTTGATACTCAGTTAGGTCAAGGTGAAACCAACCTTTCCGCAGGTCAAAAGCAACTGCTCGCGTTGGCACGTGTATTGGTTGCCAAACCAAAAATTCTTATCTTAGATGAAGCGACGGCAAATATTGATTCAGGCACTGAAGCTTTGATTCAAAAGAGCCTCTCAGTCTTGCGTCAAAATATGACTCTGATTGTGATTGCTCATCGCCTGTCTACCATTTTGGACGCAGACCAAATCGTGGTTCTACATCATGGTGATTTGGTTGAAAAAGGGACCCATAAAGCGCTCTTGGCACAAAATGGTCGCTATGCGCAAATGTATCAATTGCAACAAGCGAGCAGACATTTGCAAGAAATCGAGGAAGAAGAAGCCAGCCTGCTGGAAGAAGCGGTCTAACCTATTCGCCCGTACCCTGTTTACGGGCGTACCAATTTGGTGCAGTAATCGCATCTTCAAAGCCAGATTCTGCATTTTGACGTTATTTAACGTTACAACCGCTCACAAACTACAATAATTTTCTATTTCCTCACCGATTATTGACATAACCCCTCGCTAATTAACGCGATGTCGTTGTAAAATCGCCATTAAATTCAGCCTGTTTATTCTCTACTACGTGATGGGTTGGTTATCACATTCTAATAATTCATATTGTTCTCATGACTGAAGTCCATGGATAAAGATAAGTTTACTAATATCTATCGTTTGCCGGGTTCGATTCAAATTCGCATTGGTAAATGGCAAAAAACGTTCCGCGGAACCTCAGATTTGGTTTTGCATCAAGCTTTAATGGAACGTAATAAACAATTTAAGAAACCAGACTTTCTACCCAAAGGCTGGTGTATTACGCCTATTGATGAAAAAGACATCACCATTACTCACCACGGCAAATATATTCAGACCGTTATGCGTACAATGCTGGACAGAAAAGTGTCTTATAAACGGCTGTTTCTTTCCCGTATGAGTGAAGACAAAGGTGAAGAGGTGCTTCGTAACTACAAATTAGAGTGGGTAAGAAAGCATAATCAAATAGCGAAGAAGTACAACCAGATTAAGAAAAAACAGTACATGCACTTTTCTAGGGAAGAAGAAGAGACGCTCTACCCTTCTATTCCAAAAGGTGAGTTTGATAAGACACTGTGGAACAAGCTGGTCGTTTCTTCGTTTGGCCCAGCCAAGAAATACAAAAACCCCCACTACGTTCGTAAAGCGGATTTCTAAATCCACTCCTTTGGTGCTCTCGCACTAGTCGTTGTGCTGCGGCGTTTATACGTGTAAGCCGCAGCAGCGATGGAAAGGATTAATGACGAGACTCCGCGCCGAACTCCACTTCTTTGTAGATATCCGCCAGCGATTTTTTACCTTTTCTATCTTTGGCTGAACGCGCGCTCTTTGGTTGGTAATGATATTCTTGCTCCTGCAGTGCTTGTTCATGCTCTTTTGCTGACTGAACAAACTCAGCGTTCGCAAGGGCTTGTTGGCGTAAGCGGTTTACTCTTTCAAGGGTTTCCCACAACATACTTCACCTCCAAACTTAATCGAAACCACAATACTGTACATGCATACAGTATTGTTTATAAAATCCTCCTAGTCAAATTTTCACCTCTTTCAATATTGATTGCCCCTATACGGAACAGTGCTCTGGGAATTTATGGATAATTTGTTTTAGATAGACTTGGTTATCCCGCAAGACATTGACACATTCACCAGACAATAAGCCGTCATGTACCCATTTCTCTAACTCGATTAGCGCATACGGGATCGACCATGCCTGACGATTTGGATGGTGCGTGGTCAACACATCAAACGAATTCGCAACCGCAACAATTTGTGCAGCAATTGGAATATCCTTTTCTTCCAGTCCATACGGGTAGCCTGTGCCATTTAAATTTTCATACTGGTAAGTGACCATCTGCATGAATAGTACGACACTTGGATGTACGGGGTTGCCAATACGAGCAACAATGTCATCCGCAGACGCTATACATTGCTCGATATGCTGAATGATTATTGCTTCTTGCTCTTTGTTGAAATGACTACGACGACAAGCGATATCGATGGGTAATTGAACATCACTCACAGCATGAAACTGTGCGAAAATCGCAATTTGTTCGACCAGTTCATCAGTCAACTTATGACGTTCAGCCAGGTGAACACCAAGCAAGTGGGCATACAGGCGCATTCGCTTGGTATGTGCGTAACACTCTGGACAATAGCCAGGCATCGCGCATAGTTTACGTTCTGAAAGCCTTTCGATCTCATGAACAACGTGATCTTCCGACTCAACGGCGAACTCAACCATATCAAAATACGGTTTTAGACTATTGAGTGTTTCTAGCTTAAATGAGTTGGGTTGTACGGAGTTTAAAAACACAAAGCCAGTAAAAGCTTTGTTTTCATAGCAAGGAATGGCAGCTGAGGATCGATAGCCGTGGTCCAGTAAAACTTTAACACGAGTGCTGTTACTAATGTCTTTGAGATCGTCAACCACGCGAGGTGTGCCGTTCTGAGCAGAAGTATATAGATTGGGGAGTTTGCGAAGCGGTGCTTCATAATGTGCTAAATCCCAGTTATCAAACTCCGTGTCTGCGAAAGATTTGAGCATATCTTGTCTGGGGTAATATTTTGCGAAAGACACCCTATCAATGCATGGCATATGCGCCTGCATCCTATTTTTTAACGCTTGCAATTGCTCATTTAGCGGCTTCGCAAACGGATAAAAACTACGGTGTGTCATACTTCCACTCTCCCAGTCAAGCCAGGTACCAGATGAAAAAGCTCATTATTATCAATTTTTTTGTGTTTTTAGAGCAACTTTTTCTCCACTCAAATTTTTGATATACCTCCATATAAGTGTACGAAACAAAACCAGACATCCGCCAACTTTTTTCGCGGAATATTCAAGTCACCTGATCCAGATTAAAAAAGCCAATGAGCAGAACCCATTGGCTTTTGAACAAGTCAATTTTATAAGGCGTTATCAACCTAAGGCAGGTAAAACTCCAAGAGTAATTAATAACTGTGCAGCGACTATCCCGGTACCCGCAATACCCGTAATCACTAACGCGCCCTGCCCGCCGGCTACACGGTAATCACCAGTAAAATCATCAGAACGACGCACTTTAATCACCATCACCAGCGGTAAAAATATCGCCAGAATAGCCAGTGCGATAGCCGCATACCCTAACGCCATGATAAAGCCTTGAGGATAGAACAGAGCAAAGCCTAACGGTGGAAGAAAAGTGATCAACGCAGCAACTAATCGGTTTGGTTTATCACTACTTCTTTTGATCGTATCACCCAAGAACTCAAACAAACCAAGACTCACGCCCAGGAAAGACGTCAGAAGCGCTAAATCTGCAAAAACGCCAACAATATTACCCAGGTTTGATTGATGAACCGTCAGGGACAACTGACCAATAAGCGCACTCAGCCCGCTATTGTCGATAAGAGTATCTTGACTGACTACACCTAACGTAACGATCTGCCAAAAGATGTAAATGACCAGTGGAATCGTTGACCCAATGATCACCGCTTTACGCAATGAAGCCGTATCTCCGTCAAGGTAGTTAACAATCGCCGGAATACTGCCGTGAAAACCAAAAGAAGTAAAAATAACAGGAATCGCCGCAACAATAAGCCCCTGCTCAATTGGCATACTTAATAGGTAAGACTGTGTCACGTTGGGTGCCAGGAATGACAATACCGCCACCATAGTAACGAGCTTCATTGCAAATAATACGCGGTTAACTTTATCTACAGTGCCCGTACCAATCGTCACAACCAACGTCACAATAAGTGTGAAAACGATGGTTGAAGTCGAGCCTGAAATATCAAGATCAAACCATTGCGTTAAGCGATCACCAAATTGTGCACCGCCACCAGCAATGTATGCCGCGCACAAAGAGTAAAACAGAAATAGCATGGCAAAACTGGCGACCCATTTACCTTTCTGACCAAGAATTTGTTTCGCCAACGTATGGAGTGTTGCGCTACTTTCAGCATACTGATGAAGCTCAAGCATCAATAAGGCGGTGAATGCCATTAGAGCCCAAAGGCCCAACATAATGATGAGGGAGGTAGAAAAACCGATACCGGCAGAGGCAAGAGGAAGCGCCAGCATTCCGGCACCAATTGTAGTCCCTGCAATAATTAGGGTACTACCAAACACTTTAGAACGACTCATTGTATATTATTCTTTACATCTTATTGAATATTAGCAGCACCAGATCGGGTAAGAATGACCCTACATGACACCATATTTTGTTATGAACACGATATTGTAGGATATACACGACAAGATCAAGCAAAGTGTAAGAATAAAAAACCATTAGTGTATAATTATATTTACACAGAATGGTCATCTAAAAATTTTCATGATTAGCTGGTGAGACTCGTCACTACTATCAGGACCAAACTTAATTATATGATTTCTGGTAGGTTTGTGACGAAGACTTGGGAGTAACTACAACGGATTCAGAGCTTGGTTGGAAATGCTCTGTTATAGGACGATGGTGAGACGTAAAGATTACGCCTCGCCTGATTTTAAGAAAATGGGGTTAAATCGTGTCAGTTAGCTTGCGATATCTAATAAATTATCTCTGACACCATTGATACGGAACCAACCTGCGATACTAAATCGCTCTGCATTAGTCGGTAACACTTCATGTGGAAATTGTTCTGATAAGAAAACAAGAAGACGCCCGCCTCGAGGTGGTATCTTGGCAACTAACTCATCATTAAGATCATATACGACTAGCTCCCCTGCATCTTCTTCACTCCAAGCCTCATTCATGTAGAACACGGTGGTTAAGCGACGATTTTCGTTGCCTTTAAAACTGTCGAGATGCTTTTTGTAAAAATCGCCTTTGTCGTACTTCGCAAAGTGAGACTCATATTCAAATAGTCCTAAGAATAAGTGGCGGTTCATCGCTTCACGAATTTCATCCATCTTATTGAGGTAAGATGCTATCGGGCTCCCCATTTCAGATTTTAGCCATTGAATTTTGTCGCTGCGAATCGATTCTATGCGTGTCACGTCTTCATTACGACCAATGCGTGCTTTTTTCCAGTTATCGGGAACACATGCTCTTAGATCAGCAACTTCTTGTTCTGAAAGGAAATCGTCCCAAATATAGTATCCGTGAGTTGCTATAGCATCGATCAGTTCGTTCATTTAATCTATTTAATCGTGTGGTTGAGAGCGTTTATATATGTAATTCAACCAACAACGACAAATCTGATATTTTGTCGAGACGACAACCGTTTGATTTTATGGCTTGTCCCACCGCACTCCCGCTCGATTCTTTCCATTAGCCCATGCTGATAGCCAAATAGAGCGCGTGTTAACTAACGTTTTACTGTCCAATAGAACTTAAGCAACACAATGCGCTGTTAGCGATAGTTATTTCATGCCGAACAAAAGTATTAGTCATATAAACTATAAAAAAATGGTTTTATGACACGATAAATCATATATTTATTATTACCTTAGAATAAGATCAAAAACAAAGACGACTAATGGACTACATCACTCTATCCAGAATCAGCTTGAAACACCTCACTGTGTTACACATGTTGCTGACAACACATAGTGTCACTCAAACTGCAGAGCGACTTTGTGTCACGCCTTCAAGTGTGAGCAAAACACTTAGTCAGCTTCGTGAAACCCTAAAAGACGAGCTTTTTTACCGTGACGGTACCCATTTAGTTCCAACGCCCTTTGCCATCAATGTAGGCCCGGCTATACACGGTATTTTGTCGAGTATGAATGGCTTGTTACACCAAGGGTCATTCATTCCCGCTTGCTATCAAGGCGATTTTTCCATTGCAATGCGAGAAAGCTCATTGGAACTGTTTGCACCGGTGTTGGTTCACCTGTCACAGCTGCTTGGTAACCATGCCTATTTAAAGGTCCACTCTAAAGACGAGATGAGTTTTGATGCGTTAGTCAGAGGACAAATTGATTTTTTGTTACTGCCTCACGATCTGAGTCAGCCGCCCACTCAGAATAAAGACCTGGTTTGGCAAACCATTTTGAAAGACGAACTGATCTGTTTGATGAATAAATCTAACCCACTGACCAAGCAATCACTGACTATTGATGGTTACTTGTCAGCTCGGCATATCGGCATTCATGACAAAGATCTTTCTCGACCGTATTTTGAGCAAAACCTGCGACAAAGGCATCACAAACGGAACGTTGCTATACGCGTCGCAGATTTCGGCTCCGCGGCCGTCATGTGCCACCATACAGACTATCTGTTTACCTGCTCCAAGCGTTGGGCAAGAGCCGCGCTGCAAACGAAAGATTTGGTCGAGCAACCTCTGCCGTTTGATTTTGGGCAAGTGTCTTACAGTTTGGTCTGGAACAAAGCGAGCTTGAATGATCCTGCTTTACGCTGGTTACAGCAGCAATTGCTCGATGCATGTAAAGTTCTTGACACTAGTGAATATTAAGCCGACCGATTGATGAAGAAGATGTTGGAATGAGTGTGGCGCGGTCGTTTGAAAAACATTTTTTGAATTATTGAGGTAGATTCCCCACCGGATTCCGTCACTACGCGCTAAACGTCTTAACATTATCAAATCGCACACTGTTATTTCAAAGTAGCCAGTCATTTTTAGTGTATATTACGCCGATCTATCTCTGATACAGTGAACGCGGTGGGTTCACTCCTCTTAAGCCAAACAACGTTGTTGTTTTGTCAAATTACAAACACCGAGATTAACGAATCTGTTTGCGAATCTATGCGCAGAGTTTACTCCAGCCAACGACCTGTAACTAATGAAAAAACCCAAACGCTTCGTTTCCAAAAAAGAAATAAGACAAGGCTAAATTAGCGTTTACTTATTAAAAATCACTCAGCAACCTTGACTCGTCTCTTGTTGACAATGGTTTTCGAAATATTATGCGCTATTTCATGAGGTTAATTAAGTTACAACCAAGATAAATAAGAAGTGGCTTGATAACAGAAGGAATGTGCGCCCTCCATGCCATAAGCAATGAAGAAGCCTTTTTGCAATAGAACTGAGCTGCGATACACAAAGTTTAAATCGCAAATTGTATCTAAGAGCGTCATTCACCCCTTTTTTATCGTAGGAATGGTATGACAAATTTCCACATTAGAAATTGATAAACCGAGAGAGGTCAGATCGTTTCGACTTCTACTTGAGAAAAATTGACCACAGCGACGAATTTGAATTCGTTGCTGTGGAGGGAATTAATTTCCAGTGGTTCGAATGCTCGTTATCTAAGTCGTTCAAATACGATACTTTGATCAAGGTGCTCATGATATTGTGTGTAGTCTAATCCCATATCAAAGATGTATTTGGTGACTAAGTTTCTTACGCATTCCACTAACTGATTAGCCTGCCAAGGCTTCTCAAAATAGCGATCAATACCAGCGGTGTTAATCGCATTGATGGTATCAGTGTGTGTGGCTTGACCTGTCAGCAAGACTTTTCGTGTGTGAGTAAATCGACTGTCTTTTGAAATTTCCGACAGCAGTTCAACTCCTGTTTTTCCTGGCATGACATGATCAGAAATGATTAAAGCAATCATTTCACCTTCTGCATCAAGCTCATCCATGAGTTCCAGGACTTCATCTGCCGATTCACAGTCTTCAATATTTAACCACTGGTTCAATGGTTCTAGATCAAGTAAAACCGCGCTTAACACCTCTCGTTGGTCATCAACGCAAATTAAATTAAGCTTCTCCATGTTCACCCTCTACCGGTAATTTGATTCTAAAAATGGTTTTATCACTGTCACTCTTAACGACAATTGAGCCGTTGTATCCAGCGATGATTCGCTTCACTATCGACAACCCCAACCCTAGCCCAAAAGACAACCCACCTTTTTTGGTGGTAAAGTTCGGCCTAAAAATCTTTCTGCGCGTCGCTTCATCTATCTCCGGGCCGTTATTCGCGATAGTGACAAGAATTTTGCCTTTACTAGCTCGGGTTTGTATCTCTATTAACGGAGACTCAACGTTACTTAACGCGTCACAAGCGTTTTTTAAGATATTCACCCAAATCTGCACTAGCTCAGTCTGCGAACCAACAATCAAAGGAAGTTCCGCTGGGCTAAATCTAACTTTTACTCGCCTTAAATCACTTTGTAATAGTGCAACCGCTCGATTAATAGAGTCATTAATATTCAAAGCCTCATCCAGATCGATATCGGTGCGTCCCAGTTGTTTAACAGAACGAACAATACCAACCGTATGTTTGGAAGCGAGACGTAAATCATGCAGGTCTCTGCCCATCTGCCAATACCTTATGGCTTCTTCCGGGCGTTTCAACCAATGCTCGGTAAGATCACCTTCAGGTACCGCGCGAGCTAAGTCCCTCGCTAAGTCTCTCGGCAGGCCATAAACCTTTTCAAAGTGTTTACCGCGTTTACGTGCCTCACTAGAGGAAACTTTTTGTCCCTGAAGCAAGCCAAAATCAAAAAACTGGCTGGCCTCCGGATGCACTTCCTCTAACAGCTCCATAATCACCGTTTCCAACCGTTCAGATTTACTGCTCACCACCCCAATAGCGTTGTTCAGTTCATGAGCGATACCCGCGGCCAACTGTCCTAACGTTGTCATCTGTTCTGCGGTATGAAGCTTTTGCAAGGCCTTTTCTTTTGCGAGTGCCTCTTCCATTGCTCGGTGCTGACGGCGAGATAGCTCATTGACTATGACTGGCATAAATTGCGCTGTCAGAGGCCCAAATTGTGACTCTTGAACCGCAGGAGTACTACGCTCTATCCAGGCAAGCTCTGCATCGGTTTGAGCAACCACGGTTGAAGACGCCGTCCAGGTACCAGAAAAGAAACTATGCACCCCTATGAAAGCCCCTTCCGAGGCAGAGAACACTTTAATCGGCTTCTTGTCGTCTTCAGCGTAATAGCCTGTCAGTTCACCCGCTATCACGAAATATAGACGATCGTTATGGCCATCTTGCTCAATCAATACCGAACCTGCCGCCACATTCAGTCGGCGTTCGGCATGATTGAAATAGCGCTCTACCAACGCATCTAATTTAGTTTCATACATGGATTAACCAATATGCCCCACAGAATGCAGTATCCAGACCATAACAAAGCTTAGCAACACACCAACGACACCGAGTACCACGCCAATCCGAGCCATTTGATTACTTTGTACATGCCCGGTCGCGTGAGCAAGCGCGTTAGGCGGTGTACTGATAGGCAGGGACATACCAAGCGATGCGGCAAACGTCACGACCAGAATCAATGTCACTTCTCCACCTAATGGCGTTAGAGATGTCATTGATGTACCTAGTGCAGCCATGATAGGCATCAACAAGTTAGCAGTAGCCGTATGCGACATAAAGTTGGCCATCGCTAAACAAAGGAATGCCGCGCCAAACAACACCACATAAGGTGAATATTGATCGAATGGAATGCTGTGGACCATTAACTTCGCCAATCCGGTTTTATCCAGTGCCAAACCAAGGGCAATACCACCAGAAACCAGCCAAAGTACGTCCCAGGAAATTTTCTTTAAGTCTTCTTTGTTGATTATGCCAGTTAAGGAAAAGACCGCGACAGGAATCAAAGCGACTGTGTATGAGTTCATGCCGTGAGCGGACCCCATTAACCAGAGAATAATCGTACCGGCAAACGTAACGTACACAACCATGGCTTTCGGTGTTTTTAAGAACTTACTTTTAATGTTCAGGTCGATTGTGGTCTGCTCTGCTTTGTACAAAACACCAATCAATACCCATGCCAGTGCCATCATAATCACGACAAACGGCACGCCAAACACCATCCATTCACCAAAGGTAATCAGGTTGTCACCGACTAAATATTTAAGTGCAATCGCGTTAGGTGGCGTACCAATTGGAGTTCCGATACCGCCAATATTTGCCGCGACTGGGATACACAAAGCGAAGGCGATCCTACCCGGGTCTTTTGGCCCAAATACCGCAATCACTGGAGTCAGAATAGATAACATCATCGCCGTAGTGGCAGTATTAGACATGAACATAGAAAAAATAGCGGTAATTAGCATCAATCCCAACATAACGTACTTGGGATTCTGTCCAAATGGCTTTAATAGTACTCGCGCTAAGTTCACATCCAAACGGTATTTCGTTGCCGCCATTGCTAAGAAAAAACCGCCCAAGAACAGCATGATAATTGGGCTGGCAAAGGTCGCCATGATCTCGTTGTATTGCAACAACTCACCAAAATGCGGCTGACCTTCTTGCGCCCGAAACAAAACGACACTTTTGTTCGACACAAGCAATAACTCAAGAACAATAATCACCACCGAAGTCGCGTAAATTGGAATAGGTTCGAATACCCAGCATAATGCCGCCAGCAAGAAAATCGCGATGACTCGCTGTTGGATAATAGTGATGCCATCAAATGGAAACGCAGATAAAGGCATCAGCCAAATAAGTAACGGGATTATCGTTGGGATGATGTATTTAAGATAAGGACGCATAGTGCTACTTCTCTTCCTGAGATGGTGTAAAGATGTAGGAGTTTCACTAATAAACGGACGTTTTGCTGTTTCGAATACTGACTTTGTTGATGATTCTCATCCGAAACAAACGCAGCTGTTCACGACTCCGATTTGGAATTATGCGCACTGTTAAGGTAAAAAGATTTGGTGTTAGATCAATGAACTTGTATTCACATTCGAAAACATCTTTGAGATGTGTTCGACCTCACTAAATGCGTGTCATAAATAATAATTTTAGTGATAACTCACCACAAGATGTAACTTCATTCCTGAAAATAATAATGCCGACTTTCGCCGGCATGTTTTCACTTTGGTTTGGAAAGGCGATGTGACAACCGCTACAACAAAATCTTTTATTGACGGGCAAAACGCGCCTTCATCGCCACGACTTGTCTAGAGACAGTATAAGTAGCGCCAATTACCAGTGCGCTCGCCAGCATCACACCCAAACCAAATTGAGTAAATGATCCCTGTGCCTCAGCGCCTTGCACTAATCCATGAGATAAACTGAAAAGAAGTATCGCAGCGGCAGCAATCACACTCTTCGCACCACCCTTTTTAAGAGTGATAAGCGCAAGTGGTAAACCGATTAATGAGCTAGCGACCAAAGCTTCTACGGAATTAGCTGCAGCCCACTCAAGACCAATCGCATACCCGCCAATAATTGCTGCCATTATCAATGCTGAAATTTGGCTCGCTCTGCGTAGTGCAAAGCTTGAAAGAAACAATCCGATCAATGCCAGTGCAGATAAATGATCCCAGCCGGTCAATGGGTGCAAAAAACCTTGAGAAAAACTGGCCTGCATGGCGTGGCCCGTATGGGCAAAACTGCTTGCACTGACTAAAGCCAAACTTGCTGCAAATCCTTTTGTTAGTCCTTTCATATCACTGTTCCTTATGCTTCCGTTACTTCAACTTTTACGTCACGCTTCTCCAGCATGCCGCGCTCAACAATAAAATTGATCACTTCCTGTAAACCATCACCACGAATCAGGTTGGTAAATACAAATGGCTTTTCGCCACGCATCTTTTTCGCGTCACGGTCCATAACGTCTAACGATGCATTAACCATCGGTGCGAGGTCTGTCTTATTGATGATCAATAAGTCAGATTTAGTGATACCCGGTCCGCCTTTACGCGGAATCTTATCCCCCGCACAGACGTCAATCACATAAAGGGTCAAATCAGATAACTCAGGGCTGAAGGTCGCACTCAGGTTATCTCCGCCACTTTCGACTAACACGAACTCTAAGCCGGGATGACGATCTTGTAGCTCATCGATCGCTGCCAAATTCATAGAAGCGTCTTCGCGAATAGCCGTATGTGGACAACCGCCTGTCTCCACGCCCAGAATACGGTCGGATTCTAACGCTTCATTGCGCAGTAAAAATTCCGCGTCTTCTTTGGTGTAAATATCGTTGGTCACGACGGCTAAATCGTAATGTTGGCGCATTGCTAAACATAACTGACGCAGGAGCGCCGTTTTGCCTGAGCCAACCGGGCCACCCACGCCAACTCGTAAACATTGTGTACTCATCCTTAACTCCTAAATAATCTTGAATATTGGGTTTCATGCCATGCACAGGCCATCGCAAAGTTCGGTAAAGTCAGCCCTATTGCTTCGTCTTGTACCGCAAACCCTGTCTTAATTGCTCGTTCAATTTGTGGCATTAATGCGATAAGAACGCGTTGTGCAGACGTCTGCCCCAACGGCACCGTTTTACATGCCACGGTAATTTGGTTTTCCAGCCACGACCAAAGCCACCCTGTTGCCGCTTGGTCCAGTGAGACGCCAAAGTGCTGACAAGCTTTGGCAAATAACGGCAGATAAGTCATCGTTTTTGCCTGTGGGGGCAATTCCACCTCCAAACTCACCAACAACCGGTAAAAGGTTTGGCCAAGCTTTTGCTCTTCCATCACCAGCTCCGCCGTTTCGCGGTTTGCTAATAACACCGCTTGCCAGTGCTCCAAAGCTGCCATATCGTCTTGTTGCCACGCTTGATAACAGCGTACCAAAAGTGGCACTTCCAAATTGGCCTGAGCATGGTTGAGAATAGGCTCAAGCCAGGTTTGTAATGTGGCTTCATTGCTCACCCACTCCAAATCCACCGCCGTTTCCAACCCTTGGCTGTAAGCGAATGCGCCAATTGGCAAACTTGGACTGCTTAAGTGGAGTAAAGAGAGTAATGACTGTATATGCATTAGTGACTGTGCTCCCCATGGCTGTGATAATGTTCACTATGCGAATGACCGTGACTATGACCACTGCCGTGATACGCACCAGACTCAGGGTTAAACATCGCTTGATGATGGTTACACTCCAGCCCAAATAGCTCGACCATCTCTTCTAAAACATGATCAGGTTGAAAACGCAGCCAGAGCTCACCAATTTCCATCGGTACGTGGCGATTTCCCATGTGGTAACACGCTTTGGAAAACGTTAGCCAATCTTTTGCCGAAGCCGTGACAATGTCTTCCTCCTGAGCTTCGACCAAGAACACCTTTCCGCATTCGGTAAACAGACAGTCGCCATCTTGAATAACATCGCCTCTTGGGAGAAAAACGCCTACATCCATGCCCGTTTTGCTAGATGCTCGAAAACGTCCGCGTTGACGCACTTCATAAGCCAATACAATGGAATCATCGATTTCACCGTGATGATGGTCGGAGCGACTAATTACTCGGTACATAATAAAATTCCTTCTTTAAACTGAGCGATTAGAACAGGGTGTAACGCTGCGCAAGAGGCAACTCTGTCGCTGGGTCACACGTTAATAGCTCGCCATCTGCTCGAACTTCATAAGTTTGTGGGTCTACTGTTACTGTCGGCATGTAGTCGTTCAGAATCATGTCGTTCTTAGTCACACTTCGGCAGTTTTTGCACGCCACCAATTCTCTCTGTAAACCCAGTTTGTCTTTGAGGCCATTCTCACTTGCGACTTTGCTGGTAAAGGTGACGGACGTTGCAGCAGCGGCACTACCAAAACCACCAAACATGCGACGGTAATGCACAGGTTGAGGCGTCGGGATTGACGCATTCGCATCGCCCATTGGTGCTGCAGCAATAAAGCCACCTTTAATGATTAACGCTGGCTTAATACCAAAGAACGCTGGTTTCCAAAGAGCAATATCCGCTAGCTTACCGACTTCAAGAGAGCCGACCGTATGATCAACACCATGCGCGATTGCAGGGTTTATGGTGTATTTTGCGATGTAGCGTTTCGCGCGAAAATTATCCGCCTGTATCTCTTTGTCTTGTTCCAGATAACCACGTTGCACTTTCATCTTGTGCGCGGTTTGCCAGGTACGGGTAATCACTTCACCCACTCGCCCCATCGCCTGTGAATCGGAGGCAATCATGGAGAACGCTCCTAAATCATGGAGAATATCTTCTGCTGCAATGGTTTCTTTGCGAATACGAGAATCGGCAAACGCCACGTCTTCCGGAATATTAGGGTCAAGGTGGTGACATACCATCAACATATCCAGATGTTCGTCAACGGTATTCACCGTGTAAGGACGTGTTGGGTTGGTTGATGATGGCAGTACGTTTGGCTGACCACAGGCAACAATAATGTCAGGAGCGTGACCGCCACCCGCACCTTCAGTATGGTAAGTGTGAATCGTACGTCCTTTAAACGCCGCAAGTGTGTCTTCCACAAAACCAGATTCATTCAACGTGTCCGTATGAATGGCAACTTGCACATCGTATTTTTCAGCAACGGTCAAACAGTTGTCGATCGATGCAGGTGTTGTCCCCCAGTCTTCGTGCAGTTTTAATCCGCAAGCGCCTGCTTCAATTTGCTCGGCTAACGGCTCCGGCAAACTTGCGTTACCTTTGCCCAAAAAGCCAAAGTTCATCGGCATTTGGTCCGTACTGCGCAGCATTTGCGCCATGTTCCAGGCTCCGGGTGTACACGTCGTAGCGTTCGTTCCCGTTGCTGGGCCAGTACCGCCACCAATCATGGTCGTGGTGCCTGCCATTAAGGCTTCTTCAATTTGCTGAGGGCAAATAAAATGGATGTGAGCGTCGATAGCACCTGCCGTGACGATATGACCTTCGCCGGCAATCACTTCGGTACTTGCGCCGATGTTAATCGTAACATCAGGCTGAATGTCTTTGTTACCTGCTTTTCCGATCGCGGCAATGTTGCCATCTTTAATGCCAATATCCGCTTTAACAATGCCCCAGTGATCAAGGATTAACGCATTGGTGATCACGCAGTCCATTACTTGATCACGGCGTAACTGGCCTTGTCCCATGCCATCACGAATGACTTTACCGCCACCAAATTTCACTTCGTCACCGTAGACGGTGTAATCCTGCTCAACTTGAATAAATAGCTCAGTGTCGGCTAGACGGACTTTGTCGCCTACTGTCGGGCCATACATATCGGCGTAGGCGCGACGAGAAATTTCTGCCATTGTTTAATTCTCCTTAACCTTCAATGCTTAGCATCTCACTAAAGCTGGCTAAATCTGTATTAGACCTTTCCCATGACTTCACCGCGGAAGCCATAGATGGTTTTCGTTCCGTCAATCTCGACCAATTCTATGTTGCGAGTCTGCCCCGGTTCGAAACGCACTGCAGT
The DNA here is from genome assembly GCF_033042495.1 of Vibrio sp. EA2. Taxonomy (NCBI): domain Bacteria; kingdom Pseudomonadati; phylum Pseudomonadota; class Gammaproteobacteria; order Vibrionales; family Vibrionaceae; genus Vibrio; species Vibrio sp. EA2. Next base: position 509,112 of record NZ_JAWLID010000002.1, on the reverse strand, counting down.
ACCAGCCGCAATGTTGAGTCGCATTCCTTTGGCTTTCTCGCGGTCAAAATCTAATGCCGGATTGGTCTCAAAAAAGTGGTAATGACTGCCAACTTGGATCGGGCGATCACCATGATTAATCACCGCCAGTTGCTCAGTGCGACGCCCTTTATTCAGTTCAATTGGCACGTCGCTTAAAATGTATTCACCAGGCTTCATAGTCGCTCCTATTGAATCGGGTTATGCACGGTGACAAGCTTTGTGCCATCCGGAAATGTCGCTTCTACCTGCACTTCCTCTAAAAGCTCCGGAATGCCTTCCATCACGTCATCTTTGCTCAGTAGTGTGCGTCCATCACTCATAAGTTGGGCGACACTTTTACCATCACGAGCGCCCTCCATAATCGCGGCTGATATATAAGCAGACGCTTCTGGGTAATTGAGTTTTACGCCACGCGCGAGTCGACGTTCAGCGACTAACGCCGCGGTAAACAGCAATAACTTATCCTTGTCTCTTGGAGATAATTCCATTTGTAAACCCTCTAACCTATGCGTTACGTCCCTAAACGTTACATTGTGACTTTTAATGCCGCTGTACTTAGCAGGCTTCGTTTAGTTAATGGACTTAATTTAAACTACGTATTCCAAATTCTCGGTGGGCATGCCGGACGCCGAAGCAGCTCTGGACGAATAAGTTGCCAGCACGCTCGCAGTTGTTGCTGAGCCTCTTCACTACAATCACCAAGGTAACGAACTAATAAAACATTGAGTCGATAAGTGATGCTAAACGTGCCATGTTTATCTGCGGAAAAGTGTTCTCGCAGCGTTTCAACCGTAGTTTGAGCGTCATTCAATCCAACAACCGTTAAAGTGCCAGAGACTAAATTGCTGTTGAAACCACTGATAGCGGTCAAAAGCGGATCGTCTGCGGCCAGATATTGGCGTTCAAGTAACAGAGGCGTGCCGTCTTGATAGATGGATAAACGCTGCTCTACGCTTCCCTGAATGAACGGAAAGTGGCTTTTCGGGCGACCTAAACAAAAAACATCGATACCGATAAACTTCGCGTCACCGTAGAGATTGACGTTGGTGGTCAATTTACCGTGTGCTCCGTTGAAGACGATGGTTTCCATTGGTAGCCATTCACACGCGGCATTATCCACTTCAATATCGACATGCTGTTTTTGCTCGATATTTTTACTGTCAGCCTTATAAATTTTGCCAGCAGACGGTGTGGTGATCAGCGCATGACTATCGTTTTGGCAATGAATCTGAATACTCAAATCATCACCGGACACCAACCCACCCGGCGGATGAAGCAAGTAAACGTGGCAGACATCCAGTTCAGGATAAAACGGTCGCTGCACGCGTAGTGGTCCCTGAAACTCCATGCGTTTCATCTGCGTTTTGTCATCGGACTTACTAAAGCCGAGTGACAGGTAAGCCGGCCAATGGCGCTGCGTTTGGGTCGACATGTTAAATACACTGTTCATCCGCTTACACCGTCAGGTATTTCTTAACTAACGTATCATCGAGCGCTTCCATTTCTCCCATCGCCACCTGACGACCACGATCAATAATGCAGAAGTTGTCAGCGACTTTACGCGCAAACGGCAGTTTCTGTTCGACGAGTAACACCGTCAGGCCAATCTCTTTATTCAGACGGCGGATAATGTCGCCAATTTCAGCGACGACATTGGGTTGAATGCCTTCAGTCGGCTCATCCAAAATCAGAAGCTTAGGGTCAATAACCAAGGCGCGACCAATCGCAAGCTGCTGCTGTTGTCCGCCAGATAAATCGCCACCCCGTCGATGCAACATCTCTTTTAATACCGGGAAAAGCTCATAGATGAATTCCGGAACTTGTCTCGCTCCATCTTTGCGCATCGGTAAGCCAATACGTAGATTCTCTTCTACCGTCAGCAACGGAAAAATCTGGCGTCCCTGAGGGACATAACCTATCCCAATTGGCGCGCGCTTCTCTGCGGCCATTTTGGTGATGTTTTGTCCTAAGAAGTTAATCTCGCCGCTCTTGGTTGGTAACAAGCCCATGATGCATTGCAGCAACGTCGTTTTACCTACGCCATTGCGCCCCATCAGAACGGTACATTTGCCCTCTGGTATCTGCATGTCGAGATCCCACAACGTGTGGCTCTGTCCATAAAACTGGTTTAATCCTTTAATCTCAATCATGCTTCTTCTCCAAGGTAGACTTCCACGACCTTACGGTTGCTTTGAACTTGATCCATCGTGCCCTCAGCCAATACGCTGCCCTGGTGTAAAACCGTCACATCACGCGCTATTGAGCGAACAAAATCCATATCGTGTTCAACTAATACAATCGTGCGTTCACCCGCTAATGACGTTAGCAGCTCGCCCGTTCTGTCCATCTCTTGGTGAGTCATCCCCGCGACAGGCTCATCGACCAGTAGAAGTTTCGGGTTTTGCATTAGCAGCATGCCGATTTCCAGCCATTGTTTTTGACCGTGCGATAATGCCCCAGCCAATAAAGCACGCTGCTCGTACAAACCTATTTGCTTGAGTACGTGATCGATATGATCAACCTGGCTTGGCGTTAGTGTGGCAAACAGCGTTGAAAACACCGTTTTTGCCCCAGCCATTGCCAGCTCTAAGTTGTGAAATACCGATTGAGATTCAAACACCGTCGGCTTCTGGAATTTACGTCCTATGCCCGCTTGTGCAATTTCAGGCTCACTCATTTGCAACAAGTTAATGTTTTGCCCAAACCACGCGGTACCGGAATCCGGTCGGGTTTTACCCGTAATGATGTCCATCATGGTGGTTTTGCCTGCGCCATTAGGACCGATGATGCAGCGCAACTCCCCTTCTTTGATGTAGAGATTGAGGTCGTTGATTGCTTTAAAACCATCAAACGACACGCTGATACCTTCGAGATACAACAAGCAACCATGACCGACTTTAAGCATCGGGTTAACTTGCGGCTTCATAAACTCATAAACGTGTTCGCGGTCGGTGAGCTCTTTGGCAAGGCTTAGAATACTCATGAATGCACCTCTTTACGTTTGATTAAGCCGGTTACTCCCTTAGGCAGGAATAGCGTGACCAGAACGAACATTGCCCCCAGGCTAAACAGCCACACTTCCGGAAGCGCTGCGGTTAAGTAGGTTTTGGCGTAATTGACAGCTAAAGCACCAACCACCGCACCGTACAATGTTGCACGTCCGCCAAGCGCCACCCATACGACAAGTTCAATTGAGTTAAGCGGAGAAAATTCTGAAGGGTTGATGATGCCCACCTGAGGGACATACAACGCACCTGCAATGCCAGCGAGTACCGCAGAAAAAGTGAAGATAGCTAACTTGACGTATTCCACTTTGTAGCCGGTGAAACGAGTCCGAGCTTCAGCATCACGAACGGCCATGGCAACTCGACCTAAGCGGCTAACCACAATGAATCTACAAGCCATGTACCCTAATCCAAGAGCAATGCCAGACAACGCAAACAGCGTCAAGCGCGTCGAATCCGATTGCAGGTCAAAGCCAAGGATATCTTTAAAGTCAGTTAAGCCATTGTTACCGCCAAAGCCCATTTCATTGCGGAAGAAAGCCAGCAGCAATGCATACGTCAACGCCTGAGTGATAATGGATAGATAAACACCCGTTACACGCGAGCGAAAAGCAAACCAGCCAAACACGAAGGCGAGTATTCCAGGCGCTAATACTACCATCAACATCGCGAACCAGAACTGGTCAAAACCATGCCAGAACCAAGGCAGCTCTTGCCAGTTAAGGAAAACCATAAAGTCCGGTAGTTCTGGGTTACCGTACACACCGCGATCACCAATCTGACGCATCAGATACATACCCATCGCATAACCACCCAGTGCAAAAAAGGCTGCGTGACCTAAGCTCAGAATACCCAAATAACCCCAAACCAAATCCACTGCGACTGCCAGTAGCGCATAGGTCAGATACTTACCCATTAATGTAACGGTGTAAGTAGAAATATGAAGCGCAGATCCTTCTGCAAAAAACAGGTTCAGCGCTGGAATTAAGCAAAGCGCCGCCCCCAATACAATCAAAAACATCAGTGTAGAGCGATCGAACAATTTTGATTGATGATCCATGATTAACCCTCCGCCGAGCGACCCTTCTGAGGGAACAAGCCTCGGGGTTTCTTCTGAATAAATAGAATGATAAATACAAGCACCAGGATTTTAGCCAGAACGGCACCAGCCCAAGGCTCCATCACTTTGTTAGCGATACCAAGCGACATACCAGCGACGAGAGTTCCCCACAAGTTGCCGACACCACCAAACACCACGACCATAAATGAATCGATGATGTACGCCTGACCTAAATTTGGTCCCACGTTGGTGAGCTGACTAAGCGCGACACCGGCAATGCCTGCAATACCAGAACCGAGACCAAAGGTCATTGCGTCAACCCATTCCGATTTCACGCCCATTGCTCTCGCCATACTGCGGTTTTGCGAAACGGCGCGAACTTCAATGCCTAAACGGGTGTAACGTAATACTGCAAACAACAGAGCAAAGACGATCAAACAGAAGATGATGATGTAGAAACGGTTCAGGGTCAGACTTAGCAGCGGGTTAATTTCAATCACACCTTGCATCCAGTCCGGTGTTGATACCGAACGGTTCAGTGGAGAGAAAATCGTACGTACGGTCTGTTGCAAAACCAGACTGATACCAAATGTCGCTAGCAACGTTTCTAATGGTCGACCGTATAAGAAACGAATCACTCCTCGCTCTATTAATATGCCGACTGCTGCTGAAACTAAGAATGCCACAGGTATCGAAACAACGATCGACCAGCCAATGTGGTTTGGCATCAGCGTCTGGATAACGTATGTGGTGTAAGCGCCAAGCATGATCAGCTCACCATGCGCCATGTTAATGACGCCCATGACACCGAAAGTAATTGCCAGACCTATCGCAGCAAGCACCAGAACGGAACCTAAGCTCAGCCCAAAAAACAATGTTTCACCAAAATGTGCCAGACTGACGCGCTGCTCGATCAAATCGAGCGCTTTGTTCGTTGCACTGGTGAGTGCTTCATTTGGTTCTGTTGCTAAAAATTGGGTAAGTGCATTGCGCGCAGTGGGTTGATAGCTATCGCCCAGCGTTGCTATCGCAGTTTCTTGTATCGACGTATCGTCTGAGTGCTCTAACTGATAAATCGCTAGCGCCGTATCCAACACTTGTTGGACATCGGAATCTTCTTCACTAGTGCGAGCATTTTCCAGCAAAGCATAAGTGTGTTCATTCAAGTCACCCATCAACTGTGTGACCGCATTGATACGCGCACTGGGATCGGGATGACGAATATTCAGCGCTGCCAACTGGGCTTTGATCTCGCCACGAATCTGGTTATTAATGCCAATTTTCTTAACTGAGCGGCGTTTGACTAACTGTGGCTCTGCCGACTCTTGGGCAAAAAGAGGGGTGACTAAATACTGACTGCCCTTTTTCTCGAGAATTTTGACCAGTTGCTTGGACTCTTTATCAAGATAGATATCACCGCTGAATAGGAGCTCGAGAACTTGAATTGAACGCTCGTCGCCACTCTCTCCAATGTTGATAACAGCCTGGCTGATTTGATCATAGTCGCGTGTCGCAAGACGTTGTAGCTCACTCTCTAACCCTGTCGTTGAGGCTAGAGTTTGAGCAGATATAAATAGGCTAAAAAGAACAACGGTAACATGCGAAGCCGAGGAAAATATCCCATGGCAACATTGAGTTAGTCGCTGAAAAATGGATGCGTAAAACATCGTAGGCAAACCTCTGGTTAAACGAATATTCTTCTCGAGTGAACGGAAAAATAAACAAAAGACTCGAATAAGTGACAGTGCCACGTATGAGTTAAAGGCACTGTCACTAACGTTTAACGATTGAACTCTGCTATGAGAGCGTGATGGTCAACTTAGAAGTTTTGACCAGAACATTTGCCAGTTTTGGTGTTGTAGTTACCGCAAGATAACGGTTGACGCCAATCCGAGATGAGATCTTTTGAACCCGGTAGGAAATCTGACCATGCATCACCAGCCACTAATCCCGACGTTTTCCATACGGTTTCAAACTGACCATCGTCTTGGATTTCGCCGATAAGAACGGGTTTGGTGATATGATGGTTAGGCATCATTGCGGAGTAACCGCCAGTCAAATTAGGAACGGTCACGCCGACAAGCGCATCACCAACAACAGCTGGATCGGTTGTGCCTGCTTTCTTAACTGCCTCAACCCACATGTTGAAACCAATGTAATGCGCTTCCATTGGGTCGTTGGTTACGCGCTCATCGTTCTTGATAAACTTATGCCATTGTTCGATGAACTCATCATTCACGTCAGATTCCACGCTCATGAAGTAGTTCCATGCCGCCAAATGACCCACTAAAGCCGAGGTATCCATACCGGACAATTCTTCTTCACCTACAGAGAACGCCACTACTGGAATATCATCTGCAGAGATACCCTGGTTACCCAGCTCTTTGTAAAACGGTACGTTTGCGTCACCGTTGATGGTAGAAACCACTGCTGTTTTCTTACCTGTAGAACCGAATTTCTTTATATCCGAGACGTTTGACTGCCAATCCGAATGACCAAATGGTGTGTAGTTGATCATGATATCGGCTTCAGCCACGCCTTTTTCTTTTAAGTATGCTTCAAGAATTTTGTTGGTAGTGCGCGGGTAAACGTAGTCTGTTCCGGCTAAAACCCAACGCTCTACGCCTTGATCAAGTAGGTAGTCAACTGCTGGAATGGCTTGCTGGTTTGGCGCGGCACCCGTGTAGAATACGTTTTTCGACGACTCTTCACCCTCGTATTGAACTGGGTAGAACAATAGGCTATCGAGCTCTTCAAAAACAGGAAGGACAGACTTACGAGACACTGACGTCCAACAACCGAAAACCGCATCAACTTTGTCTTTGGAAATTAATTCACGTGCTTTTTCCGCAAACAAAGGCCAATCAGAAGCGGGGTCTACCACCACAGCTTCTAGTTTTTTACCCAGTAAGCCACCTTTTTTATTTTGTTCATCAATCAGCATCAACATCGTATCTTTGAGTGTTGTTTCACTGATTGCCATGGTGCCCGATAGAGAGTGAAGTACACCAACTTTAATAGTGTCTTCTGCCATTGCGTATCCACTCAGTAAAGATGCTGCCAATACCGAAGTCGCCAAGAAATTCCGTTTCATTTGTCTTCTTCCTTTCATTAATTTGTTGATAACAAATACTAATTCACGTCGCGATGGTGCTTATCCATTGGATTCGCCTGCTGACTAAATGAACGAAAATAAGTATCGGATAGAATATAAAATTTGAATATGCGCGGTTCGTGCATAAAAACTACGTATAATTACGCATAGGTAGAAAGATAAATGCGAGCTATAATTGCGCGCGTACAAAACGCACAGGAAGTGCATTTGATGGTTTGAGATACAGCATCGAGAAGGTTAAAAGTGCTGTATTCAGACAACGCTGTTAATTCTCAAGGATGAAGAGTTATCTCTATACAAAAAGTCCCAGTAAACCGACGTAAGTACAACAAGTTAGTTGGCAACGAGCTGCTCGAAGATTTCGCATTACGCTTTACCGCAAAGCGTGCACGAAAATGGTCTGCCAGCTGGATTGCCAACACCGCGCTCGGTATCGTTTCATTTCTGGTGCTTGAGGCACTAGGGGGGACGATTACACTAAATTACGGTGTAACAAATTCACTCTGGGCTATATTCGCTGTTGCTTTAGTCGTCATTTTTTCCGGTATTCCAATCTGTTATTACGCAGCAAAGCACGGTGTCGATATAGACTTACTTAGCCGCGGAGCCGGGTTTGGCTATATTGGCTCTACCATCGCCTCGCTCATATACGCCTCATTCACCTTCATCTTCTTTGCTCTCGAAGCGGCGATCATGTCAATGGCGATCGAACTGTTGTTTGATATCCCTTTGGCTATCGCTTACGTGATCAGCTCCGTCCTCGTTATTCCCCTTGTCGTACTTGGGATTACCAATATCGGGCGCTTTCAAATGTGGTCTCAACCTATTTGGCTGATGCTACAAATCATACCGTTGATCTACGTTTTTACTCATGAAGACGCCAAGATTGATGAATGGCTAAGTTACACAGGCGTAAACGATGTTAGTCCTGACTTCAACTGGCTACTTTTTGGCTCTGCTTCAGCAGTACTGCTTGCCGTTGTCGCTCAAATAGGTGAACAAGTCGATTTTCTTCGCTTCCTTCCCGCCAAAGAACGTTGCGGTAAATTAAAGTGGTGGAGCGCGATGTTGTTAGGCGGCCCCGGTTGGATGATCTTTGGCTCGATGAAGCTGGTTTTAGGCAGCTTTTTAGCCTGGTTAGCGATTAGCCATGGCGTGCTTCCTAACTTGGCGGGCGATCCCGCACACATGTATTTCACCGTGTTTAGCTATGCGTTGGACAACACCCAACTGGCGTTACTGGCCGCTGGCCTGTTCGTGATTATTTCTCAGTTAAAAATCAATGTGGCGAATGCTTACGCAGGTTCTCTCGCCTGGTCCAATTTTTTCTCTCGCCTCACCCATCATCATCCCGGCCGAGTGGTTTGGATGGTGTTCAACGTCTTGATCGCCCTACTTCTGATGGAGCTTGGCGTGTATCAGCTTATCGAACAGACCTTACAGGTCTACTCCGTGCTGGTATTGGCATGGATAGGGTCAATTGTCGCTGATTTGGTGATCAATAAACCTTTGGGGTTGAGCCCCAAAACCATCGAGTTCAAACGCTCTAAACTCTACGATATTAATCCGGTCGGTGTGGTGTCAATGTTGATAGCATCGGTCATCGGCATTACGGCGCATCTCGATTTCTACGGCGAGATAGCCAGAGCTTTTGCCTCTTACATCGCTTTCGCGTTACCGTTTTTGACAGTGCCACTCATCGCATTACTTACCAAAAGCCGTTACTACTTGGTTTGCAACGATACTCTCGCATCCAGCGCAGAAGAAGAACACCAGTGCTCAGTCTGCGAACATACTTTTGAACATGAAGATATGGCGCTATGCCCGGCGTACGGCGGTCACATCTGTTCGTTATGTTGTTCATTGGATGTACGCTGCCATGATAACTGCCGCCCTTCGGCAACGTTTAACGCACAATTAAAACACGCACTTTCACCTTATTTTTCATCGAAATGGGTTAATCGGCTCTCATCAACCATCGCTCATTTTGTCATTGTCATGCTGACGGTAAGCTTAGCGATGGGAAGCATCCTGGCTCTGGCTTATTCTCAAATCCCTCAGCTAGAGCAAATGCATATGGATTCCATCTCAAGTGGATTGATTAATGCCTTTGCCCTTTTGCTAATTCCAATTGGTATCATCAGTTGGTTGTTCGTCTTAGCTCGCACAAGCAACCGAACGGCAGTCAAAGAATTAAAGTCTCATACCGTGCTACTGACTAAAGAGGTCAGTGCGCACCACAAGACCTCTCAGGCATTGCAGCAAGCCAAGCGTTCAGCAGAAACGGCAAATAACGCCAAAAGCCGATATCTTGCGAGCCTGAGCCACGAGCTACGCACACCGCTCAATATTCTGCTTGGCTATGCGCAACTGTTGAGCTCAGACAATAAACTGGACAAACAAACGCGACAGTATGCTGAGGTTTTAAAACGTAACGGCAAACATCTGTCAGATATGATTGAAGGCTTGCTAGAGATCTCCAAAATAGAAGCCGGACGCTTAGAGCTTCATCGCGACGAATTTAGTCTCACCGCACTGCTGGAGCAGCTCGTCGATATGTTCTCAATGCAGGCGAAACGCAAAGGATTGGCGTTTGAGTTTGAAGCCTCGGGTTACTTGCCAACCTTTGTTGCAACCGACAAGCAGCGCTTACGTCAGATACTCATTAACCTGCTGGGTAACGCGATCAAATATACCGAAAAAGGCACCATTATCTTTAAAGTGAGCTATCGCAATCAGGTTGTGCATTTTACGGTGCAAGACACGGGCATTGGTTTGTCTGAGCACGATTTAGAGCTGATATTTAAACCATTCGAACGGGTTAAGAACCAAAAAACAGAAGCAATTCTTGGATCCGGGCTGGGACTAACCATCTCGAATGCATTAGCGGAGATCATGGGCGGTGAAATTTCCTGCACCAGTAAAGTCGACTACGGCAGTGCATTCGTATTAAAGCTGATGCTCCCAGAAGTGAAAGATGGACGTCCAGAACCGGAGTTATTAAGTGATGCCGTTATTGGCTACAACGGCGAACGTAAAACGATTATGGTCGTTGATGATATCGAAGATCAGCGCCAGCTTATGTCGAGCATTCTCACTCCCCTCGGCTTTAATGTTTTGTTAGCGGAAAATGCGCCACAAGCGCTTAAACTGGTGAAACTGCATCATGTCGATCTTTTTATGCTGGATATCTTCATGCCACAAGTAAATGGCTGGCAACTAGCAATCCAGCTGCGCAAGGAAGACTTCCGCCAACCAATCCTGATGTTATCCGCGAACATTCAAGAACTGGAAACCAATAACCAGCGACAACGTTACCATAATGACTATTTAACCAAGCCCGTTTCTGTACCCATGCTGCTTGCCAAGCTGAATCGTTTACTCGACATTGATTGGCTTTATGATGAAACCAACGGGCAAGCAATAAACATTGGGACTGAAAACGCGCAACCACAACACCAAACGCTGCCAAGTTTTGAGCAACTGGTTAAGCTCCGTGAATACGCCGAAATCGGCTTTATGTCCGGAGTAAGTAGTGAGCTAGAAAAGATTGAACAGGGCCTGACTGGAAATAGCGATTGGATCGAAAAGCTAAAACAACACCTGCAGGAATGTAATTTCAACAACATTATTCTGCAAATAAACGGAATGATTAATGAGCATTATAACAAGCAATAACATTACAGTGTTGGTCGTGGATGACTCACCTGAGTCTCTCAGCATGTTAAACGCCGCATTGAATCAGGCGGGACTGACAGTACTCGTCGCCCTCAACGGCGTTCAGGCTCTCACTATTGTTGAGAAAGTGCAGCCCGACGTAATATTGCTTGATGCCATCATGCCCGAGATGGATGGATTCGACACCTGTGTTCGGTTGAAAGAGCTTTTACCTTCGACGCCTATTATCTTTATGACGGGCTTAAATGGCTCGAAACATGTCATGCGTGGTTTCGAATCCGGTGGGACGGATTACATCACCAAACCTGTCGTTCCCGATGAAGTACTGGCTAGAATCAAAGTCCATAGCCAATCTGCCCGCCTGGCAAAGTCGGCCCAAGCTGCCTTAGATTATGCAGGACAATATATCTTTTGTGTCTCAAGTAACGGGAACCTGGAATGGGCGACGCCACATGCTCAGGAGTTGCTCTCCACACTGGGTGACGACTTTTCTGCCACATGGCAAAAGATCCAGCAGGATATTGCGATCTGGTTGATGCAGTCCCCTGCTGATACGCCACTCACATTAAAACAATTTTCGCCGCCATTAGAAGCCAGCTATGCGGGCGACTATAACCGTATCCATTCGCTGGTTCGTATTTCTACACCGAAACAAAACGGAACAGAAAAAGATCTTCAAGACCATTTGGGTTTAACTAAAAGAGAATCACAAGTGCTCTACTGGCTTTCATTTGGTAAGACCAACTGGGAAATCGCCCAGATTTTAGAGATGAGCCCTCGAACCGTGAACAAACACCTTGAACAGGTATATAAGAAGCTCGACGTCGATAACCGTACCTCAGCGGCAAGTGTATCAATCAGAATCTTAGAACGAGCCTAAGAAAGCTTAACAATCCTGCGCTTGAGCACTTTTACTAAGGCAGTAAAAGTGCCAACGTTATCCGGGGATTGACGGATTATTCGCTAAAACACTTCTTAATAAATTCCGCTGCAGCCATCGCCCCCTCTGGGGAAATAGTATGTTGTGTGTGATCTTCGTAACGAGCTTCCACTGTAAAACCTAAGTCCGTCAATTGCTCTTTCGCTTTCTCACTTTCTGACCATGGAATAACAGGATCACTTTTTCCGTGGACAAGAAACACGGGTGTCTCGCAATTTTTTTCATAAGGTTGAGGAGAAGATAGACGCCCAGAGAACGCGACAACCCCTGCCAGCGGATAGCGATTCCGCACTAACGCATCTAAAGACATAATCGATCCCTGCGAAAAGCCAACAAACACAATCTTGTCTCTGTCCGGCTCAATGCCTTGCTCTGAGAAAATCTGGCTAATCGTCTCATCAAAACTTTCTCTGGCTTGATAAATTCGTTGTGGGCGATTTTCAGCCGTCACTCCAATCAGGCTAAACCATTGAAATCCTTCGCCACCCTGATCAAAATGAAACGGTGCGTCAGGAGACAAAAATACGGTATCTGGCAGTACAGGCTTCCAGAAATCACCCAGCGCACTTAAATCTTTACCATTGCTTCCGACACCGTGAAGCAAAATCACCACTTGTTTCGACATAACGATTAATCCTTTATCCGGTTTTAACCCCCATACTAACCTAAGCCATTGCAATAATTAAATTGTGTTTAACACCATGGTTAACAACACAATTCGTATTTCTTAAACTTGTCGGCAGTTACTGCGCCAGGGTGACAAATACTTGAATTGCTATCTGCCCATCCACGTGCTCGACAAACGTTCGATTTATGCAACAATCTGTTGACTGAAAGTCAGTTTTATTCATATTTATCAATCATTCATACTCTTTCCTGAAATTAAAAGAATAAAAAGACAATAAATATCAACATGTACCGAAGGAGTATGAATGATATCACTGGCTGTTTTGCTGCGGTTGATCTTTCACATGCACATCAAGTTGTGGGAAAGATATTTCAACACCGTTCTCTTTAAACAGCTGATTGATCTTTTTGTTCACTAAATGCAGTGTCGGTAGCCGATCATCGATTGAATTGATATAAAACCTAAGCTCAAATTCCAAACTGCTGTCACCAAAAGTTAGAAAATAAACGCACGGCTGTGGATTACTCAGAACAAGCGGAGTCTCTTCTGCTGCCTTATACAATAAGTCCTCCACTAAATTTATATCCGATCCATACGCCACTCCAATAGGAATCACAACCCTTGTCACTGAATCAGTTAACGACCAGTTAATCAACTTATCGGTAATAAACACTTTGTTGGGGACAACAATTTCTTTATTGTCCCAATCGATGATGGTGGTTGAGCGCGTTTGAATTCTGCTGACTGTGCCAGAAAGTTCATTAATAGTGACCGTGTCCCCTATCCTTACCGGCCTTTCAAACAGCAATATCAGACCAGAAATAAAATTCGCAAAAATTTCCTGCAGACCAAACCCTAAGCCAACACCGATGGCCGCTACTAACCATTGCAAGCGCTCCCATTCGACACCTATCGTAGTAAATGCGATGACGATACCGATCATTAATATAATGTAGCGAAGTAACGTGGTAATGGTGTATCCCGTCCCCGGAGCAAGGTTCATCCTGCGTAAAACCAGTAACTCTAAAAGACCGGGAATATTGCGGATACTTACAAAGGAAATAACCAAAGTAAGCAGCGCATACATAACTGATTTCAAGGTGATATCGACCACTTCAGCCCCACTACCCGCCGACGGAGTTGCCTGCCATAACACAACATTATCCATCCAGTTGGTTAACTCTAGCTGACTCGACCATATCGTCGACAGAACGGTGACCAATAAGATCAGACTCAACCCCTTTAACAACGTCATTGACTGCTCGCTGATTACAGCCTTATCCAGTCCTTGTTCTTCAGAGTCAAAAGGTGTGGCATCTTCAGGTAAGCCCTCACTTTCGCGAGCAATTTTTTCTTCCCGCCGAGCAAGAAAACGCTGATAACTTAATTGCCTTTGCTCTAAAATCAACCAACGCTCACCCAATTGATAAACCAAAAATACGCCGATTAGCGCGAATACATTGAGTTGCTGAAGAATGAGGATCTTCCACGAACCAATGTACAAACCCAACACCGCCATGGTGATAACAACAAAGAAAGAGCCAAGGACGAAATAATAAACCACGAAGAAGCCGACCCCTGATTGAAAAAATGCAGGAAGGTGGGTATTAACATCGGCTAAATTTAATGCGCTCTTGTAAAGTACGAAAAGCAAAATAACCACGAACAAATAAAGAATACGTAGAATTTCAGCTTCATTTTCTTGAGAAACTAAACGGAAAAATTCGAACAAAACCAGAATGACAAGCAATGGAAACATGATCATTCTGATTCGGTGATGCACCGTGTGGCAAACATCCTTAGACCAGCGAAAATGCAACTCAAGCATCCCTTTCTTTCTGCTCAAATGATACAGAAAGCTCACACTCCATAGCAGGGTGAAACTCGCAATCATGATTTCATCAAACAGCACTGCTGGATGACGTGCCCAAATGAGCTCTAGAAACCAAACGCACGTGAAGAAAAATGCCGGCAGTATTGAGGCAGCGATAAATGTAATGGTTAAGACAATAATACTGTTTGAAAAACTGTCTTTTAACGGGTTACCAAACACCTTTTCTTGCCGCTGCGAGACAAGATCAAGCTTTAACCTCGACCACCAATTTAAGAAAAGCAATATCAGTGAGAGTCCGCCAAAATAGAGTAATGAGACGCGAAGTTTCGATAAATAGACATTTTGAGAAATGGAACGGAGTGGCGAGGCCACACCAAATAACTTTTTGCTGTCAAGGTTGAACATGTTTTCCCAAATCGGCGAGCTACTGTAGGTCCAAACTTGGCGTTCTTTAAGGAAGGCTCTGGCTTCTTCCAAAGCAACAGAGTAATCCCCAGACACAGCAATCAAAGTGTCAACTTGATTTGAGAGCGCCTTGTATAAAGAAATCAATTGCTGAAGTTTTTCTAAATCAACATATTGTGCTGAGCTAGCACTGACTCCACTTGGCAACCTAGCAGCCCTTTCGGCCTTAGTCATCTCGTAAAGTCGGATATTGACCTGCGAGCGATAATCTTGAAGCCGTTCAATATTGATTTGTTTAGGCAACTCTTGCAGCATTGTCCTGGTGTAAGATCCGAATGCCATCGTCTTACTCAGCCAATCCAGATTATTCTTTATTACCTCAATTTCTTCGGTAAGTGAGGCATACTCAAGGCTTATCCTTTCTAAATCAGAGGACATGTTTTCTACCTCTGATTTAACCTTATCAATCTCTAATTCAATATCATGCGAGTTGATAACGTAATTTTGGTCAAACTGGATTTCCGTCTCTATGAAACTTTTTCTGTCGAAAACTTGAGAGTCTGCCGTGTCACCTTCCCTGGTAAGAATATAGATGACAATCGACAAAAAAATCATAGCCATGAATGCAATGATGTATGAGTAGATTTCCTTTTTTCTAATCACAACCACCTCTCACCAATCGACAAGCAATTTCCTGATCAAATCTTAGTCAAATATTCAAAACTGAATTGCCTGCTATAAATCTAATCGGTGAATTCAAGGCATTATTTCAAGAGGTTATGATCTTTATCACTGCTTCGTTCAATAAATTCAGGCCTTCAGACACTCAATTTGTGTTTTATTAAGGATCCAGAAGGAAAATTATGGTTTGTAGGCGCTGCTTGTTTTCGTTACCTGACACACAATGTACTAAGGCAGATTCCTCTACCTTAGTACGCTAGGCTGATGAAGCGAGTTTTGAAGATAAGAATTAAGGATGCGTTAAAAATAATAACAACGCGCACAGATCCAGTGCTGGAGTTTAAAAACGGGGCCGATACATTTTGTATCGGCCCCGTTAAATATTTACATAGTCTGTTTAAAGAAGTGCAAACTAGAGCAAGAATGCGCCGTAGGCTAGACTTGCGCAAATCACATAAGTTGGGTGCACTTTGAATTTTTCCAGACACAGACCGGCAACGACAAATAGCAACGCAAAATGTCCCCAGCCAGCTTCGCCACCAGACATGATCAGTTTGTAGCTCAGCAATAGCATCAAGGTGAAGATGATCGGCAGTACCCATGCGCCTAACGCTTTTACTTTTGGCGAGTTACGGTATTTGTACAGTACACTCATCGCCAGCACCATGATGATAATGGTAGGTGCTACCGTCGCGAACACGGCGATACATGCGCCAATCGTTCCACCAACTTCATAACCGATGTAACCCGCCATTTTCGTCGCAATCGGACTTGGAAGCGCGTTACCTAAGGCGAGGACTTCGGCAAACTGACTGGCATTCATCCAACCATACTGGCCAACAACTTGTGCCTCGATTAGAGGAATGATTGCAGGACCACCGCCATAACCGACGATGTTAGGAATAAAAAATGCTAAGAAGATATCGATATAAAGTTGCATGCTTATCCCTTTTTATTTTCTGGTTTTAGATTTTGCTCAGCCGCACTAGGCTTTGGGTCTGGTTTCACCAATACTGCAAGTAGCACTGCCGCTACAACCAGCCCCGGATGAACACCCAATACCACAATAAACAAAACAGACAGCGCAATACCAATACCGGTTGCAATTGCACCAAGTGCTTTATATCCCTTGAGCAAGAAATCATAAGTCAGCTTGGCCATCATCCACGACACAACCGGTAAAACCCCTTGAGCCATACCCGCTACCCATGGCTTATCGCGGTACTCGTTGAGTAAACCTAAACCCGCAATCATGACGATAATCAGTGGGATAATAGTCATGAAAACTGCATTGATACAGCCTATCTTGCCACCCACTTTGTAGCCAATATAACCCGCCATTTTTGTCGCGATCGGGCCAGGAAGCGTGTTGCCGATGGCGAGCACGTTGGCAAACTCATCGTCACTCATCCATTTATAATTGTCGACCACTTCTTTATGAACCAAAGGGATCATCGTGGGGCCGCCGCCGAATCCAAACAAGCCAATGCGAAAGAATGCGCTGGCCAGGTCTCGTTGTGTCTTCATCGTTCTTTGTTACCTTGCTAATTATTTTATTGTTTCTTATAAACCGTTTGCTCTAACCACATCATACTCGAAGCAGTTACCCACTGATCTTGTGGACAGTCTATCATGGCCTCAATATCACTTAACTGGTGCTCTCTGTCATCGTATACACAAACAAATACCCGGTCACCGTCAAGCAACTGATGGTCTTCACCGTATGTTGTATAACACGGTGCGCCAATCGCAATAGTAATTTCACTGGGTTGATTCGCTTCAACGAACAAACTGTGTGTATTATGCATCGCACCATCATCGGCTTGGTGATTGATCGTCTCCACCAACCAATCCGTCAGGGACTGGTAGAAAACGTTATATTCCGTCACCGACACATCTTGACTGCACAAGTGCCATTGCCCATTGCGACTATGAAAGCCGCACAATCTGAGATGATCAAGCGGTGTCTGCTCAGAAAATGAGTCAACAGGAAGTTCTAGTTCGGCAATACCCTTACTAAAAGCCCCCCAGTTTTTCTTCTCAGCCAGCTTAGATACCGTTTTATTGCGGTATGTTGCGTCATTGATTAACGTCAGCGCAAAAGGGGTAAGAGCGGCAATCTGGCCTTGCTCTGTATAGGTAACGCTGCATTTAATCGCAACCTCAGGCTCCATCTGAACCTTGGCATCTTGCTCTTCAGGCAACACCAATTTAGATGAACTGAAAGGCATCTGCCCGAGATAAGAGTCGCTGAGCTGACGAACAAACATAGGAAACAGCGCTCGTGGGCGCTGTGCTTCCTGATGTACCTTTTTTTGTTGCTCGCTAAACGCAGAGATCTCTCCGGTCTGTGCCAGATAACCCGGAGAATTCCCTGCAATGCCGAGAACGACTGAATGAGTCAGTTCTTGTTTCGTTTCCATCCGCTTACTGCTCCTGCTGGGCAAGAATCATTTTTGTTAAACACTGCAGAGCAACCGCTACATCATCCTCTTGAACACTTTCCAGAGGATTATGGCTGATGCCTTTATCACAACGGACAAACAGCATTGCAACGTCTGTTAAGTGCACCATCGCAAGTGCATCATGCCCGGCACCACTTGGTAGAAATACTGGTTCAGATTCTGTTACTTGCTCAACAATATCACCCCACTGGCTTTGCAATGAAGCGTTACACGGCACGGCACTCGCTTGGTACAGTAGTTTATCCGAGAAGCTTACTTCACGGCGCTCAGCGATCGCGTTAAGTGACGTCAGTAGGTCGTCACAAGCACGCTCAAGATCTGACTGTTCCAGGCTTCTAACGTCTAAAGTAAAGTTCACCTCACCAGGAATAACATTCACAGATCCAGGTGCGACTTCACACTTACCGACTGTCGCTACGACATTGTTTTCGCTGCCATATTGCTCAATCGTACTGATCATTTCAGCCACAGCACACAAGGCATCCAAACGCATGTCCATTGGAACTGTACCTGCGTGACCTGCTAAGCCTTTTACCTGAAACTGGAAACGTTTCGCACCCGCGATACCTGTCACCACACCAACAGGTTGGTTCTGAGCTTCAAGTACCGGACCTTGCTCAATGTGTACTTCCAGGTAAGCCAACACGTCATCTGACGAACGGCTATCCTTGCCAACCTCTTGCGGAGATAGGCCAAATTCAACCATAGCCTGTGACATTGTCACGCCATCTTTGTCTTTCAGGGACAGCCAGTTTTGGTCAAATACACCCGCAACTGCACTCGAACCAATCAATGTACTGTTGAAACGGGTGCCCTCTTCATCGGCAAACGCGACAAGATCGACATGAAATGGCAACTCAACATTCTTGAGTTGCTCCAACGAGGAAATACCAACGAGTATCCCCAGGTTTCCGTCATATTTACCCGCATCTGCAACAGTATCGCTGTGAGAGCCGATAATTAGCGTTGGCATGGTAGGGTTGGAAGATACCTTCCTTCCCCACTGGTTCCCAACACTGTCCTGCCATGTTTCAAGCCCGGCTTGCTGCATCCATTCGCCGAGTTGATGGTGCGCCTGCTTATGCTCTGGCGATAAGTAAGTACGCTTTAATCCATCTTGCATCGAGGTAAACGTAGCCAGTTGATCGGCACGTTCCATAATGCGTTGGGCATCCAATTTGCTCATCCTTGATTCACCCTCCAATGGCGTTAAACATATTTTTCCATCGCGGCAATCACTGCTTGGCCCGGAATGATTTTGGCTTTATTGCGAATAAGGATGGCTTCCAGTGCAGCAAGCGTGGTTAATACCGCTTCTTGGCGTGCGTTGTAGCCCATGGTACCGATGCGCCAGATTTTGCCGTCCAACGGACCAAATGACGTACCAATCTCAATGCCAAAACTATTAAGTAGTTCCTGACGTACTTTGTTGCCGTCCACTTCTTTAGGAATGTAGACACCCACAACGTTGTTCATTTTGTACTTTTGGTTACCAAACAGTTCTAGGCCCATCGCTCGCAGACCGCATGCCATCGCATCACCCGCTTGTTTGTGGCGAGCAATCACGTTATCCGCGCCTTCTTCAAGGTAGACACGTGCACATTCACGCGCGGCGTAAAGCATACTGGTTGCTTCTGTGTGGTGGTTAAGACGCTCAGGACCCCAGTAATCCATGATCATCGACAAATCGAAGTAGTTAGAACGAATGATTTCTTCTTCACCAGCGGTGTGGTGATCTGCACGAATGCCTGCTTCGACGTGTTTACGACGGTTGATCAGGTCCGCACATTGATCGCTCAACGTAATTGGAGAACTACCAGAAGGACCGCCAAGACATTTTTGTAGGCCAGCCGAAACCGCATCAAGATTCCATTCGTCAACTTTAAGTTCATTACCAGCAATCGATGCAGTGGCATCACAGTAGAACAACACGCCATGACGTTTACAGATTTCACCAAACTCTGCCAGAGGCTGATTCATGGTTGTTGAAGTATCACCTTGTACCGTCGCCAGTAGTTTTGGCTGAAACTCTTTGATCGCTTTTTCAACCAGTTCCGGTGGACACACTTCACCCCATTCAACATCAATGGTTTTAACTGTTGCGCCAACACGATTCGCGATTTCACTCAACAGGTGGCCAAAACGACCAATAATTGGGATAAGTACTTTATCGCCCGGCTTAATGACTGACACAAGTACTGCTTCGATGCCTGAACGTGCCGTACCGTCAACCAGCATGGTTTGTTGGTTTTGTGTTTCGAATACACCGCGATATAGCGACTGAACTTGCGTCATGTAACCCGTCATAACCGGATCATACTGACCGATTAAAGCCTGTGAAATGGCTTGGTGCACACGTGGATAGGCATTAATTGGGCCAGGACCCATCAACAAACGTTGTGGTGGGTTCAAAGTTTCAAATAGCGTTTGAGTTGTCATTATCTCTCTCCTAAAAATATATCGCCATCGCTGCGAGGGTCACTCGTTGCGTCTGCCTGTCCTTGCTGATCTAGGGTTATAGCTCCCGCGTGTCCCATCAGCTCACTCAAGTTTTCAACCTGAGTCACTTGGTGGCCCATCTGCGTTAATGTTTGCCCGTATTCGCTGTACAAGTCTTCTTCAAGTCGTAAATTGTTTGTCGCATCACCCCAAGTTCTGCCCAGTAGCCATCGTGGCATAGACACCGCTTGTTGCAGAGACATGTTCTGGTAAATATGGCGGCTGAATAAACACGCCTGAGTTTGTGGTTGCCCTTCTCCGCCCATCGTTCCGTACACGATGCGTCGACCATCTTTAAGCTCAGCGTAAGCTGGGTTCAGTGTGTGGAACGGCTTTTTGCCAGGTACTAAAGCATTGTGATGTTCGGCATCCAGAGAAAAGCTTTTGCCTCTGACGTTCCACATAATCCCGGTTGAAGGAAGTACCACACCAGAGCCAAACTCCCAGTAAACACTCTGGATAAAACTCACCATTGTGCCATATTGGTCTGTTGCACCCATCCAGATGGTGTCACCCGGTTTTGCCTGATAAGGCCATGGCTGAGCTTCGGTTAATGAGATACGCTCTGCGCACTCTGCCACCACACTTTCATCTAAGTACTCTTGCAGTGGCTTAGTTAAATAGCGCTCATCGGTGACCACTTTGTCACGAATAATAAATGCCTGTTTCGTCGCCTCAACCAATAAGTGAACATGGTCCAGTTCCGAACTTGCTTGTGATGCTAAACGATCGTATATCGCTAAAATTAATAACGAAGCCAATCCTTGAGTCGGTGCACCCAGGTTATAAAGCTGACCTTTTGAGGTCTCAACGTTTAAAGGCGCTGAAACCCGTGCATCATGTTGGTGAAAGTCTTCAATCGATAGCGGGCTTCCCGCCTCTTGCAGTTCTTTCGCTGCCAGTTCTGCAATTTCACCTCGGTAGAAATCATCCAATCCTACCTCTGCCAATCTTTCTAGCGTCTTAGCCAGTGCCGGGTTAGCTACGGTTGCACCAAGTTTTAGCGTCTCACCGTTATCGAGAAACAAACGGCTGAATTCGGCTTCATCTTTTAAGCGCTCAAACGTTTTTACGCTCGCATCGACAAGACTTTGTGTTACTTCAATACCGTTTCGTGCCGCGTCGATAGAAGGTTGCAAAAGAGTACTTAACGGGAGTGTTCCACCATTAATTTCCAGCGCTTTTTGCCAACCAGCGATTGTGCCTGCCATGGTAATACACGCTTCACCACCTTTTTCAGGCAGTTCGGTACCCAGTGAGCGGTAGTAATCCGGATCGGTAGAGAGTGCTGCCGCGCCACACGCATCGATGGCAACTGGCGCTTCACCCGGTTTACTGATTAACCAAAAACCGTCACCGCCAATACTGTTCATATGCGGGTACTGCACTCCAATCATTGATGCAGCCGCGACCATTGCTTCAGAAGCCGTTCCGCCTTGTGCTAAGATTTGTTTTCCCACTTCAGTTGCTTTGTGATGTGGGGCGGTAAATGCGGTTTGAAACACCATTAAGACTCTCCTGTTATTAAAGTCGACGCTGTCGCAATCAGAGTGTATTCACTATTAGCAGAACCCAGTAATGACACACCACAAGGTCCATTCGTTAGACTGTTCATTGGGATATGAAGTTGAGGGAATCCACTTAAACCCGCGAGACTGGTTAGCCCCATAAGATCAGAGCGATATTCCGCTAAATCTGCGTCTGGAGTCGCGAGCTTAGGTGGTTTTCCTGGAGTGGTAGGTAATACCCATAACGTTTCCTTACCCGCCAGTTGCTCAGCTAGCCAGCTGGTAAACTTCGCTTGTTGTTCTTTCCCTTTACGATAATCTTGAGCCGAAATGGTACGCGCCCATACAACTCGTTCTTGTATTGCTGGTGCCAGCGTATGTTGCCACTCATCAAGCCACGCGCTGTGGCGAGCAATTATTTCGTAACCTTGTATGGTTCGGAATAATGCGCTTAAGTCGACAAGGTCATAGCCTGCGTCTTGCAGAGCATTGCTGTATTCAAGCTGAATATTTGCACTGTCAGCCCACTGCTTCAGTTCCTCTAGTCGTTCATTTCCCAGAGTTTTTGACAAGCTTTGATCCAAAATCAGGGTTTTCGCGACAGTTTGAGCCTGAGTTTCGGGGCCAAGACATGCATACACGTTTTCCAGCATTGATAAGTCTCGGCTGAATACACCTGCGGTATCGAAGCTTTCAGCCAGTGTGAAACTGCTTTCTAGTGACAACTGACCCAATGTTGGGCGTAAGCCGAAAAGGCCGCAGTAACTCGCTGGAACACGAACCGAACCACCAGTATCTGTTCCGATAGAAAAATCAACGTCACCTTTTGCTACCGCGACAGCGCTACCGCTTGAAGAACCACCAGGTAAACAGTCAGGCGCTAAAGGATTAACTGGCGTTCCATAGTGAACGTTAATACCATTCAGGCTGTAAGCTAGCTCATCCGTTTGAACTCGGCCTTTGCACTCTGCTCCTGCATTTAAAAGCGAGATGATGAGTGGCGAAGTACTTTCTGCTTTGCTGTGAGTTTCCAACCACTTAGGGTTTCCTGCACCAGTAACGAACCCTTCAACATCAAAGAGATCTTTAAACACAAAACTCAACCCATTCAGTGAGCCTGGCTGTAAGGCCGGAAGATAGTCTGGCCCTTGGGTACAATAAATACGTTGATCGATTTCCATTCTTCTCATTCCTTTGAAGTAAACAAGCAACCTGAGTTACTTGTTTACTTTGTCTTTAAGTTGGCGATTTAATTCAATTTAAAGCCACACGTAAAGTTCTTTATTGTTGCTTTGCTAGAGCTGCCTTTGATACCCAAAACAATTTATTTTGCATCAACTGTTTGTACACCACAGCTGAAATGAAACCACCGATAAACAACGCGTAGTTCGCTAATTCCGTGACAAAGAAGGTCGCAATAATGGCAGCAACACTTGCGATTACTAGCGCATAAACACTGTTCATGTTAACGCCGTTTTTGTACCAGTACTGACCTTGTGGTGATTCAGTGTAAAGCGATGGGACATCGATTTGTCCTTTCTTCACAATGAAGTAGTCAACGATGATGATGCCGTATAGTGGACCAATCATCGCAGCCAGAACGTCAACTGTGTAGTGAATCACTTCAGGGTTATTAAACAGGTTCCAAGGCGTCAGCAGGATTGAACCAAACGCTGCAATGAAACCACCCATTTTAAAGCTGATTTTCTGTGGTGACACATTCGAGAAGTCAAATGCTGGTGCAACAAAGTTAGCCACAATGTTGATACCAACTGTCGCGAAAATAAAGGTCAATGCACCCAGAACAGTAATCAAGCCAGAGTCAAGACGTTTAACTGTTTCAACCGGGTCAACAATCATCTCACCGAAAACTGGAATCGATGCTGATACAATCACCACACTGAACAGAGAGAACACAATAAAGTTCAGTGGCAGACCTAACAAGTTACCAAGCTTCAAGTCTTTGTAGCTTGTACAGTAACGAGAGAAGTCACTAAAGTTAAGTGTTGGGCCTGCAAAGTAACCTGCAACCAATGCTGTTGCGATGATCATTTGAATGATTGCGTCAGAACCTACCAGTGTTTCTTTACCAAGATTAAAGCTGATGTTCTCCCAGCCTGCCAGGTTGATCATGTATGCACAAAGCGCGAACATTGCAATGTAAATCGCCGGGCCAGACCAATCAATTACTTTACGAATCATGTCCATACCGAACATAAATACGATAGCTTGCAGTACCCACATCGAGCTAAAGCCAACCCAACCTAAGTAAGATAAACCCAGGAACGAGTCGTTTGCTAAACTCTCCATCGATGGGAAGAAGTACAGCAGCAAGATAATGAACGAACTTGACGCTAAGTAAGTTTGAATACCGTACCAAACGACGGCAATAATGCCTCGAATCACGGCTGGAATATTCGCACCAAACACACCAAACGACATACGAGCGACAACAGGGAACGGTACACCCGCTTTCTGTCCTGGTTTACCCATCAAGTTGGCAAATACTAATACAATTGAAATACCAGCCAGCAAGCTAATGAATACTTGGATACCATTTAGTCCAAGCGCAAATAAACTCGCGGCAAATACATAACCCCCTACACTATGCACGTCCGACATCCAAAAAGCGAAGATGCTATACCAGCCCCACTTCTGTTCCTTCTCTGGCGCCAGGTCCTCGTTGCTTAGCCTTGGGCTAACAGGTAATTCCTTTTTCATGTGTTTATCTCCGTTACTAATTGTATACAATCCCTAATACAATTAGCGTGCCAATTATGAAAAACCCTGTCACACAACGAATTAATGAAATTTGCCCTATAAAAACGCCCCTGCAGCGCACCAGATTTGAACATCGTGCATCTTTTTGGTGCTACAAGCAATGCATATATACTCAACTTACCTGTCTTTATGGTCAAGTAATTTGAATAGATAAACATTAAAGAGGCTAGAAATGGCAAACATTTAGATTAAGATTGTATACAATGATGCATGCACAGTTGTTTAGTGGTATACATATTGCTTTATTGAGTTGGATAAAAAATTTGGGTCGATTACCTATGTCAAACGATGAAAAGATTTATCAACAAATATTGAAAGCAATTGTTGAACACAAACTTGAACCCGGAGAGCGTCTTCCTGAAGACAAACTCTCAGAAGCTTTTGGTGTAAGCAGAACGGGCATTCGAAAAGTGTTGCAACGATTAGCGCTTGAACGATTTGTGGTTATTCAACCCAATAAAGGCGCACACGTGAACAGCCCTAGCAAGCAGGAAGCTGAAGAGGTACTGAATAGCCGCATTCTACTTGAGCCACTATTGATCAGTGACATTCTTCGTAACTGGGATGATAAGAAGTCTAATTATTTACGCTCCATTGTTACTCAGGAAGATAAAGCGACCCAACATGGTGATTTAGCCGAATCTATCCAGCTGACCGCTAAGTTTCACTATGAACTGGCCAAACAATCGGGTAATTCCGTATTGGCTGAGTTTGTTGAACAGCTTTGTTACCGCTCTTCACTGGTTATTGCTGCGTATGGCTCAAAACATAGCGTGAGCTGCGATTGTGGGTCTCACTCAGAACTTATCGATCTGCTCGACAACTTTCAGGATGAAAAAGCTCAGCAATGGATGGAGCATCACTTGGTGGTGATCAAATCGTCATTGGAGTTGGAATCGAAATCTAAAGAGCCGGTTAATTTTCATAAACTTTTTTGCGAAACGGACTAATACAAAATGAAAATCAATTTGATCAACCCTAATACTTGTCAGGGAATGACGGACAAAATCGCGATTAGCGCACAAACCGTTGCCTTACCTGGCACAGAAATCATCGCGTCGTCACCAGTTAACGGTCCGGAAAGCATTGAATGTGCATTTGACGAAACCCTTGCTGCTGCTGCGCTCCTTGATGTGATTCGCTCTGGCGAAGAGCAAGGTGTTGATGCACACATTATCGCCTGCTTCGGTGATCCGGCGCTTGACGCAGCACGTGAGATCGCGACTAAGCCGGTGATTGGTATTGCCGGTGCAGCGTTCCAGCTAGCGAGTTTAGTGTCTTACCGCTTTGGTGTTGTCACGACAATGAGCAGAACGTTGCCTGCCAGTGAACATCTTCTACAACGATACGGTTACCATCATTTATGCAGCGGTGTTCGAGCGACAGATATTCCGGTATTGGAACTTGAATCTCTAAGTATGGACACTTATCAGCTACTTGCTGAAGAATGCCGTAAAGCAATCAAAGAAGACGGTGCCGAAGCCATCGTACTCGGTTGTGCTGGCATGTCTGACTTAGCCAACGAGCTTGCAGAAGAACTGAATATACCTGTCGTTGATGGCGTTGCTGCAGCAGTGAAGCTTGCTGAGTCACTGCACCAACTCAACCTAGTGACATCGAAAAGTGGTCAATACGGCGCGCCTTTGGTGAAGCCAATCCACGGTATATTCAAGCACTGGTCTAAGTAATAAATAAACACAGCAGCCATCGGATGCTGAACGTGTGACGAGACAATGAGTTTGAAGTTTCTAATTTTTGCTCATCTCGTCATTCCAGCGAGCCTTGGCGAGACTAGGAATCTAATATCAGCCTGCTGCGATATTTTAAAGCTGTCCTAACATTGAGGCTCTCTTAAACTAGATTCTGAATCACGCTCCTGCGTCGCTGTTCAGAATGACGGAATGGTTTGAATATGTTGCTTTGTATTAAGCGGGCGATATTAAAAAGCCATCCCACACTTCACTAAATATTAGTAATATCAAGGTTTACTTTATGGAAGAAAATAACCCTCGCGACTATATCGGTTACGGAAGAGATAACGTTCCTCACGCCAACTGGCCAAATAACGCTAAAATTGCGGTGCAGTTTGTCCTGAACTATGAAGAAGGCGGAGAAAACTGTGTGCTCCACGGTGACGAGCATTCAGAAACATTCCTATCTGAAATCGCGGGTGCGGAAGCGTATAAAGACCGACACATGAGCATGGAGTCACTTTACGAATACGGCTCCCGTGTTGGTGTCTGGCGTATCTTAAACGAATTTAAACGTCGTGAGCTTCCACTAACTGTGTTTGGCGTTGCCACTGCACTGCAGCGTAACCCAGAAGTTACCAAAGCGATCGTTGAAGAAGGTCATGAAATTGCCTGTCACGGTCTTAAATGGCTGCACTACCAAAACACGCCAATTGACGTTGAACGTGAACACATGATTCAAGCGCTGGATATCATCGAAGAGCTGACAGGCACTCGCCCAATTGGTTGGTATACCGGACGTGACTCACCGAATACACGTGAACTTGTCGCCGAACAAGATGGTTTGCTGTACGACTCTGATTATTACGGTGATGACCTGCCTTTCTGGACACAAGTGTCAGATAAAAACAATGCAGACAGCACACGCCCACACCTTGTGGTTCCGTATACATTAGACACTAACGATATGCGTTTTTCCTCCCCTTACGGCTTTAGCCACGGTGACGAGTTTTTCGAATATCTGAAAGACCACTTCGACTGCCTGTACGAAGAAGGGGCTGAAACTCCGAAAATGATGTCGGTCGGTTTGCACTGTCGCGTGGTTGGTAAGCCTGGTCGTTTTAAAGCGTTAAAACGTTTCTTAGATTACATTCAATCTCATGACGCGGTTTGGGTAGCAACCCGTGAAGACATTGCAAGACACTGGATTGAGAACCATCCACCAGCATAAATGTTTACGCTTGGTAACGTCTAAGGGATGTAATTAGACGCAACACCTCACTCCCCCTTAAGCGACAACGCACCGAGAGCTTTAGTACCCTTCGGTGCGTTTTTCTTTATTCCGGTTTAATATTACAAATCGTCGTTTGCAACAAAACTCAGGTTGGTCACCGTCACTTCACCTTCAAGGCATCGTAACTGAAAACCTCTCACCTCCGCCGCAAAACTCAAGTCTGTGATGCAATACTCGCCATCTTGTAACAACAATTCACTTGAGCATCGGTCAATAACCGCCGTAATTTGAATGCTTTCGGTCTCTGGCATGTCCAAATTCACTTCGTGACAAAAAGCATTTTGATAGTTTTCCTCACCTTCTACGTCAATCGTTCTGTTGCTGGTAATCCGATAACCTTCCTCAAGACGCTGCAAAGTATAAACCAGGTACTCAGTCCCCAACGGCGCTAACGTAATTGCACTTCCTTTACTTAAGATCAATTCCCCACTGAGTACGCCAGCTTGATAATCTTGAGTGATGGATAAGCTATCTCCTGTACCTAGCGCTTTCTCTTGCACCGCAGTGGTGCTTTGCGGTTTAAGCCACTGTTTCGGTAAAGAAGATAACAAACGCAAGCCTGACTGGGTTTGCGATAGTTTTAAATCACGAGGAACACTCATTGCGCTTCGCCACGCTTGCGTAGGCACGTCGTTCGCATACAGCCAGTTACTCATCCATGCAATTGACGTACGACCGCCATCTGTGACATCAGACCAGGTTTGAGCAGCATAATAGTCTCTACCATAATCAAGCCAAAGAACGGTTTCTGCATCGTGGTGGTTGGTAAAGCGTTCACCATCAAATTGGCCGATAAAGTATTGCGTGCCCGAGCCACCTGCGTGACTGCAACGTTGCACACCGACGATTAATACCCAATAACAAATCTCGGAGCCTTCTAATTGGATTGGGAATAGATCCGGACACTCCCAAGGCATCTCATCATGCTTGCCTTCATTCAAACCAAAGTTGGCCGTTTTTTCCCATTGATTAAGATCTTTAGAACGATAAAAACCAACCTCCTGCCCTTCCGTCACGACCATCACCCAGTGCTGGCTTTGCTCATGCCAAATGACCTTTGGATCGCGGAAGTCTTTTAACCCCGGGTTAGGCAATATCGGATTATCGGCAAGTTTATTCCAACTAAAGCCACCATCTTTGCTGTAAGCAAGACTCTGCATTTGTTCACTGTCTCTGCCGTCATCATGAGCAATACACGCAGTGTAAAACGTCAGTACACCCGGCTGTGCTTCGTTATCAAACAGTCCACTGGTATTACGCCAATCCACTACAGCACTGCCTGAAAAACACATGCCTTTTTCATCTGGGACAAGCGCTGGTGGTAAGTGTTGCCAATTACGCAGGTCTGCACTCACTGCATGTCCCCAATGCATCGGTCCCCACTTATTCGCATAAGGATAGAACTGATAAAACAAGTGGTATTCATTATTGATGTAAACCAAGCCATTTGGATCGTTCATCCAACCAAATGGTGGCGTAAAGTGCATTGCTGGACGAAAAGTATCTTTTGCTAATTGTTGCATGTTATTTATTTCCGGGGTTTAACCTTTACTATTTAAATAAAACAGAATAACCATCCTAGTTATTCTTAAATTTATTTAAGGAATAAGTGCACGTTAAATTTATCCTTTAAATAAATTCAACGTGCAGAATAACGATCATCTTTAATATAAAAACAGGATGAGAAAATTCATTTAAATCATCTTTACGCTGCGATTTCAAAAGCTGCTTTTATTAGTTTTTGTGTATATTCCATTTGTGAATTTTCCAGCACATCAATCGTTAGGCCTTCTTCTACGACTTCTCCATGCCTCATAACCAGGACTCGATGACAAAGCGATTTCACCACTCGTAAATCATGACTAATGAATAAGTAAGAGATGCCCCGTTTTTGCTGCAGTTGCTTAAGTAACTGGACGATCTGGTTCTGAATGGTTAAATCCAGAGCCGATGTCGGCTCATCTAATAAAATCACTTTCGGATCAAGTACAAGCGCTCTTGCAATGGCGATCCTTTGACGCTGTCCACCTGAGAACTCATGTGGGTAGCGGTTGAGAATATTAGCCGGTAGCCCAGCGTCCAATAACGCTTTTTCCAATTTAAGCAGACGTTCACTTGGATCGGTGCATAAACCGTTGACAATCAACCCTTCTTCAAGAATTTGCTTTACCGATAGACGCGGGTTTAATGATGAAAACGGGTCCTGGAATACAACCTGAAGCTCTTTGCGTAGAACACGAAGTTGTTCATCGGTGATAGTATTCAGGCACTGCCCGTCATAGGTAACTTTTCCGTTAATATCCCCTGAATTGAGTAACTGAAACATCGCCATCGCGAGAGTCGTCTTGCCAGAACCACTCTCACCAACAATGCCCAATGTCTCACCGCGTTTGAGTGAAACGGAGATATCATCGACGGCTACCAGTGTTTTCTCAGGCTCACGACTAAACCAACCTTTCTTACCTAATTTAAACTCAACTCTCATCTTGTCAGCATGCAAAATGACAGGAGACGCCTGAGGAACAGGTGAAGCGACGCCTTTTGGCTCTGAGTCGATCAGCATTTTAGTATAAGGATGCTCCGCTTTGGTGAAGATATTCTCGGTTGCCCCATGCTCCACCACTTCACCACGCTTCATCACGTAGATGTAGTCTGCAAATTGGCGAACAATGGTTAAATCGTGAGTGATCAGTAATACACTCATGCCCGTTTTTTCTTGCAAGTTCTTAATTAGACGTAAGATATTGGCCTGAACCGTTACATCCAGTGCTGTCGTAGGTTCATCAGCAATAAGTAAGTCTGGGTTATTAGTCAATGCCATCGCGATCATGACCCTCTGACGCTGACCACCAGAAAGCTGATGAGGGTATTGATCGAAGCGTTCTTCCGGATGCGGAAGCTGTACCGCTTCAAAAAGCTCAATCGTTTTCTTTTTCGCTTCAGCTTTAGAGATTTTCTGGTGAATCAATATCGCTTCACTGACCTGTTCACCAAGTGTGTAAAGTGGGTTTAAAGAGGTCATTGGCTCCTGAAAGATCATCGAGATCTTATTACCTCGTAGCTTCAATAACTGGCGCTCGCTTGCAGTAGTAATATCGATATCGCGATAATTTACTTTGCTTTCCTCTCCAACTTGAGCGTGTTTAGGTAATAGCCCCATCAGTGAACGAGCTGAGACCGATTTACCGGAACCACTCTCACCCACCAGCGCGACCATTTCTCCCGCTTTAATATTGTAACTAACCCCATTCAGTGCTTGCACCAAACCATCTTCGGTTTTGAAGCTCACATTAAGGCCTGCCACTCTCGCTATGGTTTGTCTGTTAGCCGCTTGACTATCAGGTGTATTTCTATCTTGCATCATATTTCCTCAACATCAGCGGTTAATTAGAGTACGGGTCAACGGCATCACGCAGACCGTCACCAAGTGCGTTAAAACCTAATACAGCAACTAAGATGAAACCAACGGGATAAAGCAGCCATGGGTAAGAGCCTATGGTCTGGAATTGCCCGGCAGCATTGAGCAGTGAGCCCCAGCTAAACATAGGTGCTTTTACACCAACGGCTAAAAAGCTGAAGAAACTTTCGGTGAGTACGATGGTTGGCAACATAATTGTCGCAAGTACCACCACGTTACTGGTGACGTTAGGCAAGATATGACGCAGTACAATACGCATATCTTTTGCACCCACTGATTTCGCGGCGCGAATGTAGTCCAGGTTACGCATCGAGAGGGCTTGAGCTCGAACCTGACGGGCAACGAACGCCCACTGTAGTGACGACAGGATCACGATGAGCATAATAAATACGCTCAATGAATCGGCAGTTTTAGGCAACACAGCAATCAGCGCTAAATAAAGTGGAACGGCTGGAAATGCTAAAGCCAATTCCGCAATACGCTGTACAACGAAGTCAAAGCGGCCACCATAATAGCCAGACAGAATACCGACGACCGTACCGACAGAGACCACAACGAATACAACCGTAATCGCAAAGATCAAAGTAATACGACTACCGAAGAAACAACGAGCAAGCAAGTCACGTCCCAAGTTGTCTGAACCAAGTAGAAATAGTGGTGAGCCGTCTTCTAAACCTACCAAATGAGTATTGAAGCTCATCCCCAAAAACTCGTACTCCCAGCCCTGATTAAAGAAAACTAATTCAACACGGCTGTCTTTATTTTCTGTGATGACAGGTAAAAACGTAACTGGGTCAAGATCCACGACCTTCTCATAGACGAATGGACGTAAGTGAAAATTACCTTCAGAGTCGAAGAAGTGAATATTCGCCGGTGCATCATAAATATTTTCGCTAAAACGAACCGTTGGATCGTTAGACGAAAAGAACGGGGCAAAAATAGACGTCAGGCCAAGAAGAGTGAGCAGAACCAAACTCATCAATGCCATTTTATTTCGTTTGAAACGTATCCAAACTAAGCTCGAGTAACTTTGTGATTGTTTCATGAGTACTACCTACGATAAGCGAATTCTTGGATCTAAGATGGCTAGCAGTAAATCGGAGATTAAATTACCGATGATGAGCAAAGCCGCCACTAGCAACATGATGGTGCCGATAACATACGTATCCTGCTCTGCCATTGCAGAAATGATCAGAGGACCAATGGTTGGAATACCAAGCACCATCGCAGCCTCCATTTCCCCGGTAATCATGTAAGGCAATGCGACACCCTGATAAGAAATCAAACTATGTAAGGCATTCGGTACGGCGTGTTTATAAATAACTTTGCGTTCGCGTAACCCTTTTGCACGAGCCGTTTCGATATATTGCATTTTTAAAATATCAAGCAAGTTACCGCGCATTAGTCGAAGGTTGAATGCCATACCACCGAAGGCTGCAATAAAGATTACCGGCCAGATGTGAGCCAAGGTATCGAAAAACTTATTCCAGGACATCGGTTCAAATAGATATTCAGGAGAGTTCATCGCGCCTATCGAGCCAATGTCCCAAGCAAATATCATGAAATAAACGATAATAATAGCCATAACAAATCGAGGGACAGTCATCGCAATAAAGGACAATAACGTCGCCACTCTGTCCCCGATTCTGTTTTGGTTAGTCGCAGCAAATATCCCCGCAAACACACCTAATAGAGTCGCACCAATATGACACCCAAGGGCGATAAAAATCGTTCGTGGTAAACGTTCACCAACAACGTCCATAACGGGTTTGTTGTAAGCAAATGAGTAGCCAAAATCAAAGTGGAAAACGATATTTTTTAACCAGTTAGCGTACTGAGTAAGAACCGGTTCGTTTAAGCCATAACGCTCCCTGGCGGCATCCGCTAACTGCTGAGCCTGCTCCGGAGAAGCTCCGCCCATAGAAATCGCTTGGTTTTTAATTAAATCGCCGTAATCTCCATCTGGCAGTTGGATGATGACGAAAGTGATAGCACTAAGCACAAGCAGTAAACCGATAGTGCTAAGTATCCGTTTAGTAATAAATTCAATCATGTTACATCCCATATTCAGGCGGGAGATTGCTTCCCGCCTTGTCCTTATGTTACTTGTACTCAGGAACCGTGTGTGGCTGCAGTTCTTTTAGCTGCTGATCTTGTGGTACCCAAAAACGCTCACGCATTACGGCATCTTCAGCCCACTGATATGCTATTATTGGCGCATTAGGAACGTTCTTAATACGCTTATTGACGAGTAAAGCCCCCGGATAGGCGACCAAGCCAACGTGATAGACATTCTTGGTCATTTCATGGTTTAACTGGCCGATAAGATCCGCTTGTTTTGCAGCATCTCGTTCGATGAATATCTCATGCGCCAAGTTAACCATCTTCTCTTCAAATGGCTGAAGTACCTGCGGTTTATTTTCGGTGCCTCGGTGCCATATCGGACCGCTCTCCGCAATTGGTGCTAACCATTCCATACGTTGCATAGGAACGATTAATTCTTTGTCACTACGGTTTAAACGCCAGTCAAAATCACCCGAGTCACGCGATGAGTCACCCTGGACGCTATCGAGTATCCTTGGGATCAATTTGATGCCAATATCTTCCATCATGGAAACCAGGTTTTCATTGAAGACACCGTCTGCCGTGCCGTTGCCACTATTTATAACAATCTCAACGTCATCGCCGTTGTTCACCTCTTTAGGGAAGTTCACAACACCATTACCATCGGTATCAACCAGCCCTAACTCTGCTAAGTATTGCTTGGACAAGCTTGGGTTATATGGGTAATAAACAACATCATCTTCACGGTAAAACGCCGTTTCCGGATGCAAGCCACCGGCATATTCAGCCGTAAACGGACCTTTCACCAGCGCTTGACCTAAGCTCTTTCTGTCTATCGCATGAGAAATCGCTTTACGGAATTTTAGGTCTCGATTCAATTGTCGAATGGCCGCTTCTCGGTCATCGCTGACAGATAATGTCGGGTTCATGTTCATCTGAATCTGGAACGCCAGGTTACGCGGCCCAAACATGGCTCGGGTTGGTGAATTAGGCGCAGCAAGCTTGCGTAGCGTTTCAATGTATATCGGTGGGTTTTCCATATTGGAAAAATCCGCACTGCCTGACATGGTCTCTAGAGTTCGTGATTCCCAGGTAGAAAGCTTGTAACGCATTTCGTCGATATAAGGCAGTTGATTACCCGCTTCATCCACTTTCCAGTAGTAAGGGTTACGGCGCAGAACAATAATCTGATCGTCTTTGTAACTTACCGGCACCCATGGTCCCATCGTCACAGTAGGCACTTCATTAGCAGGTAACGCGTTGCTAAAATCTTCAAATGTGACGTTATCGTTATATTTCGGATGAAGTGGTTTGAGAATATGTGCAGGCCCCGGACAGAATGTCATAAAGGCCATGTTATAAAGTGCCTGATTTTGAAACGCTTTATCGAAATGCCAGCGAATGGTGTATTCGTCAACGATCTCTAGCTCAGCACCCTCACCTAACGCATTTTGCGAAGAGAAAGAAGGTACTCTTGGCTCTAAAACCGTATCTTCCCAGTAAAAGCGTACATCTTCCGAGGTAAATGGTTCTCCGTCTGACCATTTAGCTCCTTTAATCAGATGCATGGTTAACGCCTTACCATCTTCAGACCATTCCCAGCTTTGCGCCAGATTCGGAAGCACTTCTAATTCATCAGGTTTAATCTGATACATTGGACCGGTGCGAGTTAAACATTGCTGCACGACATAATTGATACCGCCCCACCCTTGAGAGTGTGCAGCCGACCAGTTCCAACCCTGTGGTCGGCCACCAATAACATGACGAAGAACGCCACCGTAAACACCAACGCCATCAGGCATAGATGCGGTTTTTAATACCATTGGGACGTCAGGTAAACGTTGTTCAACTGGCGGCAATTTTCCGGTTTTAACGTAATTATCGGTAAGCCATTGAGGCTCAGCGTAGTGGTCAAGTTTTTTGAACTCAACAATTTGCTCAGG
The DNA here is from genome assembly GCF_033042495.1 of Vibrio sp. EA2. Lineage (NCBI taxonomy): Bacteria > Pseudomonadati > Pseudomonadota > Gammaproteobacteria > Vibrionales > Vibrionaceae > Vibrio > Vibrio sp. EA2. The sequence goes on along the minus strand of NZ_JAWLID010000002.1, from coordinate 474,082 downwards.
TGAAAAATATTCAATAGATAAGCGATTTGGTATTTCCGCAGCTTTGGGAATTTTTGTCGCCCCTTCTGGCAGCGTTTCCGATAGTGCTGGAAAGCATATGCATACAATTGAGAGTCCTAATAAATGCTTCTTATAATTCATTATGCACAGTCCTTTAATATATAGATGGTAGAGTACGTGTTATTTCTTTTTTGTTTACTCAACTCAAATTATCCGACTCTTGAATAATCATCAAACCCAGTTCTGTCCTCACATCACCAATTCTTACTTTTCAAGAGTAATTAAACAAAATCCTTATACGCACGACATAGCAAACCTTACGCCTAACCAAAGCCAAGTAATTGAATCTAAACACTTGAGTTTAGCGACAGCTGCTAACCGTATTAACCTCGCTTTTTATTCTTACTTTTTCATACACACAATCATGAAAACCATACGTAGGTCACACTATCTTTTATCTGGAATAGTCAGATTTATTATCATTATTGATGAAGGTAACCTAGCCTCTTCCAGCAACTAGCTAATTGGAATGTGGTATAGAAAAATAATAGACCGATGTACACAGTTCGGTGCGGTTATATCCTGAAAATGTCTGATATCCAAAGTGGATGTTGATGCTTTAGCTAATTTATTGGAGATAGCCAGAAAGGAATAAGAAAGTTCGGTAATCAGTCCATTATAAATAAGAGCTTAATGCCTATATAAGCACCATAGTGAATAGGACAATGAGATAAAAATTCGTTGCAGTGTGACTTTAGCTTCAGATAGTGACGGCGAGGAGAACAAGCCATAGCTAATACCCTAGCAGGCATTAACTATGGCTGAAATTATTTATACCCAATCACATTTAGAAAGCATAGAACAGACGGATTCGAGCCCCGAAATCGTCATCTTCTTTGAAGTCCTCATCAGATTGTGTCTGAGTCAGCTTATTCGAAATACAGGTATAATATGAACCAAGCAGGATATTGAAATCTTGAACATCTAGTACATCATTGAATGCATAAGATGCGTAAACTGTAGAGACTTCAACATTACCATCCACCCAGCCAGAAAGCTCTTTGTTTTCGTATTCGTTGTCTGCGTAAACATAGCCAATACCGACATTATTCCAAAGCGCGTTTACGCCAGTACTAAAGTTGGTTTCATCGACTGCGTCTAGGTAAGCCACATTGACATTAACCGACCAACCATCGTTAGACCAGTTACCCGTGACGCCATAGCCAGTACGGTCAGAGATATCAACACCATTTGCCACAACAGCATTAGAAACTAAATTTGTTTCCATCGCGGCAGCAATGCGAAACTGGCCTAAATCGTAAGCGATAAGAGGACGAACTAAAAAAGAGTCTTTGCTTTTATCGATTTCATTGCCATGATACGTGCCATCAACACCATCCCTAAACAGGTTGGAGCGATCGCCCATCATAGAACCCAGTTCAACATAGAGGTTGCCAAACGTCTGGTGATACATCAATTGACCATCAGACCCACGACCACGCGCTTCTTTCAGTTGGTAAGTGTAGGCCCAGCCATCGGTGTAAAGGTCATTAGACGTATCACCCGAATATTCGAGGAATACATCCAAACCAACAGGGAACATATCTGAGCCCTCAAAACGACCGGCTTTGATCGCCCAACCATCTTTTTTGCCAAACTCAAAGTAAGCATCATCTAAAACCACATTGCCCGTACTTTCAAATAGTGGTTGTGCCTTAACACCGACAAAATAATCTTTATCTGTGTATTTTTCGCCAGCAAACTCAATCAGCACACGGCCATCCTGGTTAAATTCTTGGTCACCAGATGCGTTTGACTCACGGTCTCGGTAGTTAAAGTTTAATTCGACATTACCAGCAATTGAGAAGTTGCCTAATTCATTATCAATGATCTTAACACCAGCATTTGCTTGCAATGCAAAAGAAACACAGACAGCGCCCAGAGATAGTTTAAATGTTCTGTTCATAATTTACCTATATTTGTTTTTATTAAATCGAGGAATTTAAACAATATAAATCCCGCCCTTTCTTTAAAAAGACAATTGTTCCGTTACTGAATTAGCTTTAGTTACTGTTAATAATTTATTTCTAATAAAATAATTTATTAAACTCTACACCTAATAAAATTAATTAATAATAAATAATTAAACAGTATTTATATAGTGAAAGTTCACTATTAATTGGTTTAGATAAGGTACTCGATAGATTATAAGTTTGTTATCCTTCTCCTCAATATTATTTGATTAGGGGGAATTTACGATTTATTCACTTAGTTGCTAAGCAGTATTGGTCGTTTAAATCCATATCGCTCCATCGCCGTTTCAATTTTATTTTTATCGAAGCCATCATGAAGGCGATAGAATTTACGGTAAACAACCAAACTGGCTATCATTAATAACGTCGGTAGCCAAATCATCATGAATTCCAAACCTGCAATGGTTTCGCTACTTTGAACTTCATTAGGGATATAGCCAACGAATGACAACCCAACACCTACAATAAACCCACCGGCTGCACCTGCAAACTTAACCAACATGGTTTGTACTGAGAAGATCACACTCTCGCTTCGGTGACCTGTTTTATATTCTCCATAATCGACAACATCAGCCAACATTACGGTCTGAAGTGCATTTACAATGCCCACACCATAGGATTTAGCGGCAGCTCCCATGGCTATCAGAAGTACGCTACCAGGGACAAAGGCACGCATTAGATACAATAGAACACAAGATAATATCGCAAGACCACAAGCAATTAGCCAAAGGTTTTTACGAGGGAATAACTTTGCTATATAAGGGAAAGTAATGACACCGATAAATTCAGCAATCCCTGACACCATCATATAAGTAGAAAACAATTCAGCCTTATTCAAAGCATAAGTGAAGTAGTAGATTGCAAAGCCACCAAATATCATATTGGCAATTTGGAACGTCAATACTGAACTGATTAATACTTTGAGCTGGTCATTAGACTTTAAAATATCACCCACATCTTTTAAGTTAAATCTTTCCGTGGTTTTATCAACGGTCACACTCTCTTTAACATTTCTTGCGACTAAGAATGCACTCATAATAAACAGTACCGCAATTAATATCGCGAGGTTGGAGAAGCCTTCTCCCTGATCTCCATTACCTAACTTGCCAATGATAGTCAGACCATAAGTACCGGTTAAAAACCATGCAAGACTGGCAAACATACGTGGCCAAATGACGAGTTTCTCTCTTTCCTGACGAGAGCTCGACAGCGCAGGAATCATCGACCAATACGGAATATCCATAATCGTATAGGTCAAGCCCCACAAAATATAGGCAGCCGCTGCATAGATATAAAGCGGCGTGCCTTCAAAAGTATGCGTACGGAATAAAGCGATCAAAACGACAGCATTTAAAAGTGTACCAATGACGATCCAGGGACGAAACTTACCAAATCTTGAACGTGTGTTATCAACGACCATTCCCATCATTGGGTCAGTGACGGCATCAATGATTCTCGCCGCTAAAAAGATAGTACCGATAAAGCCTGCCGAGAGACCCGCAACATCGGTAAAGTAAAACATTAAAAAGATATAAATTGGTGCACAGGCAAAATCTTTACCTAATGCTGCAAGTCCGTAGGATGCTTTGGTTTTTATCGTTATTTGATTAGACATGTTACTACCCTGTTCTTTGTCTTCGGTATATTTGACTACCAATGACACGTCATTGATAGCCAAAACCGTTTTTAATTATTCGAAGTATCGAATCAATTTACCTTCTCAACTTTGATTAACATCGCTGTTTCCGGATCTAATAGCGGCATGCTTAAACCAACCTCTTTACACCACTCACCACTCAGTTCACAACCAGCTTCAGTCCAAGGTGGCTGGAACACGACAATGTCGTTGTAGTTGGCTGGTTTGTCTAAAACATAAATGCGGTAAGTCGCTTTATCATCCAGACCCAGTATACGCAGGTTGCCACTCAGCGAGTGCGTTGGCATATCAAGTTGAGCGACCATCACAACGGCTTCAGATTGATCTTCCGATACCACTGATAACACTTGATGTGAGCTGTCATCGGTTGGTGTTCGCCACATTTTTCCTGTGTGCAGTAGCGACCTTAATTGCTTGTGCAACGCAACATAATGAGCAAAGTTCGCTTTTTCATTGCTATCTTCTTTCACCGGATCAAGCTCTATTCCCATATGACCAAACAGTGCCGTCAATCCACGGAACTCAATGCTATGACGGCGGCGAGTACAATGACACTTATCAGAACCAATATGGCTACCCATCACCTCTGGCGGGAAGAAGTAACTCATTCCACGCTGGATCCCTTGTCTTTCTAAGGCATCATTATTATCCGAAGGCCAGAAACGGTCGGTGCGTTTCAAAATTTCGTAATCAATACGGCCACCGCCACCCGCGCAAGACTCAATACTGACATGAGGGAATTTGGCTCTTACCTTATCGACTAACTGGTAGTAACGCTCTGTTTGTTTGCGACCAGAAGCCACGCCATCATGCGCCGGCTGAACGATTTCTCGGTTCATATCCCACTTGATGTAGCGAATATTGTAGGTGCTTAAGAAATGATCCAATCGTTCATATAAGAAGTTGAATGCATCATCGTTTTGTAAATCAATAACATGTTGATGTCTGCCGGTTGGTTGATCATAACCGTCGACAGCCAGTAACCAATCAGGATGTTCGCGGAATAAATCTGAGTCTTTGTTTATCATTTCAGGCTCAAACCACAAACCAAACTCCATGCCCAACGCGTTAACGTGTTCGACAACTGGCTCGAGACCATTCGGGTATTTGCGCTCATCCAGGAACCAGTCCCCCAATGCCGCAGTATCATCGTCACGACCTCTGAACCATCCGTCATCGATGATAAAACGCTCCACTCCCATTTCTGCTGCCTGCGAAGCCATTTCCATGATGTATTCAGGATCGTGATCAAAATAGATCCCTTCCCATGTATTCAAATGCACCGGGCGTAACTTATTCTTAAAGTCTTCAGCGATGATCGAGTGCCTTACATGTGAATGGAATTGATGACTCATCTCGTTAAGCCCATTCTCGCTGTAACTCGCATACAACCATGGGGTAGAGATACTTTCCCCTTTTTCCAGCGCGACTTCTCCAGGGAAGTAAATGACTTCTGCCTGCATCATACGACGACCATCCGTTTTTACATCAGCACGTAATCGATGGTTGCCACTCCAAGCAAAATGGAATCCCCAAACATCGCCTTGTGTCTCACTGAAGTTAGACGTACCAGCGACCATTGCCGGGTAGTGTTCATGTGACGTTCTGCCGCGTCTATTCTCTTGCTGATAGCCGTTATGAAGCAGTGGCTGACGTTGTGTTTGAAATTCTCTAGCCCAACGACCGTGGAATGTCATCAGTTCATTGACTCTTACAGGTAATGGCATTGAGTTCGCAAAGCGATTAACCCAGTACTTCCCTGATTGAACGTTAGTGAGTGTGTGACGAGTCTTTACAACATCAAATTCATCTAAACAAATTTCCGTCAACAGTTGTAAGCCTGCCTGTTCGTCTTCACTTGCAAGCGTAACTTGGCCATCACTTTGTTGAATATTTTTAAGGAAGAATACTGGCGCCCAGTCCTGACCATCGCGATGCCCCTCCAATCCAGGGCTGCTGAATACGCCGCGACCAAGTTCAGGCAAAGTCGTCATTGCTACGTCTTTATCTAAGCGTCCATGTGGAACTGGACGGAGTAAAGCGGTGCGAGAGTTGTCTAAGCCGCCACTTAACTTCTTACCCCAGTGTAGAATTTCTGCAAAATCACCAACCTCAATAATAAGTTGGGACTCCGTTCCGCTTAACTCAATTAATTTTTTTTCTTTCATTACATCTTACTCGATATGTGGCAAACGATTAACTTGCAATCAAATTAAACGACTCTTCTTTTGTCATCAAATCGAAAAAAACACCCACATCACCAAACCTTACTTTTTAAGAGTCTTTATATAAAAAGCGAAACCAAAATTCATATGCAACACTCAATACAAAACCTCACAACCCTTTACACACTAACCCACAAAGCCAATCCAGATCACATTTCAAATAAACACCATCTGGTAGTCTTATCTCGAAAACTTACTTTATAGAACTCCCAAAACGTTACCTGGACAATTTTATATGCATCATTTGGAAGTATTTCAGTCTGAAAACGTCAACTATTTAGTCAACGATATGCGCTCAGCACCGCTACTTGATGTCGACACTGAGTTGAGTTTTGAGCAACGCCAACCTTTTTACATGGCTGACTACCATTGGCATCAGCAAGTCGAGATAAACGTGCTGCACAAAGGGACGCTCGAATACGGGATCAACAATGCCAGCGTGCAAATATCTGCGGGAGAGATGGCCGTGTTTTGGGCAGTGACACCGCATAGAGTAAGTAAAGTCAGTGATGATGCTCTGGTCGGGATCATTAATATTCCCTTGAGCGCTTTTCTAGGTTGGGTGCTACCACAAGAGTTTGTGCAACAAATTATGCATGGTGGGGTGATCACCGCGCACACCGATGGGATCGTCAGCCTTGCCGAAAGTAATCGTTGGCTCAACTGTTATCACAGTGAAAATAGCGTGAGAAATGGAATAGTCAGTGACGAGGTTTGTTTAATGCTGCGACGTCTCTGCTCGTTCGATTATAAAGTCGAAATGTTCAGCTTTTTGCGTAACGGCTCCTCACGCCACCCCAATGATACGGGTTACAAAAACGTGCAACTTATGCTCGATTACATTGCTAAAAACCACAACAAAGACATCAAGGTCGATGACATCGCAGCCCATGTGAAACTGCATCCGAAATACGCGATGGGACTGTTTAAAAATATGCTGAGTGTCTCGATAAAACAGTATTTAATTATTATGCGCATTAACCACGCGAAAGTGTTGCTGAGTAACACTCGAAACCCGATAAAGAATATCGCCAATGACAGCGGATTTAAGCATCCGGGCTCCTTTTTTGCCGCATTTAAAAACCACGCAGGTATCACGCCGCAACAATTCCGAGACCAAACCCAATCTGCTTAGCTCTCCTATTAGTGGTCGCTCTTTAAAGTGACCACTAATAAATATTATCGGGTTCGGTGCAGCTAAGAAAACAAATACTCAAAGGCATTTAAGCGCATGAGATAATCGCCATGCTGGAATGAGCGTTTTCAGCTAAGCGCGCGAAAAGCTAATAAAAGCTCGGAGCAAACGTATTTAAGTAACAGATCACTTTCATCATCGCAGGATAAGTCGAGGTGAAGTTTGGTCGTATTGCCCTTACCCGTGACTTCTACAAGCAGCTTTCTCTCGTCGCCTTCCAATGGAATGTTGAATAACCTCAACAGAGCTTCCGCTTGGTCAGCAGCGTTCTCAAACTCCAAATCGTGCTGATATTCAAGGAATACCTCTTCTCCTTTTACACAGCAAGTAAATCGGCCGGGTTGGAGATAGGTACCAAGCTGATATTCAAGGTCAGCCATGTGTTCTGCCACGGTAGAAAGACGATTGTTTAGTTTACTTAACATATTGTCACCTTTTCTTTCGCTCATCTCCGTACATTAAAGCTTATAAATTGGCGCTTAAGGTGGATTTTGCTCAAATCTTTAATGATTTCTTCAGCTTTAATGCAAACCCGCTCATTAGGATAGTTAAATCCACTAGTAATAAAAACCACACCAAACTATTCATCCATTGATTTGGATCAATACATCTCAAACCAAGTGATATGTGACCCAAGCGTCAGATTTTCGTCTTGCAAACCATTACACTATATGCACCCCCAACGATAACAAACCTGATAACCATGAAAAATATTATTTATGACACGCTAGTTAGCCTTGCCAGCCAAGAACCAGAACAACACGCTAAAATCCGTCAAGACTTATATGAGCAGCTCGATCTCCCTTTCGATAAGCAGCTTGTTTTGTACACATGTGCACTTGGCCCAGCAAGTTCGGGTAAGCTCGACAATCGCGAGGCGCTTAACAACACGGTAGAAAGCGTGGTTAAATTACTGGAAACGCCTGAACGCTAATTTCCTAGTATTTAACAAGGCCCGTCATCCCGCGGGCCTTTTTTGATCCCTTCCCTTTACGGCTAGAACCATTCAACAACCCACTGTATCACGCCGTTTACCTACCCAAATTAATCGAGCGAAGCCAAAGAATTTGTATCCGGTGTACAGCAATTCGATTAAACCTAGCTAAACTGAGTTTTAACAGAGAGAGAAAACTATGTTAGATAGCTGTCTTGAGTACCTGTGTGAACGTATGAATCAGTCAATAAACTCAGCTTTTGATTTGTCAGACAACTTAGTCATTGTGGCTTCCCCTTCTGATATTAATAAGCAAAGTAATGGCTCTAATGAAAATAAAGTGCTTATTTTTATTAGCGGTCTGGAAAGAGATCCCTTCTCTAAGGGAGGAAATATCGCCGCTTTCCAACCCACGTCTCGATCCGCAATACCGAACAAGCCTCTATTTTTAGCGGTTTCCGTGGTGGTTGCTGCAAACTTCTCTGCATCCAATTACACCGACGGCTTAAAAATATTGTCTCATTTACTGGCATTTTTTAATCGAAACCCGTTATTCAATCGACAGAACGCCCCCGATATGCCGGAGTTTATCGAACAAATTGCGATGGAAATGGCGACTCTCACTGAAGCCAATTTGAGCCATATGTGGAGCATGCTTGGTTCCCATTACCTGCCATCATGCGTTTATCAGGTGCGTGTTGCGATCCCAAACAGCGAAGCGGTATTGCTGCAATCTGGGCCGTTAAATTTCGTCAAATCTAACTTACAAAAACGGGAACAATAATGTCGAATTATGTCCCCTATATTGTTCTTTCGGTCAATCATGATTACTTTTCTAACAGTCGCATGAGCGTACCTATTGATGTGGTTCCGACAAACGATACTATTCAATGGCTAAAGCATAACTACATGTTTTTAAAGCCTACACTTGATGGATTATGTGTTGTTGCAGACATAGATATGCTGAAAGAGATCTCTGCACCTGACTCTCCTGCTTTATTGCAATTTAAAGTGTTCAGTAAAGACCCACTATTTCGTAATTATACCGATATTCCATTGTCCACGCCGATGTCGGTTGCACTATTCGAGATGCATTTAGGTAGTGAGTCGCCTCTTTCGGTGTCTCCCAAACAATGGTTGACCGCTGAAGATATTATCAGTGGTGATCAATACGCTGCTATTTCAGAATTTGAATTAAGTCAAAACCTTGTCGGAATAATAAACCTGACCATTAATGAAGCGTATTTTTATAATGAAAACAGACAAGTAATATTAAATTACAGCCACACTTACGCTTATTGGCAGTATTATTTTTTTACCGACAATGAGTCGAAGGAATATCAAATTATCGACTCCAACGGCGAACTCACGTTTAAAAACATTGGGATACAGCATCTCAATCATAAGCCTTGCCTAGTGTTCCGCTCCAATACCTCGCTACCCGTTGTACAACGTTCTGATTTGTCACTTCAACTCAAAGCAAACCATAAAATCATCTACCGTCGTCTAGCCTCCGCCAGCCCTGCACACATTGAAATTGAAACAATGGATAATCAACCTCAACGTCTATGTCATATTTTTTTGGCGTAGCGATAAAAACTGTTTTTAAATTGAAAACAGTGATTTACATTCCAAATAAATCTTAATGATACAAAAATCAGTTTGCACATCTAATATTAATTTAAATGCAGTGCATTTTGTTTACTACATTATTTATTAGTAACTGCCTCGCTATGACAGCAGTACTGGGTGAAGTATTACTCTGCTAATCGCGAGCATTTGGTAACCATTCAATTCTCACTTAAAGGATTTAACTATGGTTGTAATGAAAACACCGGGCGTTTACATAGTTGAGAAAAATGCCTTCCCCAATTCTGTTGTCGAGGTCGCTACTGCTGTGCCAGCGTTTATTGGCTATACAGAGAAAGCTGAAAATGGCGGAAAATCGCTGAGTAAAGTACCCTGGCGCATCACTTCGATGTCAGAGTTTCGCCAGTACTTCGGTGGCGCGCCGTTACCAACTTTTGAGATCAGTGAAGCTGGTGATGATGCGAGTGCCGCGGTCGCTTTTAGCCAACAAGGTACGGCTTATCAGATAAAGCAATCGAATACACGCTATACACTCTATCACAATATGCTGTTTTTCTTTCAAAATGGCGGTGGGCCTTGCTATATCGTATCGGTTGGAAGCTATAGTGACGACCTTGATCCAGGCGTTTTAAAAGGGGGAATTGATCCGCTGATTAAAGAGCCTGAGGCTACCATGCTCGTGATCCCTGAAAGTGTGCAACTGGCAGAAGAGGCGTGCATTAATGTCCAGCAAGCCATGCTCGGACATTGTGGTGGTAAAATGAAAAATCGAGTCGCGATACTCGATATCTGGGAAGGATTTAAAGATCGTCAGGATCCAAGTGGGGACTGTATCGAAAACTTCCGTTCCAAACTTGGTATTAATTATCTGGATTATTCCTCGGCTTACTACCCTTGGCTCAATACTTCCATCGTGCAGGACAGTGATGTTAACTTCCATAACATCAGCAACTTAGATAAGCTTTCTGAATTACTCACCAATGAAGTCAACGAGGCCTTTAAAGATCTTGATGGCCTTTCCGAAGATGAGCTCAACAGCGGCGGTAATAAACTTCGCGTTACGCGCAAACAGCAGATGCTTGATGAAATTGCTAAGCTCACGACAGATTTACCTGATCAAGAGCAGGTACTGCTTAATAAGGTGCTACAAACCATCAGCCCACTTTACCAAACCATCATGAAGGAAGTGAAGCACCAACAAAATATACTTCCTCCAGCGGCGGCAATGGCTGGTGTCTATACCATGGTCGATAATTCAAGAGGAGTATGGAAAGCACCAGCTAACGTCAGCCTAAACGCCGTTGTCTCTCCAACGGTTAATATCAGCGATGACGAACAAGAAGATCTCAACGTTACTACTCAGGGTAAATCCATTAACGCGATTCGACCATTTGTTGGTGAAGGCATCTTAGTTTGGGGTGGACGCACACTTGATGGTAACAGCCTTGACTGGCGATACATTAACGTTCGTCGAACCATGATTATGCTTGAAGAATCTATCAAACTTGCCTCAAAGGCTTATGTTTTTGAGCCGAATGTCTCCAGTACCTGGGTATCGATGGAAAGCATGATTGGTAACTTCCTATACGGCATTTGGAAACGTGGCGGTCTGGCGGGGGCATCCCCTGGCGAGGCATACAGCGTTAGCGTCGGGCTGGGTAAAACAATGACCGGCGACGATATTCTAGAAGGTATTTTGAGAATTACAGTGTTGGTAGCCATTAGTCGCCCGGCTGAATTCATTGAGATTACCTTCCAGCAAAAAATGCAAGAATCATAATTACTTAGTACTCAAAAGCGCAGAAGGCTTTTAGCCGTAGTCCTTCGTAACTTTATGAACGAATTGTAGAAAGGAGACTACCATGGCAGATGATGGTTCAGCTCAATCAGAAACCGTATGGCCGATGCCCAAATTCCATTTTGAAGTCAAATGGGATGGTGGTGCTGGTGCCGACGCAAGTATGGTCGCCGCATTCCAGGAAGTATCGGGTCTGGATACCGAAGCCCAACCAATTGAATACCGCGCAGGCAACAGCAAAGTGTTCTCGACGATCAAGATGCCGGGGCTAGTGAAAACCAGTAACGTCACTTTGAAAAAAGGCATTTTTAAGAGTGATAACAAGTTCTATGACTGGTTTAGTAAGATCCAAATGAACACTATTGCTCGAACCGCCGTCACCATCAACTTACTTGATCAAGATAGTGGTGTGGTGATGAGCTGGAAACTAAAAAATGCGTGGCCAACAAAAGTAACAGGCACCGACTTGAAATCCGACGGTAATGAGGTTGCCGTAGAAACCATAGAACTGGCACATGAAGGGTTAGAAATCACAACCTCATAGTGCAACTCATTGGCTTGGTTGTCGTGCTTGATGCGTTAACCAAGCCAGTTTGTGGCATACAAAGCGTTATTGGAGATCTGAGCTTATGGCAGATGAATGGCCCCTACCCGCGTTTTACTTCAGCGTAGTGATCGGTAACAACCAAGATGATTCTGCTTTTCAGGAAATCTCTGGTTTAGAAGCTCAAATAGATACCGAAGACTATCAGGAAGGCGGAAATAATCTGGTCTATCACCTACCTAAAGTGATCAAACACTCTAATCTGACGCTAAAGCGGGGTATCGCTGATTCCAGTTCGGCATTGGTGAAATGGTGTCAGGACACGCTTGAAGCGCAACTTTCCAAAGCAATCGTCCCAAAAACGGTCTCGGTCCGATTGCTTGATGAAAAAGGCTCTCCATGCCGGGTATGGGTGCTCTATAACGCCTACCCCGTTAAATGGCGAGTTGAAGGGTTCAACTCGACGAAAAATGACGTTGCGATTGAAGAAGTTGAGATCTGTTACAGCAGAGCAAGCCGCACAAAATAGCCGTTCAAGAGGTGACTAACGTATGCCTATAGAAATCAAACAAATGTCGATTCGTTCCAATGTCACGACTGAAGAAAAAGAATCATCGAAACAAAAAAAGGAGCACCAATGTGACGGCGCGGATAAAGGCGCAGGAGCTCTCTCCGAGGTTTCTTCTCAACACACGGCGCAATTCCAAACCATAAAATGGATGCACCGTAAACTCCAGCAAGAAAACAGAGAGCGCTAGGCATGGTCGATAAGCTAAAAATTGAGTCGATTGCAGCTTCCGGTAATACCGCAACCACCTTTAATGCCATGCTTAATCCAAATTCCATCAAGCAGGATTATGGCATTGGCTATACCGATGACCCTTGTAAACACCGACAATCTCAGGGCGATATAGCGCCGACAGTGCAGTTTCAGGGATACCAAAGTGAGAAACTCAGTTTTGAATTAATGATCGATGCCACGGGTGTGGTTGAGTATAAAAAAGGAAAGTCCGTTCAAGACCAGCTGACTCTGCTTCGGAAAGTGATCTACGACTATAACGGAAAGCAGCACGAACCGAACCCAGTAAAAATCAGTTGGGGGACGGCGCTTAGCTTTCGTGGACGCCTCACGTCCATGTCTGTCTCTTACGTACTTTTTGATTCAAGTGGTGTTCCTTTACGCGCAACCGCTACCCTAGACTTTACTCAATTTCTCACTGAGCAAGAGAAAGAAGCACTTGCCAAAAAGTCCTCCCCCGATCTGACACATCATGTCGTTTTTAAAGCGGGTGACACCTTACCGGGACTTTGCCATCAAATTTACAAAGACAGCTCCTACTATTCCAAAGTGGCGGCATACAACCAATTACCTAGCGTGCGAAATATAGCACCTGGTACCAAGCTCTATTTTCCACCTCTGAGCTAAAAGTGAGGCGACATGGCAGCATCTCCCACCGAGACCAATCGTGACATTGTCACGTTAAGCATCAAATCAAATGGCAATGTCATTGAGAGTTCAATTGGCATTATCTCGGTCAATGTTTTTTATCAGGTAAACCATATTGCCTATGCAGAGCTTGAGATCCGTGATGGAGACATCGCTGATCAAACTTTTGAAGTCAGCTCAGGAAACACATTTAAGCCAGGGTCAACGATCACTATCGATGCTGGCTACGGAACGGAAGACGAAACCATCTTCGAAGGCGTGGTGACCAATCATGCTATTCGCATCAGCGAAAACAACCAAACCACGCTCAATGTGACATGCAAAGATCAAGCGGTTGCCATGACGATAGCGAGAAAAAGCCAATGCTATTTGAAGCAAAAAGACAGCGACATCATTAATTCTCTTATTAGCAACTACTCGAGTATTACGGCTGACAGCATAGACAGTACTCCTGTCGAACATGACGAACTGGTTCAGTTTAACTGCAGTGACTGGGACTTTATGCTGACTCGCGCAGAGGCAAATGGCTTGGTGGTAGCAAACCAGCAAAACAAACTGTCGGTAAAAGAGCCCTCTGTTAGTGATTCCGCGGCACTTGTCGTTACCTACGGTACTGATCTGATCAATTTCTGCGCAGAAGTCGACGCACGTTATCAATTTAGTAGTGTAACCAGTACCGCCTGGGACCCAAGTACACAGGCAATGCTATCGCAACAATCTGCAGCGACCGAGATTAGTAATCAGGGGAATTTATCAGCCAGCGAACTGGCAAACGTGCTAGGTATTAGTGAATATCGAATGCAAACCTCAGCCAGTTACACCCAGGACAGCCTGACCAACTGGGCAAAAGGACAACGTGCGAAGTCGATGCTTGCCAAAGTACGTGGCACTGTCACGTTTCAAGGTAATGCAAAGGCGCAAATTAATAGTCTTATCGAGTTAGCAGGCGTTGGCGATCGATTCAACGGCTCTCACTATATCGGCGCGGTACATCACAGAATCGAGCAAGGTCAGTGGCTAACGACCGTTGACTTAGGGCTTGCTCCGGTATGGTCTGCAGAGCATCGTGACCTCGGTGCCCCACCCGCCTCGGGATGGCTTCCTCCCGTGGACGGTTTACAGATCGGTATAGTAACTCAGCTCAATGAAGACCCAGAAACCCAATATCGAATCAAAGTAAAAGTACCCGCATTAGGTGACACCAATAACGAGGTTTGGGCAAGGCTTTCCAGTTACTACGCGACTAACGAAAGTGGCAACTTTTTTATTCCGGAAATCGACGATGAGGTCGTGCTCGGTTACCTAAACCAAGATCCCGGCCAGCCAATCATTCTCGGCAGTTTGTACAGCAGTAAAAAATCGATGCCTTATGAACTCACCCAAGAGAACTACACCAAAGCGATAGTGACTAAAAACAAACTCAAAATAGAGTTCGACGATGACAAAAAGGTCATCACCATCACTACGCCCGGTGAAAATTCGATCACCATTAGTGACGATGAAAAGTCCATTACGCTCGCCGATCAAAACAGCAATACCGTCACTTTAGACGACAGCGGAATCACGTTGGATTCCCCTAAAGACATAACCATATCGGCGGGCGGAAACATTTCGCTGAAATCAACCGGTGATACCAGTATCGAAGCGACGGGAGACACCAACATAAAGGGAATGAACGTTTCAGCAGACGCCACCACTTCGTTAACCGCCAAAGGCTCTGCCAGTGCAGAACTGTCTGCTTCAGGGAATACAACCATTAAAGGCGCAATCGTCAATATCAATTAGCAACTGATTTAAAGAGGACATCAACATGCCACCAGCAGCAAGAATTACCGATATGCACGTATGTCCAATGGCGACGCCAGGCGTTCCTCCCGTTCCCCATGTCGGAGGTCCGGTGATTGGGCCTGGCGTACCCACGGTGTTGATCGGGAAAATACCCGCTTCGGTCGTTGGTGATTCATGCACATGTGTTGGCCCCCCATCCACCATAATAAAAGGTTCGGCGACCGTGATGATTGGCGGAAAACCAGCAGCGCGAATTGGTGACAGCACGAACCACGGTGGCAATGTTGCGATGGGTTGCTTCACAGTGATCATTGGCGGTTAGTTTTCAATGTAAAGGGACTGGACTATGGACAGAGACAATGGATTCTTGGGGACTGGTTGGGCGTTTCCTCCCACCTTTACCTCCGACAACTGCTCGGTCGAACTGTGCAGTAACGAAAAAGACATCAAACAGAGTCTTGCGATCCTCCTCTCTACCTCACCCGGCGAACGCCTGATGCACCCTGAGTTTGGGTGCCGAATTAACCGTTTTGTTTTTGCTGAACTAACAAAAACAACATTGACTGAAATGGAATACGAGATTCGGCAGTCGATATTGCTGTTTGAATCACGTATTGACCTGGATTCGTTAACGCTGACGCCCGTTCCGCTAAACGGGAAAATAATGATTGAGCTTGATTATCAGATAGTCACCACCAACACGCGAGACAACATGGTGTATCCGTTTTATCTGCAAGAAGGCACTCTGGTTAGCCCTGATCTTCTGCCTGATCTCGGTTCGGGAGATGCTTTATGACGCAACAAAACGAACGAGGTAACGTTGCACTTAGCCCTCACTTCTTTCAGCCCTACGAGCTCAGCTTCGAACAGCTCATCCTATGGGCGAAAAAGTTTGCCGAGCTTGTCCCTTATATGGATGAGAACAAGCAGGTAAAAGGGAATTGGAGTGCGATGTTTGAACAAAATGAATTGGTGGTTTGCGCTGCAATACTAAGCATGGATGAAGCTGCATTAAAACGTCAGTTCAAACAAGCACAATGTCTGGATGAAGATCAAACGCTAGAATTTATTCTTCACCTTTTTACTGTGTTAAACAGCTGGTACCGACACTTACCGAGCACACCAGAAATAAGCTATGAGTTAAAACTTCGCCTGCTCAACCGCTATCAGGCTCAACTTAATGCCCCATTACAACAACTATTTAATTGCACGCCCAAAAACCTCATCAATAAATACGAGCATCTCGACCCTTTGTGGAAACTATCTGATTCATCCCAGAGCGAAAAACAAGCGGCTCAATTAACCAACATCAAAGAGGAAGCACAACATTGTCTGTCTAAGATTCTGGTGTTAATTGAGTCCTTAAAGCAAGACTGCCGTGATACGTTCACGCAATCTCTGCATCATGGTGAACACCCTCCACAGCTTGCTCTGTTTCTCAGTTTCTTAAAACTGTTTAAGCGCGCTCAAAACAAGATCAATCAGTTTACTCACAAGCATCTTTTGTTTTATTACCAAGACGTTTTGAACCAGTATCCGCAAAGTGCAGAAGAAGCACCTGTGTTCCTCAAATTGTCTCAAGGTAAAGCGAGCAAGACGCCCGTGATCATCAACAAAGGGCAAGCCTTCACTCCCGGCAATACAGCAACGTTTGAGCCGATAGAATTTCGCACCAACTACGCCATGTCAGTGACCAATGCGGAAGTGAAAAAGGCGTTCGGTTTTACACTTCGACGTGATCCTCTGATTTCTCCAGAGAAAGAGCTCGGTTTTAATTCTGGTATTAGTCGTCAGAAAATTGAGCTAAATCCGATGCAGACAGGTGCTCAAAGTGATAATACCCAAGCGTTCAAGATGTTTGGTAGCCACCAGATTGATGATGACAGCCTTGAGAAGCATCTTGGACTGGTGATTTCAGATCCAATACTCTCTTTGGCTGAAGGTCATCGAGAGCTCACTTTACAATTTCAACTTCAAGAAGTGGGCAATGGCATTGTGTATCAAAGATTATCTCAGCTCTATATCGAACATGATCAGGAACGCTCCATAACGCAAGAATCCAGTAAGTTGAGAGATGCGTTTGAAGCCGTTGTTAATGAAATCGTTTTATTGCAAGTGCCAGTGATTGGAAGTTGGCTGTACGAAATACAAAGCAAAGCGCTTGTCGACAAAGTTAACGACGATAGGATTTTACAGTTGGCAGACAAAGAGCCGACTCAACAACTTCGCGCCGTGTATCGTGGTGTATTACTCGCGCTGCTAGAGGAAGTCGCGTCAAAACCCACCCAAGATCTCCACGCCATGGAGCAAAAAGAGCGATTTTTCCGGGTGCTTGGCCAGTTAGTGTCACGTTACGCATTAAATCACGTTGAGTGGCTATCAAACGAAGACATAAACAAGATCAAGTCACTGACTGAGCAGCTGATTGACGAGCATGTTCTCGATGAGTCGGTCAACGCGACGGTAAACTTACTGCTCGGTTATTCGCGTATTCAGACCTTTTACCAATTATTTGAAGAGATATTTGATGTCGCCATTTCCACTGAAGAAGGATGGCAGCTCGTCGATTGTGCTCAGATCATTCCGATTGAAAACGACAGCGACTTTACCATGGGGTTTGGTCTGCATATCCGGCTTGAACCGGGTTTCCCCGCGACAAAAGTGCCTACCCCAGCCATTCACAACTCGAAATGGAATTTTACTGCGCCAGCATTAAAGCTGTGTTTAAAAGCGCAGAGTAATTGCTTCCCCTACACTATCTTCCGCGATTTTGAATTCGCTCAGCTTTTGATGGAATGCCGTGTAAAAGGAGCAACACAAGTACAGCTGTTTAATCAGGATGGTCAGACCGATCCAAGCCGGCCCTTCTTGCCACTGGGAGCCCAACCCAAAGATGGCTCCTATTTGGTTGTCGCAAGCAAAGAATTCGCCATCAAGCACCTTAAACAGCTCAGTTATCACCTCGACTGGTCTGGATTACCACAGGGAAGTGATGGGTTCCGTGACCACTACAATGAGTATCCTTTCCCTTATCGAAACCATAGTTTCAAAGTGGTAACTGAAGTACTAAATAACGGGCGCTGGGATACAACAGATGATGGCCCACAAAGTTTGTTTTCACCGCAAGACGGCGCATTAGATCGCGAGAATATTTTAACGTTTGGCAATATCAGTAACAGCTATACGCCAACAACTCAAACGTGGCCCCAGACACCATACAGCCCTCAGTCAAATATTCGTAATGGTCTGTTTAAGATCACCCTGGTGACACCAATGGATGCTTTTGGGCACGATCAATATGGATTGCTTTTGAGCAAGACACTGACAGCGAATGCGAAATCGAAAAAACAGCAATCTTTGCCAAAAGCGCCATATACCCCGATGTTAAACCGTCTGTCGATTAACTACGTAGCCAGACACAAAATCGGGCTGGGTGATATGACGACGAAAACCCAGTGTCGAATGATCCACCTCCACCCATTTGGTGAAGTGGAAATCTATCCACGAAACGAAAAACACAAGTTCGCTTATCCTCGCATCCTGGCTCACTACAAAGAAGACAGTCACTTGTTTATCGGCTTAACGGCGTCAGAGCTCTCAGGCTACCTCAATCTATATTTTCTGCTTGGTGATAAAGCAAAGATGTTGACGCCTTATCCGTCTACGGAATATCAGTGGTATTACCTTGTGGGCGAACAATGGGTCGAACTTCCGGCAAAACACATCATTCATGACACAACGCACCGATTTTTGACGTCCGGCATCATCACGTTGGATATTCCGGATGCCATCAATACCGAGCACAATATTATGCCGTCGGATTTATATTGGCTTAGAGTCAGTACAAACCAAGGCATTGATCAATATCCAAAATGTTACCAAATTGCAACGCACGTCATTCAAGTGGAAGGCGGACGAAATGCAGAACCGCAAACACCACCCTTTGCGTTCTGGCAGTGTCTGAATAAGCCTGCGAATCTGGGTGCCATTACGCAACTCACTCCGATACAACAATTAAAACCAGATGAGAATTTTGATCATTGGGTCACGAGAACCAGTGAGCATCTACGACATAAAGGAAAAGCAATAACCCCATGGGACTATGAGCGCCTGGTGTTGGAACAGTTTCCTGATATCGACGCCGTAAACTGTTTCGCAGCTAAACAATTTGACTCTAACTCGCACAAACCCGGACATATTTTGCTCACGGTAATTCCGGTGCACAACGACTGCAATCACACCCCGTGTCAGCAGCGTTACATCGATTCAACCACTCTTATCGCAATACGTGATTACCTCAGTACGATTGCCCGCGCCCACACTCAAATTGATGTCCGCAACCCCGGATATGAAACGCTACAAGTTCGCTGTTCTGTAACGTTCACTGAAGGTACTCACCATGGATTAGCGTTACGTCAGTTGGAGTACGCCATCATGCAGACGCTTTGCCCCTGGAACAGCGAAGGTATGAACATGGGTTTGGGATGGCAGTTATCGCTGTCAAAATTAGCCGCATTCATCGGTAAACAAAAACAGGTGACCAGCGTCAGTGGTCTGTCAGTACTTAAAATAAGCCATCATTCAACCAGCAAGTATCACTTACAAGACAGCGCACGAACTGAAGAACCCATTGGCGCAGAACTTCCATGGTATTTACTGGTGCCATCTCAGCACCATTTCATCACCATTGCGCCCAAGCATCAGCAAGCGGCACCGGTTCCTGCCGGTGTAGGAGACCTTGTTATCGGCGAAGAGTTCATCATCAACACTCAGCCCCAATCATCACATAACGGTGAAGAGACGCCTGTTCAGCATCATAAGGGGACGGATTAACTATGCCAAAACGCAATAGAAGTACACTCAAAAACTTTTTTCAACCCGGCAATATGCCCTCTGCGGAGCATTTCGCGGACTTGATCGACTCCTGCGTCAATCAGGTTGAGGATGGATTTGAGAAACCGCCTGCAACTGGCTTGCAATTGACCGCTTTAGATCAGGAGCACTTGCTGAGTTTTTATCAGCAAAGTGATCGCAATACTGCCCTTTGGCACGTAGGTTTAGCAGCGAAGACCACCAACTTGCATTTTAAGGCTAACCCACTCGCCAATGTTACGGATTCAGATGAGGATGACGCTCCCGAAACCAATTTGACGCTCACTCCGAGTGGTAATGTCGGGATAAAAACCGAAACGCCAGAACACGAGCTCGATGTAAAAGGCACCGTTTCTTCACAAGGCCGACGCGGAACAGAAACGGTCGACGCTCTGATTCCTGCTGACGGAAAATGGCACGACATCACGGAAACATTAGAGGGTTGCCAAATGCTTGAAGTGGTCGCGGGTATCGGCATCCGACACACTGGCCGATATGCGATGCTCCACGCGATCGCCATTAATACATGCGCGCCGAATCACTGGTGGTGGCAATGGCGCAGAAAAAATCCAATAAAGGCGCAACACGCATTCTTTCGCTCTCCTGCGGACAAGTTAAAACTGAGGTGGCTGCATGAAACTGAAAAAGGCACGAAGCGACCTTATCGACTGCAAATTCGAACCAACACCAGTTATGGAGATAACCGATATATCCGCTATCACATCACGAAATTATGGGATGACGACTACATGACCAATTGCGAGATTGTTCAAGAGGATAAACAGGCCTGATTATGTCGGTGACCATATCGAAGCAAGAACATCAAAACGACCCGGATAAGTTTGAACGCTTGTTCCAGCTTGGTATTACCTATATCCAACAATTAGGTGGCAAAGTTTGGACAGACTACAACACCCACGACCCTGGCGTCACCATTCTGGAACAAGTCTGTTTTGCACTTACCGATATTATCTATCGCAGTGATTTTGCCGTATGCGATCTCTTGGCGGACGATTACGGTCGCATTGATTACCCGTATTACGGGTTGGCTCGCCCCGATGAAGTGTTATCTGCTCCGCCTCAAATACCGAGCGAGTATCAGGACTTTATTGTCAGAACAACGCCGCAACTGGAGCAAGTTTGGTTTCAAAGCTCAGAACAATACCCACACTTGGGCCTTTATCAGATTTCCGGGTTATTACAACGTTTCTTTAGACGCCAGCAACACGCTTTGCAAACCAAGGACGAGGATTCCAATCCGGAAAAAAAAGACCCTACCATACAAAGTATTCTTCAAACCTACCATCAGATAAGAGGATTAGGTGAAGACATCGAAGAAGTAAATGTTATTGGAGAAACTTGCATTCATCTGGCAGCCACTATCGAGATAAGTAATGATGGAGTCGATGCAAATCAGATAGCCGCTAACATCTATTATCAGTGCGCGCATTGGTTGAGACAAAGAACCAACGGAGACTTAAGTGAGCTTGAAGATCTGATTTTAAGCAGTGCCAGCATTCAACAAGTTAAAGGTATCAGGTTCGAAGCCGAAACACACCCAGATGAACCCATCGTGGTAATATCAGAGATTCCTGAGTACGCCAGTTTAATCATGCCAGAAGCCGATTCAGATATTCGCCTTGAGATTGTACAAAACCAGCATGTCATCGCTCTTGACGTTGCCGATGTGGTCATTCAAATTGAGCAACAATTGCAGCAGCAAACCATACAGCGTCAGCATTTAACGACCGCAATGCCACTTCCATCCGGTCATCACCGCGATCTCAGTAGCTACGACTCCATCCAAACCTTATTCCCGCGAAACTATCAATTGGCCACAAAAACCAATACTGGCTACGATCCAAAATCCCAAGCACAACGTCATCAATTGCGCAGTTACCTGTTGCTGTTTGATCAATTGATGGCCAATTTTTGTGAGGATCTGACAAAGCTGCCCGAGTTGTTTTCTACTTCATTGAGTCAACCAACCAGCTACCATGTCCACACGCTGACGCCTCAAGAATTCAACGATATCAACACCCATTACCCTGCCGACGCAAAGTCGAAACTGCAAGCGCTGCAATCCGAGTTTGATAATTTTCCGGAGCGTAAAGGTCGAATCTACGATTACCTGATCGCACTTTATGGCGAACAGTACCCCGATACGCTTCATCGTGCGTTTAACCCATATTGTAGAGAGCAAGATATTGATTGGCTGTTGCTAGAACACAAACAGCGATTTATTCGCAACATCGCAACCATTAGTAATCAGCGCGGTTTGGGTAATAACTTGCTTAACCCGAGTCACACCGGCGGATATCAACAAAGGTTATCGATTCTGCTCGGCATGAACGCCTTGAATAATGAAGATGAGGGGACAAACCTCAATATCAGTCGCTACCTTTTGAATATCGTCACTGACGAAGACTATCTAAGCAGCGATATGGGACAAAAAGCGGTTTTCGAACTTAAAGAAACCGTATTACCCAATCTCGAAACGCTACCGGAAAGCCAAGAGAAAATATCACTTTCTACTCAGCAAAAACGTCAAATTCGCGCTTCGGTCTACGCATTAGATGCTCAAACGCTACCTGAATCGCTGTTGCAATTTGGCATCGATAATCAACGCTACCGGATACTCAAACGCTCAAGAACGGGTGACTACCGACTCTTCTTTGACATAGGAACAAACGAAGAGAAACGTTGGCTATACATAGGGCGTTACAACCACAAACAAAAGCTGATACGTTTTTGCCATTGGTTGCAAGCGTGGCTGGTCGAAATCAATCAGCAGACAGAAACGCTGCACGTAGTGGAGCCAATCACACTCCGCCATCCCGAGAGCGACATTGAATCGCTGGCCAATCAGGTCTGCGTAGCTATGCCGGGATTCACCGCCCGTCACCGCAGTCCTTTGTTCCGACAACAAGTAGCACAACTGATCAGAACGAATACTCCGGCTCATCTCTGTGTTCACTTAATGTGGCTAGATTTCAATGCCTTTTCTGAGTTTGAAAATCTGTATCACGCGTGGAGAAAACAAAAAGCGTCAACCATCCAGCTATCTAGTCGCGAGCAGAATCAACACTGCGACGAGATGGCGAAGAACCTATTAACGTTCCTGCAAAAACCAGATGCCGCGCAGGAGGCGCTAATCTTATGATCAAAGCAGGCAAAATAGCGCCTAAACCTGAGACTCAAACCCACTTGTTCAAACAAGTAGAGCTTGCTATCGAGTTTGATAACGCGGTCGATGCAGAACAGTTTGAAGCGGAGGCGTATCAATGGCTAATAAACGATCTTCTGCCTTCTATGGATGAACTTCTTAACCAGATTTGCTCACCGGATATCGTTATTTGCATTGATAAAATTGAGCTCGATACTGGCGATATTGCGAGTACAAACCTACGCCCTGCCCTGCAAACGCAGATCTTAAGGCAGCTATACCAAGAGCTTTACCGAAAGACGAGCTTGGATGCTTCGGCCAAGATGCGAAAGTCGAACATTCACATGTCGCAGATCCAAGTCAGTGAAAGTATCGAGAATGGCGCTAACCAACATGAACTTGATGACTATCGCTGGCAACAAGCGTGGCATTTTATCGAAACAGGACAACTCTCCTGGCCGTTTAAATATCAACAGCAACTGTCCGAAACCGGTGTAATAGAGGCTCTGCTCAACGCTCCAGACCGCATAAACAATGCTCTCGAGTTCTCGGATAACTCTGAAACCCTCTGTTTAAGATTGGCAATGCAGCTTCCTGAACAATCATTAGCGCAACTCTTACCGCTATTAAGCCATAAAAACCGTCTCGCGGTAATGATTGCGTTACTGGAAACAGGTGGCATTCACCATGATTCAAGCCTGAAAACCCAGCTATCTCATAACTGGAACCACTATATTGATACCGCGATTTCGAACCGTAACTTGGCTGCATTGCTACCGCATTGGCATCGACTCATGGAACGATACGCATCGAGTATTCTTTTTGCGTTGAGTAAACACAGCAAAGACCCACGTTTACCCCTGCTTTTGATCCATTCACTCGACGAAAATAGACGTTTCTCTTTACTAGAACGTTTAGAGCCATTGCATTATCCATTTTTAGCCCAACTCTTATCTCGCCCTCAGCTATGGCTGCTTGCGAAAAATTCAGCCCCTGCAACCACTTCAAAAGCCGTTTATTCTGCGGTATCAAACCAACAAGTGACGCTGCAACTGTGGCACTTCACTTTCCATTACGTGCTGGTCGAGCGTGGCAGCCACTTCAATAAACAGCAGTATATGAAAAGCGTGATCGTAAAAATGGCCGCCATGTATAACCTCAACGCATCGACGTTGCTTGCTGATCTTCGTAACAGGCTCCAGATGACCGATATCGATAGTGCGCTAAGACAGCAAATGATGAAATTACTGGATGCTATAGAGCCCGACATTTTCCGCGTTAACGCAGACAAAACATCACCTAGCGATACAGATAAAGCGGCATACGAAACCCAAACCTTATGGAATACATTTACTCAAGACCACACGCGAGTTTCAACCAACACAAGTAAATCAGACTCGCTAAATGCCCTCTTACTGATCCTCCAACATGGAGATGAAAAAAGCCTGCTCCGCGCATTACCTGACGAACGTCGCTTTATCAAAGGATTATTGCTTTGGATCGGCCAACTCGCCGCCGTACGCCAGCATTGGAGCGAACACTATTCCGATGCCACTCTATTTCGATTCATCGACATTATTGAACCACGAGCAAACGAAGTGGTTCACGACATCATTTCCAACCGTCATCATCTAGAGAGGACGATCATAACGGAAACTGAGTCAAAGCCAGTTGAAGACCATGCTCTACGCAGCAGCTTGTGGCAATTTACCCTCAGCTATTTGCTGGTTGAGCGTGGCAGTGAGTTTAATAAACGCAGTTACTTGTTGTCCCTCACTCATCAAATTGCTTCGCACAGAAATATACACCATCTCGACTTGATTCAATCGCTGCTGTCTTCGTTAAATACTCAAACTAATTACCGGCTCGTGCAGTCGTTACGTTCTCTTTTACCCGCATTAAAGAGTACCAATCACAATTTGTCTTTAGAGACTCCACAAGAAGCAGATACTCCTCTTCAGGCTTACCAACACTGGTTAAACAGCGTTATTTCGAGCCACATAAATGTTCCTGTTGAAGTGATTCAGGCTCTGGCAGACGGGAAGCCCGAACAGTGGCAACGGCTATTGAAAACTGCGCGTTCTTCTCTTGATGCTAAATCACTTTCGCCCGTGATTATTGAGTTGAGCCAGTCAGGCACGATACAAAAACGCTGGATTCAACACTTTGACGAGAAAACGCTCTTAAAGCTGCTCACTCTGGTGAATAAAGACTTATCAACCGTTGCGTTTGATGTTCTCTCTATCCGCTCATGGATAGCTGATTCAATTCATGAGTTGACTGATCATTCAAAAACCAGTATCAGGTCAACGATTGATAGACTGATTTGGCAATGGATATGGGAAGCTTCGCTAACTCAGACAGGGCTATCCTTCTCAGCAGAAACGGCACTGCGTTCCATTCTTCGAACACTGAGCAATCACTTTCAAACAGAAGTCGCCCAACTTGCCCATACAATGCTAAGCAAAAGTAAACGCGATTCTAAGCTACTCAATGGCTCGAGAATAACGAACGGCAGCATTCAAGCTGTGCTTGAACAGGTGTTAATGGCACGAACATCTGGAACCGATATTTCTTCGTCTCAACATTTCCGTGGACATTCAGCATCGAGCACACAAAATGACACAATCGCGCACATTACGAATTGGGATTTTCTGCAATCGAGTCAATTTGATGAAACCAAGTTAGAACTGGCACTGAATCTCGATCATCACGCACTATGGACGCGTCTGTCTGCGGAGCTACTCAATCCAGAAAAGCTCGCGAGTTGGATAGACGGACTGACCGACCACTATCACTTTCAAGTATTCGCGAAACAATACATCGATTTCGTGCCCGTCATGGTTAGCCTATATCAGGCGTTTTCTGTGTTGATGGGAAATACACAAAAATGGAAACAGGTATTTTGGCGTGTCATCTATCACCGTTTGTTACTTCAGGGAATAACAGCAAGTGCAGTTCAATTGCTGCATGTAGTGCTCAACGACCTCACTGCTGATCCAGTCATTATGGATAAACTCGAAGACGATGATAAAAGTAACAAGACAAAACAGTTAGTAGAGAAGCTAAACTTATCCCGCCAATCAACACTATTCCCGCTGTTAAAAGAGATAAGTCGCAACATCTCAACTTTGAAGTTAACAGCCCCAGATCCACCAGCCGGTCTCGACCGTTCACAACCGCAAGTTCAACGTCTCTATAACTCAATAGAAAACGGAGCAGAACCAAGCCGTTCAGAGAGGAAAAGCAAGCCGTTATTGTGGAAAGATCCAAATGAAGAAGAGAACAAAAAATCAGAGCCCATAAGCATCAATAATGCAGGCTTAGTGCTCGCGTCCACTTATATCCCGACTTTGTTTCAACGACTCAACCTCACGGATGGCAAAGTTTTCGCCAGTGAGAAAGCTAAATACCAAGCGCTGTTTTGCCTGCAGTATTTGGTTGAAGGTCGAAGCGAAGCACCTGAGTACTTGCTGCCACTAAATAAGATTTTATGTGGCATACCGATAAGTACTCCTATCCCCAGCCAAGTGGATTTACCAAGTGAGGCTATTTCGATAATTGATGGTCTGCTCAATGCAATTATTAGTCACTGGAACTCGCTTGGTTCAACTTCGATAGAAGGCTTGAGAACAACTTTTATACAACGTGAAGGCCAACTATTAGACGAAGAAAAACAGTGGCAACTTAGCGTAATTCCCGGTGCATTTGACATGCTGTTAGACCAAATTCCCTGGAGCTTCCAAACCATCAAATTCCCATGGATGGACAAACCTCTGTTTGTCACGTGGCGGTGAGGATAACTTATCATGAATGATTTCTTCCTGAACCTGATTCATAGTCATCATCTAATTAACCACGGCCGCACTGTGCTGCGCTGGCTACTAGTCGCCACAATAGTCTGGGTGTCCTTTTTATCAGTGTCGGCACAAGCTCCATCGGCATCGACTTCCGCCTACAGTTGCAGCGGCCAATTGCCAACCAAAGATTCCCGTTATAACGGGCGTATCATTCAGCAGCAATTGAAGGTGATTTACCAGCCTGACGCGACTTATCAGGCGGCATTAAAGTCCAATGGAAGACGGTTAACCGACGGCATTTTTGGCCCAGTGACTCGCCAGTGGCTGATTAATTTTTGTAATGATTTCAACGTGTCGGATACCGTAAGTGAAACCTCCGGCAGCAGTTCAGATTTTGTTGACACAACGCTGAAAGATCTGGCACGTGCGGCAGAAATTAGTGCCGTATTCCCGAACTGGAGAGACAGTGTCGACTCAGGAGAACTGCTAACTTTGAGTTCATCACAACTGGCTGAGCTCTTAGCGCCAGATCTGATTCCCGGCTCTACCGGTTCTTCATCGTCAGGCTCTCAAGCCAATATACCAAGCTATTACTACCAACTGACTGATAATGACCTCAACAGACAAGCGACGCTCACTGCACTCACCGCCTTAGGAAAGCAGCAGTTCTCACAAAGAAACGAACTCTATAACCAGTTAGTGACGCTTATTGACCAGCTTGATGTCACGTTCAACCCGGCACTGGACCTTAATAGCTTTATTCAATCTCAGAGTATTGACCAAGCGACACAAAGTAATAGTGAAACCGAAAGTACCACCACATCCCAAACCAGCAAAAATAGTGACGCTACAGACTCTGGATCAAGTTCCGATACAACGACAGGCTCCGGTTCTAGTTCTAGTTCTAGTTCTAGTACAACGTCCAGTTCTGCGCCTAGTTCAAGCTCCAATACTGATTCAACGGCTTCTTCTGCCTCAGATTCAAATAGCAGCTCTACAGAAAGTTCAACAACATCTGACGGAGAAAGCAACAGTGACACCAGCCAACAAACGGCTGATACTGATGACGGAAAGAGTGTGACAGAAAGCAGCACCACTGCGACAACGAAAACCACAGCCCCTTTGATAACCTGGCAACTAGATAGTGATGCCCTTGCAACCGCACTACAAAAGCAGAACATCTACGTCGTACCTGCAAGTCTGCAAAAACTACTTGAGCCTATTGCTAATCAGGTTTTCGCCAGCGAGTATTTGATGCAAGCGGCAATGACGCTTGAAGGTATAGATACTTCGTCGAGCGACGCAGAGAATGTACTCAAAGTAGCCTATAAATCAGGGCTTGCTCCTGATACGAGTACACCAGTGGTCTGGGAAGCACCGGCGGGTTGTGGTTGTCAGGACAGTCGCGACTCCATTTTTAACGATGCAACTTTCTATGGCTTTTTTCCATACTGGTATCAATCCGAAGAACAGCAAGTCATCAATTTTAGTCAGCTTGACCGCATCGGCTTTTTTGGTGCAGTGGCAAAGCCAAGCAACAGTGGTAGTTTGTTAGTATTGCCGCCGAATTGGAAGCCAGAGCCAGATAATACTCAGTTTATTCGATTGGCTCATCGCTATCGCAGCGAGGTCGACCTTGTTGTGACAACGCCAAGAGACTTAACTTTAGTGTCCCTAATCGAGCTTTTGGATAAGCCATTAATCGATCAATTGGTAGACGCCATTGATCAACCGCTCGACAGCAGCTTCATTAATCGAATGAAGCCAATCATGACCTTAGGTATCGAACCAGTCCCTAGCATTGGCGATGGTATTACACTGGATATCGACTTATCGGTGCTTAAAACATCTCAGAGTCAGCAAATATTTATTACCTTTGTACGCGAACTCAAATTTGCTTTACTCAAGCAAGAAGGATCTGACATTGCCAGCAGTAGCGATGTGGTAGCAAGTCCACATGATCGCTATTTTCTCAACGTTGTTATACCTGCCAATCAGGTTCTTAGTGAAGACTCTTCCAGTTTCTATCAATTTGATAACCTCAATGCTCTTGGCCAAGTGACAAATTTAATGATCATACGCCCTCAGGTTGATACCGCTGACACAACTGGAACAAGTGGTCAAAGCAATTCATCTCAAGAGGCCATCGCACAACAAGAACTGACTCAAATACAGGAATTCCATCACTGGTTGAGCAACCAAAGCGATCAGCTCGCGGTTGAAAAACTGTTTAAACAGATTGTTCCTATGCTCATTACTGAATTTAACCGTAACTCAGAAATCGAGCTAACACAGCTACTTCACCTTTCAAGCTGGAGCTTTATCGGTGCGGCTTACCAGCCTATCCCACTGAATGACCTAAGCCAGCAATTGGTGGACGATACCTTTTATCCAAAAACTTCGTCACTACCATCCATGTTCGCTGCATTACAAGAGCAGATTCTGGTTGTGATGGACTGGATCTGTCCAAACCGATGGTTATTACGCACGATACTGTTTGTTGTCTTTATTGGCATTACCGCCGTACTCATCATCAGCAACTGGTATTACGAACTCAGAAAATATCTCGTTCAACTGCCATTCGTCCTGCTATGTATCGGCTCTCTGGCTGCATTAATGTTGGTGTTTGTCGCAGACCCATACTTTAAAGCCTATCAGGTTCCGATATTACTTGGATTTATGGCGTTAATTATATGGATATTGTTGGTGGTCAGATGGCTGACAATGGAGGGGGATAAGCCTTAGGGGGTATGTAATAGGTGGACTATATAATATATTCACCGTATCAAGGCACAAAACAGTCTTTAAGAAAAAATAGTGCCTATAAGCATACCTTTCCCGATACTAAATTAACTTATATGAATCACATTAATTCAACATGTTAGATAGTTAATATTTGATCAAACTTAATCTGTATTAATCTCATCAGCAGTTATTTGAATAAATCCCGAAGGATCATCGGGTGCAGTTATATCAAGATAGTAATAGTGATGCCCTCCACCGATCGCATCATACGCAGGAAAGCCCTCTCCTAAGTTATCTCTGTAGGCTGATTTATTATTTCCTTGTATTTTCGGAATGGTGGCAGCATGAAAATGCGGCACAATTCTGAAATTATCTCGCTCCCCAAGTTGTGTTGTTGGGCTCCAATTATGGTAGCGTGTGACAATAGCTTGATCATCTCGGTCATGCTCTACATGTACTGCGTCTATTTGATCATTCACAGCATACACAGTGTAGTGTCCAAGTCTTGGGGCTCCGCCAGTTCGGAGTTCCTTCTCTACTTTCTTTTTACCCTTACTTCCAATTCTTGCCAGCGCTTCATTTTTTGCCTGTTCTCTAGTTATAGCTACATGATTCTCTGTAGCAGTAGAATTGAACCTAAAAAACGATACTTTCTTATTATCGACCACATGTTCTGTGTCACGTTGTAATTGCACAACATGCGGACTAAATTTTGTCTCTACTCCAAACTTATTATTTTTTTTCACTTGTATGATTTTGTCGGTGTCGTTCTGTAGTTTTCGTTGTGCAACAACTTCTGGCCTATTGTCTACAAGTCCCCTTCTATGACCTTGTCTATTATTTCCAAATGTAGAGTCTGTAGTCCACTTGCGACTATATTTGTCAACTTCCTTAATTTGCTCATACATAATTCATCGCCTCTAAACTAAAAATATAGTATTTACGCTTTATAAAGTGCCCTATTCCCCATCTCTGTCGCTTCATTTTCCAAAGATGGGTTATCGTTTACTGCCATTCCTCCAACAGAAGTCGTTGGCTTAACGCGACCTTCCATTTGCTGTACGACGTGTCCCAATTCGTGGGGTAAGTGTTTTTCCTGTCCGGATGCAAGGTGGATATCGCTGCCCTGCACATACGCGTGAGCCTGAACGGCTGCCGGCTTGCTGGAGTTATAGTGCACTTTTACGTGGTCAAGGCTCTTTCCACTCAGGCTTTCCATACCAGACTTTAAGTTGTCCGGCAGACCTGTGTGGTTCGGTTGACGCTGGATTGCATTAGATTCACGGTTATCTTCCAATACTTGTGCGCTTGCTTGACCGGATTTGCGTTGGACAGATTCTTTGGACTGGGAAGTAGACTGTTTTTTAAGCTCAGAAAACACTTTGGTTATCCTCAAACGTTGCTCTAGCTTACATTGAGTCTAGGATCGAACGTGCATTATGCAATAAAGCGCAAACACCAATTTAGACCAGTTTGTTGTCTTTTTTGAACTCATTCCGAATGCCCGAGATTATATCTTGTTGATATACCTTTCGTTCATCTCGGCGTATTGCCGTTAAAGCGCATTGCCGAAGGACATTAATAATTTGCCCACCAGCCATCTGGTAATCGCTGGATATGCTGTTTAAGTCGACGTCATCAGCAAGATCACATACATTGTGGAAGGCATTTTTCCACAGCTGCAAGCGCTCCTCTGGACCGGGGATGGTGAAATGCACCATATTTTGGAATCGACGAGTAAAGGCCTCGTCCATATTGCTTTTCAAATTGGTCGCAACAATCACCGTTCCGGGAAAGTCTTCAATCTTTTGCAATAAATATCCCGTGAGCTGGTTAGCGTGGCGATCATTTGAAGAACTGGCTTCAGTCCGTTTGCCAAACAGAGCATCACCCTCATCAAAAAACAGTATCCACTCTTTGTAACTGGCAGCGTCGAAAACTCGCGATAAATTTTTCTCGGTTTCCCCTATGTACTTTGAAACCACCATAGACAAATCGACCCGATACACGTCTCTGCCAGTAGACTTACCAAGCAATGCAGCCGTCAGTGTTTTGCCTGTACCGGGTGGCCCAGAAAACACAGCTCGATAGCCGGGTTTTACTTTTTTCGCCAATTGCCAGTCTTGCATCAGGGTATTTCCGTGGGCGAGCCAGGCGCGGATCTCATCAATCTGGCTCATTACATTGTGCTCCAACACCAATTCCGACCATTCTAGCGGCGTATCTAACGGATGTGCGGGAAAGCTCGTACTTAACTCTGGCCGATGCTGCTCACCCGTAATGAAATAATTTAGCCAATGGTCATTCAAACGGTAGACACCCGCTAAACTTGGGATTCCTGACTCAACGGAAAGCAGCTCTGTGACTTGCTCTGCCATCAGCTTATGTTGGGAAGAGAGGATAGACATCGTATGGACGCGCCATTCAGGGTTATTGGCGCTGATCAGAAAGTTCAGCGTTTGGCCCGTAGGTACAAAGCCGCTGAATGTTCGATCAGCGACGCCACCAAACTCAGTGAACGGACGATCAATCATGCCGTTAAGACCAAAAAAGAAATCCAGTGCATCAGGACGGATTGAAGGCGCCATTGCCAGCGCCAATGCGAGTCGTTCAAATACATTTAGCTCCCAGTCAATGAGCATGTCAGCATATAAACTACTACCGGGCGCTGTATCAGGCGGAGGAATATCAATCCAGTGCTCCTCATGTCCTTCTTGTTTTAGGTAGCTACAAATGACTTGGCTAATAACATTCGTTAACCAATCTACTTCCCGATACAGCGCTAATATATTTGCTGTTGTACTGTTTGGGATATCACCATAGTAATCACTATCGATTAACGCCATTTAGCCATCTCCGCCATACACAACTTATTGCTCATTTAACCTGTCTGTAAAAGTATAGGCAAAGCTTGTTTATTCGTAGCGACTAACAGCACTTGTGAAAAGCGACGACAAATAAACTGTTATCAATATTATCAATAACGACTAACTGTATCTAAACTTCAAAGAACGTTTCGCAACTAGCTTAGACGGAGGTTTCAACATGGCCAGACAAAAATCTTTCCCTACTCAACAAGATGGACGGTTTTATCTCACTGAGGGCGGAACGGAGACCGAACTGATGTACAAGTACGGTTTTGAATTACCCCAGTTTGCCATGTACCCCCTGCTCGACAACCCTGCCGCGGTAGAAAAGATGAAAGAAATGTTTCGAAGCTATCTGGACGTCGCGGCTAAACATAACGTTTGTGCACTTATGGGTGGGCTCGACTACCGCGCCAGTCCTGACTGGGGAGCGCTATTGGGCTACTCTGCACAAAGTCTCGCTGACGCCAATATTCAATGTATTGAGTTTCTGCGCGAGGTCGCGAAAGGGTACGCCACAGATATTCCGGAAGTTCTGTTCCAAGGTTTAATAGGACCACGAGGCGACGCCTATTCTACCAATCACAAGATCACGGAGAATGAAGCCGAGGACTATCACTCTGTTCAGTTAGAGACATTGAAAAAAGCGGATGTCGATTTAGCGTTGGCCATCACCTTCAATAACATCCCTGAATCTATCGGTGTTGCTCGCGCTGCACAGAAGATCGGTGTGCCTCTCGCCATTTCACTGACATTAGACAGCAGTTCGAAACTCAACTCTGGCCCCAGCTTAGCCGAAGCGATAAAAACGATCGATAAAGAAACGGACAACGCAGTCGAATTCTATTTGATCAACTGCTCTCACCCCGTGGAGTATGAACCTGCTATTGAGAATAGTGACTGGATTCATCGAATCAGAGGCGTTCGACCAAACGCGTCCAAAATGGAAAAACTCTCTCTGTGTAAGCTTGGGCACCTTGAAGACGGCGATCCGGTAGAGTTGGGCGAGCAATGTGGACACCTGGCTAAGCGATACCCGCACATGGACATTTGGGGTGGTTGTTGCGGAACCTGGGATAACCACTTAGACGAGATAGCAAAACAGGTCATCTCGGCTAAAACCAAGAAAAATTAGCGTACTTTTCGGTTTTCGACTTAAACACAGCCCTCTAATAAAGCGGGCTTTGTTTTTGTTCACAAAAAAACGCAATCATTCTAGCCAAAGACTATCACGTTACTCCAAAAGTGATGAACCAAACCTATGGATAGCCCATGCAATATTGTCGCTAGCTCACAAAAATTTTTCATTTCGCAAGCATCACAACGGTGGCGATCTCATTACCCAACGTGGTACAGTCGATGCCCCTATTATTCTCGCTCACTATTCTGTGGGCTGGATTTATCGTAAAACGCTTAAAGATTGCTCAATCAGGAGGAGCTTAATAACCTTGGCGACAGTATAGATTGGTACAGGGCCTGCCGCAGGGTAACTCGCTGCTGACCGACTACCGAATCACTGTCCTCTTGTCGACGCCAAACTTTGTCGACTTAAGCGATTTTCACAATCGTTAATAACAACAAAAAATAAAAATACAATAATTTTCAAGACAATAACGTATCCCTCGCTTTCAACTACTTGTTATTTTAAAGAGAGATTACACCCAAATGAACAACGTAACTGGTATAAATGAATTAAACCAGCTCAGTTCTGACAGAGAGAAAATGGTTGATATTGTCTTAATCGGAGGAGGTATCATGAGCGGGACGCTTGGTACATTCATCCAACAATTAGAGCCCAACTGGACAATAGAAATGTTTGAGCGTCTTGATGACATCGCTCAAGAAAGTTCCAACGCATGGAATAACGCCGGAACAGGGCATGCTTCTCTGGCGGAGTCTAATTACACGCCTGAGGGGCCAAATGGCCAGGTCACGATAGGTAAAGCTGTTGATATTTATGAACAGTTCCAACTGTCTCGTCAGTTTTGGTCCTATCTGGTAAAGGATGGCACAATTAGTAAGCCGGGTAGCTTTATCAAAAGTGCTCCCCATATGAGTTTCGTCACTGGCGAAAACAATGTAGAGTTTCTGCGTAAACGCTTTAAATTACTTCGAACGATTCCTCTTTTTGATGGCATGGTTTATTCCGAAGATGAACAACAGATCAGCTCTTGGGCTCCATTATTGATGGAAAACCGCGACCCAAGCCAGCCTGTTGCGGCCACGCGATCCCGGTTTGGCACCGATGTGAACTTTGGCGCCCTGACACATCACATGATTGATTCCTTAGGAAAAAATCAGAACTTCAAACTCAACTTGCGCCACGAAGTCCGTTCACTGAAACACCAGGCTGATGGTACCTGGAAAATAAAAGTGAAAGATCTCAGTAATAACAAAACGCGTACCGTACATAGCAAATATGTATTTATAGGCGCTGGAGGAGCATCCCTTACGCTCCTGCAAAAATCAGGAATTAAAGAAGCCAAAAGCTATGGTGGCTTTCCTGTCGGTGGTCAATTCTTAGTGACCGAAAAACCGGACATTGTTAGTGCCCATAAAGCAAAGGTATATGGCAAAGCGCCCGTCGGTGCCCCGCCCATGTCAGTGCCACATATGGATACCCGAGTCATAGACGGAAAAGAAGTGGTTCTATTTGGCCCCTTTGCAACCTTCTCGAGTAAGTTTCTGAAAAGCGGGTCCTTATTAGACTTATTTAAATCTGTACGCCCATCAAACTTACTGCCAATGACACAAGTTGGGCTGAAGAGCTTCGATCTTATTAAATACCTCATCGGCCAGTTAACACAAAGTAATGAAGACAGAATGAATGCGCTGCGCGAATTTTTTCCGTCGGCAGAGATCAGTGATTGGTCTTTAGTACAAGCAGGTCAGCGCGTACAGATCATAAAGCATGTGCCTGGTAAAGGAGGTGAATTGCACCTCGGTTCTGAACTCGTTCATGCAGAAGATGGTAGCCTCACCGCCTTGTTGGGCGCATCACCCGGTGCATCTGTTTCGACTTCGATAATGCTTCAATTACTTGAACGTTGTTTCAGTAACGAGATGGCTTCAGATAAGTGGCAGGATAAGATTAAAGAAATGATTCCGTCATATGGGTTGTCATTAATCGAACACCCTCAATTGAACCAAGAGATTTTACGTAAAACCAGTGAAACACTACACTTAGAGCAGGATTTAATTGAGGTGCGTTCAAGTAAAGAAAGTATAGTGGAGCAAAACGAACCCGTTTTTGCCTACAGGGCTTAACGTCCTACGGTTTTCACCGTTATATTCCCTATCCTGTACACCTTGCATAACTAAAATACCGCCCTTTGGAGGCGGTATTTTAGTTGTTCAAATATAAAAGCATGCTGAACACCAAAGCTTCATTAGTTCAACAGCATTACCGCAGTGTAAACTACAGGGAAGGCCGCTTCAGCCTGCAGCGATAATAAATTACGCCAAGTTTCGATTCATACTTTTGAGATAACTTTTGTTGGCCTTTTTTCGCGACGAGAATTCGGGCAAATGGTAATCCAGCCACCCAAATCCACCTTGAATGGATACAAAAAAGCCCGCTATAAAGCGGGCCTTTTTGTTTGTTCATTAAGAACTAAATTTGGTGGGTCCGGGCGAACTCGAATCGCCGACCCCTACCATGTCAAGGTAGTACTCTAACCAACTGAGCTACGGACCCAAATTTTGTGTTCCTACTTACCATTCAAATCAGAATGGTGCGTCCGAGTGGACTCGAACCACCGACCCCCGCCATGTCAAGGCGGTACTCTAACCAGCTGAGCTACGGACGCATTTCTCTGGAACGAGAAGGATATTAGCCATAAGCCATCTGGGGTGCAAGCATAAATTCACTAACTTTGAATCGTTTGGCGAAAATGTAAACTCAACAGCCGTTTTTAGGTGTATTTATAAGCGAAACACACCCAGTACGGGTATAAAAATGTGATCTAGATAACTTTAGATTTTTTGGCTAATTATCATAAGGTACTTCATTTAGCATCCAGAACTGCAAGGTATAGGAAACATCCGGGCAAGAACCGAACAGAATTTGATATTTGGGTTCAAAAGGTTCACCGATATAGGTCGTGCGAATCAGCTCCCCGGTTTTTATATCAACTTGAGTACTGACTCGGCCTTTGAAGTTCTGAAAGATAACAAACTGCTCACTGTGATAGACCATTTGATCTCGGTAAAACAAAAAGTGGTCTGGAGGCGTATCTGTGAGCTGACATTCCAACGGTTTTAAATTTGGTAAAGCATTGGCATTTGAAGCAAACAGCAACATAGCAAAAATCCATCCGTATCGCATAGCACTCACCTACTTTGTTTCCCTTTTCAAAGTATAGGACTTGTATTCAAATTTCCTCTTAATGCCTGACCCCAAGATACAAAAAAGGCTTTGACTTAAAAAAGCCAAAGCCTAAGCCAAGCTAAATTTTACTTATCGTTTTCTTGATGACTAATCGTCTATTGTTAATCGTCTGGCGCATCAAACACCACATTGTAGTTCTCGGTGTAAGTACAGTTTGGCTGACGGCTACAGGTGAAAAAGCGTCGGCCTGTAAATTCTCCTTGACTGGCTGTCTTGATGATCATTGGACTGCTGCACTTTTTACAAAAACGCACCTCTTTATCCGGCTCGATCAAATCGATGTGGGCCGCAAGTAAACGACGTAATCGCCCTACTTGATAGCTGTGTTTTATCGATGTACCAATTAACGGTAAATTGGCTGTTTTACAGACGTGAATCAGCAGCTTTTGTCGCGCAGCCTTGCCTTTATGAAGTGGCTTTCCATCATCCAACTCTAGGATCACTCGTGGTTCCAAAGTTCTCGGATCGCAAATTACATAGTCAAAATAGCTTCTGGAAATACGGTTACTCGCCACAAAAAGCTGCCTTTTGTTTTTAATGTCTTTCGGCGCAACCAAGCTGGACATATTAACTTTGGTAAATACAACAGCGTGATCGCCAACAGCGGCTCTTAACGCATTGAAAAACGCAGGTTCTTGCCCTCTTAACAAAGCGCCTTTTGAGCGATATGGATAGTCTCGGATGTCATCATGCTTGAGAACATACTTTTGAATAATGAAGAAAAAAACAACCAGAAGAACAACGATGATAAAGATGTTGGTCATAGATAAAACGAGCCGAAAACAACAAGTTGCTCAAGCCTAAATCGAAACGTTGACCATAGCAACAAAAGGGCACAATTTTACAATAATGGTGAGATTCAGGGTAGGAAATGAGCTTAACAGAGGCCTCTATTAAGCTCTAAGATCTAACTGTTGGCATCCGGTTGATGCTCTGGCATTGCATCAATGAAAGCTGGAAGTTGGTAACAGGCGTCAACAATCGAGTTGATTATCGGATACGCAGCCAAATCAACACCAAAGCGCAACGCATTATACACTTGCGGTACCAAGCAAATATCAACGATAGACGGCGAATCGGTCAGGCTGAACTTACAATCACCATACGTTTTTCGATGGACTGCAAGTTTCTCCTCCAATGAAGAAAACCCTTTGTTAATCCAGTGATGAATCCAGGCAACTTTACGCTCTGCATCACACGCCAACTCCCCTTCCAAATACTGCAAGACGCGCAAATTATTCAAAGGGTGAATCTCCATGGCAATATCCTGTGCCATGGAAAGCGCTTGATACCGTAAAGGCGAACGCTTTGGGATGACAGCAACATCCGGATAATTTTCATCGAGATACTGAATAATAGCCAGCGACTGGTTTAATCGAAGCTCACCATCCACCAGCACCGGCACCAGCTCAGAGGCATTCAGTTTGTGGTACTCCTCGCTGTGTTGCTCTCCTCCCTCACGCACCAAGTGCACCGATTTTGATTCATACTGGATCTCTTTAAGATTCAGACAAATGCGCACACGATAAGCCGCGGAGGATCGCCAATATCCATAAAGCGTGATCTGTTCGCTCATTCATTTTCCCTGCATTAATGCTTCAAGTACTGGCTAACTTGTTGATCAATCGAACCAAAGATATTGTTGCCATCTGCATCAAACATCTCAAGTTTGATTGCATCACCAAACGACATAAAGTTCGTCGACGGTTTACCATCGCGTATGGTTTCAATCATGCGCACTTCAGCAATACAAGAGTAACCGACGCCACCTTCTTCAATCGATGTGCCATGTTCAGTGCCTTGTTTGTTAGACACGGTACCAGAGCCGATGATCGCTCCAGCGGACAGCGGACGCGTTTTAGTAGCATGGACAATGAGATCCGCGAAGTCGAATGTCATGTCCACCCCTGCATTCGGGCAACCAAATGGCTTGTGGTTGTAGGTCGAAACCAGCGGTAAATGCACTTTGTTTTCGTACCATGCATCACCGAGTTCATCTGGAGTCACCGCGACAGGAGAAAATGCGGATGACGGCTTAGACTGGAAGAAGCCAAACCCTTTTGCTAACTCTGCCGGAATCAAACCGCGTAGCGATACGTCGTTAACCAGCATGATCAACCTAATCGACTCTTGAGCCTCTGCTATGCTCGCCCCCATTGGCACATCACCGGTGACAACCGCAACTTCGCCCTCAAAGTCGATCCCCCACTCGTCACTAGCAAACTCGATATTGTCACAAGGACCAATAAACGCGTCTGAACCACCTTGATACATCAATGGATCTGACCAAAAGCTCTCTGGCATTTCTGCCCCACGCGCTTTACGAACCAGTTCCACGTGGTTTACATACGCGCTGCCATCTGCCCACTGATAGGCTCGAGGCAAAGGAGATTCACAATAGTGTGCTTCAAACTCTTCGAATCCCGCGACGGTTCCGTTGTTAAGCGCTGTGTATAGTTCTTCGAGCTGCGACGCCACCGCTTCCCAGTTGTCCAGCGCAATTTGCATCGTTGGTGCTAGATTCCTTGGATGGAACACTTCTGTCGCTGGTACGCAGCGCGTTAGATCTTTACTCACGACCATCAACAGGCCGTCACGAGTACCATTTTTCTTGGTTGCTAATTTCATCCTTGCCTCTTATTTTTCTTGCCAGCTGTAGACGTATTCTTTGTTTTCTACCTTTTCCAGTTCATCCGAGAACTGAAGCGCGTGGCGCGTATCTATCATCACCGCCACTTCGTCGGTAAACTTCTTCTTGTACTCCTGACCCGCTTTAAATGCTTTCGGGTGAGGGCCGTGCGTAAAGCCAGCCGGGTGGAATGTCACCATGCCCGCTTCAATATTGTCACGGCTAAAGAAGTCGCCTGCGTGGTAGAACAAGACTTCGTCATAGTCATCATTGTTGTGGTAGAACGGTACTTTAAGCGCGCCAGGATCACTCTCAATCGGACGAGGAACAAAGGTACACACCACAAATCCTGCTCCTACAAATGTAGTATGCGCGGACGGTGGTAAGTGGTAACGGTGCGACATAAGTGGACGAATATCACGCCAGTTCACTTTCACCACAGCTAAGTCACCATGCCAACCAATTGCATCTAAAGGATTAAACGGATAGGTGATCACACTCACTTTATCGTGACGCTTCACCTGTACCTGTGTGCGGTTCTCAGAATATTGCGCTCGGAACTCATCGTTTATCGACGGTGTTTCCAGTACGGCAGGATCAAACACAGCGTGATTTCCCACCATGCCCTTTTCTGGCAAGGTATAAGCCGCATCGGTGTTTTCTATCATCAGAATAAACATCGGCTCGCTTGGCTCTAAGCGCCAGCTCGTTGAGCGCGGGATCATGACATAATCCCCTTCACTCACTTTTAAGTGCCCGTAGTCACAGTAAAGATCGGCAGTCCCCTGATGGATAAACAGCAGCTCATCGCCGTCTGCATTTCGTACCAGAAAATCCATCTTTTCATCCATACGCCAAACACGGATTTTGCAGTTAGCGTTATGCAGTAAATGCGGCACCGCCCAAGGCGTTATGTGGCTGGCTTTCTCTACGAGATTGAAATCAAACGCTCGTGGGCGAAGCTCCCCTTCCCACTCAGACCAACCTGTTGGTGCGTGTTGATGATGAAAATGTGCCGCAGGGCCAAAGAATCCACTTCGACCTGCTTCACGTTCATAAATTGCCTCTTCCGGGAAATCAGCATGTGCTTGCTTTGAGCACACTCCCTCCCGATGAGGGAATGTGATCCATTTATGCATCGTTCAGTACTCCTCGGCGAATTTGGTCTTCTTCAATCGATTCAAATAGCGCTTTGAAGTTACCTTCACCAAAACCTTCGTTACCTTTGCGCTGAATGATCTCGAAGAACACCGGACCAATCACGGTTTGCGTAAAGATTTGCAGCAAGATACCGTCTTTCGTTGGTGCACCATCAATAAGGATTTGCAGCTCACGGAGTTTACTGACGTCTTCTCCATGACCTTCAACCCGTTGATCAACCTTCTCGTAATAAGTATCAGGTGTTGGCATAAAGTCCATGCCACGGTCGCGTAACGTTTGAACGGTTTGGTAGATGTCATCCGTTGTCAGAGCGATATGCTGAATGCCTTCGCCATTGTATTCACGGATAAACTCTTCGATTTGCGATTTATCGTCAGACGATTCATTGATAGGAATTCGGATCTTGCCACAAGGTGCCGTCATCGCACGGCTGACAAGGCCTGTGAGTTTACCTTCAATGTCGAAGTAACGAATTTCTCGGAAGTTACCGATGCGCTCATAAAAACCAGACCACACATCCATGTTGCCCTGTTTAACGTTATGGGTCAGGTGATCGATCTCGTAAAGACCCACATCAGATTTCGCCAGACGCTCTTCTGCATCATCGTAAAAACGGAAGTCGACATCATAAATACTCTGCTTACCGTATCGGTCAACAAAGTAGAGCAAGCTCTCGCCAATACCATAAATAGCTGGGATGCTGAGTTCCATCGGCCCAATTTCGGTTTTGTATTCTGTTCCGCCGTTTTGTATTGCGTGCTCAAGCGCCGCCGTGGCATCTTTCACTCGGAATGCCATTCCACACACTGATGGGCCATGTACCTTCGCGAACCCTTCAGCTTGACTATGAGGCTGCGCATTGACGATAAAACTGATGTCACCCTGACGATATAACCATGCTTCTTTCGAGCGGTGCTTGGCAATCTCTGCGAAGCCTAGCGATACAAACAGTGCTTTGAGTTGTTCGATGCCTTTACTGTCTGCAGCCGTATATTCCACAAACTCAAATCCGTCTGTACCTAATGGGTTGTATGCGTCCACCATGACTTTCTCCTTGCGTCATTAATTTGTTTACAGCGTTTCTAAACTATTTTTCTAACTTGGCGCAGGCGGATGAAAATTGGAATACATCAACCAAAATCTCTGTTTTCAGGTTTTCAAAGTGTAAATGTAAAATATTTG
Organism: Vibrio sp. EA2; assembly: GCF_033042495.1. NCBI lineage: Bacteria > Pseudomonadati > Pseudomonadota > Gammaproteobacteria > Vibrionales > Vibrionaceae > Vibrio > Vibrio sp. EA2. The sequence goes on along the minus strand of NZ_JAWLID010000002.1, from coordinate 432,059 downwards.
TTACGACAAATTTTTTAGTCATGAACACTATTCAAACTAACAAATAACCCCTTTAGTTTCATAAAATTAGCTATTAAAAACTGAATGTACACACCGCACACAAATGTAAACAACTTGTTACCATGGTAATTATTATTGGCAGTATGGTTAGGTTTTAATCAAATCATTCACTTACCTAGAAGCGGCTTTTAGGCATGTACTGCTTCATGAATTAAATTCACAATGCGATCAGCCTCTCAGCCACCTGGTTATAATCCTGTCAAGCACCCAACTTTATTGATTCATCTCAGTATCCCTTACTCTCCGGTGTGTAATATCAGCGACTCTGTTCCGTTTAGAGGACATTTTCTGACTTCCCCGTTTATGCCCTCGCCCCTACAAAGATGAGACACTCAAATGACACACATTAATCAACAACGTCTGGTTGAACACTTCTGCCAATTGGTTCGCATTGATAGTGAATCAAAGAATGAAAAACAAATCGCGGAAACTCTGACTGAGCAACTGGGTGAATTAGGCTTTACGGTTCACAAACTTCCTGTTCCAGAGCATATTTCAAATGGCTTCAACGTATATGCTCGTCTTGAAGGCAAAAAAGAAGGCTCTATCCTGATGAGTTGCCACATGGATACAGTCACGCCAGGTATCGGTATTGAACCGATCATTGAAGACGGTATTATTCGCTCGAAAGGCAATACGATCCTTGGTGGTGACGACAAATCCGGTATCGCCGCAATTATGGAAGCTGTACGTTGCATTCAAGCGGAAAATCTAGCGCACAAAACGTTAGAACTTGCTTTCACTGTGCATGAAGAAGGTGGTCTGTTTGGCTCTGAGTACTTCGACATGACACATGTAACGTCAAAAGAGGCAATCGTACTTGATACAGGTGGCCCAATTGGAACGATCGTGACAGCGGCTCCGGGCCAGCAAAAGATCGTTGCGACAATCAAAGGCCGCCCGGCACACGCAGGTCTGGCGCCAGAAGAAGGCATCAGCGCAATCATGGTTGCGGCAGATGCAATCAATCAGATGAAACTCCTTCGTATCGACGAAGAAACGACGGCTAACATCGGTATGGTAAACGGTGGTCAGGCGACCAACATTGTTATGCCTGAGCTAAAAATTGTGGCCGAAGCGCGCTCGCTAAATGGCGATAAACTGGACGCACAAGTCAACCACATGATCTCGACCTTTGAGTCTGTTGCAGAACAACACGGCGCAGAAGTCGAAATCGAATCTAAACGTGCATACGATGCGTTTGTCATTGAAGAAGACAATGCACATATTGCTGATATCAAAGCGGCATTCGCGGATATGGGCATCGAAGCGTTTACCAAAGGCACGGGTGGCGGTAGCGATGCGAACAACTTCAACAAGAAAGGCCTGACTACCGTTAACCTTTCTACTGGGATGGCAAAAGTGCATACCACGGAAGAGTACATCGCCGTTGACGATATGGTGAAAATCACTCAGTTCATCAAGCACTACCTCGTGAAATAACGTCACGCAAGTGTCGCTTACCTAATGTAAAGGCCCTCGAACTAGTTGGTAATTCCGCTCGCTTTAAGGTTAGATAGATTGGATGTGCTCTATTTGTATTCATCGTCGTCATTACAGCGAGCCTTGGTGAGACCAGGAATCTAATATCAGCGTGCTGAGAAATTTTCATCATGACTCTAGCAAAAAGAGCGTGGAGTGTAGATTCTGAATCACGCTCGTGCCTCGCTGTTCAGAATGACTCGTTAATCTGACCGAGTTAGTAGAGGGCTTTCTATTCGCTATTCTTCAACACATTCTGGACGTACCTCTCCACCCCACGCTAAAATGCGCTACTTTAGATAACTTCGTAAAACTCCATGACCGACGCTGATATCGAGCTTCAACACATTTGGCTGGAAGTTCAGACAGAACGCTGGCACAACATCCCTCGTTTCCTGTTTAGTTTTTACTGCTACAAACACAACCTCGTTAGCAAAACGAATAAGCCGTGTTGGGAAACCGCGCGTAATGAATTACCTGCATCAAGCTCAGTTCAAGCTCGAAAAAACAGTGTGATTGACCCGCTGGTTCCTGAAGACGCAGTCGTTGGTTTGCTTAAAACGCTATACAAAGATGGAGAAATGTCTTTCGACGCTATGGCGAAAACATTAGACACGTTTTTGCACTATGTGGTGGTGAGCAAGCAAGAGCACACAAAGCTCAAGCCAAATATGCCGGCGAGCTGGTATCAGGGGCATGAAAAGCCGTTAATGGCTCGTTTTGATCTTGCAGGTATTTTAATCAAGAGCCGCTGACATTTTTAAATTAGCGATCTTAGAGACTTAATCACCAATTCATTGTTTGTAAATGAATGGAGCCAAATAAAAAGCCGAAGTGAATCAAGAGTGACCCATTTCGGCTTATTAAATATTAAGGCTTTAGATTAAAGCTCGGTCATAAAAGTGCCAGCTGGTTGGATCGGCAGGTACTTCTCATAAAAGTTGTCGTAAGCCGCTTCAGGGTTTAAATCACTAAACACATCTGGGTACATGATTTTGGCATAAAACTGGATCAACGCGCCGTCGATGATCGTGCGGCAAGCACCGTGGTAAGCTGCATACATACGGTTGTTTTTCACCGCAGAAATTGAAGACCAACCAATACGATTTTTAAAGCCCGCTAATCGCTCTTTTGCCAATGCTTCGTCAACACCTTCGCCCATGATCATCGAATCATCCGCACTGCCAGACTCGTATCCAGTCATTACGATAACATCAGGATTTACTGCAATGATCTGTTCTGGGTTCAGTTTGCCCCACCACTCAACAAACGGCGCAGAAATGTTGTCGCCACCAGCCATTGTCGCAATAGCGCCCCACATGTTTTTACCGAATGTGTAGCCAACCTCATTGACACCAGATGCGCCGTATTCGGTGTAGACTTTCGGTTTATCCAGATTTGCTTTGGCTAAACGATCGCTGATCATCTCAACGTTCTGTTTGTATCCATTCGCGATGGTTTCTGCTCGCTCTTGCTGGCCAGTGATTTCACCAATCAGCTTAGTCGTCTGAACGTGACGCTCTACCGTTTGAGCGTTGTAGTCCACCACGATAACGGCAATACCAGCGCTCTTCATGCGCTCAACGTCTGACTCCAGTGCTTTGAACTGCCAATCAGCTAGCATTACTACATCTGGACTCAGGCTTATTACCTTCTCAACGGAAAACGCATTAGTATCAACACGGCCAATCTCAGGAATATTATCCAATGACGGTCGATGCGCCACATACGCCTGCCAACTTGCTGAACGTGCCTGCCAAATGTACTTTGACATGCCTACAACGTTGTCATACGCCGCTTCGGTACCGATCGCCATGTAATCTTCTGGGTAGAATCCGACTACCACTCTTTTCGCCGGCGAATCAAACGTAACCTCACGCCCTAGTACATCTGTAACGGTAGTTTGTTCGGCAAAAGACAACGTGCTAACGCAGACAGCAGCAAGCGCGAATAAGTGTTTCAACATCAAGAAGGTTCCTTTTTATTCCATGAGTCAGGCAGAGACACTTCCACCCTCGTGGAGTATATTAATTCTTTTGCTAACGATAATGCAACTAACTATCATTAGTGCTAATATCGACACCTTCTCACGAGCTCTGTAGGCCCCTCTACTGGTCGTAAAATAAATAATAATTAGGTAGTAAGTCGTGCAATCTGTAGTTTTAGAACAACTCATTCAACAACAACGTAAGAGTGAAAAACGTCGAATCTTGGTGATCGGAGCTTTTGGCTTACTCATCCTGACGACCTTCATCCTTGATATCATGACAGGCCCCTCTTTACTGGATGCAACCAAAGTACTCCACTCTCTGTTTGAGTTCATCGGCTTGCCCTATCAGGTTGCGCCATCCACCCAGATCATTGTGACTGAGTTGCGACTTCCAATCGCGATAATGGCGATTGTTGTTGGGGGCGCGCTTGGTATGGGCGGCGCAGAGATGCAAACTTTACTCAATAATACAATGGCCAGCCCGTACACCTTGGGTATGGCTGCGGCGGCGGGTTTTGGCGCTGCGATTACTCTATATATGGGGTCCTTCGGCTTAAGTAGCTATTACGCGGTACCGATGGGCGCATTCTTATGCTGTATGCTTTCAGCGTGTTTTCTTTTCTCGTTAGCCTCGGCGCGTCATATCAGCTCGGGACAACTCATTCTGGCGGGTATTGCCCTGCTGTTCTTATTCCAGTCACTATTATCTCTGGTGCAGTTTGTCTCCTCTCCAGAACTTAGCCAGCAGATCCTGTTTTGGCTGTTTGGTAGCTTAACGAAAGCAACCTGGAATACAGTCGCGATTACCTCTGCAGTTGTCTTCGTCGGCGGGATATTATTACTTAAAGATGCATGGAAGCTGACCGCCCTACGACTGGGTGAAGAGCGAGCGAAAAGCGTCGGCGTGAACATCACTCGCTTACGCATGAAAACACTGTTTATCGTTGCTGTCATCACGGCTACTGTCACCAGTTTCGTCGGGATCATCGGATTTGTAGGCATCGTCGCGCCAAACATGGCCAAATCTATGGTGGGAGAAGATCAGCGCTTCTTCTTACCGCTCTCCTTCTTAATTGGTGCGTTCTTGCTTTCTGGTGCTTCTGTACTGTCAAAGATCATCGTTCCAGGTGCATTATTTCCGATCGGTATCGTTACGGCGATCATCGGAGTACCTTTCTTTTTCTGGTTGATTTTGGCGAAGCGAGGTTAATGATGCTGGTAGCAAATAATGTAAATATTCAGATTGAGTCACTTACCCTTGCCAAGAACTTCAATTTCACATTGGAACCGGGTCAGGTAACCGCCGTTCTTGGTCCAAATGGCGCGGGTAAAAGTACGCTACTCAAAGCCATTTTTGGAGATGTGAATCTGGCCAGTGGTTCCATTTCTCATTACGGTGACGAGCTAGATAGCAAGTCTCTCTCCTCATGGCGTGCCAAGTTTGGTTACATGCCACAGGACATCGGCTTACAGGTTAGTTTGACCGTTCTTGAGGTTGTACTGATGGGACGTTTAGACAGTTTAAGCCTGCGCATCGATGACAAATTACTTGGTGAAGGCTTACAAATACTAAACAGTATTGGTATGGCGCATTTAGCGAACCGGAACGTAAGCTCTTTAAGTGGTGGTCAGCGTCAAATGATTTTGTTCGCGCAAGCCATCATGCGTAACCCACAAATTATGCTGCTTGATGAACCCGTCAGCGCGCTTGATCTTCATCACCAACATGTGTTGCTTGATCATCTCGTGACTCAAACCCGTGCCGAGAACTACGTGAGCATCATGGTATTGCATGATCTCAACCTCGCCGCGCAGTACGCCGATAATCTATTGGTAATAAAACAGGGGGAATTGGTCAGCGTAGGCTCGCCCAAAAACGTCTTAACCACAGAGTTAGTCAAAGACATCTATCAAGTCGAAGCGAATGTTCATCACGATAACGACGGCGTACCATTCGTCAGAACGATGAAGGCCAGTTAGACAAAGAAATGCGACTAGTTGGAATGGATTGATTGGTTGCTAGAGAACGACTTGTCTAGCAACCACCTTAAGCGATAAAGTTTTTTATTTCCTACTATGTGCGATGCATTATCAATCCGTCTGTTCGGCAACGCCTATTGTATTTGGTGCTTTTCTAAGAAAGGCGTCAGTTTCTCGATAAGTTTGGGTTGAGCACGCTCAGCTTCTTGTAATCCTAGTTGAGCACCTGCTTGCATTAATGCCGGCGATTTTTCTACAAGTTTTTGTCCTACAGGTGTCGCGTAAAACTCAATCAATAATTCGATTTCTTGTTGGCTGAAAGCTTGAGAATAAAGCGCACCCATCTCAACGATGATGTTTTGGCGATTGATATCATTGATGAACCAATCTCTATAAATGTTAACGAGTTCCTCTTTTTCAGTTGCATTCAACTGAAGGTTATTCGCTAATTGTTCGATGACTGGTGTCATTGCTTCAAAGCCACCGGAAAGCTGTTTCTCAACTTTCATCACCTCTAGTAAGCGATCGACGACTTCTTGTTTATCAGCTGCCATACCACTAATTGGGCTAGCCACAAGTAAAGCTACCACTATAAACTTGCGTAAATTTTTCATTTTAACTCTCTAGTTTTTTAACACTCTGTTAAGGGAGAAGAAAAGGCAGATAAAGTGCCATCTGTTGCGAATCTGCTTTAAACACTGTTAGCTATTTTATTCACCCATAAGACCGATGGCATACTCACGAAGAACTCTGGCATTGTCTGCATAAGCCGCATTGCCACAAACAATGTTTTCATAACTAATCTCTGGTGATGAATAGAATGGATGCGTTTCATCCGCATAAGCCATGATGGTACCTTTGCCACCACAAATATAACCATATGAATACTTTGTAATTTTACTCGCTAAGCTTAAGGGGAGTCGTTTTGAAAGATCAAATGGCATTCCACCGGTTTGATTCGATAGCGTTTCCATATCATGGCTTGCCCACGCCAAATGACCTAACTCATGTTCTAACACATGATCTTTACATGTAAGTCCAATTGTAAAAAACTGAGGATACACTGATGGATGAGTTTCACCACACCAATCGGTTGTAAATTGCGAGATGTTTTTTTTGAAAACCAGACCATAAAAACCCGTTTTACTGCCATTGACCCGCTCAACTTCTTTAGAGTAGTAATACGCTAAAAAATCGTGCACTACGCTAAATTCTTCCGCTTCTTCCCCAAGAATTTTGGGAGCATAGATAATTTTGTCCAACGTCCGCTTTATAGGAATACATGAGTTTTTCAAAGCGCTATTCGAAAACGTTATCCATCGTTGAATGTGATCTTCGATGACAAATGACTCGTAATCTTTTTGAACTGAATCTGAGATAAAGAATGTAATTGGTGTTTCTAGAGTACGTGACATTTGACATTCTGGTAGGTCAAGAGTACTACTCTGAGAGTCCCAACATATTCCGAAAATGAGTAACACTGAAGCTAGTATTTGTTTCATCTCACTACGACTCCTTTCTGACTAACAACCCACATTTTTCAGACATCACCAAGCCTGCATTTTCTGTCAAATATGATGTCGTCTTTTTTTGAGCACTTCAAAGGATAATCAGTAAGTTAGCGATCGACACTACGAATTTAGCTATACAATATTGCTTTATTCTGGGCTTTCGATTTGAAGCAGCCATTTTGGTTACTTTTGTTAGCGCAGTTCGCACCTTCACCTAAAATGGTGCTAGCGAATTCCCTCATCATGCACCAAAACCACAACAATGTGTTAAACACTGATATTCAACAATTAATGTTAGATATAACAATATTTAGACATAAGATGGATCCACTCTGAATATAATTAGTCTATTTTGTCCATGTAGAAAGATTTAACTGGTTGTCATAAGGTGGTTTTCTGATACTTTGCTATTGAAAACCTCCTCTTAGCGTAACGTTAAACTTCAGTCGGAGATATGAAATTGGCGAGAACAGTTATTATCATCACCATGCTTATGCATGGCGTGTTTGTCATTGCATTAAAAAATGTGTGGTTCCATGGTAGCGAGCGTCACATCATAATGTTCACTGCTCTATGGTTTTGTGGTTCGGTCATCTCTCTCGTCAGGTTGCGTGAAGCGAGTAAAGCTCAGAGTATTACTTCACTTTTTGATAAAATCGGAAGTGCTGTTTTGTATGTCATCACCTTGATTCCTCTCGGTGTGGGTGGTTTCTTCATTTTTCACTCTCTTGCTTCGAATGGTTTAGATTTTTGGTAAACGCTAGCGGCAGAGTTGGAGAAATACGTCAGCTCTAACTATCTAAGTATATTGAGCTGACGGATGGAAAGAGGTAGTGGACAAATAAAGATAAGGCGAAACCTTAACTCTCACATTCCAAATCTCATCTATTTATTTTCCGCAACATTTATGGTGATCACACCAGCTTCAAGCGCCATATCGACCACCTTTTGAAATTCGGAAGGGTGAAGCATGACATACCCCGTCAAAGCGTACCCATCATGTTTGGAGGTTGGATCTCTTTCACCGCTACCACTTATGCGGATCTCACCGGCGACTAACTCTGCCTTTCCTAACATGACAACACATTCGTCTTCTTCAACTTTATCCGTTGAAGAATATTCTCTAACAATTCCTACCTTCATGTTTATTCACTCATATAAGGGAGTTTATTGAATAGTAGTAACGCCCTGAAAGTTCGTCAAAAGAGAAAGTGATGTTGTAGGCTTGAAGCAAAAATGGAGTATGCGCTGGAAACAACTAAGTAGAATCTGTCAGCTCTGATTGCAGAGTAAATAAAGAACTGACAGATTGAAAGATTTAGGTGAGCTACATTGTTTATTTGGCTACTTAAGCGCTCGCCACGCCTTTCGCTGCTCTTTATCCATATACGACCAGGCAATAAAACGGCTGATTTTTTGTCCCTGGCTCATCTCTACCACACGAATGGCTTTTACGCCCAATTTCTCAAGCTGCTTGCGCATAGGGCGAACATTCTCTTTTTTCGAAAGCAGCGTAGTAAACCAGAGCACTTGGGCGCTGAAGGCTTGGCTTTCGTTAGCCATTTTACGGATAAACGCCGCTTCCCCGCCTTCGCACCAAAGCTCTGCGTTTTGACCACCAAAGTTAAGCGTTGGTTTTGCCGTGTTTTCGCGCGCTGGTTTCACGCCTTTCTTACGTTGGTTTGCTCTAAGGTTGTCCACTTTACGTTGACTTCCCATCGCGGCTTCTTCTGCCGAACGGTGAAATGGTGGATTACAAGTTGTGACATCGTAACGCTCATTCGGCTGAATTACCCCGCGATAGATGTTTGCTTGACTCATCTGACGAACCAGTTCGATTCTGCCATTTAGTGACACATTGCCATCGACGATTGCTTGAGCCGATTCAATTGACTTAGGATCAACGTCGCTTCCGGTATAGTGCCATCCGTATTCTGTCACTCCAACAATTGGGTAAATACAGTTTGCACCAACGCCAATGTCCAACGCTCGCACATCGTGATGCGGGTATTTACCTTTCACTTCCCCATCGAGTAACTCAGCGACACGGTGAATGTAATCCGCACGTCCTGGAATTGGTGGACAAAGGTAGTGTTCAGGGATATCCCAGAATTCAATATCGTAATGCGTGGCTAACAAGGCTTTATTGAGCATTTTTACCGCTTTTGGATCAGAGAAGTTTATCGAGTCTTCCCCGTTCGGATTTTTAATAACAAAAGCTTTTATCCCAGGCTCACTTGCCGTCAATTTTTTAAAGTCATAACGGCCACGATGCTGGTTACGTTCGTGTAATCCACTTTTCGCTACTTTAATGAAGTCCACATCGCTGTTCGTTGCCACTGGCGATTTTGCTTTAGCAGAGTTTTTTTGCTTCACGCGCTTTTCGCCTTTTGCATCGCCTCTACTCTGCTTTGGCTTGGCATTTTTTTTAGATTTTTCTGGCTTAGCGGTGTGGTTATTGTTCTTCATTCAAATTCGCTTTTAAATCGAGGTAAATCATAAACAGACGGGCATCAAACTCTAACTGGTGATACTCGGGCTCCATATAACAGCACAGTTGGTAAAACGCTTTATCGTGGTTTTTCTCTCGCGTATGAGCCAGCTCATGAACCACCAGCATTCTCAGTAGTGGCTCCGGAGCTTCTTTAAAAACACTCGCGATACGAATCTCGTTCTTCGATTTGAGCTTGCCACCATGATTACGACTGATCATGCTGTGCAGCCCTAGCGCATTATTAATCAAGTGAATTTTCTTATCGTAGACCACTTTACTGATCGGTGCTGCTTTCTTCATGTAACTATTTTTTATCGCTATGGAGTACTCATACAGCGCCTTTTCACTTTTAATTTGATGACGTTCTGGATAGCGCTTTTCAAACCAAGGAACCAGTTTACCGCTGTCGACCAGCGAGCTAACTTGCTCAACAATGTGTGGAGGGTAACCCTGAATGTATCGAAGTGACGGATGCATGGTATAAAGTCTGCTATGACAAGGGAAAGGCGCTAAATATACCTGAGATAATCAGCACTTTCACCCTCGCTTTGACAATAGATTTCGCCTTTCAATTGTCGATAAAGGCCGTTAAACTTCGCATCCCAAAGATAATGGAGAGAAATTCAATGAAACGTGTCGTTCTTTACGTCAAAGATAAATGCCCCCACTGCAAAGATGCTCAACGTTATCTGGACTCGAAAAACATCACTTATCGCCTTTGCAACGCAAAAATGCAACGTGGCCGTAAAGAGCTGGATGCGCTGGGTGCCCGCTCACTTCCAGTCCTGAAAATTGGCGACCAATTGATGATTGGCTGGAATCCCAAAAACTTTGAAAAGATGTATAAAGGTGACTAGCGTCTGACTACAAATAACGTTTAACGAAATCAATAAACGTTCTGTCTGCAATCGATAAATAACCGTCTTTCCGCCATGCTAGCGCCAGATCGAGCGTAACTGGCGGATTAAACGGAATCCCCACCACATCTTTTTCATGCTGAGTGACCAGTTCGAGTAACGCCGTAATCGCAAACTCCTGCTTTACGATGCTGAGGATCAACGGCAATAAGTTGGTTTCAAATGACGACTTCATAGTAAAGCCGTGCTCCTCGCTGACCTGGTCTAAAAACTCACGATGGAAATAGCCGCGCTGGAACATCACCAATTCGTGTTCAAAAAACTCATTAAAGGTGAGTGACTCACGCTGAGCTAATTCGTGCTCTGGCGCGACAACGGCAACCATCTGGCTGGTAAACAGATGATCGGTCTCGAGATCGTTGGGTACATTGTCACAACTAATCACACCGATATCTAACCGTCCATCAAGCAACATACTTCTAATCGAATGCGTGCCCGCTTCCACCAGCGTTAATTTCAAATCCGGGAACCGGCTTTTAAACGCCATAACGATACGTGGGAAAAAGTAGCTTCCCATCATAGAAGGCGTACCCAAACGCACCTCACCTTTAGCCAACCCTTTAAGTTCGTTAATCGCGAGCTGTGCATCGTGCAATTGCTGAATGACCCGCTTCGCGTGCACCAGTAAGGTTTCGCCCTCTTGAGTTAGGCTAATCTTCTTATCTTCTCGCCGAAACAGCGTGACTCCCAGAGACTGCTCGAATTTTTTAATAGAGATACTCAAGGCAGGCTGAGCAATGTTCAGCACCTTCGCGGCATGGGTGATGTTGCCTTGCTCTGCGACAGCAAGGAAATGTTTCAGTTGCTTCGATTCCACTAGATCAAAAATATATGGTATCCATATTTTTAATATATTTTTTTAATTTACGATTAGCTGATAGATTGATCACAGTTTCTTTATATTGCGCTCTCGCATCAGGCAGGACACATGGTCATCTTCGGCACGCCAGAATACAAACGAATCACGCTCGCTCTTGCGCTGGGTTCATTCTTGGTCTTCTCTAACTTATATCAGTTGCAGCCTATGTTGCCGACCTTTGCTCAGTTGTTTGCCATTTCTGAAACGCAGGTGAACTGGTTGTTTGCCTCCTCCACGCTGGCGCTCTCTTTCAGCCTGGTACCGATGGCAGTATTGTCTGAAACCATTGGGCGAAAACCGGTCATGATGGCTGGCTTATTCGCTATCCCAGTTCTGTCTGCACTGATGCTACTTGGTGATTCATTCCTGTTTTTGGTTATCTGCCGAGCCCTTATTGGTGTTGCATTGGCCGCTTTTGCTGCCGTAGCGGTTGCCTATATGGCAGAAGAACTCGATAAGCACGCGTTCTCCATGGCGATAGGTACCTATATTGCAGCCAACTCATTAGGTGGCATTGTGGGGCGTATTAGTGGCGGCTTATTGGCTGACAACTTCAGTGTGGATGTAGCGATTGAAGCCATAATGGTAGTGACCCTGTTAGGCGTAATTTGCGTACATTATTTGCTGCCAAAACAACGTAACTTCACCCCTTCTTCGAGTGGATTGAGACAACAAAACCGCGCCATCTTAGGTCACTTCAAAAACCAGCGTATATGGTTCGCCATGTTGATTGGTGGCCTTAATTTCGCACTATTCGTTAACCTGTATTCAGTAATGGGTTTCAGATTGGTTAGTGAGCCGCACAACATTCCGGTCGGCTTGGCATCACTTATCTTCGTTTGTTATTTAGGTGGTACGTTCTCATCCCGTTGTGCAGGACACTGGAGTAAACGTTACTCATCTATTTTGGGTATGTTCTTAGGTGCTATTCTCAGCATGAGCGGCATGTGGATCGCGGCGGTTGAAAGTGTGGCTGCCATGCTGTTTGGCTTGCTTCTGATTAGCTTTGGAGCCTTCTTCACCCACACTTTGGCTTACGGTTGGGTTGGCCAAAAAGCGACAACCGCGAAAGCGACCGCAACGGCTCTATACCTGGTGCATTACTATGTGGGCGGCAGTCTTGGTGGATTCTTACTGCTTTACTGCTGGCAACATGGCGGATGGTCAACAGTACTTGTCGGCGGTAGCGTGGTCTATCTAGCGATGTTTAGCGCGATAGCTTATCTCAAACGCATCACACAGACACACGACACAAAGGAAAGTGAAGAAGTAGCCAGCTTGAGAAGAAGTTAATTAGGGTCAACAGCCCCTAGTATATCTGCTATGCTTGCGCCACTTTCAAAATGATTTAAAAATCGTATGTCAACGCGCTCAACACCAACAAACCAAACTACAGATGTAAACGCGATCACCCAACAAGTGGATCAATGGCTGAATGACGTCGTTATCGGACTGAATTTATGCCCGTTTGCAGCCAAACCGCAACGTAATAAACAAATTAAAATCTTCGTGAGTGAGGCGTCTCAAGAAGAAGCCTTGCTGGAAGATATTTTGTTGCAGTTAATTGAACTCAGTAATACAGAACCAGAAAAGCTGGAAACGACCTTAGTCGTTGTTCCAAATATGCTCGACGATTTCTGGGACTACAACTTGTTTATTGATTGGGTTGAAGGCTTAATCAAGCAGCAAGATTGGGAAGGTATTTTCCAGGTGGCTACGTTCCATCCAGATTACTGTTTTGGTGGTGCAGAGCCAGAAGACGACGAGAACCTGACGAACCGCTCGCCTTATCCTATCTTCCATCTTATTCGTGAAGAGAGCATGGAAAAGGTGTTGAAACACTACCCTGATCCTGAGTCAATCCCAGATACCAACATCGCGCGTGTTTCTGCCCTTTCAGAGGAAGAGCGCAAAACGTTGTTCCCGCATTTATTTCGATAAGTTACGGCTTATAACGTTCAGAGCGGCACCCTACTTCACTCCAAGCGGCAGATTTAATAGTCAGTTAGACTCTTGTCTCTTGGGGAATAAAGAGCGGTTTGTTATCATGACCGCTTCAATCGATTCAATGGATATCAGAATGCAACTGTCAAAGCTAACCCAAGAGATTTTTGATCACTTATACCGTGACATAACCGAGTTCCGTAGCACGTTCGATCTTCCAGTCGCAGACGAAGCGAGTCTGGATACGCAAGCGGATACGCTACACACATCTTTGGCGATCGAAGAGCTGACTGAGCTGGCAGAAGCAGATTGTAAAACAGAACAAGCAGACGCAATCGTAGACAGCGTTTACGTTCTTATGGGTCGTCTTGTACACCTTGGTAACAGCAAAGTGGAAGACAATCTGGCGATCAGTTACCTGATTGACCTGCTACTGAACGTTGCGGTAAACCGTGGTATCGACTTTATTCCTTGCTGGGACGAAGTGCACTCAAGCAACATGAGCAAAGTGTGCCGCAACGAAAAAGAATACACAGAAACAGAAGCATTCTACGCAGAACAAGGCATCAAACTGATGGCGGTACATCAGGGTGAGTACATCATCGCCAAATGTGCAGAAGACTTTGTATCTGAAGGCAAAACAGTACGTAAAGGCAAAGTTCTAAAATCGGTTTACTACCGTCCGGCGGACCTTAAGCCACTGACGCAATAAACAGCGACAAAAAATCACATCGAAAAAACGACCCGCGTGGGTCGTTTTTTATTGCTTGAAAGCTAAGAGAGAGTAGGAAAACCTATTCGAAAAGCAGATACGGTTTCTCTTCAACCATCACCCTTCTTACCTGAGTGTTAAAAACCTCTCCCAGCCCCTCTTCTGTTAATACATCCTCAGCTTTGCCTGAAGAGTGCAGTACACCGTTACTGAGCAACAGCACCTTATCCGCATGCCTTAGTGTTCGGTTTAAATCATGGTTCGCAACCAACACACCAACACCTTGAGCCGCGACTTCAGCAATCAGCTGATAGAGCAGCCCCTCTTGGGCGATATCTAACGGAGCAGCAGGTTCATCCAAAATAAGTAGCTGCGAATACGGGTTGATACTGCGCCAAACCTGCAAACAAACACCGGCCAGTCTCACACGCTGCCATTCACCACCAGAAAGCGTCTGAATGCTACGGTGTAACTTATCCTGTAACTGAACAAGCTCAATTACTGCGTTTAACGCGTCGCGCACTTTGATGTCACTGATCTTCACCCCACTAGGTAAAGACAGCGCGAGATACTGAAATACATCGACGTTAAATACTGGTCTGGATTGCTGACATAAATACCCTCTCAGGTAAGCCTGCTCAGACAACGGCATAGTGAGTAAATCCCCGCTATTAACACTCACTTCACCACTCACAGAATCGTGGCTGGTAAGCGTGCCGGAAATCGCGGCTAACAAGGTACTTTTCCCCGAGCCATTTGGGCCCACGACATGCACGATCTCCCCTGCGTCACATTCAAACGACAATGGTAATAGTCGGTTTCCTACCGCAATATGCTTAACGTGCATCATGACTCTTCACCAGCATCCAAATGAAAATAGGCGCACCAATCGATGTGGTCATTACGCCCAGTGGCAGTTCAGCAGAGTCGAGTAATAATCTCGCACCGATATCCGCAAACACCAACAACGCTGCACCCGCTATCGCAGACAGCGGCAACAAATAGCGATTCTCGGTACCAAATGCTAAACGCAGCAGATGAGGCACAACTAATCCAACAAAGCTGATGATCCCTCCAAGAGCGACCGAACCACCAACAAGGATTGAAATCGCTAATATCAATTTCCAGCGCATTTGATGAACATCGATGCCGAGCTGAGTGGCGTGGATTTCACCTAACATCAGCTTATCGAGCGGCTTGCCTTTACAGCACAGCCAAATCAAAACAGGCAACATCACTAATGTTACGGAATGCTGATACCAACTCGCCCCACCAATGCTACCCATCAGCCAATACATTAATTGGCGAAGGCTGAGATCATCGCTGAAATAGAATGCCCAGGTTACAATTGCACTGGAGAATATCCCCAACGCCACACCAACCAGCAACAAACGCGCGGTTGTCAGGTGCATCACTCTTGCAATAGAAACCAAGATTAAGGTAAACAACATCGAACCTGCGATGGCGGCCAGCATAAAGATCAGCGGCGTCGGCAAGGTTGGAATCGCAAACATCACCAATACCATGGCAAGGCTAGCGCCACCGGAAATACCAAGCACACCCGGTTCAGCGAGAACGTTGCCTAACAGCACTTGAAGTGTTGCACCAGAGACAGCAAGCGCAGCGCCAATAATGGCGGCAGACAGCAATCTTGGTAAGCGTAAATCCACTAATAACTTGTGCTCGAATGCGGAAAGCGATTGAAAAGGAGAAAGGAAAATCTCTCCGGCCATCAGGTGAATGGCAGAGAGTAATATGAGCACGGCGGACATAATCAAAAGATTGCGCTGCCAGCGACGCTCCTTGTTCAGGATAAGTTGTTGAAAATCCATAATAGCCGATAAAAACAAACGAGGCCTAACCTTACAGTTAAGCCTCGGTAAATTGCAACGACTTCGAAGCGTTACACCTAATATTTCGCGTTATGCGTCTGAAAGCTTTGCTTTAATCGTATACCAATTCGCCGTCTTCAAAGCGGGTTTTCACTTCACAAACCATTAAAGCTGCGCGCTGACCAATGGCAACCTTGCGGTTTGGAAAGACGATTGCTTCGTTATCATTCTTAGCCATCAATGGTTTATCACCGTCGTGACCGAACACTTCACCATGAACAAACGACGTAAAGTTTTCAACATTGTCGTCAAACATGAAGTCGAAGTCATCGTGTAATCGCACAATAGTACGGCTAACACGATATTTAATACATGGCTTAGGCAAATGCTCAGCTTTAGTACCTGAAACTAAATTGCGCAGCGCTAAATCAAACGCCGTCAGCTTATCTAAATCATTCTCACCAATTCGAGCAACACGTCCAAGCTCCATTGTCAGAGCTTGCGCGCTAAAGTTTTCTGCACTGTACCAGCTGAATGTACTCGCCGGAGAGTTTGATAATAGAACCGCTTCAATGTGGCCACTATCCAAAAACTCCATTAGAGCTTGGCTTCGAACCGGATGGCGTGTCTTAGGACTCACAGCAAACGTGTAGTGTTTAGAACCACGAATTGCACAGTGTAAGTCAAGATGCCAGCGCGTTTCTGGGTCAGTACCTTTAAAGAAGTCACAGACGTGCAACTTCAGTAAATCTGCAATAGCCAACTCCTTGGTTGGCGTATGACCTTTATCATCGAATAAGCGGTTGAGGTTTTCCTCAAGAAAACGCGTATGCGCCAAGGTAGACTCAGGGTGAGCGATGATGAATAGACAACGGGCATCAACCTGCATAAAACCGGATTCAATGTCTTTAATCATTGAATCGACCAGTTCCATCGGTGCCGTTTCGTCGCCGTGAATACCTGTTGAGATAATGATGTTTTTCGTCTCCTGAGTGTAGTTCTCAGGGACCACTTCTAGCACACCACGCTGATAGAGTTTTAGTGTCACTCCATTAGATAGCGCCAGCTCTGCTGGTTCTACATCAATATGCATATCTAACGTATCAGCTAAAAACGATTGGCGAAAGAAAGACTTCGTCATGCGTTACTCCTTAATTGCACGGCGGGTATGTTAATAAATTGTACAAAGAATTTTTGTTGCTGCGATCCCACTTATGAGTAGAAATCGACATTTTCAACGAAAATCCAATACCGTTTCGAGCCATACACTCAAACCAAGCAACAAACCGCTTATTTGTTAATCAATTACAAATTGTTATACCCAAGTAACCTAGTGCAAATCGCATCTCAAGTCACTTGGGTATAAGGCTGTGAACTTTAACACAGCCCTGATTAAGATCATTATGATTTCACGATAT
Organism: Vibrio sp. EA2; assembly: GCF_033042495.1. NCBI lineage: Bacteria > Pseudomonadati > Pseudomonadota > Gammaproteobacteria > Vibrionales > Vibrionaceae > Vibrio > Vibrio sp. EA2. The sequence continues at coordinate 414,860 of NZ_JAWLID010000002.1, read as the reverse complement.
TTTTCGCGTCGAGCTCATGCACCATCACAATACTATGCTGTCTGGGCTCGTTGATTAAGCAGATGCTCAAACTCATCGACCTTCTGCTGAACCAAAGCAACACTCTGCTGCCAAAAATCAGGTTTCGTTAGATCCATCGACAAGTGCTTATCAACGACTTCTTCAGCGTTCATATTGCCTGTATCGCGAAGCAAGTTAATGTAATCGGTGTAAAAGTTTTCGCCCTTTGATTCACGCTGAGCATAAATACCTTTGCTGAATAGGAAACCAAACAGGTATGGGTAGTTGTAAAAGCTCACACCTGAGATTGAGAAGTGTAATTTGCTCGCCCAGAAATACGGATCGGCTTCGCTCATCACATCACCATACCAATCTTTCCAGGTTTCAGACATCAACTCACAAAACTCTTGCGCAGTCAGTTCACCGTTTTGGCGACGTTCATAGAATGCTTTTTCAAATTCGTAACGAACAGGAATATTTACCATCAGCGCAAGTGCAGAAGAGAGCTCTTCCCATAGCATTTCCAGCTTTTCGTCGACACTTTCAGCTTTTGAAATCAAATGATCACGAACGATGTTTTCCGCAAAAATTGAAGCGGTTTCCGCCAGCGTCATTGGGTAATAGGTCTGACAAAGCGGTAAATCACGGATAACCCAGTTATGGAATGCATGACCTAATTCATGTGCTAGCGTCATCAAGTCGGAGCGACTGCCACTCCAGGTCATAAACACCAATGGAGTGCGCGTTGCGGGTAACTTAGTGCAGTAAGCGCCTAAGCGCTTATTTGCGTTTGGCTTCGCGTCTATCCAGCCATTCTTGACCATCATTCGCACAAACTCTGACATGTCAGGGTTAACCGTTTCAAATGCTTCACAAATCACATCTATCGCTTCGTCAAAATCGTAGACTTTAGCGTCACCACTAAGGGCTGGCATAGCAGCAAGGTGATTCCACGGTTTCATCTCATCTAAACCATGCACCTGAGCCATCAGTAAACCCGCTTTTTGGCCGATACCGCGGCTTTGTTTTGCTACAGCCATCATCGCATCCAGTGTTTCCGCTTGAATGCGGCTGCCATGCAAACTTGGATCGAGGAAATGGACTTCACGCTTTGTCGAGCGCTTTTTGTTTTCAGTCAGACGCCAACCAGCAAGCGCATTGAGAATGGCAGCAAAGGACTCTTGATGTGTGGCCATCGCAGTCTGTACACCGCGCCACGCCGCTTCTTGTCGGTTAAATTCAGATCCATAAAGAATGCTGGCTGCCTGAGAGAAGCCAAGCTCTTCACTGCTTCCATCATCGTAATTCAAGGTCACTTTCAGAGAACCAGTCAAGTTGTCGTACAGCTTACCCCATGCAGACTTGCCATCCACACTCATCGCCGCCAACAGTTTTTCTTCTTCTGTACTTAGACGAGTATCAGCCAGGTTTCTCAAGTTCTCGATGGTGAACGCCTGACCACTCACATCGGTATTTTTATGGTTCAAAACACCCGCAATAAAATCATCATCCGCGTGTGTTAGCGTTAACTCAAAAGCACTGAATGCTTGCGATAACTCAGAAAAAATACGCGTCATACGCCCTAACAACGCTTTTGCTTCCGCGTTGCTTGAATCAACAGATGAATAGCAATTAGCGAAATTAAAAATCGTACGTGCTAAGCGATTTGCTGCCTCGTTGGTTAAAATGGCGTTTTGCATCACTTCAACATTCTGGCAATCCAATGACTGCTTATTGAGAAGTTCAATACATTGCTCTACCAAAGCAATGTCATCTTGAATTCGCTCATCAGCGAGATCCTGATATGCGATGGATAAGTCCCAACTTGGAGTGGTCATTTATCTTTCCTTTTTATGTAATCTGGCCAAACCTTCCCTATTTGAATTGTTTTAGGGAATAAAATTGGCCTCTTCCGTGACTTTTACTCTCTATGCTCAATCAAAGGTACACCTATCGAACGAACGGAGGCGTAGATTTGGTCATCAATAGTGATTGTTATATGTGTGATTGACGCATTGCTGATCGCTAACGTCGAATACCAACGAGGGTTGCGCCAGTCAACGTCTAATATATGAGCGAGAATCATTCTAATAACGCCACCATGCGTGACAATCAGCAGGTTGTCATTGATATCATTGATAATTTGAGACCAGGCACTAATTACACGCTGTGAAAATACGTTAAGGCTCTCAGCATTGGGTAAGGTGTGTTGTGACGGAGATTGCCAGAAAGATTCAAGCTTTTTCCATTTGTCGCTCAACATATCGAACGGTACACCATCATAGTTACCAAAATTCATTTCTTGAAGCTCAGGACTTTCGCTCAGAGGCAGCATTTGTTGCTCGGCAATGATTTGCGCCACATCACGACAGCGCGAAAGCGGCGAAGTAATAATACCGCTGACGTCACGCCCCTGCTGTTTCCAAGCCTGAGCGATGGCTTGCTGATCGGACTCTTTCACCTTTAAATCCGACTGACCGTGCAACCCAGGTGCGGCATCCACTTTACCGTGACGCATGAGATAGATATTAAGCGTTTCCATTATATTGAGCCCTATGCTTTGAGTACCAGTGGTAAGCCAGCAGCAACAAATGAAACTCGCTGGCACACTTGCGCAAGTTGTTGGTTCATTCGTCCGGCATTATCGACGAAATAGCGGCTAATCGCGCCAAGTGGAACGATGCCCATCCCGACTTCATTAGAGACAAAGATCAACGTCGCTTGTGAGTGAGACACCGCTTCTACTAGTTTATGAACTTCTGCTTCTAACTTTTCATTTGAGCAACCGTCACCCAGTTCGAAAATCCAGTTGTTCAGCCACAGTGTCAGACAATCAATCAAAACGACGTCATCGTGATTAAAGCTTAATAGCAAATCAGCAAGATGCAGCGGACATTCGTGTTCCTGCCACCCTTCTCCGCGTTGCTTTTGATGGTGACGAATGCGATCACGCATCTCATCATCAAACGGTAAGGCCGTCGCGACGTAATGCAAGCAAGCGTGTTGAGCGTCAGCAGCCTGTCTCGCGGTTTGTTCTGCTAACTTGGATTTTCCGGAGCGTGCTCCACCTAATATTAGTTGCTTCATGATGTGTGATAAAAGGCAATAAGAGTGAGATAAACCAGTAACTCAGATAACTGTTGCGCAGCCCCTAAGCAATCGCCGGTAAATCCGCCGATTCTTTTAGTCAGCCATCGTTTAAAACCATAGCGAAATACCGCTAAGACCAGCACAATAACTGCGGCCGGAGTAACGCCAAGAAACAAAGTAACAAGGCCACCGGTGAACAGTAGGATCGCCACTTCTAATGACGACTGTTTGTTGGCAAGGGGCTTGCTTTTGGAAGTGTCGCTGTCACTGACATACGGCATGTCGTAGATAAGCGTAGCCGCCAAAGCACGGCTGGCGGTGTATGCAACGACAATCATTAGCAAAAATTGTGGCTCCTGAGCCAGCTCGCCCCAAAAGACAAACTTCGCCAACAGTGCCATAACCAAAGTTGCAGCGCCATAAGTACCAATACGGCTGTCTTTCATGATAGACAGTCGTCGCTCGACGGTCATTCCACCGCCGATACCATCCGCCATGTCGGTTAAACCATCTTCATGAAATACCCCTGTCAGCAGCAGACTAAATACCATGGTTAAAACGATCGAGACGGAAGCAGGAAAAACCAAACTCAACAGCCAAAAACTCGCTGCGCACAGCACACCCAATACAACACCAACCAACGCGAAGTAGCGCCCGGCTTGGTTCATGCGAGCTTCACTGTATGGCAAATTTGCAGGAACAGGTAAACGGCTAAAGAAACTCACCGCTAACAGGAACAGCTCCCATTGATAACGCCAGTTACCTGTCTTTGCTTCATGAGGTGCTTCTGACACTAAACTGTTACTCCAGCGCTCTCAAAGCTCGCCATGTTGTTGTAAAACTGAGCTGCCGCTTTCACTAAAGGTAAAGCCAGCGCTGCCCCCGTTCCTTCACCTAAACGCAAACCAAGGTCCAATAGAGGCTCTGCTTGTAAATACTCCAGAACAAACTTATGCCCGGCTTCCTCAGAGCAATGAGCAAACAACATGAAATCGCGCGTCTCTTCATCAAGCAGTGTGGCTATGTATGCCGCAACTGAAACAATAAAGCCATCGACTAATACTGGCGTTTTCAGGCGTTTTGCTTCTAAAAATGCCCCCACCATTTGCACAATTTCAAACCCACCCACTTGGGCTAACACTTCTCTCGGACTAAGGTCATGGCAACGCGCCACACCGTGGGCAACGGCTTTTATTTTGTGGTTCAACTGTTGTTGATTGATGCCGGTACCCAATCCAACACAGTGATCCACTTCCAGTGGGCTGAGTGCGGTTAACAATGCCGATGCTGAACTTGTGTTGCCTATTCCCATCTCTCCGAACATAAGCAGGTTGGAACCCGACAAAATGGCTTGTTCTGCCACTTTTGCGCCATATTCCAAACCAAGCGCCACTTGTTCTAAAGACATCGCGGTTTGTTTGGAAAAGTTCGCAGTGCCATTACCCAAGCGTTTCTCTATTAAGTTCGGATGCGATTTAAAGTCCGGTACCAGCGTATCTATTGGTGACAACATGCCACAATCGATCACTTTGAATTGAATTTGGTTAAGCTCGCAAAAACAGTTGATTGCCGCGCCTCCAGCGAGAAAGTTCGCGACCATTTGCTGTGTGACGGCGCTAGGTGCAATGCTTACGCCCTCTTCGGCTACACCATGGTCACCAGCGAATACCAGCATGGTTGGCTGACGAATTGTGATTTGTTCTACCGCTGCACTTTGATCTTGGCTTTGTATTAATGCCAGTTCCAGAGCGACTTTTTCAAGCAGCCCCAACGATCCAACTGGTTTGGTTTTGTTATCAATACGCGCTTGAATATCAGCGGCGAAAGTGCGGTCCATGAGTTTGGTTCCTTTTATTTATTGGGGACGAGCAATTGAGAAAGTTTTCTCTAAAGTGGCGTATTCACTCCCGCCTAAACGAGAAAGTGGATCAACGGCTAATGCATCCACTTTTAATCTGTCGCCTTGAGTAGTTATCACTTTCTCATCGACATAAATGTGTTCTATTTCGGCAAAAATTAAGCTCTGAGGGGTTTCACCCATCTCAATGACTTCATGCAATTTACAACCGAACGCAATGGGTGCGTCTTTTAATCTAGGAAGTTCAAAGCCACCGAACTCAACCGTTTCCAGATTTGTCAGCGCTAATTCTGACTGTCCGTGATCTAAACCAGCAGATGAATCCGTAATCTTTTGCGCCAGTGCGCTCGAAGCGATGTGAATGACCAGCTTTCCTGTCTCTAATACATTGCGAGTCGTATCCTTAACCTCGCCAGTTGGCTTTTTACCAACAGATAGCATTAGCAAGGGAGGACGGCTGGAAACGGCGGTGAAATATGAAAATGGAGCCAGGTTGAAATTCTCTTCACCAGAGTCCGTTAACACCCAAGCAATCGGGCGAGGAATGACCGTCTGAGTCATTAGGTGATACACCTGCGTCGGAGCAAGTGTGCTTACGTCTACATTCATTTTTCTTCCTTGATTCGCGTGTGCCGAAATAATATCGCAAATTCAAACGATAAAGAGAAACAGTGTACCTTTCTCTAAAGGTAATTCACCTACTTTCTCCTAAATACGAAAACTTTTCGCCAAATAATGTCGATTCGCTCGGTAAAGCCGTGAAGCCGTGTTTACAAGCAACCAACTTATTTCAAAAACGATGTGTGTTGTTACACTCAAGCCACGTAAAATCTAGGTATAAGTCATTGAAATCGGCTACTATTAACTCACGCTGCTACCATAGAGGAGAAGAGGCATGAGTAATAATACCTGTGTAATCATTGCTGGAGCCTCTGGCTTAGTTGGCAGCAAAGTGATTACTCAATTGGTGTCCCAACCGGGTATCCACACATTATATTCACTTTCCAGACGCCCTCTTACCGATATCTCAGACCCTGAGCAAAAAATCGTTCCGATGATAGATGCTGATCTTTCTATCCTAAATTGGGATGAGCAACACCTGACGCCAGAAATCGGCTTTATCTGTTTAGGAACGACGCTCAAGCAAGCTGGCAGCAAAGAGAACTTGCGCAAGGTTGATGTAGACCTGGTGACAAACGTTGCCAGGCAAATGAAAATGATCGGCGTGAAACGAATCGCTGTGGTTTCTAGCCTTGGCGCGAACAGTAAATCCCCTTCGCATTACTTGGCTTGCAAAGGTCAGATGGAAGCCAACATCGAAGAAATGGGATTTGAAGAAGTGGTCTTCGTCCGTCCAGGTCCGCTTGTTGGTCAGCGCACAAAACCAAGAAAAGACGAGAAAATCGTTCAATGGATTTTTAGAGTGATTCGTCCGTTCATGTTGGGGAAACTCTCTAACTTTATTCCAATCGATGCGGAAGTGGTCGCCAAGGCTATGATTTATCAGATTTTCAGCTATCAAGAAGACTCAATAACTTATTTGCAACGCAGAGAAATGCTCGATTTGCTGAAACATTACGACTAAATACACCAACAATATAAGAGAACCAAGCAGATTGTTGTTCATTAGAAAACATTCCAGCATATTCTATTTGGATATATCTAATACCCGTTAATCATTTTAAAAGTTATATATTGAAAGCTATCTTACTGCCCCCTTTATCACCTCGTATACAACACTCAGCATATTGAACTGAGAACTAAGGTAAGAGTATGAATTTTGCAGTAATTGCCTCTCTAGCAGTCTTTGTGGGCATATTATTCTTTCTTTTTAACCAGCAACAGAAACAAAACACCCTTTCTCGTCTCGTTTTAATTGGCCTTGTCACTGGTTCACTTTTTGGCCTTGCCCTTCAACTGATCCATGGTGAAGGCAGCAACGTCATTTCTGAAACCCTTTCTTGGGTTGCTATCGTTGGTAGTGGCTATGTTGGCCTGCTGAAAATGGTGATCATGCCACTTGTGTTGGTATCGATGATCTCAGCAGTTGTGAAGCTGGAAAAAGGCGGCTCACTGGGTAAGATTTCTGGTCTGACAATTTCAGTCCTGCTTATCACCACAGCGATCTCAGCATTAATTGGTATTTTCGTCACATCAGCGTTTGGCCTGTCGGCAGAAGGCCTGACAGAAGGTGCTCGCGAGACGGCTCGCATAGCGGTATTGGAAAGCCGTGCTGGTTCGGTAAGCGATCTGACCATTCCACAAATGCTGGTTAGCTTTATTCCAACTAACCCATTTGCAGACCTAACAGGCGCACGTTCTACGTCTATTATCGCGGTTGTTATCTTCGGTGTTCTAACGGGTATTGCAGCACGCAAAGTAATGGCCGAAAAAGCAGAATTGGAATCACCGATTCGCACTTTCGTTGAAGCGGCGCAGTCTATCGTAATGCGCTTAGTTAAGATGATCATGGCGCTAACCCCATACGGCATCGCGGCATTGATGACCAAAGTGGTTGCGACATCAAGTGCAGCGGACATTCTGAATCTGCTTGGCTTCATCGTTGCGTCATACGTTGCGATTGCATTGATGTTTGTTGTGCACGGTATCCTTGTTTCTTTTGTTGGCGTTAGCCCAGCAGAATACTTCAAGAAAATTTGGCCGGTACTGACGTTTGCCTTTACTTCACGTAGCTCAGCGGCAACGATTCCTCTGAACGTAGAAGCGCAAATCACTAAGTTAAACGTGCCACCAGCGATTGCTAACCTTTCAGCATCATTTGGTGCAACGATTGGTCAAAATGGTTGTGCAGGTATTTACCCAGCAATGCTTGCGGTAATGGTTGCGCCAACAATGGGTATTAACCCACTAGAGTTCAACTTTATCCTGTCACTGATTGCGATTATCACGATCAGCTCGTTCGGTATCGCGGGCGTTGGCGGCGGCGCAACCTTTGCTGCGCTAATCGTGCTTCCTGCTATGGGCTTGCCAGTAACTATCGCTGCACTGCTTATCTCTATCGAACCACTCATCGATATGGCGCGTACTGCACTTAACGTTTCAGGTTCAATGACGGCAGGTACCATCACTAGCCGCCTGTTGAAATCTACTCATACTGAAGCTGACGCAAAGCCAGAAGAGGCAAAAGCCTAATCGGCCAACTGCGCTAAAAGCCGTTCAGTAAAAATAAATAAGCCGATGGGTAACCAACCATCGGCTTTTTTGTATTTAAAATTTACGTTGCGAGTTCAGGTAACGGATTTATTTAATAAGAAACACGCCACTATCATCGCTTAGCGCAAGAGCCGGAACTTCCCAGAACTAATTAGCAAATCACCAAGCGTTGTGAAGCCGCCTTAAACGTTTGATATGTACGTTCTAAACTAACCCCAAAAGCTACCAAACTCGTCTGTGTCGAGGACATTGATAAACTGTTCCAGTGTGTTGACGACAAAATCAGGCTCATACTCATGCCACTTTAAATCAGATTTCATCCAATAGATTTTCCAGTTATTTGTGGTTTTGACATAAGTGGCCTTTGCAATTGGATGCTCATTAATGACCGATGAATCTTTCCAATTTGGTCTCACTTCAAAAACTTCCACGCTCTGACCCGAAACCCGATAGCTTATATCCAGCCTCGTTCTTATTTTTGGCTCTGGACGACGGGTTTCTATATATGAACCAATAATTTTCTCGTAGCGTTTTTGTTCGAATTCAGAAAATGCCATAACGACCTCAAATCTAGCTAAGTTCAGCCAGTTTATGAATTATTGAGTGGCAAGTACATAACATACGCCTTGTTAAGTAGTGAGCAACGCTACCACGAACCCCAACCATACCACCGTAAACACAAAATCCAGCGATAGCATCCCCCCACCAGCTCGTTCATGTGCATTTTTAGGATAACGTGCGACATAGTGCCGAGTTGTGAACAAATTGGTATCTAAAAACGTGGGTTTTCGCCAGTAAACTGTACCTACTTGTCCTTATTAACTCTTTGCGAAAATGCCGACGAGTAGGGAAATTAACGCTATTGGCATCAGAGTGATGAAAACAATAAAACCGGAACCTAGTGGACCATTGAAAAGCACAATAAGAGAAAATGGTAAAATGAGAACTAAGCTCAACGTTGTATAAGACTGGAAAATGGCTCTAGACATGATTGACAGGCTGGTGCCTGAAGGAGCTAGCGCATGCATCAACGCGGAAAATACGGTTATCCCTGAGAGAATCAGTAATCCGCCTAACGCATCTTCAACGTTTTTTGCATCTGGGTAGACAATTATTAAGCTAAGACACAGGTGAACAATTCCGATGATAATAAAGCTCTTTCGTTGTGCTAACTTTTCCTTCCCTGATTTTTTATCATCAGTCATTCATGTCACCTAAACCTTTAAATTAAAGTTATAAATCTAGAAATTATAGTCACTGGATAAACACTCGACTTGAAAGCAGCTCATGCCCACGCATTTTTTCGTCAGGCTCTAAATGGCTCCTAAAGCAGTTACTAAAAATCAAGCTGACACTCTCCTATCGGCTTTTTCATATTCACAACTTTACCTTGCATCTTTCGTTGCGAGTTAAGGCATTGAATGGTCTAATACTCTTATCGGTTCCGTAAACGGTAAGCAGAATGCACCAAGATAATCAGCCCACTTTTTTCTTCTTTGACTACGAAACTTGGGGAACAAACCCTGCAAAAGATCGTCCGAGTCAATTCGCTGGTGTTCGCACAGATGAAAATTTCAATATCATCGGCGAGCCTTTAGTTATGTATTGCCAGCCACCTGCTGATTACCTTCCTTCTCCTGAAGCTGCTTTAATTACTGGGATTACCCCACAAAAGGCGGTGCAGGAAGGTCTGCCTGAGCCTGAGTTTATTGCCAAAATTCATGCCGAGTTATCCAAACCCAATACCACCAGTTTGGGTTACAACAGTATTCGTTTTGATGATGAAGTGACGCGTTACACCTGTTACCGCAACTTTATTGACCCATATGCGTGGAGTTGGCAGAACGGCAATTCGCGCTGGGATTTACTTGATGTGCTGCGCGCTTGTCATGCCCTTCGACCAGAAGGCGTTGAGTGGCCAGAAAATGAAGAAGGCTTTCCTAGCTTCAAACTCGAGCACCTGTCTGTTGCCAACGGTATTGAACACAGCAATGCACACGATGCCATGGCTGACGTTATCGCAACGATCGAGATGGCGAAGAAAGTTAAAGCCGCTCAGCCTAAATTGTTTGATTACTTCTTCTCAATGCGTCAAAAGCGTAAGCTGAATGAATTGGTTGATATCGTCAATATGACGCCTTTGATGCACGTTTCTGGCATGTTAGGACGCGAGTGTCAGTACACAAGCTGGATTGTGCCTGTTGCCTGGCATCCAACGAACAACAACGCGGTTATCACGATTGATTTAGCCAAAGATCCGCAACCAATCCTAGAGCTGTCTGCGGAAGAGCTGCACGAAAGGTTGTACACCAAGCGAGAAGACCTCGGTGATTTACTGCCTGTACCAGTTAAACTTGTTCACTTGAATAAGTGCCCTATTCTGGCACCAGCGAAAACACTGACGGCTGAAAACGCGGAGTCTATCGGCATTGAGCGTCAACAATGCTTGAACAATCTGGCTCTGTTGCGTCAGCACCCAGAGATCCGTGAAAAGCTGATCAGCCTGTTTTCTGTTGAGCGCACATTTGAAAAAAGTGATGATGTGGATACTCAACTGTACGATGGCTTTTTCTCTCCGGCGGATCGCGCAGCGATGGATATTATTCGCGAGACCGACCCGAACAACCTGGCGGCGCTTGATATTGAGTTCGATGACAAACGCATAAAACCCCTGTTGTTCCGTTACCGTGCGCGTAATTTCCCAGCTACGCTCGATGAACAGGAACAAAGACGTTGGGCACTTCACTGCCGCGAAGTGTTTGAAAACCAAATCGAAGAGTATATGCTGAATTTAGAAAACTTAGTTCACGAACATGAAAGTGACGAAAAGAAAATCGCACTATTAAAATCCGTTTATCGTTACGTAGAGACGCTAGCCTCTTAATTTGTTACTTAATCAAGGGCACCGTCAGGTGCACTTGTCGTTTTTATATGCTGCCCAAATGATAAAAGATCGATTATTACAACTGACTCAATTGCTCGTTTCCCTCTGTCTCATTATGGGAGCACTTGGGATCGGAGTGACTATTCAAAGGTTTACAGACACTTCTGTTCCAGGGAGTGTTATCGGTATGATCCTGTTATTCCTCGCTATGGCAACCGGGATTGTCAAAGTAGAGTGGGTAAAAACTGGCGCAACGCTGTTTATTCGCTACATGATCTTGTTATTCGTTCCAGTTAGTGTTGGCCTGATGGATCATTTCGACATGCTTTTTGCCAATGCACTTCCCATTCTTGCAAGTGCGGTCGGCGGCACATTGATTGTGCTGGTAAGTCTCGCATGGCTGCTGGATTACCTGCTAAAGGAGAAACACTAATATGTGGATTTTACTCACTATTGTTGTTTTCCTTATTGCTCGTAAGATCGCGATTAAAGCGAATCACCCAATTGTTAACCCACTGCTTATCTCTATTGCGGTCATCATCCCCTTGTTGACCTACCTGAACGTGCCTTTTGACACTTACTATGCCGACAACGAAGTGTTTAGTTTCCTGCTACAACCTGCCGTTGTGGCACTAGCTTACCCGCTATATGAGCAGCTTCCTCAAATCAGAGCAAACTGGCGCATCATTACCTTGGCTTGTGTTCTCGGCAGTGTGATGTCGATGACGACCGCGACTTTAATAGCCGTCGCTTTTCACACCGAGTTGAGTTTGATCGCGAGCTTGGTTGGTAAATCAGTGACCACCCCTATTGCGATGGAAATCTCCAGCCACCTTGGTGGTGAAGCGGCTGTTGCGGCGATTTTGGTACTTCTGGTTGGCTTGTTGGGTGCGATTGTGGCTTACCCTATCTACAACCTGATTGGGATTAAGCATCCTATTGCCCGAGGTTTAACCATGGGTACGGTGTCCCACGCACTGGGGACTGCGACGTGTGTCGAGAAACAACCAGCAGACGCGGCGTTCTCGTCTTTGGCGTTAGTACTTTGCGGCATTATTACGTCGGTTCTGGCTCCGAGCTTTTTTGCTCTGACTGTCTGGCTGTATCAATAAGCAACGGTTTTGGCCTGCCTATCATCTGGGCAGGTCTTTCCCCGATTCTCTCTCCTATTCTACCTCTACAGATTGAAATCCGTTCGCAACCTGACCTCTTAGAAATGTAATGGGAGCGACACTCAATGCCTCATCACTTGTGATATGTGTATGAGTTAATATATTTAAGAGATCGACGTAACATTCAGCGCCTGTGCAATCGAATACATGTGTGACTTCACTCTAACTATGTAACGTTAATTACAATTGCATTATTTTGCGTGATCTAAAGCACAGAACATTTTCCCACTTTACATAGAATAACTGTCCATGCAATAACAAGGATTCAACATGAAAAGTCGCATTGAACAAGCGCTAGCAAGCGCACCTGAAGCACTTTCAAACCAACTTGCTCCTATCGTCTTAGCCGACGATTTTGATGCTACTCTTTCAGCACAGCAGTTTGAGCAGTTACTGTCTGCTACCGCTCTATCTGACAAAGCGCTGCGTGTTGCTCTGCTTCCTTTTGCCGCGGCTTATTCTTACGCGCCTATTTCTGAGTTTTATGTTGGTGCCATTGTTCGCGGGCTTTCTGGCCGTCTCTACTTCGGCGCAAACATGGAGTTCCTTGGTGTTCAGCTTGGTCAAACTGTTCACGCAGAACAATCTGCAATCAGTCACGCCTGGATGAAGGGTGAACGCGGTGTTAAAGACATCACGATTAACTTTAGCCCTTGTGGTCACTGTCGTCAGTTTATGAACGAGCTGTCTACAGCGAAAGAGCTAAAAGTCCAATTGCCAGAGCGTGAAGAAAAATCGCTACATGAATATCTACCCGAAGCATTTGGACCCGCCGATTTGGGTATCAAATCTGGCCTAATGGCTGAAGTTAAGCATCAGTTCGAATGTGAAGATAACGATGTGCTGATTCAAAAAGCCGTCGATGCAATGAACATGAGCCATGCCCCTTACACCAATAATCTGAGCGGTTTGGCGTTAGAGCTTGCTGATGGACGCGTTTTCCAAGGTGCTTACGCTGAGAATGCGGCGTTTAACCCGAGCCTTCCTCCTCTTCAAGTTGCTTTGATTCAGGTGTTACTGGCAGGTGGAACCTTTGATAACATCAAAGCGGCAGCGTTAGTGGAGAATTCAGAAGGTAAAATCAGTCATCTTGCTGATACTCAGTCAACGTTAGAAGCGTTGAATCCCGACATTCCACTAAGTTTCGTTAACGTGTAATCACATAATGATGTCGATGAAAGCTCTACAAAATGTAGAGCTTTTTTATTACTAAAAAACCCTACGCAAACGTTTGCTTTAAGATAAAAATTCAGTATGATCCCCTGCAAATTCTGTCTCATCACTTTATTTTGTAAGGGAACGATATGTTCGGTACTGCAACCAGCGCAAATGCTACTCGTGTGTTACTTTTAGGCTCTGGCGAACTTGGTAAAGAAGTCGCGATTGAATGTCAACGTCTGGGTCTGGAAGTCATCGCTTGTGACCGTTATGCGAATGCACCAGCCATGCAAGTCGCTCACCGCAGCTACGTGCTTGATATGCTGGATGGTCAAGCATTAGAAGAAATCATCAATAAAGAGCAACCGGCTTACGTTGTTCCTGAAATTGAAGCTATTGCGACCGATAAGCTAGTAGAGCTTGAAGCGAAAGGTCTGAATGTCGTTCCAACGGCTAAGGCAACTAAGCTTACAATGAACCGTGAAGGTATTCGTCGTTTAGCCGCAGAAGAGCTTCAACTGACAACTTCCCCTTACCAATTCGCAGACAACTACGATGACTTTAAAGCCGCAGTCGAGTTTACGGGTATCCCTTGTGTGGTTAAACCAGTGATGAGCTCATCTGGTAAAGGCCAGAGTGTCATCAAAACAGAAGCTGACATTGAAAAAGCGTGGAACTACGCGCAAGAAGGCGGTCGTACAGGCGCTGGTCGCGTGATTGTTGAAGGCTTTATTGATTTTGATTACGAGATCACTTTGCTTACTGTTCGCGCTGTGGATGGCGTACACTTCTGTGCACCAATTGGCCACCGCCAGGAAGATGGTGACTACCGCGAGTCTTGGCAGCCTCAAGCAATGTCAGAAAACGCAGTAAAAGCAGCACAGTACGCAGCGGAAAAAGTCGTCAATGCTTTAGGCGGCTACGGTATTTTTGGTGTTGAGTTGTTTGTGAAAGGCGACACTGTGATCTTCAACGAGGTCTCTCCTCGCCCACATGACACGGGATTGGTTACCCTGATCTCTCAGGAAATGTCTGAGTTTGCACTTCACGTTCGTGCGTTTACCGGCATGCCAATCAACAACATTGTTCAATACGGTCCTTCTGCATCAGCCGTTATTCTTGGTCAGGGAACTTCTACAAACATTCGTTTTGAAAACCTGTCTGAAGCTCTGGCACAGCCACAAACGCAAGTTCGTCTGTTTGGCAAACCAGAAATCGACGGTCGTCGTCGTTTAGGCGTGGTTATGACTCGCCGAAACAGTATAGAAGAATCCGTTCAAGATGCGGTAGAAAGTGCATCGAAAGTAAATATCATTTACTAAGTTCATTCTGACGTTCTGACATAACAAATAGCGCAGCTATATCAGCTTAATACCGTTCGTTTAACAGCGAACGGTATTATCATCCGTCATTCTGGACAGCGACGAAGGAGCGTGATTCAGAATCTTCTATCCGAGCACTCTGTCACCAAAATTATTCCTATATTGTTTTAGCTTGCTGATAATAGATTCCTAGTCTCGCTATGGCTCGCTGGAATGACCCGATTATGGCCGTTAAGCGATTAGCATTAGCTAAAACAGCGCTGCGCAATTGCCCTAACATCAATATCTAAGGCGCTTCAATCAAGTACACTTCTTCAGAGAAACGGCTCAGTCCCTGCTTCGCAATTTTTGGGTGATCATCATCCGCTTCATCCACGTTGAGACAAGTCACTTTGTAACCATCGAACAACTGTTCAATCTCGTTAACCGGTACGCTAAATGGAGGACCCGCCTTCTCTTGCTGAGAGTAATCCAGTGTCACAAGCAGAATACGACCACCCGGCTTAAGAAGCTGTTTTAAACGCTCTGCGTACTCTTCTCGCATCTCTTGTGGCAATGCAACCAAAGCCGCTCGGTCGTAGACGATATCGACTTGAGAAACCGGTGCGGTAAAAAAGTCACCTGTGTAAATAGAGAGTTCATCAAACTGATACAGCTCATGCATTCCGTTTATCGGCGTGACCATTGGGGTATAAAAATGCTCAGCAAAGAAAGCACGTACCGCAATTTGACTTAATTCAACACCAATAACTTCATCATGTTTGGTCGCCAACCATGCAAGGTCTTCCGACTTACCACAAAGTGGAACCAATACGGTGTCTTCACGCTTAGGATTGGTATGGTGCCAATGCTGAGTCAATAATGGATTGACATCTTCCAGATGGAATCCGATTTTGTTGCTGGCCCACTTATTGTGCCAAAACTCTGGGTCTCTCATTTTATTTTCTACTTGTCGGCTGATTTTCATTTTGTGGAGTAAGACTAATGATTTTTTCGAATTTGTCTATGCCGTTCATCTTTCGTTAATCCCCAAATGCTACGATGCATTTACTCTCTGAAGAAGGATACTGACGTTTAATTAACAGAATAATGAAAATATAAATCGTGATCTAACGCATAATTCCACTACAAACATAAGAGTTAACCTTGGAATGTTTCAAAAGATCCCCATTTATTAGTAACAACCTAATTTGCAAATCTTAGCGACTTTTTAGTTCCCATTTTCTAAGTGCAAGCAAGTTAAGGAGAGTGAATGAGCTTATTTTTACGTACAACAGCATTGATGCTTTTGGTACTAAGCCGGGCACCAGCATTCGCCGCGATGCCTATTGCGCCAATCAGTAGTGAACAGAATCGTTCAGCAAGTCAAAACGAGGTTTGCTCAAAACTATTCAAACACAGCCTAAGCGGCTTATATGGTATCCGCTCCATCGACTCAAACCCAACTCAGCCATACGCTGATTTTGATATCCTTTACACCAAAGCACACCAAGCTCAATTCGAACTTGAGACCATCTGTAAAAGTACCGCCCTTCTTAACGACGCCCAGCCTTACTTTGCTGGCGTAAAATCCAAACAACGAGCAGAAGAGAAAATCGCTCACGAACTCGATGGTCAGGTTGAACGCATCACGGATCTGGCACGTGCGACCATTGTTGCGGAAGATGTGGCAAGTTTGGTCTCAATCTACGAAACACTAGAGCGCGAAACGACGATTGTTAAAGTGAAAAACCGATTTAAAAAGCCGGGTCCATCGGGTTACCGAGATTTGAACTTACTGGTTCGTTTACCAAAAACCAACCTTGTCGCAGAAGTCCAGCTACACTTGAAAGCCATTGCAGATGTAAAGAATGGCCCTGAGCATGACCTTTATGAAAGAATCCAAAAACTTGAACGTCAGGCAATGGCAGAAAAACGCCCGCAGACTGAATTTGAAATGGCGGCGATTAGAAATATGCGCAGTCAAGCGAAGAACTTGTACCAGCGTGCATGGCAGCCGTATTTGACCACACACTTAGAAGCAGCATAATTAGAAAATAATAAACCACCGCAATGCGGTGGTTTTCTTTTGCGTGTCTACACTAAAATGCACGCACAACAAAAGATCACGAGCAAGCGTGATCTATTGGGTTTGTTTACTGTTCTTTTTTGAGATTTTCTACGCGAGCTTTCAACTTCTGACCCGGACGGAAAGTCACTACACGTCGAGCAGTAATTGGAATGTCTTCACCAGTTTTCGGGTTACGACCAGGTCGTTCATTTTTGTCTCGAAGATCAAAATTTCCAAAACCTGACAGTTTTACCTGTTCGCCACTTTCTAGTGCCTTGCGAATTTCTTCAAAGAACACTTCCACCGTTTCCTTGGCGTCCCGTTTACTAAATCCCAATTTATCAAACAGGTTTTCTGCCAATTCGGCTTTTGTGAGCGCCATAAAACTTTCCTCAAAGCTATGTTAAACAATGCTACCCTACGTGTAGCGCCAGAGCAGTTTTACCCTACCAATTCAACAACATATCGGGGTTACATCAGGAAGTGTATGACAAGCTTATGATTTTCGCCAACTTTTTTCTTTACGAATAAATGGATTATAGGGATGTAATTTATTGTTAAACACCAACATTTTGACATTTTTTATTTAGAGAGTTCTTAAATACAAAACTCACACAGTCAATTAAACTAGTTTTAGTTATAAATTCGATATAATAAACCATTTTATAAATTTGTCAGGTATAGGCTATTTTACAAACATCTGACATAAAACTTGTCGTTATTTCAGTTATTTGTAAGTAACTAGGTACATAAATGCCCTATGAAGTAGTAAGACCACTGACCACTGTTTTCCTTCCATAAAGCTTGATTCAACCCAAGATTCTCACCGTTTTACAATGACTCACGAACCAAAGGTTGATAGTGTGAACCTAGATTCACTTCATAACGAAATCATCACAATTCTTACCATTATTTAAAGTACGGTCATGATTAATCAAGTCATCAATATTCTTTTTCCTGTATTTGCTCTTGTCGGCGTCGGCTATTTAGTCGGCCGACATATTAAGCCAGATTTCCGCCCAATCAATCGAATCAACATTGATGTCTTTACTCCAGCGCTAGTGTTCTCTTCTCTGGTTAGCATGCCACTGGACGATGCTCAAGGTCCCCTACTTTTCGCCGCTGTTATTGCGGTCTTGGTCCCAGGGATACTGATGATACCGATCTGTAAAATAAGTGGGCTGACCTTTAAAGCATGGGCACCGCCGCACATGTTTCGTAACAGCGGTAATCTCGCCATACCTCTGTTTACTTATACATTTGGTGATATTGCCCTTTCTTCGGCGGTGTTACTGTTTGTGGTATCGGCTTGTCTACATATAAGTGTGGGAATGATGCTATTAAGTAATGGCAATCCGCTTAAACAGATCATAAAAATGCCTGTATTTTCATCAGCTTTACTTGCTTTAGGCCTTAACTTATCAGGGGTCGGGGCTTGGGCCCCCCTATATGAGGCTACAGCGCTATTAGGTCAGGCTGCGGTGCCAGTTATGCTGCTTTCACTGGGCGCACAGATGTGTAACTTACGTCTGGATGGTCTCAAAGTTGGCGTAATATGTACGGTACAATCGCTTACGACAGGTGCAGTCGCTTTCGCTTTAATCTACTGGTTTATCCCTCTGCCAACCATGCAGTTACAAATGATGGTACTTTTCACCATGCTACCGCCTGCAGTGATGAACTATTTATTTGCAGAGCGACTGAACATAGAGCCGATGAATGTGGCTTCGATGGTGTTATTTGGCAACTTTTTTAGCATATTAACCCTACCTATCCTGCTCACTTACACTTTATCGCTCTCTTAATACCGGAGTGTAACCCTAACGATAATGTAATTTTGCGGGAAGCGTCAGATGCTGTGCTTCGCGATCTGGTGAATCAACCAGCGCTGTGACTTGCTCAAATAAGGTTTGCGCGATAAGTTCACAGTCCTGCTCTATTGAGTCAATTTTTATCGGCAAGCAATCTAAAATAGCAGAGTTATCAAAGGTGGCTATTTTTATATTCTCATTCAGCAACCTATGTTCCGTCAGATAACGTAAAACACCTTCCAGAATGGAATAAGAGGCAACAAATATTCGTGTCGGCAGGCGGCTAATCTCTTGGTGAACTTCCTGTATCATGACATATCCAGACTCTGGCTGATAATTCTTATGCTTCACTAGCTTTTGATCTAGCTCTACGTCCGCTGCCAGCAAAGCAGCCTGATAACCAGAGTACCGGTCTTTACTCGGTGAAAGCTCTAATTGCCCACCCAAATACGCGCACTCACTAGCTTGTTGGCAAAGTTTTTCGACAACCTGTTGCGTTGCACTAAAAGCGTCCGTTTTGATTGTGGTTAACGAAGTGGACTCAAAAATACGGTCAAACAGAATGACTGGGGTCTGTTGGGTGACTTCCAGATAAAATGCGTCTTCAGTCATCGCCGTCGCGACCATGAGTACATCCACTTGCCGCTCCAACAGGCTCTTCACTGCCGCTTGTTCTTGTTCTGGATCATCTTCTGAAGAGGCAATCAAAAGCTGGTAACCATGGCTACGTGCTAACTTCTCCAACAATTTTGCAGTGGTAGCAAAGCCCATGTTGGCTAAATCAGGAATCACCAGTCCTAGCGTATAGGTACGGTTTGCCTTTAGCGCACGAGCGTATAAGCTTGGCGCATAATTGTGCTCATCGACCACAGCCTGGACGCGTTTTACCGTTTCCTCATTAATACGATGTTTCTTTGCGTGACCATTGAGGACAAAGCTAACTGTGGATTTAGAGACGCCAGCAAGCTCAGCAATATCTGCCAACTTCAGTTTTTTCTTTTTCACCTAACCCTTCCGTGATGAGTGACTTGTGATTAACCCAAAACACCAGCAATAACGTACGTAGCGCTAAACATATCCAGTCGTTACTTCGGTTAATTTATCTCGTGAACAGGTTTACAACATCGGACGCCATCATACCGATGAAAGCGTTGAAAGCCATCCCTTTTGACCTCATGGATGTCAGTGAGTAATCCCTTCCTATGGCGTAGATCACAATCAGCGGTATTTCTGCTTCTGATAAGGTTATTTCTATTGATTAGCTAAATCGTTTTAGCTAAAAATACTCTCAGTCAATCTAAGCAGTTTTAAGGTATAAGTTATGAGCACAATTTGGGTGACTGGTGATGCGGTCGTTGACTTGATTCCGGATTCCGATTCCACGTATTTGAAATGTCCTGGTGGCGCGCCTGCCAATGTAGCAGTAGCAATCGCTCGTTTGGGTGGCAACAGCGCATTTTTTGGCCGTGTCGGGCTCGATCCGTTGGGTCGCTTTATGAAAGAAACCCTGGATCAGGAAGCAGTGAATACAGATTTTATGCTGCTTGATGAGGCTCAACGCACATCGACCGTTATTGTTGACTTGGATGACTCAGGTGAACGCAGCTTTACCTTTATGGTCAAACCAAGTGCCGATCAGTTCTTGCTTCCTACCGATATCCCTTCCTTTTTAAAGGGAGACTGGCTGCATGTATGTTCGATAGCGCTAGCGAATGAGCCAAGCCGAAGCAGTACACTAAAAGCAATGCGAGACATTAAACAAGCAGGTGGCTTTGTTAGCTTTGATCCTAACCTTCGGGAAGAGGTATGGGCAGAGCCAGAGCAACTTAAACCTGTCGTGCGCCAGGCAGTAGAACTGGCAGATGTCGTTAAGTTTTCAGACGACGAGCTGCTTTTCTTAACCGATACGGACTCTTTAGAACAAGGCTTAGACGCGATTAAGCATTTCAATAATACGCTCGTCTTGATCACTCAAGGAGCAAAAGGCGCACTAACGGTATTTGAAGGGGAGCAAGAATTGATTGCAGGTCAAGCGGTGAAACCTGTAGATACAACTGGCGCAGGTGACGCATTTGTCGGTGGTTTACTGGCGAAACTGGCGCAACAATCAGACTGGGCAAATAAAGAAACCATTCACGCCGCAGTAAACTGGGCAAATGGGTGTGGTGCGCTCGCCACAACTCAAAAAGGGGCAATGACGGCCTTGCCGACTCAGCAAGCCCTACTCAATTACATTTAATATCCATCCAGAATGCAAAATCCCCGCATATAGCGGGGATATTTTTTAAGTGGGTTTTATCGTTGCTGAAATGGCGCTTTCGCTACTCTGAGCCGGTGTAATGTAGCCTCAGCTGCCTGGCCTTGGAGCGATATTCTGGTTGCATTTTGATCGGTGAACACTCGTGATGTCATCACCGCAGAACCACCGTTTACAAATACTTCTAACGAAGAGGTGTCAGCGAGAATACGTAATTCAATGCGTTCACTATCTAGTGGCAACTCACGAATAGTATCTTGTGCTCGATTCAACGTTTGAGAACGGTCCATGATTAAACAGCGATTTCTTTCTTCTGCTCGTAATACGATCTTCTGCGTCGAGTTCTCAAACAGATTAAGTTCATCGCCCCACTCTAACGTAACCGTTAAATCAAAGGACTTAGTACCAACATTCAGCCCATTTGCATCAAGGTTGATCTCAGAAGAAGACTCAATCAGAGATTCCATCTCAGCAATAGGCCATTGGTATAGGGTGCCATCCCGATACGTCAGCTCTCTCATTGCGGTAAGTTGGTGCACCCAGCCATTACCCGTGCTTGGCTGGTCAACTTCATCAGGCAGGCCCATCCAGCCGCACATCACTCGCCTACCATCTGGTGTTTGCATACTTTGGGGGGCGTAAAAATCGAAGCCAAAGTCTAAGTGTTGAAACTCACCCATTTTCAGCCCATTGCCTTCAACCCAATTGGCTTTCACAATGCCGTTGTGATGAGGAATGGTGTTGTGTGCGGAAAAAGATGGTATGCCTTGCGGCCCAATCACCACAAACATTTGTTCATCCAGAGTAAACAGGTCCGGACATTCCCACATGTATCCAAAATCGCCTAACTCTTCACCATACAGTCCGTTAAAGTGCCATTGATATAAATCGTCTGACTGGTAAATGGCCAGTCGTCCTTTTAACTCTTCCGTTTGTGCGCCCAGCAACATAAGCCACGTGCCATTATGACGAACAACTTTAGGGTCTCGAATATGAGGGGTGACATGTGGCGGTAACGAATCAATGACAGGACCATATTTGGTAAAGTTCACACCATCACGGGAAGTCGCTAAACACTGAGTCGTTTGACGGTCTCGCTCTTGCCCTATACGAGTGTTACCCGTGTAAAACAACATCAACTCTTCACCCTGGCTCAGCGCATGCCCAGAGAATACACCGTGGCTGTCACACCAAAGAGAAGGCGTCAAAGCAACCGAGTGCCACTTCCAATTAACCATATCCTGGCTGGTTAAGTGCACCCAGTGTTTATCTTTGTGTTCACAACTGTATGGGTACCACTGATAAAAAAGGTGGTACTCACCATTATGATAAATAAACCCATTTGGGTCGTTAAGTAAACCCTGAGGTGGGGAGATATGCCAAGACGGACGATATTCGCACTCAACGGGTTCTTGTAAAGCAGAAAAATGTTTAGATTGCTGTGCAGAAATAGCCTCTCCCACTTCGAGTAACGCTTCAGTGCTTAATCCAGTTGGACGGGAGAATATTAACTGAGTCTCCCCCTGAACCTCTTCCCGATTTTCGATCAGAGCAGAGTCCTGGACCAAATCAATATCCCGGACTTCTATCATAAGATCTTTTTTTGTAAGCAGTGTACGAGAGATATTTTCAATACCTCCACAAAGAGAAAGAATTGGTGTTATGGACATCAGTTTACCTAAACATTTAAAAATTGGGAACGATTGCAAAATACCATAGCGCTGGTTAGTTTCCTAGTTTGTCCAAACTTTCAAGCACTCATAGTTGAGGTAGATCTAGTTTTAAAGCGATTTAGTCTTCCATCCAACCCAATTAACGCCGACTATTTCGCTTAAAAATTGGAACGTTCCCTTTAGTTCGTGTTCCATGATTGTCAGTTCTTTGACTTCAAGTATAAAAAAACCCTGCCAAGTTGGTAGGGTTTTTAGACTTTCTTGTTAGCGAAGTATCACGATACGCTTAGTCGCGCAGAGTCGCACCAAACTTCTCAGATACGTGAGCAACGATAGCATCTACCGCACCCGCGATGTCTGCATCTTCTAACGTTCGCTCTACAGATTGTAGAGTCAGCGCGATTGCAAGGCTCTTCTTGCCTTCTTCAACGCCTTTACCTACGTACACGTCGAATAGCTTCGCATCTTTCAGGAACTCGCCGCCCTGCTCTAGACAAGCATTAACAATGTCACCGGATGCAATGGCGTCATCAACCACTACCGCGATATCGCGACGGTTTGATGGGAACTTAGAAAGCTGAACCGCTTCTGGAATCACTTTCGAGTTGATTGCAGACCATTCGATTTCAAATACGATAGTACGGCCATTTAGACCAAACTTACGCTCAAGCTCTGGGTGAACCGTACCGATTACACCGACTTCTTTGCCATCTACGATGATTGCCGCAGACTGACCTGGGTGAAGTGCTGGGTGCTTCACTGCTGCGAAAGAGTACGCTTTTTCGTTCGCAGATAGCTCAAGGATCGCTTCCAGATCACCTTTAAGATCGAAGAAGTCAACCGTGTTTGTTTCGATATCCCAGTGCTCTTCACCACGAGTACCAGCGATAACACCTGCTAGCATTGGCTCTTGGCGCATACCGTTTTCAGCAGATTCACATGGGATGAAACGCAGGCCATATTCGAATAGACGAACGCGTGGCTGCTGACGCTTCTGGTTGTGAACAACCGTGTTCAACAGACCTTGGATAAGACCAAGACGCATTGCTGACATGTCTGCTGAGATTGGGTTTGGAAGCACTAGTGGCTCAACACCCGGTACAATCAGACTTTGTTGCTCAGGCTCAACGAAGCTGTAAGTGATCGCTTCGTGGTAACCACGGTCAACAAGAAGGTCACGAACGCGTTTAAGTGGAAGATCCGCTTCAACGTGGTTGTGCATCTTAAGCGCTGCTGCTGGATGCTGATTAGGAATGTTGTTGTAGCCGTAGATACGACCCACTTCTTCAATCAGATCCTGCTCGATAGCGATATCGAAACGCCATGTTGGTGCTACTGCAACCCAGCCTTCTTCTGTAGCTTCTACTGTCAAACCAAGACGCTCCAGGATTTCTACAACATCGCTATCTGCAATGTGGTGACCCAGTAGGTTGTCCAGCTTAGTGCGACGTAGCGCAACTTTGTTTGGCTTAGGTAGGTCAGCTTCAGATTCTACTGAAACAACAGGCGCAACTTCACCGCCACAAATCTCAACAAGAAGCTGAGTTGCACGCTCCATTGAGCTTACTTGCAGTGCGTAATCCACACCACGCTCAAAGCGCATAGAAGAATCTGTGTGTAGACCGTAGCTACGAGCGCGACCGCGGATGTGGTCAGGTGCAAAGAAAGCACACTCAAGTAGAACGTCTTTAGTTTCTGATGTTACACCAGAGTCTTCACCACCAAAGATACCAGCGATAGCTAGTGCTTTGTTGTGGTCCGCGACAACTAGAGTGTCTGCGTTTAGTTCTGCTTCGTTACCGTCAAGAAGTGTTAGCTTCTCACCTTGCTCAGCCAGACGAACAACAATGCCGCCTTCGATCTTAGCCAGGTCGAACGCGTGCATTGGTTGGCCTTGCTCAAGCAGTACGTAGTTCGTGATGTCTACCACTGGGTCGATAGAGCGGATACCACAACGACGCAGTTTTTCTTGCATCCAAAGTGGTGTTTCAGCTTGAACGTTTACGTTCTTAACAATACGACCCATGTAACGTGGACACGCTGCTGGCGCTTTAACGTTGATGGAAACTGTGTCTTCGATTGCAGCAGCAACCGCTTCTACTGCTGGCTCAGTAACGTCAGCACGGTTAAGTACGCCAACTTCACGAGCCATACCGCGGATACTGAAACAGTCCGCGCGGTTTGCTGTTAAGTCTACGTCTACTGTTACGTCGTTTAGACCCAGGAATTCGCGGAAGTCGGTACCGATCACTGCGTCTTCTGCTAGCTCCATGATGCCGTCTGATTCAACGTCGATGCCTAGTTCAGTGAATGAACAAAGCATGCCGTGAGATGGCTGACCACGTAATTTTGCCTTCTTGATTTTGAAATCACCAGGAAGCACTGCGCCTACCGTTGCAACCGCAACTTTTAGGCCTTGACGACAGTTAGGCGCGCCACAAACGATGTCTAAAAGCTCTTCTTCGCCAACATCGATTTTAGTTACGCGTAGTTTGTCTGCATCTGGGTGTTGGCCACATTCAACAACGTGACCAACTTTAACGCCAGTAAATGAACCTGCAACAGGAAGAACGTCGTCTACCTCAAGGCCGGCCATTGTAATTTGGTGAGTTAGCTCGTCAGTAGTAACCGCAGGGTTTACCCACTCACGAAGCCATGATTCGCTGAATTTCATGTTAATGAACCCTCTGGATTACTTG